>JBJXDU010000087.1:0-16487 GCA_046153565.1 Sphingomonadaceae bacterium
ATCCGCTTCATGAGCCTCGTTTCAAACGCGGCGGCGGCGATCACCGATTCGGGCGGGATTCAAGAGGAAACCACCTATCTGGGCATCCCCTGCCTTACGCTGCGCGAAAACACCGAACGGCCAGTGACGATCAGCGAGGGGACGAATGAGTTGGTCACGCCGCAGAGCCTCGGCGCAGCACTCGACGCCGCGCTCGCCCGCCCCAAAAGCGAGCGCCCGCGCCCCGAATTTTGGGACGGCATGACGGCGACGCGCTGCCTCGCGGATTTACGTACTCGTTCCTGATTTGTGCATTTTTCGCTTGCTAAAAGCGTAATGTTCTTCTATTGTTCATACGACTCAGCGCAATAGCGCGAGTCGGTGGTTGGCTCTTTGAAGTGTTAATCAAATGTCCAAAGCTCCTCGCGGGCGGGGCGACGCTGCGGGTGGGTGTTCACATTTGCGCCAACCGTCTTTCCCGAGCGCAGTCGAGGGACTATGCCGAGCGAAGCCGAGGCTTCTGCGGTGCGATTCTCGGCTTTGCTCGAAAGAGTGTCTCGACTTCCACCTTTCGGTGGAAGTTTATCCCGAGCGAAGCCGAGGGGCTCGACATAGATGGGTTGCGAGTTGGGCGATCGAACTTAGTTGTCCTCTACCCAATCGCCAGCGCAACCGCCTTGTGCCACCGTTCCAGACTCGCAATCTGGTGCGTTGCGGCGGGGTCGGGTGTGAAGCGCGCGGCTGCATGCCAGCTGGCCGAGACGTCGGCAATGCTGGAGAATTGCGCTGTCGTCAGCCCGGCAAGCACTGCCGCGCCCCACGCGGTGGTTTCATGGCTGTGCGGGCGCTCAACCGGCACGCCGAGCATATCGGCGAGGAATTGCGCGAACCATGCATTCTGGCTCATGCCGCCATCGATCCGGACGGTGGCGGGGGCAGGCGCGCCGTCCTTCGCCATCGCATCGGTCAGGTCGCGGGTTTGGAACGTAATCGCCTCGAGGGTGGCGCGCACCAGATCGGCGGCACTGGTATCAAGCGTCATCCCCGTGATCAGCCCGCGCGCATCGGGGTTCCAATAGGGCGCGCCCAGCCCGACAAAGGCGGGAACGAGCGTGACGCCGTGGTCAGGATTGGCGGCCTTGGCCATCGTTTCGGATTCTTCCGACGCATCGATCAGCCCGATCTTGTCGCGCAGCCATTTGATCGCCGCGCCTGCGACAAAGATCGATCCTTCAAGCGCGTAGCTGGTTTCGTCGCCAATGCGGTAGGCGGGCGTGGTTAGCAGGCGGTGCGATGATGTGGGGGCATTGGGGCCCATGTTCATGAGCATGAAGCAGCCGGTGCCATAGGTTGATTTGACCATGCCCGGCGCAAAGCAAGCCTGGCCGATCAACGCGGATTGCTGATCCCCTGCCATCCCTGCAATCGGGATCGCCCGCCCGAACAAAGTAGGGTCAGTCTCGCCAAACATATGCGTATTGGCATGGATGTTGGGCAAAATCTGTATCGGTATATCGAAGAGCGCGAGCAGTTCGTCATCCCAAGTGCCGCTGTGAATATTGCACAACATTGTGCGGCCCGCATTGGTAATATCAGTGGCGTGAACGCGCCCGCCGGTTAACCGCCACAGCAGAAAGGCGTCAATTGTGCCCGCCGCCAGCTCGCCCTTCACCGCGCGGTCGCGGGCGCCCGGAATGGTGTCGAGCAGCCATTTGAGCTTGGTCGCGCTGAAATAGGGATCGAGCAGCAATCCGGTCTTGGCCTGGATCATTGGCTCAAGCCCGTCGGCCTTCATCGCCGCGCAAAGCTCGGCGGTGCGGCGGTCTTGCCACACGATGGCGTTGTGAAGGGGTTTTCCGGTGGCGCGGTCCCACAGGACAATTGTCTCGCGCTGGTTGGTGATGCCAATTGCGGTTATATCGTCGCCTATCGCTTGCTTAGTAACCGAAAGCGTTGTCGCCCAAATCTCCTCAGCATCATGTTCGACCCAGCCACTCTGCGGATAATGTTGGGCAAATTCGGCTTGCACAGTGCGCAGCGGTACACCGTCAAGACTGAACGCTATCGCACGTGATGATGTGGTGCCTTGGTCAATGGCTAGGATCATTTTGCTCGCTCCTCAAGATAGGCGGTAAGCGCAGTTAGCGTGTCTGCGCCCGTGGCCAAACCCAATTTGGTGCGGCGCCACAATATGTCATCGGCGCTGTTTGCCCATTCTTTGGCAACCAACCAATCGACTTCGCGCGCGGTTAGCCCTGTGCCGAAATCAGTGCCCATATCGGCCTCACAAGCGGCATCGCCAATCACGCCCGCGAGCATTGTGCCATAACTGCCCGCCATGCGCGTGGCGCGCGCTTCGCCAAGCCATGGCCAGCGGGTGAGGACGGTCTTGATAAAATCTGCAAGACTGCCGCCGATATCGCCGCCGGGCAGCAATTTGTCGCGCGTCGCGGGCACATGCGCTTTACCCAGCGTCGTTGCGATTTTTCCGACGGCTTCTTCGGCAAGATGGCGCGCCGTAGTTATCTTGCCGCCAAATACTGACAGGATCGGCGCGCCGCTCGCATCCATTTCGAGCACATAGTCACGGGTGACTTCTTGCGCCGCGCTCGCGCCGTCATTGTAAAGCGGGCGGATGCCCGACCATGTGTTGACGATATCAGCGGGGCTGATCACGGTGTTGAAATAGAGATTGGCGGCATTGCACAGATAGGCAATTTCGACATCGTCAATCTGCGCATCTTCGGGCGCGTCAACCGCAATATCAGTTGTGCCCACCATCGTCGTGCCGTGATGGTAGGGCACCGCGAATACGACACGCTTGTCGGGTTGTTGCAGCAGATAGGCATGATCGCCTTCATAAAGCTGCGGCACGACGATATGGCTGCCCTTGATCAATCTGATGCCGTTCGCACTATTGATCCCGCTGCGACCGATCGCTTCGCTAACCCATGGCCCCGCTGCATTGGCGATGGCGCGCGCGCTGATGGTTCGTCCGTCAGACAGCGCAATCGCCCACACACCGCCCTCGCGCCGTGCCGATAGCATTGCGGTGCGCGTCGCAATATCGGCGCCGTGCTGCGCAGCGTCCACAGCGCACAGAATCGTGAGGCGAGCGTCATCGACCTTGCAATCCGAATAGACAAAACCGCTGCCCGGACGCTGCAATGGTGATTGGAACAAAGTATCACTCTGCCGCAACCCCCGCGCCCAGGGCAGCGGGCTGCGTCCGGCGAGCAAATCGTAAAGCAACAGCCCCGCGCGTACTATGATCCAGGGCCGCGATGATTGCGCTTGCGGCAACACAAATTGCATTGGTTCGATCAAATGCGGCGCGGCGCGCATCAAGAGCGTGCGTTCGAGCAAAGCTTCACGAACGAGCTTGAACTCATATTGCTCAAGATAGCGCAAGCCACCGTGAATGAGCTTGCTTGATGCCGATGACGTATGGCCCGCCAGATCATCACGTTCAGCGAGCATCACTGACCAGCCGCCGAGCGCCGCCTCGCGCGCAATGGCGGTGCCGTTGATGCCGCCCCCGATAATAAACAGATCATATAGCATTGCGCAGGTCATTATCATTTGGCGTCGCCGCGCCAACCCCCTATCGCGGTCATATGTCAAAACAGCATAAGAGCGACCTTCCTAGTCGCGAAAAAATCCTTGATTTCATAACAACCTCGCCAGTGGCAGCGGGCAAGCGCGAAATCGCAAAGGCCTTTGGGCTGCACGGCGCTGAAAAAATTGCGCTCAAGGCCTTGCTCAAGGATATGGCGGATGAGGGTCTGATCGACAGCGCGCCGGGCCGCGCCTTCCAGATGATGGGTGGTTTGCCCAAGGTCACCGTGCTCCGCGTGGTTGATGTCGAAGATGATGTCGTCTTCGCAATCCCCGAAAATTGGCAGGCCGAAGGCAAGCCGCCGCCGCGCCTGCGCGTGATCGAGCGCGGCAAACGGGGCGCGCTCGGGATGGGTGACCGCATTCTCGCGCGCACCGAAGAGGCAGGCAGTGGCTATGTCGCACATCCGTTCAAAAAACTAGCCAAGAGCGAGGCGCTTGTTCTTGGTGTGATTGCTAAGCAGGGCGATCGTTGCTGGCTCAAGCCCGTCGACAAGCGTGAGCGGCGCGAAACATTGATCTCCGATCTTGGTGAGGCAGCGGTGGGTGATCTCGTGCTCGCCGAACTGACGGGCCGCGCACCGCGGATCAGTGCGCGGGTGAGCGAAATTTTGGGCGATCCCTTCGCGCCCAAAGCGTTCAGCCTGATCGCGATCCACAAGCATGGCATCCCCGACGTCTTTGGCGAAGACGTGCTGACCGAGGCCGAGCGCGTTGCAACCCAGCCACTTGGGGACCGCGAAGACCTACGCCACCTGCCCATCGTCGCTATCGACCCGTCGGACGCGCGCGACCATGATGATGCGGTGTGGGCGCAAGCGGACGATGCGGGTGGCTTTTCCGCCATCGTCGCAATCGCCGATGTCTCCTTCTACGTCCGGCCCGGCTCCGCGCTTGACCGCGAAGCGCGCAAACGTGGCAATAGCGTCTATTTCCCCGACCGTGTGGTGCCGATGCTCCCTGAAAATTTGTCGGCGGACATGTGTTCGCTGGTTGCGGGCAAGGATCGCGCCGCGCTCGCCTGCCACCTTACGATCAACGCGCAAGGCAAGGTGACCAAGTTCCGCTTTACCCGCGCGGTGATCCGCGTCGCGGCGACAATCGCTTATGAAGATGCCCAAGCTGCGATTGACGGGGCCGCGCATCCTTTGCTCGAAAGCGCGCTCAAGCCCCTATGGGCCTGCTGGGCCTTGCTCGCCAAAGCGCGTGCGAAGCGAGAGCCGCTTGACCTTGATCTGCCCGAACGGCGCGTTGTGCTTGATGAGGCGGGGCGGATCAGCAGCATCGCGCAGCGCGAACGGCTTGATGCGCACCGTTTGATCGAGGATTATATGATTGCGGCTAACGTCGCCGCCGCCAAGGCGCTCGAAGCTAAAAAGGCGCCGTGCATGTACCGCGTCCATGAGGCACCAGCGCGCGAGAAATTGGTGGCGCTCAAAGATTATCTTGAAACCTTCGATGTGCCGTTTGCGCTCGGTCAGGTGATCAGCCCTAAAGTTTTCAACCAGCTGATCAGCCGCGTTGGCGAGGCTGATTATAAGCAGCAAGTGATGGAACAGATTTTGCGCAGCCAGACGCAGGCTTATTATGCACCCGTCAATCAGGGGCATTTCGGCTTGTCGCTTGGGTCCTACGGCCATTTCACTTCGCCGATCCGCCGCTATGCCGATTTGATTGTGCACCGGTCGTTGGTGAGTGCCTACAAACTCGGTGATGGAGGGCTGAGCGGAGATGACGGTGCGAAACTTGGCGCGGTTGGAACCGCGATTAGCGCGCTTGAGCGTCGCGCGATGGAGGCTGAGCGTGATACGGTTGATCGTTATGTCGCTGCGTTCCTGAGCGAGAAAGTCGGCGAGCTGCTCGAAACGCGGATCACCGGTATCACTGGTTTTGGTTTTTTCGCGACAGTGGTTGGGCTTGGCGGCGATGGACTCGTTCCGGTGTCGACGCTGGGTGCTGAATATTTCCGGCATGATCCCGCGCGGCAAGTGCTGGTCGGCAGCGATACGGGAATGACATATAGCGTCGGCCAGCGGCTTGAATTGCGGCTGGCGGAGGCCAATCCGATTTCGGGCGCACTCCGTTTTGAATTGGCCGAAGGTGCCAATCACCTCGCTGCGAAATCACCGCTAAACCGAAAAGATCGGGTGCGCGGAAAACCTGAAGGGCGTCGCGGGCGGCCCGGCAATATTCGCCATCAAGGGCGACGATAGCGACGCCCTGCGACAATAGATCAGCTTCTTTGCAATAAATTTGCAATATTACCGACGCAAAAATTAAATCAAAATCCCATCGCTCTGTCATGAACGCCGCCTAGTGCGTCATGCGGGGCGGCGCAGGGAGCGTCTGGCGATTCGGCCATAGTATAGCCCAAGCATTAACAACCGGTGCACCGGAACGGAGTATTTATGGCCAATCTTAAGCGGAATTCGACACTCTTGATGATCACGGTGGGTGCGCTCGCGCTTGCTGCCTGTGGCGCCAATGATATTGCCTCGCCTGGAACTGGTGGCAATGTGACCATCAACAATATCACACCTCCGCCTCCGCCCGCGCCGCCACCACCGCCGCCAACAGTGAGTTTGGTGACGCCAGCCCAAGGGTGCCCAACAATTTCAGATCCCATCGGTCTTACCGATGCAGGAACCATTACTGGTCCGACCGGCACGTACCGCGTCTGCAACTTGCCCGCGCGCATCACACGCAGCAGTTCATTGCCACGCTTGGCAGGTCTCCTTTATCAAATGCCAAGCCGGGTCGACGTTGGATATGACAATGGCCCAACGGCGCTGAGCGCAACGAACACGCGCGTCGTGACGACGCCGCAAGGCACACCGCTCACGCTCACTGCGGATTCAAACGTCACGCTTACGATTGCCCCTGGCGTCGTCTTGTTCGGCGGCAGCGGTCAGGCGTGGCTCGCGGTCAATCGCGGCAATCGTATCAACGCGGTCGGTACAGCGACCGCCCCAATCGTGTTTACCAGCCGCGATAACATCCTCGGCCTCAATACCGATACTTCGTCGGGTCAGTGGGGTGGCGTCGTGCTCCTCGGTCGTGCGCAGATCACCGATTGCGCCGCTGCGGGTGCAACACCGGGCACAAATGCCTGCGAACGTCAGACCGAAGGCGCGGTTGATCCGGCCTTGTTTGGCGGCGTAAATAATCTTGATAATAGTGGCCGGATGAGCTTCGTTCAAATCCGCTTCTCGGGTTTCATTCTCTCCGCCAACACTGAATTGCAGGCGCTTACTACCGAAGGTATCGGTGAAGGCACCGTCATCGACCATGTCCAATCCTTCAATAGTTCAGACGATGGCGCTGAATTCTTCGGCGGTCACGTGGCGATGAAATATTATATTTCGGTTGGTGCCGAAGATGACAACATCGATACTGACACAGGCATCAAGGGCAATTTCCAATATGTGATCGCCGTGCAGCGCGCCGGCAGTGCCGCAGCGGGCGCCGATGCGATGATTGAGGCGGATTCGGACAATGCGGTTGACGGCGATCTGCCGCGTCACAATGTCAATGTGTCGAACGCCACCTTCATTCAGCGGTCACTCAACTCATTTTCGGATCAGGCGTCGATCCTGATCCGCGGTGGTGCCGATTATACGTTGGTTAACTCGCTGCTCGTCAGTGACCCTCTCAACCCCTGCTTCCGTATTAGCCGCGCGCAAACGGCATCGACAACACAGAATGCGGCGATTGATGAATTTGGAGCGCCGCGGTTCCGTTCGGTGCAGATGCAGTGTGCGGCAACACGATATATCGCGTCTAACACAGCGGCTGCGGGAACGGCACCAGCGTTCTCAGTCACGGATGTGCAAAACATCTTTGGCGCTGGTACCAACAACAATAGCGATACCTACGTGCCAACGCTCACCAGCTTGTTCATCAACGGTGCGACCGAAACGGCAGTGCCTGCGTTCAACCCTGCGACGCTCAACGGCGTGGTGTTCAACTCGATCACACTGACACCTGCTGGCTTCTTCGACGCAACGACTTATGTCGGCGCGGTGCAGAATGCCGCTGATACATGGTATACGCAGTGGACGTGCAACAGTTCGACAGCGATGTTTGGCACAGGAAATACCGGCATGTGTACCTCGCTTCCAACGATTTAAGACAAGCGGCTAAATGGGGGCGGGGCGTGGCACGCGGTGCTGCACTCCGCTCTTTTTTGAAATTGGATAAGGGGTTTATAATGTCGAAGCCGTTGGGGCTGGTCAGCCTGTTGCTCGTTACATCTGCGCTTGCTGCGCCTCATGTTGCTTTTGCTCAGGTGGCTCCCGCAAAGCCTGACCCACAGGCAACGACAGCGCCCGAAGCGGCGGCTGATCAGACCACACCGCCTGCCGACGACGCGCCAGTTGAAGAGGTTCCGGAAGTATCGGTTCCGGGTGGCGATGAAATTATCGTTACGGGTCGTGTAGACCGCAACATCGTGAAGGCGGCGCCGCAAGTCGTTTCGATCCTTTCGTCTGCCGATATTGCGCGGACGGGCGAAGGCGATATCGCAGGCGCACTTAGCCGGGTGACGGGGCTTAGTGTGGTCGGCAATGGTTTCGTTTATGTGCGCGGTTTGGGTGATCGCTATTCGCTCGCCCTGCTCAACGGGTCGCCATTGTCGAGCCCCGAGCCACTCAAGCGCAGTATCCCACTTGACCTGTTTCCGACCAGCGTTATCGCGTCTTCACTGGTACAAAAAAGCTATTCGGCCAACTTTCCCGGCGAATTTGGTGGTGGTGTGATCAACCTCACGACCAAAGCCATTCCGAAGGAAAGTTTTTTGAGCTTTGGTGGGTCGATCAGTGGCGATAGCGAAACCACTGGGCAGCTTGGTTACACATATTTTGGGGCACCAAGCGATGGTACAGGCTTTGATGATGGTAGCCGGAACCAGCCGCCGGCGCTCGCGGCATTCTTTGCCAGCCGCAATCGCATCAGCTTGGGCAATGTCGATACCGCCGCTATTGGCCGCCAACTGATCAGCGCGCGTAATGTGGTTATTCAGCGTAACAAGAACTTGCCGCCAAATGGCTCGGCTTCGATCTCGGGCGGGAAGTCATGGGATATTGGTGACAACAAACTCGGGCTGATTGCGACGCTTGGCTATAGCAACAAATGGCGCACGCGTGACACCACGCAGCAAACAGCATCAACCGTTGACTTGTCGCAGCGTGAGCTCAATTTTCAGCGCGTAATTACCGACAACCGGGTTGTGGTGAACGGGTTGCTGGGGCTGGGTTTCGAATTTGGCGAGAACAAACTACGCTGGACCAATCTTTATATCCGTGACACGCTGAAACAGGCGCGGTTGGGCGTCGGTACGCGCGAGTCAACATCGCCGACGGCAACGCTGCAGCAGCAAGACACTTTGTTTTTCGAACGGCAGCTGATTGATAGCCATATCGTCGCTGAATTGAAGCCGATACGCGGCGTCAGCGTCGACATTCGCGCGGGCTATGCCAATGCTCAGCGCGAAGCGCCAAACGAATTTTCGTTTGAATATTTCCGCAGCAATAATGCCGCCGATCCATTTGGTGCCTTCTTTATCAATCGCTTGAACGGGAATCAGGGGCGCGCAGCGGTCAGCTTTTCTGACCTCAATGAGGATTTGTGGTCGGCTGGCGTAGATCTTTCTTACAAACTCACGCCCGGCATTACCGCGACAATCGGCTATGCTTTTACCGATACGAAGCGGCGTACCGAGCGGCGTGATTTTCAGTTTAGGGCGGGGAGTGGGCTGCCGACGGGTGTAGCGCTACTCCGCCCCGATTTGCTGCTGCAACCGGCCAACTTCGATCCCCGCACAGGCTTTGGCCTGACGCTGATTGATACAAATGAAGCCAATCCCGTGTTCCAAGCGAATTTGCGCACCAATGCAGGCTATGGGCAGGTTCAGGCTGAAATCTCGCCAACGATTAGCATCAATGCGGGGGTTCGTTACGAAAAGGCTCAGCAAACTGTGCGACCGGTGCAGGTATTTAACATTCCGTTCGCGTCGCTTGCCGGCACGGCCATTCGCCGTGATTATTTCTTGCCAGCTGCGACATTGACGTTCCAGCTTGCACCGCAAATGCAGCTTCGGTTCAACGGGTCTAAGACAATTGCGCGGCCTCAGTTTCGCGAACTCATTTTCCAACCCTATTTCGACCCCGATTCTAACCGGCAATTCCGCGGCAATCCGAATTTAACGGATAGCCAGCTCACCAATGCGGAAGCCCGCTATGAATGGTATTTCGCGCGTGAACAGCGGGTGTCGGTTGCCGCATTCTACAAACGGATTAATCGCCCGATTGAAACATTTTCGAGCTTCAGCGATAATAATGTGGAATCGAGCTTCGCCAATGCGCCGCTTGCCAACCTTTACGGCGCTGAGGTTGAAACCCAGAAATACTTCAACCTCGACGCCATCGGGAAAAGTCCGTTCTGGGCATCGCGCCGTGCCGTGGTGATTGCCAATTACACCTATACCAAATCAAAGATCAGCGTGAAGGCTAATGACCCAGTCTCTGTGTTTGCCGCTAGTTCAACACGTGCCACTGACTTTTTCCGCGATGGGGAGCCGTTGACCGGTCAATCTGATCATCTCGTCAACCTGCAATTGGGGCTGGAAGATACTGACAAATTGTCCCAGCAAACGATCCTGATCACTTATGCGAGCGACCGTGTTACGAGCCGCGGCGCGGGGTTGCAGCCTGACATCATTGAGAAGCCAGGGTTCAGGCTGGATTTTGTTGCGCGTCAGGGGGTCAAGATTTTCGGGATCGAATCCGAAATCAATTTTGAAGCGCGCAACCTCACCCGAACCAAATATCAGGAAGTGCAAACAAACGGGGCGAACCGTATTTTCTACAATCGCTATGCGGTCGGAACGACGGTCGAACTGGGCCTGAATATTAAGTTTTAGGCACTATTTCATCGCCCATAGCGCCGCTGTTCGTCTTCGTGACGGACAGCGGCTTTTTGTGGCTTTGACCGCGTTTGACAAGCCGCAACATTTAGGTCTCGATCCTGTCACGAAATTGCCATAGACACGTCCTAGCCCTCGACCTCCCCTTGGAGATATGCTTTTGTTTTCTGTGATTGCATCGCGGTGGCGTAATTCGATGGGTCGTTTGTCTCCTGCTTTTTTGCGGGCTGTGCTCGCTGGACTCGTGCTGGCGGCGCTCGCCATGCAATGTGCGCGGCTGATGTGGGTAATCTTGGCTCCGCTTGGCCCCGTCGGGGAATGGCGTCCCGCTTCGGTGACGCGCTCGGCAAGCGATGCGAGCGGTGAGTTTGATCCCTTCTTTCGGTTGCAGCCAGCAACGCCGCCCAAGGCGGTGGTCACCTCGCTATCGCTCAAATTGTTCGGCACACGCCTTGATTCAGCCGTCGGGCGGGGATCGGCAATCATTGCCGCGCCAGACGGTGTGCAATCAAGCTATGCCGTGGGCGACGAAATTGTCGCGGGCGTCCGGCTCAAATCGGTTGCCTATGATAGTGTCACGATTGATCGCGGCGGGGTTGATGAACAATTATTCCTTGATCAGTCGGTCGCCGCCCCGGTTGCCAGCCCGAACGGTGCTGCCCCTCCTGCGACGCCGGGCACGACGCCCTCGGCCGCAGCGCTTCAAGCCAGCCTAGACGCGGCTCCACGGCTTAACGGATCGACGCTCACCGGGCTCACGCTTAATCCAAAGGGCGATGGCAAGCTATTTGATGCCGCGGGGTTGAAGGCGGGCGATGTGCTGACCGCTGTCAACGGAAAAGCAATAACGAGTGCATCGGATTTCAGCCAGGTGGTGCCAGCCGCCGATGGCACGGTCTCGCTCCAAGTTGAACGCGCTGGACGGACGATGACGCTAAGTGCAAAGACTACGCCATGAATCGCACATTGATTGCTGCCAGCCTTGCGCTTGCGCTCGCATCGCCGCTGTCCGCGCAGCAGACCCTAAACCTTCGCGACGCAGATATCCGCGCGTTCATTCAGGATGCGGCGCGGGTTACCGGACGCAACCTGATCATCGATAGTCGCGTACAAGGCAAAGTCTCGGTTGTGACAGATCGACCGCTGTCAAAGTCCGAATATTTTGAGGTCTTTCTCTCAACGCTGCGTGCCAATGGATTTATCGCCGTCCCAACAACCAGCGGTGGCTACCGGATTCAACCGGTTGATACCGCTGCCACGCAGCCGGGACGGATCGGCAGCCAAGGCGCGTCGCGAAATACATTTGTGACCGAAGTATTCCGCTTGCGGTCAATTGAGGCCGCATCAGCCGTTGAAACGCTGAGGCCGCTGGTCAGCCGTGAGGGATCGGTTACGGCCAACCGCGCGGGCAATAGTTTGGTGGTGGCCGACTTTGCTGATAATATCCGCCGCATCCGCACATTGCTTGGCCGCATTGACAGCGATTCCGCCGCCACCGAGGTGATTCCCCTGAAGAATGCGGGGGCGGCCGAAATCACAACGTCGCTCCAACAATTGGCGACCGGCGGGCAAACGAGCGGTTCGGTATCGGTGGTAGCGATTGCGAGCAGCAATTCGATCGCGCTGCGTGGGGATGCACGCACAGTGGCGCGCTTTGCTGGCATTGCCCGTGACCTTGACCGGCGCGCCGCCAGCGGCACCGAAATTCGCGTCATCTGGCTCAAACACGCTGATGCCGAACGGCTGCTTCCGGTGTTACAGCAATTGGTCGGGCAAGCTGTAACCGCATCAGCCTCCGCGTCCAGTCCGTCGCCTAGCGGCGGCGGCGCGGCGACGCCCGCTCCAGCCCCGGTCGCCGTCGCGCCGTCAACAACCAGCGCAACCCCTTCCGCAAACGGCCGCTCGGCCCCGGTGATTGCTCGTTATGAAGGGGCCAATGCCATTATCATTTCGGCCCCGACCGATGTGCAGAATACGCTGCGGGGCGTCATTGATCAGCTCGATACGCGGCGTGAACAAGTTTTGGTGGAAGCAATCATCATTGAAATTTCGGATACGGCGGCCCGGCGGCTTGGGGTACAGCTATTGCTCGGTAGCACCGACGGCTCCGCGCCTATCCTTGCGACCAACTATTCAAACACCGCGCCCAATTTGCTGACGATTGCGGGCGCGCTTGGTGCGCGGCAGCTTGATCGCAACACGGTAACGATCAATGGCACGACCACGACGACGACGACAGGCAGCGGGGCGAGTGATCAACTTGCGCAGGCAGCGCTTGGCTCGATAACGGGGGCGCTTGGCGGATTAGGCGGCTTCGCCACCAATATTGGCAAGAATGGCTTGTTTGGCGCGATCATCAACGCGGTCAGCCAGGATAATAAGTCGAATATTCTCTCGACCCCGTCAGTGCTCACGCTCGACAACCAAGAGGCCAAGTTCCTTGTTGGCCAGGAAATTCCCGTGACGACAGGGCAACAGCTTGGCAACAATTTCCAAAATGCGTTTCGCACGGTTCAACGGCAAAATGTAGGTATTCAGTTGGAAGTGAAGCCGCAAATCAATGCCGGGGGCTCGATCAAACTCTATATCCGACAAGAAGTAAGCTCTATCGCCGGCGCGGTATCAAACAGCGATTCTGATTTGATCCTCAATAAGCGCGAAATTCAAACGACGGTCACCATCGATGATGGGCAAATCGTCGCGCTCGGCGGACTGCTTGATGATAATGAACGGCGGACGATTGAGAAAATTCCGCTGCTCGGCGATATTCCTGCCATTGGCCAATTGTTCCGATCAAAATCGAAATCGCGTGCGAAGACCAACCTGATGATTTTCATCCGCCCGACGATCCTGAAGACGGCTGACGACGCGCGTGACCTCGCCGAGCGCCGCTATGGCTATGCGCGTGACCTCCAACTGTCGGCGCGGCCAGGGGAAGAGCCTAGCCTAGATCAGCTGGTGCGCGATTATATGGGGGCTCAGCCCCCTATCCCTGACGGGCCAGACGCCCCCGGCGCAGCGCTTTCAGCGCCCGGTGCCAAAGCGCCAGAACCGCCGGTGATCATCAAGCCTGAAGTCCGCCAATCGACGATCAGGATACAGCCAGTCGACATTCCGCAAAGCGAATCGCGACCATGAAAATAGCGCGCGGCGACGAAGATATGGTGGCGGTTGTTGAACCGGCCCTCATTCCCGCCCGCGTGCCGTTCCTTACGATTCCTTATGGCTTTGCGCGCAAATTCGGCGTGGTGCTGATCGAAGGGGATAACGATAAACTGATTGTCTCGCTGCGCGAAGGGGCCGATCCGCGCGTGTTGATTGAGGTGCGTCGGCATCTGGCGCGGGCTTTCTCGGTCGATTTTGTGAGCGCGGCTCGGTTCGATGATTTGCTCTCTACCAGCTATGCCATGGACGGGGAGGCCGCCGCTATGGCGGCTGGGTCGCTTGGGCTTGGTGACGATCTTGATTTGATCGCGGGGGGGATGCCGACCGCTGAGGATTTGCTTGATACGAGCGACGATGCCCCCGCCATCCGGCTGATCAACGGCATCATTGCCGATGCGGTGCGCCAAGGCGTTTCGGACATTCACATCGAACCCTATGAAAGCGGGCTTGTGATCAGGATGCGTGTTGACGGGGTGCTGCGCGAAACGCTGCGCATGCCGGCGCACGTTGCCCCGGTTGTGTGCAGCAGGATCAAGGTGATGGCGCGGCTTGATATTGCCGAACGGCGTGTGCCGCAGGATGGCCGGATCAGCTTGACGCTCGGCGGAAAAATGCTCGATGTCCGCGTGTCGACCTTGCCAGCGCGGGCAGGCGAGCGGGTCGTGCTGCGTATTCTTGACAAGGATAATGCGGGCATCACGCTGGATGTGTTGGGCATGACCGCCGCGACCAACCAATTGCTGCGTGATGCGCTGAATGAACCCAATGGCATCGTGCTCGTCACCGGGCCCACGGGTTCGGGAAAAACGACATCGCTTTATGCCGGCTTGCGGCTGCTTAACGATGGCACGCGCAACATATTGACGGTTGAAGACCCGGTTGAATATGCGGTTGACGGCATTGGCCAGACGCAAGTTAACCCCAAAGTGGGGCTGACCTTTGCCGCTGGTCTGCGCGCGATTCTGCGTCAAGACCCTGATGTTGTGATGGTCGGAGAAATCCGTGACCGTGAAACCGCCGAAATCGCGGTGCAGGCATCGCTGACCGGGCATCTAGTGTTGTCGACGGTGCATACCAATGATGCCGTGGGGGCCATCACGCGGATGCGCGATATGAAAGTAGAGCCGTTTCTGCTTGCCTCTACACTGCGCGCGGTGATTGCGCAGCGGCTGGTGCGGCGGTTGTGCCCTGCGTGCCGAGTGCCCGTGCAAGCGAGCAATGCGGTCAGCGCTTTGCTTGGCTTTGATGTGGGCGCGATGGTTTATGAACCTGTTGGCTGCGATAGCTGCAGCGGCACCGGCTTCAAGGGCCGAATTGGCGTGTTTGAAGCCATCCGCATTGACGATACCATCCGCCGCCTGATCAACGACGGGGGCGACGAAGCGATCATTGCGCGTCATGCTTTTATCAATGCGCCTAATTTGGGCTCCGCCGCGCGCTCGCTCGTGCGCGAAGGGCTGACAACGCCTGAGGAGGCGGTGCGGATATCGCGGCGTGACTCGGTCGATGAGTGAATTTGACTATATTGCGCTTGATACCAAGGGCCGCGAAACGCGCGGGCGCGTGACCAGCGCGACCGAAGATGCCGCGCGAACGACGCTGACCGCGCGCAAACTCTATGTCGTAAAGCTTGTGCCAGGCACAGCGGGTGCCCCACGCGGTCAACCGCTAATTGCGCTGGGCACGTTCGCGCGCAAACGCATGTCAACCAAGCAGCTGACATTATTCACACGGCAGCTCGCCACGCTTGTTTCGGTCACGCCGCTTGAGGAATCGCTGCGCACGATTGCTGTACAGACCGAGCAACCACACGTCCGCGATGCGATTACAACGGTTCATGCAAATGTCTTTGAAGGCCGCCGCCTGGCCGACGCGATGGCGCGCGAGCCGCGCAGTTTCCCCCCGCTTTTCCGCGCCATGGTATCGGCTGGTGAAAGTGCGGGCACGTTGCCGGTGATCCTCGAACGGCTATCAGTCTTGCTTGAGCGGCAAGCGGTGGTGCGCAGCAAGGTGATTACGGCGCTTGCCTATCCGATCGTCCTTGCGGTGGTTGCGATGGTTGTCGTTGCCGCGCTGATGATCTTTGTGGTGCCCAAAGTTGTCGAACAATTTGATACTGTCGGGCAGGAATTGCCGTTGCTGACGCAAATTGTGATTGGCATATCGGGCGTTATGGCTGGCTATTGGTGGTTGATTTTGATCGTCATCGTGGTCGTCGGCTTCTTGAGCTGGCAAGCAATGCGCGATCCCAAGCTGCGCCTTGCCTTTGATCGGTGGATGTTGCGGCTGCCGCTGATCGGGCGATTGATCCGCGATCTCCACGCGGCGCACATGGCGCGCACACTCGCCACGATGGTCGCCAGCCGAATGCCGCTTTATGAGGGGCTGGCGCTGACATCACAGACGATCACCAACCGCGCCCTGCGCGTTGCGTCTGAGGACATTGTTGAGGCCATTCGGGGCGGGGGGAGCCTTTCTGCGGCGCTCAAACGCTCGGAAGTGTTTCCTCCCCTCCTTGTCTATCTGACAGCGTCAGGCGAAGCCTCAGGGCAAGTCGACACGATGCTTGAACGCGCCGCCGATTATCTTGAACGCGAATTTGATAATTTTACCGCCGCCGCTCTATCAATGCTTGAACCGGCGATCATCGTGATCATGGGCAGCATCGTGGCGCTGATTGTGCTATCAATCATGCTTCCTATTCTCCAACTCGAATCGCTGGCAGGTGCTTGAGACCAATGAATATGCAAAACGAAGAAAACGGCTTCACATCTAAGTCGCGTTCCGCCGAACACGGCTTCAC
>JBJXDU010000088.1:0-2717 GCA_046153565.1 Sphingomonadaceae bacterium
CCAAATCCTACATTGCAAGCAGGGATAATTTAGGGGTGGCTGCACATGTTAGCGTAATGCCAATCATCCTATTTGAGGGTTACTGTGACAGTTGCAATAACCCCTAAACTCTATCTCGTTCATGGCACGAACCTACCTCCGAGATGTCGGTATCGCAAGGATAGTTTGGGGGTTATTGCAACTGTCACTGTAACTCCTTGAAATCATCCGTCATTTTTTCTCACCCCCCACACACCGCAAAATATTTGGGAAAATCTCGTTTCTTTAAACCAGTATGTAGAAGCCACGTCAGCTTCATAAGTCCCGTCGCCTTGGTCTTGAGATGCGAACGGTTCTTGCGATGAGAAAATTCTGGTTGGGTATCCCAACTTCAGTGGCCTTGATGTTGCCTGCTCGAGTGACTCGTAGGATAGACAACCATATTCACCGAGCTTTTTCAGAGTATCCACAGGATTTGAACAATATAATTGCTCTCTGCTTATTATCGGTACCTTAGCAGCGACGCTACAGCGCGATAATTCAGGAAATAATATGCCCTCGGCACAAACAGGTTTATAGGTCTTACTTTCACGCCATACTTTACACAAAGGACTCCGCGTAATCGCGACATTTCTCGAATTAAATGGACGCCGCACAACATCGCGCACACAGTAACGTTTAGGCATCCCCCGTTTCTCATCACCATAGAATGTATCATATTTTGCACAAAATCTGTTAGCGGATGCTACCTGCAATTTTATGATTGCATAGTTCGGAGAATCAATTTGATCGATCAACAACTGATTAGAGCCCCCGAGAATTTGTCCGTCCGTAGGTCCTTTTTGGTCTCCAATGCAAAAGGGTATAGATGGCTTGACTCGAACTTTGGGGTCAGAGAAGCAAACCGTATCGCGCTTCGGGACGTTTCGATAACACATTTTTTGCCAATTTGCCCAGGCTTCGCATTTGGGATGATCGTTCTCAAACACCGCAAGAGCCACGTCTGCTTCTTTTTGATTGCCATAATAGATTGAACGCTCGGCACTCGCGCCGACTAATGAGGCCGATCCAACACACACTAGGGCAACCGACACCGCCCTGCGGACTCCAAACGCCCTCACGCCACCCTCCCCACACCAATCCGCCCCGCCTCGACATGCGCAAGCCACTCCGCAAAAGCGGCCTCTGCATCGCCCGTGACGATCATCGTCTCGCCGGGGCTGGCGGCGGCGCGTTCGGCTTGGCCTCGTCGCAGCGATGGGCCTGTATCGAGGTGAACTGGCGAGCGGGGCGGGATTTTGCGAGTCTGTTTCATGGCGAATCGGGTAACCGATTCGGCAAACTGTAGGACAGCGGTTTTTTGGCTTTGCGAACAAAAAATATCCGCGCGCGCTTTTAGCGCGCAAGCGTGCGGCGCACTCACGCTGCCTGCGCTTCAATCGCCTTTTGCCGCCGCCGCTGCACCGACGAACCGATCCCCATTGCCTCGCGGTATTTGGCGACGGTGCGGCGGGCGAGGTCAAAGCCCTTGTCTTTGAGCAGATCGACTAGCGTATCATCCGAAAGAATGGCCTTGGGGTCTTCGGCGTTGATGAGTGTGCGGATAGCAGCTTTTACAGCTTCGGCTGACGCCCCTTCGCCGCCGTCCGACGAGGCGACGCCGCTGGTGAAGAAGAATTTGAGTTCATATTGCCCGCGCGCGCAGCTGAGATATTTGTTGCTGGTCACGCGGCTTACGGTTGATTCGTGCATCTCAATGGCCTCGGCTACCGTGCGCAAAGTGAGCGGGCGGAGGTGCGCGATGCCGTGGCGAAAGAAGGCCTCCTGCTGTTTCACGATTTCGGTCGCGACCTTGATGATCGTGCGCTGGCGTTGGTCAAGCGCCTTTACCAGCCAGTGCGCGCTGGCGAGACAATCGCTGAGCCAGGCCTTTGACGCCTTGTCCTGCCCGCCGCCTGCCAGTTCGGCATAATAGCTGCGATTGACGAGGAGGCGGGGGAGCGTCGCACTGTTGATTTCAATCGCCCAGCCCGCCCCGCGCGCGGCG
The DNA here is from genome assembly GCA_046153565.1 of Sphingomonadaceae bacterium. Taxonomy (GTDB): domain Bacteria; phylum Pseudomonadota; class Alphaproteobacteria; order Sphingomonadales; family Sphingomonadaceae; genus Aquisediminimonas. The sequence goes on from JBJXDU010000088.1 coordinate 2,027, forward strand.
ATAAAGACATCGGGCGTCACCGCTTCGATGGGAGCGCTGCCAAAGCGTAGGCCGGGCTTTGGATCATAATTGCGCAGTTCGCGCACCATATCAGCCATGTCTTCATCATCAACGCCGCACATCCGCTTGAGTTGCGCGAGTCTGCCTTCGGCGAGCAGTTCAAGATTATCGAGCAGCCGGGCCATCGCAGGATCATAGCGGTCCGCCTCACGCGCTTGCAGTGCCAAGCATTCGCCAAGGCTGCGCGCGCCCACCCCGGTCGGATCGAAGCGCTGAACACCCGTCAGCACCGCCTCAACGCGGGCGAGCGGCACACCCAATCGGTTCGCGAGATCAAGCAGTGACAGCGATAGATAGCCGGCGTCATCCACTTGATCGATCAGATGCGTCGCGATCATCAGATCAGTGCCCGAAAATGCGGTGCCAGCCTGCGCGATCAAATGGTCACGCAGCGACGGCGCATCGGCCGCCATCATGTCAAAATCGGGGCCGTCTTCGAAACTGCCCGAGCTGTCGCTGCCGCTTACGCCGAGCCGCCCATCCATGCCGGGGCCACCGTCCGCTGCGCTATCATGGTGGAATGTTTCAGCGGTCATATCAACGTCAAGGCTGATATCGCCGTCACCGGGCGCGGTATCGAGCAAAGGATCGGCGCTATCGCTGCGCTCTTCTGATAACGGCGCGTCATCAC
>JBJXDU010000089.1:0-26500 GCA_046153565.1 Sphingomonadaceae bacterium
TGGCGCTGGACGGCGCTGCGCCGACCGCCTTTGCGCCGATGATCGCCGAAATGCTGATGATCGTGGCACTGTGTCTTGGCTATCGCAGCTTTGCGGCAGCCGACGATTGACAATAGGTAGGGTTTCCCGGCGGCATTCATTTGGCACCCTGAAGATGTGAATATCCAGCGAATTGCAGAGAATATGCGTCTATTCTTCGGGTCCTTGGTTCGAACTCACCTGCGTCCACCGTGTTTTTCAGGGCTCCCAAGAGACCTGTGCGCGGCTAGTTCTGGCCGGCGGGCTATTTATCTGATTCTGTATGGCTTTTGGGCATCCCTGAGGGACGGATGGCACATCGGTCGATTGGTCAAGAACGACGTCTTCCATTCCGTCGTCGATCTGCAGGCCGCCATCAATCGCTTCATCCGCGAATATAATGCCACCGACCCAAGGCCGTTGATGTGGAAAATAAAGCCCAACGTTGGAAACGATCCAATAGGCCTTGATCATCACAGATACTCTCAGGGTTGCAGGCGCCGCGCGCACCTATGACTGTCGTTTCACGCTCAGCCCCGGCACTCGCTACCACTATGATATCCCCAAAAAGCCGAAAGGCCCTCGCTCCGGGGGCGTGGAGCGAGGGCCAACCGAGCGCTCGTCACGCTGGCGAGTTGCGGCAAAAGAAGTGCGAGCAACAGGGGGGAACCTCGCAACAGATGGCCGCAACTGCGACCTTAAATCTAAGCCGTTCAACCTGTCGCGAATATGAACAACGACATCAGCGGCCCTTAATCTGGGGGCGTGGGTCGCTCCATTTGAACGCTTGGTCGTTCACAGGCGTGTTGAACTTTTGGCCGGAAAGCCGAATAATCGTGCGATTTCCTTGACTATCGAGCGTTACCCATCCTTCTAACATCAATCCGCCCGGTGCGCTGGCATTTTTGACGAAAGCCAGCGTCGTAATCCCGTATTCGGGGTGCTTTTTGTCACGCGCTTCGACGATCACTTGGCGCGAATCGGTGCCCGGCACCAAACGGGCAAAGCGCGTCAGGTCTTTGCTCGGATCAAGCAAAACGCCCAGCGGCGAATTGCCAATTGGCCAGCGCTGCACTTGCTTCACCGAATAATCGATGAAGGTCAGCGCCTTGCCATCACCCACGATCAAAAGCGGCACATTCTTTTGATATTGGAAGCGGATTTTTCCCGGGCGCTTGAGCAGGATCGTGCCGCTGAGCACCTTTCCCGCGCGGTCGGTCTGGCTGAACGCAGCGGTCATTGTCACGACGCTTTTAAGATGGGCTGATACCGCCGCCAGATCGTCCGATTGGGCGGGCGCGGCGGTAGCAATCAGCAGCGCAGGGGCAAGGGCGTAATTAAGTCGCATTAACGTCTCCGCTTCGGTCTAGGTGTCGGTAGCGTCCGCAAGGTGAACCCATACTGACACTTATCATGACAATCCGTCTAATCCTGAGTAGCGGCATAACGAAGTCAAAGACGCGTATCGAAGAACTGGCGTCGCGCGATTAAATCGCATGGCCCTCAGTATCGATCAGGACATCGCGCCGCCCGACATGATCTGGTCTACTGACTTTGCCTTCGGCCTCCATCCGCTCGATGAGACGTGCCGCGCTGTTATAACCAACGCGGAGCTGACGCTGAACGTATGAAGTTGACGCCTTCTGGCTTTCGGCCACAATCTGCACCGCGCGGCGATAGAGCTGGTCTTCGGGATTATCCTCACCGTCAGGCGCGCCGTCGATTGACCAGCCGCCATCTTCGGGTTCTTCGGTAACCGCCATCACATAATCGGGATTACCCTGCGCGCGCCAATGATCGGCGACCGCGCGCACTTCGTCATCGCTGACAAATGGCCCGTGAACCCGCGCAATCTGCTTGCCGCCGGGCATATAGAGCATGTCGCCCTTACCCAGCAGCTGTTCAGCACCCTGTTCGCCCAGGATCGTGCGGCTATCGATCTTTGAGGTGACCGAGAAGCTGATCCGTGTCGGCAGATTGGCCTTGATCACGCCGGTAATCACGTCAACCGAAGGCCGCTGCGTTGCCATGATCAAATGGATGCCCGCCGCGCGCGCCTTTTGCGCGAGCCGTTGGATAAGGAATTCAACCTCCTTGCCCGCGGTCATCATCAAATCGGCAAGCTCGTCAACGATGATGACGATTTGGGGCAGCGGCTCAAATTCGAGAACTTCTTCCTCATAGGTCGGCTGGCCTGACTCAGCGTCATAGCCCGTCTGCACCCGCCGCCCGAGCTTTTGCCCCTTGGCGCGCGCAAGCCGCACTTTATCGTTAAACCCGCCCAGGCCGCGCACGCCGATTGAGGCCATCATGCGGTAGCGATCCTCCATTTGCTCAACCGCCCATTTGAGCGCGCGGATCGCCTTGGCAGGCTCCGTCACCACCGGCGCGAGCAGATGCGGGATATCCTCATAGCTTGATAGCTCAAGCATTTTGGGATCGATCATGATCATCCGGCATTGATCGGGCGTGAGCTTATAAAGCAGCGAGAGGATCATCGCGTTAAGCCCAACCGACTTGCCCGATCCCGTCGTCCCCGCGACGAGCAGATGCGGCATCGGGGCTAGGTCAGCGATCACGGGATCGCCCGCAATATTTTTACCCAATATGATCGGCAGCTGCGCGCTCATATCTTCAAACGCATGGCTGCCGACCATTTCATGGAGCACCACCATTTCGCGCCGCGCATTGGGCAGCTCAATCCCGATCACGCTACGCCCGGGGATCGTGGCAACGCGCGCGGAGAGCGCAGACATGTTGCGCGCAATATCATCGGCAAGCTGGATCACGCGGCTCGCCTTGATGCCGCTTGCGGGTTCGAGTTCGTACATGGTGACGACGGGGCCCGGGCGCACCTCGACGATCGAACCCTTGACATGGAAATCATCAAGCACGGTTTCGAGCAAACGCGCATTGCGCTCAAGCGCGGCCTTATCGATCACATTGCCCGCCGATGGCGGCGCAGGCGTCAACAGGTTGAGCGGCGGCAGGACATAGCGATCCTTCAAATCGAACGAAGATTGCTTGGCCTTGGCAGGGCGCGCTTGCGCCGCTGGCACCGCGCGATCGGCAATGATCGGGCGCGGCTTTGGCTCGGCAGGGGCGATCCGCGGATCAACTTCGGTCGCGCGCGGCTTGGGGGCGTCAAGCACCAGCGGCTCATCGTCAGGCGCCGCGCGCCGCTTGCGCGAAAACAACCATTCGCGCTCGGTCACATCAAGGCCAAGGCTAAGCGCCCAGATGATCACCCCGGCAAGCGCGAACAGCCCCATGGCGATATAGCCGGCAATCACGGTGATGGCGGCATCGGGGATGAAGGCAATCCCCCAATTGACAAATCCGGCCCCGGCATAGCCAATCGTTCCGCCGAGTCCGCCGGGTAAGCCCGTCACCGCATCCGCACTGAACAAAGTCAGCGCGATATCAATCAACGCAATCCCGCCCAGTGAGCGCAGCGCGCGTCGCACCCAGCCAGCAATCGTCACCCCGCGCCACAGCCGCTGCGCCGCGACAATGATGAGCGGTACTAGCAAGCCCACCGCCGGGCCAAATAGCGTAAGCATGATGTCAGCAGCCCATGCGCCGGGCAGCCCCAGCCAATTGGTCGCCGGGCCCGCCGCCGCCGTATTCATCGACGGGTCAAGCGGGCTGTACGTAACCAGCATCACCGTCATCAGCCCCGCAAGCAGCCCGAACGCGACCGCGCCGATGATCGCTGTGCTGCGAACCGCGCCTGCCTTCATGCTGTTCGCCCAACTCGGGGCTTGGATAGACGCTTGACTGGCCATGGGGATAGGCTTCCTTGTTAACCACGCGTCTAATGCGCTTTTCCGCGAGTCGTCGTCAAGAGTCGGGTGAAAAATGATTGGCGGGGATGCGCTCGCAACGGCCCTTGAGGAGCTCGGTTACATCCCCATCACGTATCGCGGCCCACTCCCCGCAAGCCCTGCCCGGTCGCCGGGATTGTAAAGCGCGCAGCGGTCGAGCGAGAGGCAGCCGCAGCCGATACAGCCGTCAAGCCGGTCGCGGGTTTGGGTGAGGAGGGTGATTTTGGCGTCAATCGTCGCACGAATTGATAAGCTGATCGCGCCCCAATCTTGCGGCGTGGGCGCGCGGCCTGCGGGCAATTGGCTTAGCGTGGCTTCGATTTGGGTGATCGTCAATCCCAATTGCTGCGCGATCATCGCGAACGACAGCCGCCGGATATCTGACCGAAGAAACCGCCGCTGATTGCCAGCACTGCGGATCGCACTCACAATCCCGCGTGTTTCGTAAAAGCGGATTGCGCTGACCGACAGGCCGGTTCGTTTCGCCAAATCACCTATGCTGAGCAGCGGCGCGACAATCATCGGCATTCCTTTGAAAAAATAGCTTGATCTCACCTTACCTTGAGGTTGTAGCAAGGACAAGCCGGATGCAGCGGAGCATCCACAATCCTAAGGAATTCTGCCATGTCTACTCTGCGAATCGAACATGTGAATGTCAGCGTGCGTGATCCCGCCGCCACCGCAAAACTGCTCGAAGCCATTTTTGGTTGGCACATACGCTGGCAAGGGCCCGCGCGCGATGATGGTCATACGATCCATATTGGTTCGACTACCAGCTATATCGCGCTCTACACCGATCCCGCGATGAATTATAAGGATGATGATTTCGCCAAGGGTCGCCCGCTCAACCATATTGGGGTTGAGGTTGAGGATCTTGACGCGGTTGAGGCCTGTGTTGCGTCGGTTGGGCTGATACCATTCAATCACGACGATTATGCGCCGGGCCGCCGCTTCTATTTCTTCGATCCTGACGGGATTGAATATGAGGTGATCAGCTATGGATGAGCTTGTTGCGCGCGCAGTCTGCGCCTAGATGGGGGTTATGGAACGGCATGACATTATCATCCTTGGTGGCGGCCTTGTCGGCCAGACATTGGCGCTGGCACTGGGAGCACACGGCCTGACGGCGGCGGTGGTTGATCCAATGCCGCCTGCTCAAGCGCTTGCTGATGGCTTTGATGGCCGCGCGTCAGCGGTGGCGAGTGCAAGCTGGCGGATGCTTGATGCGATTGGCGTGGCGGACGCGTTAAGGCCGCACGGCTGCGCGATCCACCGGATTGAGGTGCGCGATGGCCTGCAAAAGGATGCGCTTGATTTCAGCACCGCGGCCGATGATGAGCCGCTTGGCATCATGGTTGAAAACCGCGTGATCCGCCGTGTGCTGCGCGATGCAGTTGAGGCAGCAGAGGCAGTGACGCTCCACATTCCGGCACGCGCCGCCCATGTTGAGCGTGATGATACCGGTGTTCGCGTGACGCTCGACACGGGGGCAGAGCTGGCTGCACCCCTGTTGATCGCTGCCGAAGGCCGCAATTCGCCGATGCGCGATGCAGCGGGCATCAAAATCGCCAAATGGCAATATAATGATACGGCGATCATCTCGGCGTTTGATCATGCCAAAGATCATGGCAATGTCGCACATGAGATATTCTTCCCCGCCGGTCCGTTCGCGCTGTTGCCGCTGCTCCCCGGCACGCGCTCGGCCTTGGTATGGACGGTCAGCGCGAAGGATGCGCCAGGCATGCTTGCCATGTCTGACCGCGCCTTCCTTGCCGAAGTGTCGAAGCGTACCGGCGGTATGCTGGGCGATATCAGCTTTGCCGCGCCGCGATCAAGCTATCCACTTGGTTTCCATCATGCCGCGAAGATTACCGCGCAGCGGCTGGCGCTGGTCGGCGATGCGGGGCACGGCATCCACCCGATTGCGGGACAAGGCCTCAACCTTGGCTTCCGTGATGTCGCGGCGCTAGTTGAAGTGCTTGTCGACGGCGCGCGGCTTGGGCTTGATCTGGGCGATGCACAATTGCTGACGCGCTATGAACGGTGGCGCAGCGTTGATAGCCTCTCAATCTCGGTAGCGACCGATGTACTGGCCAGATTGTTCGGCGTGAAGGGTGCGCCCGCGCGGTCGATCCGCCGTTTTGGGCTCGGTGCTGTGCAGAAACTATCCCCGCTCAAATCAGCCTTCATGGCCGAAGCGCGCGGGATGAGCGGCACATTACCCAAATTGCTACAGGGGATTGCGGTTTAAGCCGCCGCTACGGCATTCTATATATTCGCATGGACTGACCTTGGCGTGGGGGCCGATTGCTTCTAACAGAGCCTTGCCCTTTTTGGAGTGCCCTATGACCGATCTTCACACGACCATTTCCTCCGTCACCGCGCGCGTGATCGAGCGATCAAAGGTCAGCCGTCGGGCCTATCTTGATATGATCGCCGCCGCGCGCGATAGCGGCTTGGAACGCCCGCAACTGTCTTGCGGCAATCTCGCGCACGGCTTTGCCGCATCGGGCGATGACAAAGCAGTGATCCGCGCCGGCGGGGCGATGAATATCGGTATCGTCAATGCCTATAACGACATGCTCTCCGCGCATCAGCCCTACGGCAAATATCCTGATCAGATTAAACTCTTCGCGCGCGAGGTTGGTGCAACCGCGCAGGTCGCAGGCGGCGTGCCTGCCATGTGTGACGGTGTGACGCAGGGTCAGCTGGGCATGGAGCTATCTTTGTTCAGCCGCGATGTGATTGCGATGTCGACGGCGGTCGGGCTGAGCCATGCCATGTTTGAAGGCATTGCGATGCTGGGCATTTGTGACAAGATCGTGCCCGGCCTGCTGATCGGGGCGCTGCGGTTTGGGCATCTTCCCGCAATCCTGATCCCCGCTGGGCCAATGCCATCAGGCCTCGCCAACAAGGAAAAGCAGCGCGTTCGTCAGCTTTATGCCCAAGGCCAAGCGAGCCGCGAGGATTTGCTTGAGGCGGAAAGCGCGTCTTACCATGGTGCCGGCACCTGCACCTTTTATGGCACGGCCAATTCAAACCAGATGATGATGGAAGTGATGGGCCTGCACGTGCCGGGCAGCGCGTTCATCAATCCGGGCACCAAGCTGCGGCAGGAACTCACCCGCGCCGCCGTGCACCGGCTGGCGCAGAACGGCGCAAAGGACAATGATTATCGGCCTTTGGGGCTGTGTGTTGATGAAAAAGCCATTGTGAATGCCTGCGTCGGCCTGCTCGCGACGGGCGGATCGACCAACCATGCGATCCATATCCCTGCCATCGCGCGTGCGGCGGGGATCATGATTGACTGGGAGGATATGGACGCACTGTCCGCCGCCGTTCCGCTCATCGCACGGGTCTATCCCAACGGGTCGGCTGATGTGAACCATTTCCACGCGGCAGGCGGGATGGCGTATGTGATTGCTGAATTGCTTGGCGCTGGGCTGCTCCACCGCGATATCATGACGGTTGGCGGCACTGATCTGGGCGATTATGCGCGCACCCCACTGCTTTCGGGAGAAACGCTGGCATGGGAAGATGCGCCTGTGGTTTCGCGCGATCCGACAATCCTTGGGCCCGTCGCAACGCCCTTCCAGCCTGATGGCGGGATGAAGCTCGTCCACGGCAACCTTGGGCGCGGGACGTTCAAGACCAGCGCGGTTGATCCCGAACGCCGCACGATCGAGGCCCCGGCGCGGATTTTCAGCACGCAGGATGATGTGGTCGCCGCGTTCAAGGCGGGCGAACTTGACCGCGATGTGGTTGTCGTGGTCCGCTTTCAGGGACCGCGCGCCAATGGCATGCCCGAGCTGCACAAGCTGACACCGCCACTCGCTGTGCTTCAGGATAAGGGCTTCAAGGTCGCGCTTGTCACCGATGGCCGGATGTCGGGCGCGAGCGGGAAAGTGCCCGCCGCCATCCATGTAAGCCCCGAAGCGCTGGGCGGCGGGCCGCTCGGCAAGCTGCGCGACGGCGATATAGTGCGGCTGTGCGGTGTTACCGGAGACTTGAATGTAGTGATCGACGCAGGCGAATGGGCCGCGCGCGACCATGCGCTACCGCCCGCTTTGCCACCCGGCATGGGCAGAGAGCTGTTCGCAATGATGCGGATGGGTGCTGATGAGGCTGAGCGCGGTGGTTCGGCAATGCTCGTGGCGGCTGGGTTATGAGGCCGCTTCTGAAATCCTCCCCGGGACGGGGAGGGGGACCATGCGCAGCATGGTGGAGTGGGCAGGGTCAGCTTGGCACAGTGTCAAGCTATAGTACTCGCTCACACCGCCCCCTCCACCGCTGCGCGGTCCCCCTCCCCGTCCCGGGGAGGATCTAATCATGCAAATTGTTGCGGTTGATATTGGCGGCACACATGCGCGCTTTGCGCTTGCCGACGTGGCGGGCGGCAAAGTGATGAGCGTCAGTGAGCCTGTCACGCTTAAAACGGCTGAACATGCGAGTTTCCAAACTGCTTGGGAGGATTTTGGCAGTCACATCGTGACACCGCTGCCGCGCGCCACGGGGATCGCCATTGCCTGCCCGATTGGCGGTGAGGTGCTCAAGCTGACCAACAATCCGTGGATCATTCGCCCGGCGATGATCTGCGAAAAAATGAACGTTGACCAGTATAGCCTCGTCAATGATTTTGGCGCGATCGGGCATGCGGTGGCGCAGATGGGTGAGGATTGTTTCCAGCATCTCTGCGGGCCTGAGGGGCCGTTGCCGACAACTGGTACGATCAGCATCATTGGCCCGGGCACTGGCCTTGGCGTCGCGCATATCCGGCGCGTGGGCGGTGATTATCAGGTCAACGCGACCGAGGGCGGCCATATCGATTTCGCGCCGCTTGATGCGCTTGAAGATGCTTTGCTCGCGCGGTTGCGCAAGCGGTATCGCCGGGTTTCGGTTGAACGGATCGTGTCAGGGCCGGGCCTTGTTGAGATATACGAAGCGCTGGCAGCGGTCGAGGGTCGCGCGGTGCAATCGCTTGATGACAAAGCGCTGTGGGCGCTTGGCCTGTCAGGCGAGGATAGTCTGGCGAGCGCTGCAGTTGATCGCTTCTGCCTGTCGCTCGGCAGTGTGGCGGGTGATATTGCACTGGCGCAAGGCGGCGCAGCAGTGGTGATAGCTGGCGGGCTTGGCCTGCGGATTGCTGATACGCTTGCGCGCTCGGGTTTCGCCGGACGCTTTGCGGCAAAGGGCCGGTTCGAAGCGATGATGAACACCATCCCTGTCAAACTCATCACCCATCCCCAACCCGGCCTGTTCGGCGCAGCAGCCGCTTTTGCAAAGGAACATGCGCAATGAACGTGAATGACGTCATGCAAATCTCGCCCGTCATCCCCGTACTGGTAATCGAGGATGTGGCTTATGCGCGTGCTATTGCCGAGGCACTGGTGGCCGGTGGCCTGCGCGCGCTTGAAGTGACGCTGCGGACACCGTGTGCGCTCGAAGTGATTGCTGAAATGGCAAGGGTCGAGGGCGCGATTGTGGGCGCAGGCACGGTGCTGAACGAAGCCGATTTGCGCGCGAGCCTTGATGCGGGCGCGCAGTTCATCGTTTCGCCCGGCCTTACCGAGCCACTGGGCAAGGCTGCCATTGCGAGCGGCATCCCTTTTCTCCCCGGCATTGCCAATGCAGGTGATATCATGCGCGGGATGGATATGGGGCTCACTCACTTCAAATTCTTCCCCGCCGAAGCCGCTGGCGGGATCAAGGCACTCAAGAGCTTGGCCGCGCCCTTCTACCAAGCGCGCTTTTGCCCAACCGGCGGCATCAGCCTAGCCAGCGCGCCCGATTGGCTCGCGATTGAAGCTGTGCTGTGCGTCGGCGGGTCATGGGTGGTGCCTGCGGGCGCACCCGAGGGCGCCGCCATCACAGCGGCCGCAAAGGCGGCGTCTCAGCTATGAATGAGGGTAAGGCCGCGCGGCAGGACCTTCGCTATCTCGGGCGGTTGCTCGGCGATGTCATCCGTGAACAAGACGGCGTGCGCGCTTTCGAAAAGATTGAAGGCGCGCGCGCCGCATCGGTTGCCAGCCACCGGACGCCGGGCCCCGATGCGTCGGCATTGCTCGGCGAACGGCTCGGGCGGCTAAGCCTTGATGATACGATCCGTTTTGTGCGAGGCTTTCTGCTTTTCTCTTTGCTCGCCAATTTGGCTGAGGATCGCAACACCGTGCCCGTTGGCAATGACGAAGCGACGATGGCGGGCGCGCTTGCGGCACTGGCGCATGCGGGGGTGAGCAAGACCGATGTGCTCGCCTTGCTTGACGGCGCGTTGATCGCCCCTGTGCTCACCGCGCACCCGACCGAAGTCCGCCGCAAAAGCAGTATCGACCGCGAGGCGGCAATCGCGGCGCTACTGGACGCGGGCGATGCCGAAGCCGCGCTGATCCGGCAGATCACGATATTGTGGCAAACACGGCCTTTGCGATCAGTCAAGCCCATCGTTGAAGATGAGATTGATTCAGCGCTTTCCTATTTAGCCAAAAGCTTCCTGCCTGCCCTGCCCGCGCTTCATGCCCGCTGGGCCGACTTGCTCGGCGCATCGCCTGCGCCGTTTCTGCGTCCGGGCAGCTGGATTGGTGGCGACCGCGATGGCAATCCCAATGTCAACGCCGCCACGCTCCAAACCGCACTGCGCCGTCAGGCTCGTGTCGCAATTGGTCATTATCTGACTGAAATCAATGCTCTGGGGGCGGAGCTGTCAATTTCGCTGACGCTCGCCGAAGTTACTCCCACGCTCGTTGCGCTCGCCGAGGCGTCGGGCGATAACGCACCGTCGCGCGCGCAAGAGCCATATCGCCGCGCGCTGACGGGCATCTATGCGCGAACCGCACGGACCTATGAAACACTCACCGGAAGCGCGCCTGCGCTGGCGCCAATGGTGCCGGGTGAGGCTTATCTTACCGCCGCGGCGCTGATCGCCGATCTACGGATCGTTGCCGAAAGCCTCGCTTCACACGGCGGCAAAGCGATGCGCGCCGGCCGTCTCGACGATTTGATCAGCGCAGTTGAAACGTTTGGCTTTCATCTTGCCACGCTTGATATGCGCCAAAATGCCGATGTCCATGCGCGCGTTATCGCCGAATTGCTGCGCGCGGCGGGGGTGTGCCCCGATTATGAGGCGCTTGATGAACGCGCGCGGATCACGCTTCTGGGGCAGGAGCTTGCGCATACACGCTTGTTGATGAACCCGTTCACAACTTATTCGGAAGAGCTGCGAAGCGAGATCGACATCCTCCGCGCCGCCGCCGCCGCGCACGCCGCCTACGGCCCCGATTGTATCCGCGCCTATATCGTCGCGAAAACCAGCGGCGTATCGAACTTGCTTGAAGTCTATGTACTGTTGAAGGAAGTCGGCCTTTATGTGCCCGGTGACCCGCCTTCATGCCCGATCATGGCGGTGCCCTTGTTTGAAACGATTGAGGATTTGGAAGCAGCGCCTGCTGTGATGGCCGAATATCTTGACCGCCCGAAAGCCAAGGCGCTCGCCGAAATGCGCGGGCATCAGGAAGTGATGATTGGCTATTCGGATAGTAATAAGGATGGCGGTTATCTGACCTCAAACTGGTCGCTCCACGAAGGCGCGCTCGCTTTGGTTGATGTGTTTGCGGCGCGCGGTATCAAGCTTCAGCTATTCCACGGACGCGGCGGCGCGGTAGGGCGCGGCGGTGGTTCGGCGTTCGACGCGATCCGCGCACAGCCCGCAGGCTCAGTCGGCGGACGAATAAGGATTACCGAGCAAGGCGAAGTGATTGCGTCTAAATATGGCAATCCCGCACTTGCCGAGGCCAGCCTGGAAACGATGACCGCTGCGACATTGCTTGCAAGCCTTGCGCCGACCAAGCTTGACGCTGCGCAGTTCACTCGCTTCCGCAGCGCCATGGCGGGGATCAGCAGCGCCGCCTTCACCGAATATCGCGATCTGGTATACGGCACGGCGGGGTTCAATCAATTCTTCCGCGCCTGCACGCCGATCACCGAAATAGCCGAACTCAAAATCGGATCACGCCCCGCATCGCGCATCAAGTCTGACCGGATCGAGGATTTGCGCGCCATCCCTTGGGTATTCAGCTGGGCACAAGCGCGCTTCATGCTGCCGGGCTGGTACGGCACGGGCCATGCGCTTGCCGGTTTTGAAGATCGTGGCTTGCTTGCCGAAATGGTCGAAGGCTGGCCCTTTTTGGCCGCGACTCTCTCTAACCTCGAAATGGTGCTCGCCAAATCGGACATGGAGATTGCGGGCCACTATGCTGAACTCGTGCCCGATGCTGACCTGCGCGCGCGCGTTTTCAATCGAGTTCGTGATGGCTGGCATATAACGCGCGATCAATTGCTGAAGCTGACCGGTCAATCGAGCTTGCTCGAAACACAACCCGCGCTTGCGCATGCCGTTCAAATGCGGATGCCCTATATTAATCCGCTCAACGCGCTCCAGATTGACCTGATCCGCAAACGCCGCGCGGGCGAAGATGATGCGCGGATCGCTGAAGGGATACATTTGACGATTAACGGGATTGCGGCGGGGTTGCGCAACAGCGGGTAAGAAAAAGGGGTTTCGCGCAACGCCGCTAAACAGGAAAGAAGACGCAAATTTCTTTCCGCCCTTTTCACGGTCTTTTCTCACCTTAGCGGCTTTGCGTGAAACGAATCCGTCTATCCAATCACCCATGCCCCTAGCAGCCCTAGTGCAAAGGCTACCACCGTCGCCACGATAACGGGCAGTGAAGACCGCCACCCCTGTTGCATCAGCAATTGCATGGGTGACCTGATCCCCGTTGCCGTGACTGCGAGCAGCAGCAATGCCGAGGTCCCCTGCTTTGCCCATGGCCCGACCTGCGGCGGCAGCGCCATTACTGAATTGAGCGCTGCGAGCGCCAGAAAACCAAAGACGAACCACGGCACCCCGGTTCGCCCGCGCGCCTGCCCTTCCTCAGCGGGGAAGAGCAAAGCAACCACCGCCAAGGCGGGGGCGAGCATCGCAACGCGAGTCAGTTTGACGATAGCGGCGGTCTGTCCTGCCGCATCCGAAAATGAATAGCCCGCGCCCAGTGCCTGTGCGACATCATGGATTGACGATCCAAGCAGGAACCCGGCTTGCTTATCGCTAAACTGCGCCAAGCCAGCGATTACGGGATAAGTTGACATGGCAAAGGCGCTGGCCGCTGATATCGCCACCAGAACCAGCGTCAGTTGTGCTTGGCTAGACCGTTTTTCACCCAGCACGCTCGACAGCGCGAGTGCGGCCGAGGCACCACAGATGGCGACCGCGCCGCCGGCGAGCGTGCCAAAGGCAGGACTTAGCCCGAGCGCGCGGGCACTCAGCGCGCCGACGCCCGTGACAATCGCAATCATCGCGGCAAGCCAGAAGAAGCTCTCCCACCCAAGCCCGGCAATCTGGCCAAAGGTGATCTGCAACCCCGCGAGCACAATGCCCCAGCGCAGCAATGTTTTCGACGCAAACCCCAATCCCGGATGTAGCCGCACATCAGCACTGGCGAAATTGAAAGCAAGGCCAATGAGCAAGCCCATCAGCATTAGCGGCGCGCCATAATGTTCGGATAGCCACGCCGCCGCCAGCGCCGCGACGCCGGTCATGGCTAGTCCCGGAAAATAATCTCGCCAGCCACTTTGCGGGGCGGGGCTGGTATCGAGCAGATCACCGTAGAGATCAGCCGCGAGCGGCATATTCTTGTTTAAGTGCGCGTGCCTCACTCACGCACACCAATGAATATCAACCGGCGTCTCAAGCCCTGCGAGCACGCGGCCAATCGGGAGCGATGAACTATCACCCTCCTCAATCGCCTTTTCGAGCAAGGCTCGTTTCTTCGCACCCGTCACCACAATCGTTAGCGTCTTCGCGGCCTGAATCGATGCGCGGGTTAGCGTGACGCGCGCGACGGGGGCCTCGGGGGGAAGCGGATCGGGCATGACGCCAATCGCCTTGCGCGCAGCGGGTGTATTGAGCGCATCCTCATAATCAGGACCAGTAAAGATCGAGGCGGTATGCCCATCCTCTCCCATACCCAGCCAGACCAGATCAAGCGGCCAGTGCAGATCATCAAGCCGCGCCGCCGCAGCACTGCCCGCCAGATGATAATCATCGGCTTTTTCAGTACTGATCGGGATCACCCGCGCGCCTTTGGGCAGGAAAATCTTGGCGAGCATGGCCGCGTTGGAAAGCGGATTATCGAGCGGCACCAACCGTTCGTCGGTTGGCACAATCATCACCTTCTTCCAATTTAGCTTATGTTCAGCAAGCTTGGCGAGGATTGGCTGCGGCGTTTTGCCCCCGGCAAGCGCAATCACCGCCGAACCGCGCGCATCGATTGCCGATTCGATTACGAAGGCGACATCGCCCGCAACCGCGTCAGCAAGTTCGTCCATATCTTCATAATCCCACCATTCCGCTTCAATCATTCCAACTCACTCCGTCACGTTCGGTGAGCGCAATAGCCGCAGACGGCCCCCAAGTGCCAGCCCCATATGATTTGGGCACCATGCCAGTTGTCGCCCAACCGGCGCGGATCGCATCAATCCAGCGCCACTGCGCTTCGACCTCGTCACGCCGGACGAACAGCGTGGGATCACCCTCGATCAGATCAAGCAACAACCGCTCATAAGCGATCCGGCGCGGCGCGCCCGCAAAGGCAGTCGTGAGCGACAGATCCAGCGGCACTTCGCGCAAAACAATGCCCTCGCGGTCAAGCCCCGGTTGCTTTGCCATCACGAGCAAGCGGATATATTCCTCGGGCTGAAGGCGGATGATCATCGTGTTGGCGTGAAGCTTCGCGCCCCGCTTGCCAAAGATTGAATGCGGCACTTCGCGGAACTGGATGACAATCTCGCTGCGTCGCTCAGGCATGCGTTTGCCCGTGCGCAGGTAGAAAGGCACGCCGTGCCAGCGCCAATTATCGACATGCGCCTTGATCGCAACAAAGCTTTCGGTGGTCGATGCTTTGCCAAGCTCATCAGCATAGCCGCGCGCAGGCGCGCCGTTGGCGGCCCCCGCACCATATTGGCCGATCACGCTATTCGCCTCGACCGAGCCCGCATCAATCACTCGCAGCGAGCGCAGCACCTTGACCTTTTCATCGCGGATGGCCGTTGCGTCGAAATCGGCGGGCGGCTCCATCGCAATCAGCGCGAGCAGTTGGAGCATATGGTTCTGAACCATATCACGCAGCGCGCCGACATCGTCATAATAGCCAATCCGCCCTTCGAGCCCCACACTTTCGGATATGGTGATTTGAACATGTTCAATCCCGCCCGCATTCCACAGTGGCTCAAACATCATATTGGCGAAGCGCAGTGCAAGGATATTCTGGACGGTCTCCTTACCCAGATAATGGTCAATCCGGAAGGTCCGTTCTTCGGGGAAGGCGGCAGCAACCGCATCATTTACCATCCGCGATGTGGCGAGATCAGTGCCCAGCGGCTTTTCAAGCCCAATCCGCACCGTCTCACCCGTCAGGCCAATCGCCTTGAGCCCCGCAATCGTCGGTTCGAACAAGGACGGCGCGGTAGACAGGAAGATGGCGAGGCCGTCCACCGTATCGCCAATCTTTTCGCACAAAGCCGCAAAGCCCTCAGGCTTAGTCGCATCAAGCGATTGATAGCGCAGCCGGGTGAGGAAGGTGTCAATCTGCGCAGCATCGTTGCGCTCGGGCGGCAGAAATTCGGTCAGCGCCTCACGCGCAAAGGCACGGTAGCTGGCATCATCATGCGCACTGCGCGCGGTAGCAAGGATACGCAATTTGGGCGCGACCAGCCCATCTGCATGCAGCGCGAAGAGCGAGGGCAACAGCATCCGCCGCGCCAAATCACCAGTTGCGCCAAACAGAAGCACGGTTGAGGCAGGTTGTTTCATTAAATGTCCCGAGACAGAGGGGCAAGGAAGGGTCTCTTTCCCCAATTTCGTAACGTCAGTCAAATAGTGAGTGTCGTCGACCACCTAGCGATGGGGTAATGATCGCGCGGCTCTGCGGCCTGCCTACCAGCGAACAACGTCGCCGAGATGGATTGAACGAAAAGTCCACAACAATTGCAGCTTTTCATCAAATTGTCGCCGTGATGCCATCAATTTGACGTCAAGATGACAGCGCTTTGCCACAGCTTCGTGTCAAACCGACGTCGACGATAATTTCATCTCATTCAACGACGGGGACACTTTTGATTATGGCCGATTATGACGCACATGGTTATTCCGATGGTGATGTAAACACCAACCTTTCACAAAATCCAACACTCGAACAAGTCGTTGAGGCCCGCTATTCGCGTCGTCAGGCAATGTTTAGTGGCGCGGCGGCAACCACCGCTGCCTTTCTGGGTAGTACCGTGCTGAGCGGATGCGGCGACAATAATGCCGCGCCAGCGACAACAGCCACGGTTTCCGCCACTGGTGGACAGACAAGTTCGGGTGCGGTGTTTGCGCTTGCGGGCATGGTTTCAAATGCGGCCGAATTGCCAACGGTTGCCTGGACTCAACTGTCAGGGCCACCGGTTACGATCAACAATGCCAATTCAATGAGCGCAAATTTCCTTGCGCCAAGCGTTGCAACGGCTTCCTTGCTGACGTTTCGCTTTACGGGCACCACGAGCAACGGTCAGACCGTTTCGCAGGATACCGGCGTTACCGTCAATCCAGCGACGCTGGGCTTTACGGCCATCGCCAAGAACCTGCTCGACCGTGTTACCGTGCCGACTGGCTATAATGTGTCGATCCTGACGCGGCTTGGCGATCCGATCAACGCGACGACGCCCGCTTATGCCAATAATGGTTCGGATACCAATTTGGGAGCGCGGATTGGCGATCACGGCGATGCGCTTTACTGGTTTGGCTTGGACGCCACGGGTACTGCGCGCGATGACAATAGCAGCACGCGTGGCTTGATCGCGCAAAACCATGAAAATATCACGCAAGTCTATCTTCACGCCAATGGCCCGACCACGGTCGCCGGTGCGCGCCCTGAAGCCGAAGCGATTAAGGAAATCGAAGCGCACGGTGTCTCAATTGTCGAAGCGTCGCGCAGTGCAGCCGGGGCATGGGCTTATAATCCTGCGTCAACGCTCAACCGCCGGATTACACCGCTGACGCCGATGACGCTCACGGGGCCGGTGGCTGGGACGCCTTTCGTGCGCACATTGTTTTCGCCTGCCGGTACCGGTGGACGCGGCACGATTAACAATTGCGCGAATGGCTTCACCTTCTGGGGCACGTTGCTGACCTGCGAAGAAAATTGGGCCGGCTATTTCCGCCGCCGCACCGCAACCGATAATCCGCTGCGCACCGCCAAGGAAATCACGGCATTCGCCCGTTACGGCGTTGGTTCGAACACCGGCAATTATGGCTGGGCCACGGTGGTTCCCGCCGACACGACCTCGAACTTCTACCGCCGCTGGACAAGCGAAGTGAGCGTGGCCGGTGGCACCGCTGCCGACGATTTCCGCAACGAAGCCAATCAATTTGGCTGGGTTGTCGAAATCGATCCCTATGACCCAACATCGGCACCGCGCAAGCGCACCGCACTTGGCCGGATGAACCATGAAGGCTGCTGGCCCAGCAATTTTGTGAGCGGTGTTCGGCCCGCTTTCTATATGGGCGATGATGCGCGCGGCGAATATATTTACAAATTCGTCTCGGCAACGCCGTGGGCGCCAGCAGATGCTGCCGCGGCAGATCGGTTTAGCATTGGTGATCGTTATCTCAATGCTGGCACGCTCTATGTCGCGCGCTTCAACGCTGATGGTACGGGCACTTGGCTCCCGCTGGTCTTTGGCACCGGGCCACTGACTGCAACGGGCTTCCCCACTTATTCATTTGCCGATCAAGCTGACGTGTTGACGCACGCGCGCTTGGCTGGAGATGCGCTTGGAGCAACACGGATGGATCGCCCCGAATGGACCGGCGTGAATCCGCGGACGGGCGAAATGTATTGCACACTCACCAACAATAATGCGGCGCTTCGTCCGCTTGCGGGCACTGACGCCGCCAACCCGCGCCATTACAATGATCCGCGCACCACTGGCACGGCGCAGACGGGTAATCCCAATGGCCATATCATCCGGCTGCGCGAAACCAGCAATACGTCCGAAGCCACCACGTTCACTTGGGATATCTACGCCTTTGGTGCACGGGCGGTGCGCGGCGCGAACATCAATCTGTCGGGCCTAGATGAAACCAACGATTTCTCAAGCCCCGATGGTCTGTGGTTTGCGCGTCCAACCAATGCGTCGGGCCTCGTCAATCCGGTGTGCTGGATCCAGAATGATGACGGTGCCTTTACTGATGTCACCAACAATATGATGCTCGCCGCGATGCCGGGCACCGTGGGTGACGGCGCCGCGCGCACGATCACCAATACCGATGTGGTCGGTGCCACGCGTCAGCAAGCGACGTTCATTGGTCGCAACCCTGGCGTGACGCTCAAACGGTTCCTTGTCGGGCCAAATGATTGCGAAATCACCGGGGTTGACTCAACGCCTGATGGCCGCGCCTTGTTCGTTGGTATCCAGCATCCGGGTGAAAATGGTTCGCTCACAAACATCACGAGCAGCTGGCCTGCAACACAATCGGGCGCGACATCAACCGCGCGGCCCCGCTCGGCGATCATTGTGATCACGCGCAACGATGGCGGGGTTGTCGGCCTGTCATAACGAAGGTGGACACGGTGGTCCGCGCACGCTGGCCACCGTGATTTTCACACAGGATGGTGATTACGGTCCGCAGGGGTCTTCGTTAGCCAGAGTGAGGCAATGATGAAAACGCAGCCAAGGATGGGCGTGCGCAGCGGATAATCACCAATGCTTCCGAGCGCTAAAATGGCGATAATGACTGACCCAAGTCGCGCGAATAATCCGTCTCGGCCCTCATCGCGTCCTTTGCTAAAGGCAGCAAGCGATGAGCGAAAATAGGCAGCAACGGCAATGCCGAGTAAGATCAGCCCGGGCAGTCCCAGCGTCATATAGACTTCCAACCAATCATTATGGGCGTGATTGGAATATGCAGGTGTCAGCAACGCATTCGGCTCATGAATCTTGTAAATCTCAACGAACGACCCGACGCCAGAGCCAGTCGGAAAATAGCGCCAAGCCATCTCAAAGATATGTGGCCATGTTTGGAACCGATCATCTGATTTGTCAGACGCGACGAGCCGATCAATCGCCTGCGCGCGGCTCAAAATGAGCGTTAGCGCACCCATTGCGATCACGGCAAAGCCACCAAACAGCCAGCGTAAGTCGATCTTGTTCCCTTTACGCTTCTTGGCCACGATCTCCGCAGGGCGCCGGTAAAGACGCGGGGCAGACAGAAGCCCGAACAGGCTAACGAACAAGCCCGCCCGCGACCCCGTGACAAGCACGAGTGGCACCAACGCGATACCAACGCCGAGCGCCGCATAACCCCGAACCCTGAGTTGTTCTTCGCTGCGCACGCCCGCACAAGCAAATACCGCCAAAATTGGGAATAAGGTCGCCAAAAAAATAGCCTGATGATTGCGATTCGCGAATAAGCCGACAGCTGACCCGTTGTTGGTGACATTGTAGAAATAGAGCGGCCCTTGCGGGTCGCTAATCGTCTGCAGCAACCCCAGAAATCCGCTGAACAATCCCAGCCCCAGCACGACCGGCAGTAGCAAGAACCGCTCGTCTCGTTTCAACTGAACGCTGAGCAACAGGACGGCGAGCGGCACGAATAAGCTATAAAAAGCGTTCCAAGCGGCAGACGGCACCATCGCAAAGGGGCGCCATACCGACCCCAGTCCAGCGGCTTTGTCGATCTCGACCATGATCGCGCGGCCTGGAAGCGCCGACCAGATAAAAGGCGGCAACGGGATGAGTTGTGACAACACCAATGCAAATATGGCGGCAGCCATGCCAAGGACAAACCGGTTGGCGCTAACGTGGTCACCGCGCAGGCTCCACAGAGCAAAGCCACAAACCAAGACGGCCACGGGGCGCAGCATGACCAAAGACTGAATGTCAGCACGCGAGCCGCCACCTGTCAAAAAAACAAGGACCAAAAAAGCGATCAAAGCCCAGAAAATCCGCGATCCTGATAAAAATCTATTCTGCGAACGCGCCACTAGTCTCTCTTTTTTTGATATGGTTCTACCGAGGGGAGGCACTAGCGTTTTGATTGGCCCAGTCAACGCTAGCAATCCGTTGAGGGTCAAAAAGTGTAGACAAATTCCTCCTGCTGATCGCTGCTCTTGACTTACGCGCGAGCCGCCCGGATTGAGCAGATCTCTGATGGCGTGCTGGGTGAATGGTGATGAGAGTAGCGAACAACAACAATGCTCAGGGCAGCGGTCGCCTTGTCGCCCTTGCCATGCGCTGGGTGGTTGCGCTGATCTTTCTTGGCCTCGCTTATGCTGCGGGTTTAAGCGCAATCGTGAATGTTACCCGCGCAGCGAGCCCGCAAACTGCACTTTCCGTATCGGCAAATGATGCGTTGGCGGTAGTCGCAAGGGCCGACGCCGATTTCACCGCTGCTGCTGCCAAGGGTAAGGCAATTGATGTCTCTGCAAGGGCAGCGCAGTCGCTGCGGGGCGAGCCCGTCAATCCGCGCGCGGTGCGGCTTTTGGGTTTTGCCGCGGATGCAAAGGGCGATAACAAAAATGCTATGCGCTTCGCCAGGCTCGCTGATCGTCTGTCACGGCGAGACATTCCTTCGCAAATGTGGCTTTTGGAAAATGCAGTCGAGCGCAACGACGTGCGCGCGGTGTTGGCGCGCTATGACATTATCATTCGATCAAGCTATACTTTGCGCGATTTGCTGTATCCAAAGCTGGCGCTCGCCCTGTCTGATAACGACGTTCGCGATGGATTTGTACCTTACATCCGCAGCAATCCCGCTTGGCTGAGCAATTTTGTCAGCATCGCTATCGGCGCGTCGAACCCCGATGCGCTGTCTTACGCTATCCGACAGGCGGGCGGATTGCCCAAGACGGACGCTTATAAAAAACTGGAAACCAGCTTGTTGGGCGCATTATTCGCCACACAAAAATTCGCGGAAGGGCGCGCTTTTTTTGAAACATTAGACGGTTCAGATCGCGCCTTGCTCACAACAACAGCATTTACCGATTCAACGCTTGATTCCAGGTTCGCGCCGGTTAACTGGGCATTAGAAGCAGGATCAAACACGGGGGCAACGGCTGAGAAAGCCGGTAAAAGTTGGGCGATGCGCGCCTTCGCTTTGTCGAATTCGACGGGTTTGGCAGCGTCAAAATATCTGTTCCTTCCCCCTGGTCATTACCGATTCCGCAGCATCCAGACGATCGTCACGCCCGGTACCAATGCCCGCGCATCGTGGGTGCTGCGCTGTATGTCGTCGCCAGCGCAGCCAGTCATCTATCAATATGATATGATTCGAACTGGCCGTGCTGCTATTCCGGCTTCGGAATTCGCGGTGTCGTCTGATTGCGCGGTTCAGCGGCTAGAGTTGAACTTAGCTGGAGGCGACGATAGCAGCGGACTAGAGCTGCGCCTCGCTAGCGTGACCATCGGAACGTAGGCCAGCCGTTGATGGCAACGATCTGCCCGAATTGACCGCACAAGTTCGCGGTTGGCCAAAAAGCAGTGGAAGTCTTTGGCTAGCCGAGCTAGGGGCACTTTCCATCGTGTAAGGAAAAACCATGGTTAAGCGCGTGTTTCTGATTCTGATGTGCCTGACGGTGGTTGGCTGCGCCGGCGTCAAGCCGGTTGGAAAGTTGGCCGACGCTGCCGCCGGCTCGAGCGCGACACAGGTTGTCCAGGCCACTGATTTACCGCCGCCGGACCGGGCTGATGTCCTTGAGCTCAATCGACCCTATCTAATCGGTCCATTCGACAAGCTGGTGATTGACGTCTTTGGCATCGAAGATCTCAGTAAGAAAGAAGTACAGACGGATGCGGGCGGGCGCATTTCGTTCCCCCTTGCCGGCATTGTCGAGGCGGCCGGGAAAACGCCCGGCGAGCTTGAGCAGATTCTGACCGAGCGGTTGCGCGCTAGCTTTGTGCGCAATCCACAAGTTACCGTCAATCTCAAGGAAACGGTTAGTCAGGTGATCACCGTTGATGGTCAGGTCAAAGAGCCCGGCCTATACCCAGTCATTGGGCGCATGACGTTGATGCGCGCAATTGCCAGAGCGAAGGGTGTTGATGAATTTGCGAAACTCGATGACGTCGTGGTGTTCCGGACCGTCAAGAGTCAAAAATTGGCAGCGCTTTATAATTTGAAGGCCATTCGTCGTGGTTATTATGATGACCCAGAGGTGTTTGCCAACGATGTTGTGGTTGTTGGTGACTCATCGGCGCGACGGATATTCAAAGATGCGCTGCAGATTGTGCCCCTCCTCACCACGCCCCTTATTCTGTTGCTGCGGAATTGATTTCGTCACTACGGACAATTATTTGAAAGATGAACATGCTTAACTCTGCATCTTCGATTATGGGGCCGCCCGCCGCGCAGGAAGCGGATTGGTCGACAAACGACCAAAATCAAGAAAGTCTGGCACCACCGATCCTCCTTCAATATCTACAAGTCGTTCTGCGATGGAAATGGGTGATCATTGGTATCATCGTGTCGTCACTGATCGTCGGCCTTGTCGCGACGTTGCTGATGACGCCAAAATATACTGCAAAAGCCCGAATCGAGATTAGCCGCGCGCAGAAAAATGTGACGAAGGTTGAAGGGCTGGAATCGGCCGACGCCGGCAGAGATCTCGAATTTTATCAGACACAATATTCGCTGCTCGAATCGCGAAGCCTCGCCGAACGTGTTTCCCGTCAATTGCGTCTCGCCACGAACGATGCCTTCTTTGAGGCCCATGGTTCTCAAGATGCGAACGCAGTCCTGGGAAATTCGTCGGTGTCAAATCCCACGATCCAGCGCGAGAAGCGTGAACGACAGGCTGTTGCATTATTATTGAAGAATGTTGGCATCGCCCCCATCCGCGGATCGTCACTCGTTGACGTAAGTTACACAAGCGCGTCACCGGTTCTCTCTGCGCAGATTGCTGATGTCTGGACTCAACAATTCATCGCTGCGAGCCTCGACAGACGCTTTTCATCGACCTCTGACGCGCGGACCTTTTTGGAAGGTCGGCTCAATGAGTTGCGCGCGCGCCTTGAATTATCGGAGCGTGAACTGGTTGAATATGCCTCGCAAAAAGGCATCGTTTCGCTAGGGCGTTCAACAGGCGCTGACGGCAAGACGCAAACCGAACGGACGCTCATTGCCGCCAATTTGGAAGCACTGAACACCGCGCTTGCAGACGCGACAGCAGATCGGATTGCGGCAGAATCGCGGGCAAAAACCGGTGCTGACCGGGAAACGGTGGTCGATCCACTGATCGCCAGTGGGGCCACTTCGCAACTGCGACAAAAGCGCGCCGAAGTTGCGGCCGAATATGCCAAGATATTGGTGCAATTTGAGCCAGGCTATCCGGCTGCCCGTGCACTTGCCGAGCAAATCCGCGTTCTCGACTCCAGCATAGCACGCGAAGAGGCGCGGTTAACTGGCCGCGAAACTGGTCGATCGTCGACCACTCGCGTAACCAATTATCGCGCAGCGCTTGATCGCGAGCGCGAATTATCGTCGAAGGTTGACGAGCTAAAGCAGCGTCTTGATCGGCAGCAAAAAGACAGTATTCAATATAATATCTTCCAGCGTGAAGCCGACACAAATCGTCAATTATATGATGCATTGCTGCAACGGTACAAAGAAATTGGCGTGGCTGGCGTCGGCAGCAACAACATTGCCATTGTCGATTCAGCTAAGGTGCCGAATTCGCCGTCTTCGCCTAATCTGATCCTCAACATGGCGTTGGCCCTCTTGGCAGGATTAGGCTTGGCGGCAGCAGCCACTGTAGCGCTCGATCAGATCGATGAAGGCTTGCGTGAGCCGAGCCAAGTGAACCGCATTCTGCAGGTGCCATTGCTAGGCAGCGTGCCCGATCTTGAGGCAGAAGATACGCTCGCCATGTTATCGGATGCGAAGTCTGTGATGTCCGAAGCCTATTTGAGTATCCGGTCAAACCTTGCCTTCTCAACCGATCACGGTGTTCCCCGCGCGTTCATGGTAACCAGCACAAGACCCGCTGAGGGCAAGAGCACCACCAGCCTTGCCTTAGCGACGGTCTTGGGCCGCACGGGCAAGAAGGTGCTTTTGCTCGACGCTGATATGCGGTCCCCAACGATGCATGCATTTGTTGGTGTAGGTAACAAAACGGGGCTCAGCAATTTCCTCGCCGGTGACAATGACTGGCGGCAGCTGATCGCGCCGACCAAAGTGAAAGGGCTTAGCCTCATGCCAGCCGGCCCGACGCCGCCCAGTGCGGCGGAATTGCTGAGCAGTGATCGCATGTTGATGCTGGTCCGGCAGTTGCTTGAAGAATATGACCATGTGGTAGTCGATTCTCCCCCCATCCTTGGGATCGCTGACGCCCCGTTGCTGTCGCGTGCTGTTGAAGGCTGTATCTTTGTTGTCGAAGCAGAGGGTGTTGCGGTGCGCGGCATCAAGGCGTCACTCGGGCGGCTCCATTCGGTTCAAGGGCATGTGTTCGGGGTCGTGCTTACCAAGCTCAAACAACGCCAAGCGGGCTATGGTTATGGTTATGGTTATGGCTATGGGTATGGGAAAGATGCGAGCGAACGGTCGACTGCATCGTCTTGAACGCTCGGGTGAGTGAAGGCGTGGCTGCGCTTGGATGTTATTGTGGATTCGCAAGACTGCATCATGATTGAGCAACTCGAAACGAGTGATGACCATCTCAACTGGTACGTGGCGCTGCTTAAACCAAATGGTTTAAGGGCAGCCGAGCGAAATCTGGAGCAGCAAGGGTTTGTAACTTTTGTACCCAGATCGGAAGTGGCCTTGCAGCGCCGCGGAAAGTTTATAACTGAGATTAAGCCTCTTTTTGCTGGATATTTGTTTATCAGGGCCGAACCAGACTTGTCTCACTGGCGCTGCATTAGCAGCACCTACGGAGTCAGCAGACTTATCCGATTTGGCGCCGAAAGCGCGCCGAAGATGGTGCCACAACAGTTGATGAAGGCGCTTATGATGCGTTGCGATGTAAATGGCATTTTCCATTACGCGACGGATTTCAGCGCCGGTGACACTGTGTTGATCAAAAGTGGGCCATTTGCGAACCTACTTGCAACGGTTACCCAAATGTCAACGGTCGAGCGTATATCAGTATTGCTCAACATCATGGGCCGGTCGACAGAGGTGTCAATGTCAGCCAAGCATGTACAGTCGGCGCTATTGATAGTTTGATTCGTGCGTGACGGCGTAGGTTAGCGGCTTGGAGGCGTTGATGCGGTGCCGTCCGCTGCATGAAAATGATCGGTTGACCGGCATGCGTTGCAAGCCGGCAATTATCGTTAGCGACAACGCGATGGAGCCGGCTAGCATGGCAATCCTGGTGCTACAAGGAACGCAACGGCGAGCGCCCTACACGGCACCCGAGAAGACTACCCAAAATGCGTTCGTGCAAGGGTTTGCCTTCGCAGCCCTCTGGGTCGGCGGGCGGCTCATGGACGAACGCCTCAACGAGATGCTGTTTAGCTCAATTTGACAAGATCGTGCTGAACTCGAGCAATGGCGGCAGGTGCAACGTAAGCGCTAAAACTTAACCACCTATTATGCGGCGATAGCGTTGGTGCTATATTCGAACATATCACCATCGCTGTTGGTGTTGACCCAGTTCCCCGGCAACAGGTCATCGATTTGGCTCACCATCGCAGTGGCTCGCCATGCGGGTGAGGCCGTCGGTGAGATAGGCATTGGGATTGATGCTGTTCAGCTTGCAGCATTCGATGAGGCTGGCGATGGCGGCCCAGTTCTCTGTGCCAAGATCGTGTCCGGCGAAGAGCGCGTTTTTTCGTTGGAGGGCCACCGTCCGCATGGATCGCTCGACGGGATTGTTATCAAGACCGATCCGGCCATCGCCGAGGACGCGGGTTAGTCCCGCCCAATGGCCGAGTGCATAGTTGATGGCGGCGAGCGTGGGCGATCCGCTGAACATGCGCAGCTTCTTGTCTTCAAGCCAAGCATGCATGGCATCGATCAACGGCTTGCTGTGTTCCTGCCGCACGGCCTGGCGCGCGTCGGGCGATTGTCCCTGGATATACCGCTCGATGGCGTAGAGCGCGGCGATGCGGCGCAGTGCTTCCTCGGCGATCGGTGCGCCGTCTCCTTTGGCGGCATCGAAGAAGCCGCGCCGGACATGCCCCTCCGCAGCCTTTCCAACGATGCTTCGCATCGTTGGAACCTTGGGCTACTCCGCCCAGCAATAGGCAAGCGTGGCAGGCCCACCGGGGCGATTAGCCTTGCCAAACTGGCAGTATGCTTCATAGCCGTCCACCTGCAGGATGCCTCGATAGTCGCCGAGGAGCTTGGCTGCCCACATCCCGCCGCGCCCCGGCATATAGCTATAGACGATGGCTGGCGGATCAGCGCCGCCGTGGGGCCGGTCATCGCGAACCATTGCCCACATGTAACCCGTCTTGGTCTTGCCGGTACCGGGAGCCAGCACCTTGGCTGTCGTTTCATCGTAACTACCCACCCCCTGCCGGATCATGCGGAGATAGCACCGAAGATGGTATGGAAAGGCTGATTTCCGGCGATGCGCGCGGTGTCGACGGTTGATCGCAGGGCGGCCTCGGCGTCTGCAGCC
>JBJXDU010000090.1:0-73991 GCA_046153565.1 Sphingomonadaceae bacterium
CCCGGCGCTGGTGGTTAGGCTTTGGCCACTATGCGAAAATGATCAGACCCAAACCAAAGCGGACGTGGCAATCAGACCCTGCGTGGCCACCATCCTGCAAAAAGGAAGGCGCAGGGCAAACATTCCCCAGCGGAAAGCCCCCTTCCGCTGCCCACCCCCACTTCACTCGGCGCACAGTTGCGCCTTTTTTCCGTGCATGCGCACACGGTCTTGGTTCGCACGAAGCACGCTAGGGAACGAAGCGCGCTAAGCTCGCTTGGCGGCTTGGCGGCTTGGCGCGCTGGGCCAGACTTTTCTCAACTTTGGGCGGATGGCATGCGGACATCCCAGTTCCCACAGCCCAGCGATTGCGCCGATAGTTTGTTGATCGGCATGCATTTGTAGTTTAGCCTGCGCATGATTAGCGCGTGATGACATCAAGTTGACCCGTCTACCCCGAGCGCAGTCGAGGGGCTTCGTCGAGAGCAGTCGAGACCATTCTCGGCTGAGCTCGAAGGTGTGTCTCGACTTCCACCATTCGGTGGAAGTTTATCCCGAGCGCAGCCGAGGGGCTCGACAGAGACGGACTTGAATTGACTCCGTCAAATGTCATCACGCCCTAAAGCGCCAATCGACGCTCCTCGGCTGTCCTTAGCACTTCATAAGCGGCTTGGATGGCTTGGAACCGTTTGGCAGCCTCGGGGTCACCCGGCTTTACATCGGGATGGTTAGCCTTGGCGCGCATGCGCCAAGCGGCCTTGATGGTTTCAAAATCGGCATCATATTCAAGCTCAAACAGATCAAGCGCGCGCACTTCGTCGCGGGAGCGTGATCCGTCACCCGAACCACCCCAGCCATAATATTTAGTATCCTGAAAACCACCCGCGTCGCGCCGCTCGTCAGCTTCGCGTTTGGCGGCATCTTCGGCCGACAAGCCTTCGAAATAGTCCCAACGGCTATTATATTCGGTGACGTGCGCGAGGCAGAAATACCAGCGTTCGGGGCTGTTAGGGGATTTGGGCGCGGGGCGATCACCTTCATTCGTGCAGCCATGCCGATCGCACAGCCGCACAGTCACGGCTTCGCTGCCGGTGCCATAGCCACGCCAGCGGGGAAATCCCCAATCAAGATTGCGCGTGTTACGAGCCATGATGGCGAACCTTAGCCAATGGAGCGGCGGCTTTCCAGCCATCTTTAGGCGAGAGAACAGCGTGGTGGGCGCGGCAAGGATTGAACTTGCGACCACACGCGTGTGAAGCGTGTGCTCTACCACTGAGCTACGCGCCCACGCTGTAAAACGCGAAACGGGCGGCGTTGGCACGCCACCCGTTGCGTCGCCGTCTATCGCGACAGCAGGTCAATGTCCAGCCATTGTGACAACAGCTGAAGTAGACTTAGTTGACCGAGTCTTTCAGACCCTTGCCCGCTTTGAATTTAGGTTGCGACGATGCCTTGATATCCATTGGCGCACCGGTGCGTGGATTGCGACCGGTTGACGCTTTACGCTTCGAAACCGAAAACGTGCCAAATCCGACAAGACGAACTTCGTCGCCTGACTTCAGAGCACCCGTGATCGAGTCGAAAACGCCTTCTACTGCTTTGCCAGCATCAGCTTTTGTTAGTCCCGATGCGTCTGCAACTGCAGCAATCAATTCTTGTTTGTTCATGAGTGTGAACCCCCTATCCAAAATGCCTGTGACTGACGCTGTGTCATGCCATACCCTACTAAGGCGAAAGCGCACGCGCTTGTCAAAGCAAATTCGTGACTTCCCCGTTCGAGTTAGACATTTTTGTGACGAACCGACGCCACCAGCGCGCGACCTTAATGTGTTAGTGCGTCCCCAATTGGGGGGATTGCCACCGGCGGATGCGCCGCCAGCTCATCTGCTTCCGTCCAGTCAATTGCGACTAATGGCTCCATCAACGCTAGCGCTAAGACTTCATCGACATGTTTGACGGGAATGATGGTTAATCCCTCCAGAATATTCTTTGGTATCTCTACCAAATCTTTTTCATTTTCAGCGGGAATTATCACTGTTTTAATACCACCGCGCAGGGCGGCGAGTAGTTTTTCTTTAAGTCCGCCAATGGGTAAAACCCGGCCACGCAACGTGACTTCACCGGTCATGGCAACATCGCGGCGAACAGCGATGCCGGTAAGCGTGGAAATCATCGCGGTCACCATGCCAATACCCGCCGATGGCCCATCTTTAGGCACGGCGCCTTCGGGCAAATGGATATGGATATCTTTGCGCGCAAAAAGGCTCGGTTTGATGCCATAAGCGGGGCTACGCGCCTTTATGAACGACAGCGCCGCTTGAATCGACTCGGTCATAACGTCGCCGAGCTTCCCCGTTGTCCGCACGCCGCCCTTGCCCGGCACCGTCACCGCTTCAATCGTGAGCAGCTCACCACCAACTTCAGTCCAGGCAAGGCCCGTCACCGCGCCAATCTGATGCTCGTCCTCGCCCAGACCGTGGCGATATTTGAGCACGCCGGCATAATCGGCGATGTTGTCGGGCGTGATCACGACGCTAGCAATTTTGCCTTCAAGGATTTGACGCAGCGCCTTGCGCGCCAGCTTGGCAATTTCGCGCTCAAGCGTGCGCACTCCGGCTTCACGCGTATAGTTTTGGATGAGCGCGCGCAGCCCCTCATCGGTCAGCACGAATTCGTTTGGCTTTAGACCGTGCGCCTTGATCTGCTTTTCGATCAGATGATGCTTGGCAATTTCAACCTTTTCATCCTCGGTATAGCCTTCCAACCGGATGATCTCCATCCGGTCAAGCAAGGCTTGGGGCAGGTTGAGGCTGTTCGCGGTGGTGACGAACATCACGTCGGACAGGTCGATATCGATTTCTAGATAATGATCCTGAAATTTGTTATTCTGTTCAGGATCAAGCACTTCGAGCAAGGCCGAGGCAGGATCACCACGGAAATCCTGGCCGAGTTTATCAATTTCATCGAGCAAGAAAAGAGGATTTGACGTCCCCGCCTTGCGCAGATTCTGGACGATCTTGCCGGGCAGCGATCCGATGTAGGTTCGCCTGTGCCCGCGAATTTCGGCCTCGTCACGCACGCCGCCGAGCGACTGACGCACAAATTCGCGCCCGCATGCCTTGGCGATTGACCGGCCAAGCGACGTCTTCCCGACGCCCGGCGGGCCGACGAGGCAGAGGATTGGCCCCTTCAGCTTGTTGGTGCGCGCTTGCACTGCGAGATATTCGACGATCCGGTCCTTGACCTTTTCGAGCGCATAATGATCATTGTCCAGCACCGCCTGCGCCGCGACCAAATCTTTCTTGAGTTTCGACTTCTTGCCCCATGGCAGCCCCAGCAACACATCGAGATAATTGCGTGTCACGGTCGATTCAGCTGACATTGGCTGCATCGTCTTCAATTTCTTAAGCTCGGACGTCGCGCGCGTTTTGGCTTCTTTGGAAAGCTTAGTGGTTGCGATTTTCTGGGTCAGTTCGGCAATCTCGTCGCCTTCGCCCTCTTCGCCTTCATTGCCAAGTTCACGCTGGATAGCCTTCAACTGTTCGTTCAAATAATATTCGCGCTGGGTTTTTTCCATCTGCCGTTTGACGCGGCTGCGAATCTTCTTTTCAACCTGTAAAACGCCAAGCTCGCCCTCCATGAAAGCATAAGCCATTTCAAGCCGCTTGCCGGGATCAAGTTCAACTAGCAACGTCTGTTTGTCGCTGACCTTAAGCGAAATATTGGCGGCAACCGCATCGGCGAGCCGAGACGCGCCTTCAATCTCGGCAAGCTGAACCGCGGTTTCAGCGGGAAGTTTCTTGTTGAGCTTGGCGTAATTTTCAAACTGCTCAACCACCGACCGCATCAGCGCAGTAACTTCGGTGCCAGAGGCTTCGGTTTCTACCGACGGCGATATTGTGCCCGTGAGGAAATCACCCGATGAGTCTATTGTCGCAAGCGTCGCCCGCGCACGGCCCTCGACCAGCACACGAACCGTTCCATCGGGCAGCTTCAACAGTTGCAGGACTGTGGCGATCACCCCCATGTCATATAAATCATCGCGACCGGGATCATCCTGTGCGGGGTCAAGCTGCGCGACGAGGAAAATCTCTTTCTCAGCACCCATTGCATCCTCAAGGGCCGCCACTGACTTGTCGCGACCGACAAAGAGAGGAACGACCATGTTCGGGAAAACAACGATATCGCGTAAGGGAAGGATGGGGTAAAT
The DNA here is from genome assembly GCA_046153565.1 of Sphingomonadaceae bacterium. Taxonomy (GTDB): domain Bacteria; phylum Pseudomonadota; class Alphaproteobacteria; order Sphingomonadales; family Sphingomonadaceae; genus Aquisediminimonas. The sequence goes on from JBJXDU010000090.1 coordinate 4,190, forward strand.
TTGAGACATTGTCACTCCGACTGTGAGCCCCTAACCGGGGTACCGAACCTTTATATGGTCGCGCACAACGGCCGGTTCAATGGCTGTGCGTGGATCGCCGTTTACGCAAGCAAACCGTCATGCAAGCGAACGATCCGGTCCATCTTTGCCGCGATCCGTTCATTATGCGTCGCAATCAAGGCAGCACTACCCTGACCACGCACCAGCGCAAGGAATTCGCCAAGCACGATGTCAGCGGTAGCTTCGTCAAGATTGCCCGTAGGTTCATCGGCCAAAACCAGTGCCGGGCGATTGGCCAGCGCGCGCGCGACCGCCACGCGCTGCTGCTCGCCTCCCGATAGCTCGCTTGGCCGGTGGGCGAGCCGCGCGCTAAGCCCCAGGGCGCCCAGCAATGTTGTCGCCCGCTCCTCGGCCTCAGCGCGCGTTGCGCCGTGGATCAATTGCGGCAGAATGACATTTTCTGCTGCCGAAAAGTCGGGGAGCAAATGGTGGAATTGATACACAAAGCCCAGCGCATCACGGCGCAACGTGGTGCGCCCTTCATTATCGAGCCGTTCGGCTTGCTGCCCCAAAATGCGGATTGATCCTTCAAACCCACCTTCGAGCAAGCCCACGGCTTGGAGCAATGTCGATTTGCCTGTTCCCGACGGCCCAAGCAGCCCGACGATTTCGCCAGCTGATACCCGCAAATTGACGCCGCGCAGGACATGGATCGTGCTTTGCCCTTGGGTGAAACTGCGCTTCAGGCCCGAAATTTCAACAATGTCACTCATAGCGAAGCACTTGCACCGGGTCAGTACTAGCGGCCTTAAACGCCGGGTAAAGCGTCGCAAGGAATGTCAGGACGAAGGCCATAACGATAACGCCCACAACTTCGAGCGGATCAGTCTTTGATGGCAGTTCAGTCAGAAACCGGATCGAAGGATCCCACAAATTCTGGCCCGTCAAAAACTGAACGCCGTTGACGATGCTTTGCCTGAAATAGATGATGACGAAACCGAGAACGACGCCCGCAATAATCCCAAGCGATCCAATCGTGACGCCCACGGTCATGAAAATGCGAATGAGGCTGGCGCGAGAGGCGCCCATGGTGCGGATAATCGCAATATCGCGCGTCTTGGATCGCACCAGCATGATCAAAGATGACAAGATGTTGAACACCGCAACAATGATGATGAGCGATAAGACAACGAACGAGACCACCCGGTCAACCGCCAGCGCCTCAAACAGCGACGCATTCATTGATCGCCAATCCGCCACCACCCCGCGATCCCCGACTGCCGCCGCCAACGGTGCCAAAATCGGCCCGATATTGTCGGGATCAACGGTCTCAACCTCAACCATGCCTACCGCATCACCGAGCAACAACAAAGTCTGCGCATCTTCGATGGGCATCACAACAAACTGCTTGTCATATTCATAAACGCCCACCTCGAAAATCGCAGCGACACGGTAGCTGACAATCCGGGGCACTGATCCAAACGGAGTCGTTTGGCCATCGGGCGATAGCAAGCTGATCGTGCTGCCCACTTGAGCGCCCAAAGCTTCGGCAAGGCGTGAGCCAATCGCGACATTGCTGCTGCCGGGTGTCAGCGCGGTGATCGATCCGCTGCGGATACCGTCGCGGATTGATTGATTGTTCCTGATATCAGTTTGCAACATGCCGCGCGCCAGCACACCTTCAACGCGGCCATTATAGCTTACCATCAGGGGTTGTTCGATCAGCGGTGTCGCCGATGTTACGCCCTTTGTCGCCCGCGCCTCACGCACAATATCGCGCCAGTCGTTAAGCCGACCGCCATAGCCTTGCACGACAGCATGGCCATTGAGGCCCACAATTTTGTCAAACAATTCGGCGCGAAATCCGTTCATCACGCTCATCACGACAATGAGTGCAGCCACGCCCAGCATCACCGCAAACAGGCTTATTCCCGCGACCATGAAAATGAAACCGTCGCCGCGCCCCGGCAACAAATAGCGGTTGGCGATCATACGTTCGTAACGGGATAGGATCATGCGAGCGGCCCTAGTGCGTGACGATCAAACTGGCAAGCCAGTCGCACTGTGGCGCAATGATCACACTCCCCAGCAAATCGTCACGACATTTATGAACATACGGTGACAAATGCTGATTGAGTGCCTAGCAAGACAGTGCTGAAGCGTGAGGCCACGGTTCGGGGAGCAACCCGGCTCCGCAATCGCTAAACAGGCGGTGCGTTGAGACGGGAACGGGGGGATAGGAGAGCATCGTCACGTGGGCGCTCGGGCTAAATATAGTCCGAGCGCTTCGTGTTTATGGCTCACTCCCCCGAGGCAGCAATGTCTGACACGCAATCATGGTCAAGAATGCGGATTCGGCCCTGTTCAAGCGCGATGATGCCGATATCGGCCCAGCTGCTTAGCTGTCGATTGATATTCTCACGACTCATTCCCGCGAAATTGCCAAGCTCGCTTTGGCTGAGTTCAAGCCGCAGGCGGCCATCGCTGCTGCCGGCAATCGTCAGCCTTTGCAAAAAGCGCGCAAGCCGCGGCCCCGACGCAAAAGCGCGGTCGCTTTCAATCGTGTTGTTGGTTTGGCGCAGCCGCCGTGCCAATTCACGCATAAGGCGCCACGCGGCGCTTGGGTATCGCTCGACAAAGCCTTCAAACGCCGCACGCGTCAATCGCAAATAACTGCCCTTGGTGAGCGCAATGACCGAGGCGCTACGCTCGCCGCCATCAAGCATCGCAATTTCACCGAGCACCGATCCGGGATCAGCATAATCAAGCGTGATATCGCGGCCGTTGGCGGCCACCATTGTCACTTTGGCATCGCCCACCAGCAAAATGAGCAGCACATCGCCGGAATCGCCCTGATGGAGCAAAATTTGCCCCTTCTTCATGTCATGCCGGGTGGCGTGCGTAAGAATGTCGGCCAGTTCGTCTTCACCACAGGTCGCGAAAAACGACGTTTTGGGCAACAACGTGGCCAGTTGTTGTGCGTCCATGCTCAGTCTCCCTCTTACAGCCAAACGCTGGCCAACCCGCCAAGCGCACAGCTCCCCAATAACCAGAATACAGATATTTTGAGCCGAAACAAAGCAAACAGCGCGGCGACCGACAACAAAGCCGCGGTCGGATTGATACTGGCGATGACCGGAATGTCCGGCCCACTGGGTGAGGAACGAACCTCGGTGAAGACAAAGTGGATCGCAAACCAGATGGCCAAATTAAGGATCACCCCGACGACCGCTGCGGTAATGGCGGCCAACGCGCCGCTGAGCGCCTTGTTAGATCGCAACCGTTCAACAAAGGGCGCGAACGCAAATATCCACAAGAAACAGGGAATGAACGTTACCCATGTGGTCAGCAATCCACCCAGCGTCCCTGCCATCAGCGGCGATAGACCACCGGGCGCGCGGTAGGCGGCTAGGAACCCAACAAACTGCGTCACCATGATCAGCGGCCCCGGCGTTGTTTCGGCCATGCCCAATCCATCAAGCATTTCGGTGGGTTTAAGCCAGCCAAATTGGTCAACAGCAGCCTGCCCAACATAAGCCAGAACCGCGTATGCGCCGCCAAAGGTCACCACCGCCATCTTGCTGAAAAAGGCAGCGATTTCGGTGAAGCGATTGTCGACACCCGCAAACATGATCAGCAGGATGAGCGGCAATAGCCACAGGATCAGGAGGCTGAGGCTGATCACTATCGTGCGCGCGCCACCGCGCTCGGCGTGCGCAATTATGCCCTCCCCCAGTGCGCTATCGGCGTCAGACAAATTTCCCGTCGCGCCGCTGTGCCCGCCGCCGCCAAATGCCGTGCTACCCGCGCGCGTCGCGACGTATCCGATCACCCCAGCGCCCAGCACAATCAGCGGAAAGGGCATGTTCAGGAAAAAGATCGCGATAAAGCCTACCGCTGCTACCAATTGGCGCGCGCGCGACGTCAGCGCCCGCCCACCGATGCGCCTGACCGCGTCGCACACAATCGCAAGGACGGCGGCCTTCGCCCCAAAAAATAGCCCCGCGACGAATGGCGCGTTTCCGTAGAGAACATAAATCCACGATAGCACCATGATGGCCAATGCACCCGGCAACACGAACAGCCCGCCGGCAATCAACCCACCCCTCATTTTGTGGAGAAGCCAGCCTATATAAGTCGCAAGCTGTTGCGCCTCCGGCCCGGGGAGCAGCATGCAAAAATTGAGCGCGTGGAGGAAGCGCGCCTCCCCAATCCAGCGTTTTTCCTCGACTAATATCCGGTGCATCACCGCAATCTGGCCCGCGGGGCCGCCAAAACTGAGCAAAGCAATCCGCAGCCAAACCCAGGTGGCCTCAGTAAGCGGAATAGTGTGTGTGCGATTCGTCATGGATCGCTTATGAGCCCGGACAGGGGTTGTAGGAAAGTGAATTTTACCCGTCTGGTTATTTTTATCCTACAACGCTGATGATCATGCGGGTTAAAAGCGCGCAGAGCGGGCGCGCATCGCTTCGGGCCGTTTGGCCATCAGAGGATTGATCTCACGATTAATCACCTCAACCGTCTGGGCGAACAAGTCGCGCAGCGCGACTACCGATTCTAGCAAATCATCGGGCGATTGCCGCCATTCTACCCGGTCGCGCGCGCCAAATTCAATGTCTTCGGCCATTTCAGCCAGCGCAACGGCACCTAATTCATAGGCTTCGGTCTTAATCATTTCAGCAGGGCCAATCATGCCAATGGCGTCGCCCATCCGCAGGGCCTTTTCGATCACGGCGATTGATTTGAGCCCGTCATCCCGCAAATAGCCAAATGTGCGCGCAAAATTGTGCCGCAGCCGGGCACGGCACTGGGCAAAGTGAGCCATGTCAACAATCACTGAGTCGCTCTGCGCCATGATCAGCTCCTTTAGGTCACCCCTTGTGCAGCCCGACGCTTAAGCTTTGCCTAAAGCTTAATGGTTAATCGCGCATTTACAGACGCTTGGCCTAACGCTAATTCCCCTTTTCATGGAAAGGGTTTTTGGGCGCGCGCAGCGTCAGCCGGACCGGTACCGCACCAAAGCCAAGGTCACGCCGGATGCCATTTACCAGATATCGGCGATAGCTTTCGGGCAATTGATCAACCCGCGTTCCGAAAATCACAAAGCTTGGCGGACGTGTTTTGATCTGCGTGGCGTAACGCAGCTTGATGCGCTTACCGCCCGGCGCTGGCGGCGGATTTTTCTCAACCGCATCTTCAAACCAGCGATTGAGCGCACCGGTTGTGACGCGCTGACTCCATGCCGCGCGCGTGTCGAACGCCGCTTGCATCAATTGGTCAATACCTTTGCCCGTCGCCGCCGAAATCGTTAGCAGCGGAACGCCGCGCACCTGGCTAAACCCTTCCTCAAGCGCGCCGCGCACACCTTGGAATAAGCTCGACCCATTTTCAGCGACATCCCATTTGTTGAGCGCGATGACGAGCGCGCGCCCTTCGGAGAATATCTGATCAGCAATCCGCAAATCCTGCGCCTCTAACCCGCGCGTTGCATCAAGCAACAGCACCACAACTTCAGCAAAATCGATGGCATGCTTGGTATCGGCCGCGGAGAGCTTTTCGAGCTTGTCATCCACCTTCGCCTTTTTGCGCAGGCCCGCGGTGTCGATTAGCCGAACGTCGCGCAATCGACCCTCGGGGCCCTGCCATGCCCAATCAATCGTGATCGAATCGCGTGTGATCCCTGCCTCCGGCCCGGTAATCATTCGGTCCTGCCCCAGCATCCGGTTGACGAGCGTCGATTTGCCCGCATTGGGCCTGCCAACAATGGCCAGCTTGAGCGGCGCGTCTGGCGATTCATCGTCTTCGGCCTGCCCGTCGTCGAAATGATCATCATCGCGTTCAAGATGCGGCAACAGTTCGGAGAATAGCTCGCTTAGCCCCTCGCCATGTTCGGCGCTAAACGCGATCGGGTCACCAAATCCAAGACCGTAGGATTCGAGTATCCCATTTTCCGCCGCGCGTCCTTCAGCCTTGTTGGCAAGCAGCACGACAGGTGTGGTCGATCCGCGCAGCCAACGGCCAATTTCTTCATCAAGCGGCACAATGCCCGCACGCGCATCGACAACAAACAGCGCAACATCAGCCGAATCGACCGCCGCCTGCGTTTGCGCGCGCATCCGCCCAGGGAGCGACTGTGGATCATCATCTTCAAAGCCCGCAGTATCAACGATGCGAAAGTTAAGACCTAACAGTTCGGCATCGCCCTCTCGCCGATCACGCGTTACGCCCGGCCGATCATCAACAAGCGCCAGCTTCTTGCCAACCAGCCGGTTGAACAAGGTGGATTTGCCGACGTTGGGACGCCCAATAATGGCGACCACGGGGAGCCTTTTCATCTCAATGCCTTCCGTGGCTTACCGCCAGCGTGGGTTTTATCGCCAAGCGATCAGGCGACCTTCGTTTGTCAGCATGAAAAGCATATTGTTGGCAACAATGGGTGACAACAGCACCGTGCCGCCAATTTTGCTCTGGCTCTGCACTGTGCCATCCGTAGCCGATACGCTCACCATCGCGCCGCGCGAGCTGGCTAGGATCAGCCGATCACCGGCGAGAACCGGGCCGGCCCAGTCAATCGGGTTCTGCTTCTTCTTAACATTCTTGTAGCCGGGCAATTGCGTTAGCCAGCGCACTTTGCCGGTCGCGCGCGCAATGCAGAGCAACCGCGCATCATCGTCGACAACGAACACCCATTCGCCAACAACCCACGGCGTTGAAATCCCTGCCAGATTGATTTCCCACAGCCGTTGCCCCGTCACTAGATCAAGGCTGACCATCCGCCCGCCTTTGCCGATTGCAAAGACACGACCGCGATCGATTACTGGGCTTGCGTCGACGTCTGACAGGCTCGACACTGACGTCGAAATGCTCGTGCGCGACAGTGCGTCACTCCACAGCGTCCGGCCATTTTCATACCGGTAGGCATTCAGTTCGCCCGACGAAAAGCCGGCAACAATCGTGCCTTGCGCAATTGCGGGCGCGCCTACGCCAAAAATGCCCGAAACCTCGAGGCCAGCCGATTCAGTCCACGCAACCTTGCCGTCTGCTTCGGCGAGCGCGATTATCTGGTTATCCTGCGTCGTCACAATCACAGTGCCAATACCAACGCTTGGCGCACCGCGCAGCGGGCCAGCAGGGCGCACTTGCCACAACCGTTTACCGTCGGCGGCATTAAGCGCCGCAACGTCACCAAGTCCATTGGTGGCATATAATTTGCCACCTTCATAACTCACGCCACCGCCAAACAGCGATCCGCGGTTGGTGGTACGTTCGCCGCTGATCAAGTTCCGCCCGCCTTTGGCATCGTCAGAATTGCCAACCAGCGCTTCCCATTCCCGCGCGCCGGTCGTCGCGTTGAAGGCATGCACAACAGCGAACGAATCGATCACATAAATGCGCCCCTCGGCCGCGACAGGGGGCGAGGCCAAGCGGCGATATTTGTTGGTACCGGCAATCTTGGCTTCCCATACCTTCACTGGGTTGGGGCCGAGCGCGAGGTGATCCATCGATTTTGCTGCGTTGCCGCCGGGCTGTGCCCACTCGGTATTGAGCGTGGCAGGCGGCAAGAGGATCGACACCGCCGCGAGCGAAGGGTCGGACCCGGCATCCTGTTCAGACGTCAGGATAGCAATGCGTTGACCCAGAACCGCCGTGCGCGGTTTTTTTCCGCGAAACGTGCTGCATCCTGAAATGGCAATGGCAATCACGCCAAGCAATGCCAATTGTTTCATCACCTTCATTACTTCTTATCCTTCGCTGCCGGCTTTCCAGCATCAACGCCTAAAACACCTGCCATCTGGATGGCACGTGAACGAAGCGTTTCGGGCACGGTCTCATCCTTGCCGATGTCGCCAAATAATTTGCCTGCCAAATCAGGTTTGTTCATCTGCAAATATGACATCGCGACCATTTCACCCGCGCTGCCAAACCAGGGGTTGCCTGATACGGCGAGCGGACGGAGCCGCGCGATCACAACCTCAGGCTTTAACGTATCAAATTCAGCCGCCGTTTGCCGGATTAGCGCCAGATCGCGCAACGGCTGCGGCGCTTGGCTGTCGGCGGCCACCCCGGCAAACATCGTGACCGCCTTTTTGTTATCGCCATTGTCAAGCGCGATCGCGGCTTGCGCCAGCGTTGCCGTGGTGTGGAAACCGACGCCGCTTGATTTTACCAGCGCATCGAGCTTTGGCTTGGCCGCTGGCGCATTGCCCGCCCCGGCGGATTCGATCGCCGCCGACAATTGCTCACTGGCTTCGCCCGATGCAAGCGTCTGCTGATGATCCCACCACAAATAACCCGCAAAAGCCGCCAAACCGACCAAGACCGCGCCGATCAACCAGCGCCCCCAATTGCGCCAGAACGACATAAGCTGGTCACGGCGAAGTTCATCATCGACTTCGCGCTCAAAGGCTTCGTTGGTAGGTGGCGTCGTCGCCAAGGCATATCTCCGCGTTGAATGAGTGGGCTTCCTTAGCGGCGGCTTTACCGAAGGGGAAGCCTAAGCCGCTGGCCCCTTGGGAAGATAAAGCTGTTCCTCACTTGGGAAGGTTCGCGCACGCACATCATGCGCATAAGCTTCAACCGCAGTCGCAACATGATCCGCCATCGCGCCGTAACGTTTGACGAATTTGGGCGTGCGCACAAATAGCCCGAGCATATCTTCGGTCACCAGCACCTGACCATCACACTGCGCCGAAGCGCCAATGCCGATTGTCGGGCATTTGACCTGACGCGTAATTTCAATCGCAATCGGTTCAACCACGCCTTCGATCACCATCGCAAACGTGCCGGCATCGCTGTGCGCGATTGCATCATCGATAATCGTCTTGGCCTCGGCCTCGCTGCGCCCGCGCACGCCGTACCCACCCAATATATTAACCGCCTGTGGCGTCAGGCCAACATGCGTCATCACCGGAATGCCGCGCTTGGTGAGAAATTCGACCGTCGGCGCCAGCACTGCCCCGCCCTCAAGCTTAACCCCCGCCGCCCCGGTTTCCTTCAGCAACCGCGCCGCATTGGTGAAGGCCTGTTCGGGCGACGCTTCATAACTGCCAAAGGGCATATCAACGATCACAGCGGCATGATAACTGCCCCGTACCACCGCCGCGCCGTGCGCGCACATCATTTCCATCGTGACCGCCACGGTATGCGGCAGGCCATAAATCACCTGCCCCAGCGAATCACCGACGAGCAGCATATCGCAGTGCGGATCAAGCAATTGCGCCATCCGCACCGTATAAGCGGTTAGCATAACCAGCGGCTCCCCTCCCTTGCGCTGGCGGATCGCCGGAACCGTAAGCCGCTTCATCGGCGCTGGGGTCGGGTTGGCGCGGCTGGTGGACGTATCGAGCGTGAAGGTCGTGGACATTATGACGCTTTAGCGACTCTGGGTGAGCGCGGCTAGGGGGGATGGAGCAGCCGTGCGAACGTCCGCGTTGCACTTACACAAGAACTGCCAAACGGCCGCGATTAGACGATACGATTGATGCCCCCTATCAACTATGCAAAAGGGAGCGCGCGCATCATGACAAACGAACAACCAACAGCCCCCGGCGGCGCATCGCTTACCATCATAGCGCTCATCGTGTTCATTGACACGGCGAGCATTGGCCTGATCATCCCTGTCGTGCCGTCGCTGATCGAGGGACTTGCGCGGGTCAGTATTGACCGGGCAGCGGAGCTGGGCGGGCTGTTGCTCTTTGTCTTTGCGATCACCCAATTCTTTGCCGCACCGATCATCGGTGGCCTCAGCGACCAGTTCGGGCGGCGTCCCGTCTTGTTGCTGACGCTCGCGGCGCTCGGGCTTGATTACGGACTGATGGCCTGGGCCCCTTCGCTGGGATGGCTGTTCGTCGGGCGGTTTATTGCCGGGATTATGGGGGCAAGCTGGCCCGCCGCCAATTCGTGCGTGGCTGATACGGTCGCGCCCGAAGACCGCGGCCGCATGTTTGGGATGCTGGGCGCTGCGGGCGGTGCTGGGTTTGTGCTGGGGCCTGCCATCGGCGGACTGTTCGGGCAGTTTGGCGACCGCGTGCCCTTCCTCATCGCCTGCTGTCTGTGCTTGGCCGGTGCCGCCATTGGCCTGTTGACGTTGCACGAGACATTGCCCCCTGAAAAGCGCCGCGCCTTCACCTTCGCGCGTGCCAATCCCTTTGGCAATCTGATCCAGATGGCGAAGCTGCCGCTGGTGCTGTCATTCCTGATCGTGATCTTTTTTATGCAGATGGCCGCGCAGGCGCAGGTGGCGATCTGGGCTTATTATGGCATCCTCAAATTTGGCTGGACGACGGTGCAAACCGGGCTGACGATTACCCTTTTCGGGACATTACTTGCCATTGTGCAGGGCGGACTGGTGGGCAAGGCGATTGCGCGCTTTGGCGATATCAGAACCGCATCAGCCACATTACTGCTCGGCGTGCCGACCTATCTGACCTTTGCTTTTGCCACATCAAGCTGGATGATGGTGCTGGGCGTGGTGATCGGTGCGATGACAGGCTTCACTTTTCCCGCGATGCAATCAATCATGTCGAGCCGTGTCAGCGATAATGCGCAGGGCGAATTGCAAGGCGCGATTGCCAGCGTCATCAGCTTGACCTCGATCATCGGCCCGCTGCTAATGACCAACATATTCGGAGCCTTTGCTGACAAGCGCGGAGTCTATTTTCCCGGCGCGCCCTTCCTACTGGCGACCGGCCTGCTGATCATCGCGATTATCGTCCAGCGCTTGGCGATCAAGCGATACGCTTAAGTGCCGTCACTTCAACCTCGAACTTCATGTCGGGCTTGACGAGACCGGCGACAATGCAAGTCGCCGCGGGACGAATATCACCGAATGCCGCACCGAGCACAGGGCCGATGGCATCCCAATAGGCCATATCGGTGATGTAATAAGTCGCACGCACAACGTCACTGAGAGCAAAACCACCTTCGGCAAGCGCAGCTTCGACAATGGCTAAGGCATTGCGCACCTGATCGCAGACGTCATCGGGGAATTGCTTGGTGATTGGATCAGGTCCTGTGGTCCCCGCGACAAAACACCAATCGCCCTGAACCACGGCGCGGCTATAGCCGACTTGGGTTTCGAATGGCGATCCGGAGGAAATGAGCGTGCGGGTCATGCGGGTTTCCTTATATGGGTTGAAACGACGTGCCGAGCTTCGTCAAGCTGAATGGTGAGGTCAGCGCGCGCTGGCATGTCAGCGATGATATGGCAAGTGATCCGCTCATAATGGGCGATGAAGCGGGCGATCTGATTATCGCTCATCGCGGCGGCCGCGCCAGCTGGCGGATCGCTCGCGAGATAGTCATGCTCCTGTTGGCAGCGCCAGTGATGGACGACCGCGAAGCTTGGCGGGCGCAGATAGATAAGCCGGTCGATCCGCATGAAGAGCGCGCCCGTCTCGCCCGACAGATGCGCATTCACGGTGCGCCGCCAGACGCCGTCGGCATCCTCCTGCACCTCAAGCGCATAAACGGGGGTGGCAATAGCAGCCTCGTCTTGCGGGAGCGCACCAACACACCAGCCTTCAAACAGGAGGACATTGCAAGGGGCGGGCAGTTCGGGCCAGGCCGAACGCGGCAGCGGCTCATCAGCCCGCTTGTCAAAGCGCGGCAGACGCACCACTTCGCCGCGTTTGACTGCATCAATCACGGCGATGCCCAGCGCCGCATCATGCGTTCCCGGCGGGCCTCGGGTTGCGAAGAGCGGATGCACCGATGTCGCCCGTTCAGCGCGCACGTTCCGCCCGAGATAGAGATCATCGAGCCCCAGCACACCGACGACCAGCCCCCGCGCGCCGAGATACGCCGCGACCTGCGCACAAGCGGTCGATTTGCCAGAGGCCTGTGTACCGCAGACGCCAACGACCAGAGTTTGCCCTGGCCGGTGCCAGCGCTCGATATGGTCGGCGATGAGCGTCGCAATCGGGTTCATTTACGGAAAGCAGTTTCCCATTCGGTGGTTTTGAAACCGACAAGCAGCCCGCCTGCATATTCGACGATCGGGCGTTTGATCATGCTCGGCTGAGCGATCATCAGCGCAATCGCCTTGGCCTGCGTCAGATCAGCTTTGTCGCCTTCAGGAAGCTTTTTGAACGTCGTTCCGGCGCGGTTGAGGATCACGTCCCACCCGGCTGCATCGCACCAAGCCGCCAGCTTGGCTGCGTCGACACCTGCCTTCTTATAGTCATGAAAGGCGTAGGGCACCCCCTGCCCGTCAAGCCAGACGCGTGCCTTTTTCACAGTGTCGCAATTGAGAATGCCGTAAAGTATCGTCATCGTCTTGCCCTCAGATATCAACAATGATCTTGCCGAAATGGCTGCCGCTTTCTTGATGGCGGAACGCATCGGCAAGGTTTGCAAGCGGGAAGCTCTTATCGAGCACGGGCTTGATCCCCGTAGCGTTAATCGCTGCGATCATGTCTGTCTGTTGCTGGCGGCTGCCCACCGTCAGGCCCTGAACGCGCAGATTCTTCGCCATCAGCGTCACCGTCATCACCGGCCCCGCATAGCCCGCAAGCACACCAATCAGCGCCACATGGCCACCAACGCGTGTCGCCATCATTGATTGGTCAAGCGTGCCTGCTCCGCCAATTTCAACAACATGATCAACGCCAACGCCGCCAGTTAGTTCAAGCGCCTTTACGCCCCAAGCAGCGTTTTCCTTATAATTGATTAAATGATCCGCGCCGAGCGCCTTCAATCGCTCAAGTTTTTCGTTGGAGGATGAAGTCGCGATCACCGTGGCACCCATTGCCTTGGCAAATTGCAGCGCGAAGATCGACACACCGCCGGTCCCCTGCACCAGCACGGTCGAACCCGCCTTAATCTGTCCATCAACCACCAGCGCGCGCCACGCAGTCAGCCCGGCACAGGTCAGCGTCGCAGCTTCGGCATGGCTATAGCCGGTGGGGCTGTGCGTGAACCATGTTGTCGGCGCGGTAATGCCCTCACGCGCATAGCCATCAATCCCGTCACCGGGCACGTTGGTGAAGCCGTTGGCAGGGATTGCGCCATCGAGCCAAAAGGGGAAAAAGGTCGACACGACGGCATCGCCTACCTTAAACTCAGTCACTCCCGCGCCAACCGCCGTCACCTCGCCCGCCCCGTCAGACATCGGGATCCGCTTGTCAGCGGCAGGCATCATCCCCTTGACCACCGCATAATCATGATAGTTGAGCGACGAAGCCCTGATCCGCACCGATATTTCGCCGGGGCCGGGTGCCGCTGGTTCAGGCAGATCGACGAGCGTTAGCGTTTCAAGCGAGGCGGGATTGTTGAGCTGGATGGCTTTCATGGGGAACAGTCCTTAGTTGATAGGGATATAGCAATGCGTTTCTCTTCGCTCGCATCGCGCGCCGTGTAAAGAGACTGAGCCGGGGCGAACTGATCTAGACCGGAGTGGCATATCCCAGCGCCGAGTGTCGCCGCCCGGTGTTGTAATCAACGACCCAAGCAGCGATCTTTGGGCGGACATGGGCAAAGCTCGTGAGCAGCGCCTCGTTGATCAGCTCGTCGCGCATCCGCCCATTGACCCGAAGGGCGGCGAAGCCAACCTCTCGATGAATGCGTTTTGGGTGGGCTTTCCCGCTGTTGCTTGCCAACGTAGGACGTTGTCGCTGAACAGTCGGGGCTTGTGCTGGACATCAACCTGACGCCTGCAATGCCACGTCCAGCGTATCAGTGACGTCTTCGGCGCGCATCACGCTGCACAGCTTTCACGCGATGATGTAGCGCGAGAAGTCGTCGAACACAGCGGACAGGCTATGGGTCAAATCCCTCGCTTGACGATCACGGATACACTAATTTCCCCATTCCGATCAGGCGCGCCAGTGGCTATAGACCAAGCTGGCGATCACGCCACATGATGTTGGATATGGCGATGGCCGAAACCCGTCCGGGATTCTGGCGGCCGGTATGTCAGGTGTTCGGCTGTCATTTCGCGAGGTTCAGGGTGATGCCCGTTCGGGTTCATTTCGCCCCGATCAAACATGTTCTAAAGCCCAGTTCTGGGCCGTATTTGGCTCATGTCAAGATGGTGCGGGCGGTCGGAATCGAACCGACACTCCTCTCGGAACGGCATTTTGAGTCAGGTGTAAAACATCATAACATATTGATATTATTTGATTATATATCGCACCACTGCGCTAGTGTGCTAATCAATGTGCTAATTAGATTTGACAATATGGCCTCAAATTCGGCTCTGAGAGGCTCTTCGGAGAGGCTTGGCGAGGGTTGGTCAACGCACCCGCATTTTCAGCCTGTGCGCGCGCTATAGAGCTTTCCAATCTGCCATGTCAAAATGCCGGGTTTGGCACGATTTCACGCGGCCCAATCGCTTACGGCATGGTGACCTCGGACGCGAACGCCGCGTTTACCGGCTCCGTCGCGCCGCATCGCGCGTTATCAAAAGACCGAAATGTTGGGGGAAGCTGACAGGCGGCTTTTAGATGGAAAAACTGGATAGCTGCTGTCCGCAAAAACCTTTTTGGCGCGGTACGACGTCAAATATGAACAACGTCGGTTGGAAAAGCTATCCAGCCCGGCGATTATGTTGTGCTTACTCGGCCTTTGGAAACGCTGCGGCGAAGCGCTGTTCGCCGCCTGGCGTAAACATGATCGCACGCGAGTTAGCGTTTTGGCGCGCCCATTTGCCTTCGATCATATAATCCAACAGCGCCCGTCCAAGGCTGCCCGCAAGATGCGCTTTCCGTTCACTCCAATCCAGACACTCTCGGCAAAGTGGTGTGCGGCTTGTGGAGAGCAGTCCCAAGTCTATCCCAAACTGTCCCACAAACTCGCGGCCATCGGCAGAAAGCGATAACCCCCCCGTATCGACGTTCAAATAGCCACGCCTGGTCAAGCTATCATAGAGCTGCACACCGGCTGAGCCTGCCAGATGATTGTAGCATCGCCGCGCCGCGCGTAATGCCTCATCGCGCGGTCCAATGCGCGTGCGCAAATGGCCGGTGTCAGTTGCAAGGCCCATCAAACCTTCGATAGCTTCTGCGACCTTAGATGACGCCAGCTCAAAATACTTATGCCGTCCCTGTTTACGCGCAGCCACCATGCCGCCAGCGAGCAACTTGGAGAGATGCGCGCTGGTGGTTTGCAGCGTCACTCCTGCTTCATGCGCGAGCTCGGATACGGTCAACGCCTTCCCAGCCATCAAAGCGGTGAGGATATTAGCGCGCGCTGGATCGCCAATCAACGCGGCAACATTTGCAATGATCGGCCCATCTTTCATAGTTCGACCGTAGACGAAGCATATATGCGACGCAATCGGTTATGCAGCGGCTCATCACTCACTGAGGACTGCATATGATAACCTGCTTCATCCGCTATGAAATCGACCCATTCAAGGTCGACGCATTCAACGAATATGCTCGCAACTGGGGTGAGGCCATCCCTCGCTGTGGTGCTGATCTTGTCGGCTATTTCGCTCCACACGAAGGCTCGGCGACAACGGCGTTCGGCATCTACAATATCGAAAGCCTCGCCGCTTATGAGGCGTATCGCGAACGCTTACGCAACGATCCGCTTGGCCGGTCCAACTATGAATTCGCCAAGGCTGAGCAGTTCATCCGGGGAGAGGATCGCATATTCTGCAAATTGGCCTCTGCTCCGCATGGCGGACTGGTCACGCCATGATCGCTGTATTGTTTGAGGTCTGGCCTGCCGAAGGCAAGATGCAGCATTATCTCGATCTGGCTACTGCATTGAAGGCGGAACTATCGCAGCTTGATGGGTTCATATCGATCGAACGATTTGAAAGCTTGTCAGAGCCGGGCAAACTTCTGTCGCTGTCCATTTTCCGCGACGAGGAGGCTGTCGCACACTGGCGAAACACCCCCCATCACCGTGCAACCCAGTCAAAAGGGCGCAGTGGGGTCTTCTCCGACTACCGATTGAGGGTGGCGCATGTTCTGCGTGACTATGGCATGACCGACCGAGCGCAGGCACCGAATGATAGCCGTTCCGCTCATGATGGGTGACAGTTTAGAAACTGTTCCGTAGCCACATTTCGAAGGCTGGACGCGGATACTGAACGAACGGCAAGTTTAGTGACATGACACAAGTTCTTGTTCCGTCCGGATTGTTGTCAATTCTGTTGAAAAACTCCCTCTTGCTTTACGGATGTTGGTCTGATTCACTCGCTATTGGAGGATCGGCGCTATGATGGGTGAGCGGACGGGTGCGCAGGAAGCGCTGTTTTACGGCTTCAGCCTTGAGGGGCATGTGCCGCCCGGTCACATGCTGCGGTCGATTGACCGGTTTGTTGATCTTGGCGATATCCGCGAGCGGTTGAAGCCCTTCTATAGCGACACAGGCCGACCTTCGATTGACCCCGAGCTGATGCTGCGGATGCTGATCGTGGGCTATGTGATGGGCATTCGTTCGGAACGGCGGTTATGCGACGAGGTGCATCTGAACCTTGCTTATCGCTGGTTCTGCCGCCTTGGGCTTGACGGGCAGGTACCCGATCACTCGACCTTCTCCAAAAACCGGCACGGGCGGTTCCGTGAAAGCGACGTGCTGCGTCAGCTGTTCGAGGCTACGGTCGCGGCGTGCATGGCGGCAGGGTTGGTTGGCGGCGTGGCGTTCGCGGTCGATGCCAGCATGGTCCGGGCCGATGCCAACCGCAAAAATGGTCATGACAATGGCAACCGGACACCGACCGCTGGCACGCCTGCGGTGCGCGAATATCTGGCAACACTCGATGATGCGGCCTTTGGCGCAGCGACGCCAACGGTGCCAAAGGTCATATCGCCAGTCGATCCGGCAGCGCGCTGGACGTCGGCGCACGGCGACCGCCCGCATTTTGCTTACTGCACCAACTATCTGATCGACCTTGATCATGCGGTGATCGTCGATGTTGAGGCGACAACCGCGATCCGCCATGCCGAGGTGACAGCGCAGCGCCGGATGATCGAGCGCGCTCATGAGCGCTTCGGCCTGCAGCCAGAGCGGCTGGTTGGCGATGGTGGATATGGTGATGGGCCCAACCTTGCTTGGCTCATCGAGGAGAAGGGAATCGAGCCACATATCCCGGTGATCGACCATTCCGCCCGTCGTGACGGCACCTTCGAACGCCGCGACTTCACGTTCGACAAAGAGAGTGATCGCTACATCTGCCCGGGCGGCAAGACACTGAAGCCCAAGCACCGCAACTTCGCCACCCCACGCTCCAACGTCGATGCCGACGGCTTCATCCGTTACCGCGCCAGCAAGTTCGACTGCGACGCATGCGCGCTCAAGCCCAAATGCTGTCCGGTCACGCCAATGCGCAAGATCATGCGCTCGATCCACGAAGGCGCACGCGATCTCGCCCGTGCCATCGCCACGACCGACGCCTATCTCGTGTCACATCGCCAGCGGAAGAGGGTCGAGATGCTGTTCGCGCATCTCAAGCGCATCCTGAAACTTGACCGCTTACGCCTTCGCGGTCCCTACGGTGCAAAAGACGAGTTCCACCTAGCCGCCGCAGCCCAAAACTTGCGCAAGCTCGCCAAGCTGATCCCGATCTCGGTCCCCGCAACAGCCTGAGACGGTCGCCGCCGTTGCTCGCCCAAAGCTCAGCTCACAACATCACCGCCGCCAAAGTCGACTTTTTCAACAGAATTTTGTCGGTAGCCGACAGCGACGTTGACCTCGGAATGGCTGGCCATGCCCGGCGATGCTCATCGGCTCCGTCCCGGCGCATCGCGGTCATTCTGTTGCGCCTTGGCTTTGTCCCTTCTGGCCTTTTCCCGGCTGGCCAATGCAAAGATTGCCGCTAAGCGAATGCGATCAACATTGCATTTCGCGGGGTCATCCTGTGCGCGTGAAATCATCGTGTCGATGGTCTCTATGGGATGACGGTCGAGTTCGGTAAGCAATTGGCGGTCGTGGCTCGACATGCCGATAATCGCGCCGGACGGCCATCGCTCGATCATGGCGTCCATGACGCTCGCGTTGACGACATCATCGGGCAAGGCGTTTGGCGGCTTGCTGGCATAATAGGTGCGCGTGGCGATCTCCGCGATGGTGGCAAGCGCCTCGTTCACTTGGGCGCGGTGCGCCGCAGCTTCTGTTTCCATTGCATCGACGCGCGCCGAGAGCGCCGCCACCCCTTCGGCAATATCGGTCAGCAACCCTAAGAGTGGATCGTCCTGCGTGTCGCTCATCGTCCTGGCCCTCCACGGTCACGGTCGCGATCCTTTGTCCGGTCGCGATCCCGCTCATCATCCTTACGCACCTGCTTGCCCAGTTCCGCCATGCGCGCGCGGAGACGGTTCGCTGCTGTGTCGGTGCCGCGATCCTGACCCGGTTCCTTGGCAGCAGCTTCGGGCGCTGCTGATGGCTCACGCCCCAGCGCCTTGTCGAGACGGCCCCGCAAGGCCGCAATCCGGTCAGTGTCGGCCAACAGCCCACGCGCCTTGGCGACCATATCGCGGGCGACCTCTCCGAACCGGAACTCGCGCCGCTCGGCAAAGCCACGCGCTGCGGCGTCGGGGAGCGGATAGTCGCTCGCCATATCCTTTGACCGTTCGCGCGACAGGGTGCGGACAAGTTTGCTCTGGTCGGCAAAATCATCGCGGCCATAATGAAGCTGCACCCCGTCGCGGTGGCGTGTGAGGCCAACATAAGCAGAATGCCGATCCATCCCCGGCGTTGCCAATATATGCGCCTGATCGACCGTCACACCCTGCGATTTGTGGAATGTGGCGGCATAGCCATGATCGATATGGGCATAGTCTTTCAGGTCGAAGGCCACGCTGCGCCCATCGTCGGTGCGGACGGCCACATGTCCGGGCGTCACCTGCTCAACCGTGCCAAGCGTCCCGTTCTTCACCCCCATGCCGCGCTCGTTGCGCAGGAACATCATCCGGTCGCCGCTGGCAAACTGGCGCTCGCCGCGTTCGGTTTTGACTTCCACGTCATTACCAAGCTCGCCATGATCGCGCAGCTTGTCGCGGGCGGCGATATTGAGGTCGCGCACCTCGGCATTGGTGTGGGTGAGGATGATGCGGCTTTTTGCAGGGTCATTGGCGCGGGCCTGATCCCAACCTTCGACAAGCTCGGCGCGCGCATCCTCACGGGTCTCGGCACCTTGAACCATGCCGTTCTCGCCATAGGCATGAATGGCCTTGGCGGTGCGGCCCGTTGCCAGTGCGCGGGTGGCACCGCGCTGCCAGTCGTCGCGCTGGCGGCGGATTCCGGTAATCTCGACCGCGCCATGCGCTTCGGCGAGCGAGCGGAACGCGGCCCCCGCCTCAATCGCCTGCAACTGTTCAGGATCGCCAACCAGCACAACCTTCGCGCCCGCATCGCGCGCTGCTGACAGCACCCGCTCCATCTGGCGTGTTCCTGTCAGACCTGCCTCGTCGATGACAAGCACATCGCGTTCGCTCAATTGCTCGCGGCCCTGCTTCCACTGATATTCGAGGCTCGCGATTGTCCGCGACGTGATGCCCGAACCAGCTTCGAGGTTCTCAGCGGCGATGCCAGACAGCGATGCACCGCGCACATTATAGCCTTCACGCTCCCAGGCATCGCGCGCGACGCCCAGCATTGCCGACTTACCACTCCCGGCATAGCCAACGACCGAGGCAAGATCGCGCTGGCCGGTGACATGATCGAACGCATCGCGCTGCTCGCCTGACAAGACCATCCCCCGCTCGGCTGCACCATCAAGCGCAGCATGACGGTGCCGGTCGGCAACGCCGTGGTCTTCGCTTGTCGCCAGCATCGACGCGGACAGGCCAAGCCGTTCCTCCACGGCGATCATGTCTGCGCTGGTAAATCGTTCCTGATCCTTCCCGTCCTTGCCCAATGCGACAAGCTCGGGCGAACCGCGCACCGACGACATGACTGCATCGAACTGGTCTTTGCCGTTGCTGTGCCGGAACGCGAACTGGGCAAGATCGCGCATGGTAAAGGTCGCTTGGCTATGCGTGATCGCATTCAAAGCGATGGCCGGATCGGCAATGATCTTGTCGCCATTCTCGCGCGCGATCCGCATATGATCGTCTGCGCGCTCGGCATCCTCGCCGTTCATCTCGCGCCGTGATCCCGCCGCGCCTATCTTGTGCTGTGGCTCTAGCGGGATGCCCTGCGCTTCGAGTGTCCGGTGATCGACACGGGCATCAATGCCAAGCTCGGCCATGCGGGTGTTCACATGATCGGCCCAGCTTACGCGCCACCCCTGCAATAGCTCTTTGCTATTCCAGTCGCGCTCCTTTTGCCCGAAACCGTCCGGCCCGACTTCGCGCATCGAAAGCATGACATGGGCATGGGGCTTCGGGCTACCGTCCGCAGCCTTGTCCCAATGCACGTTAAGGTCGGCGATCATACCGCGCGCCACAAACTCGCGGGCAACAAAATCGCGCGCAAGCGCGATGCCGTCAGCCTCGTTCATCTCTCTGGGAATCGCAAACTCGAAATCGCGCGCAAGCTGCGCGTCCTTCCTGACCTCGCCCGCCTCGACCGCATTCCACAGCGTCTCGCGGTCGGTAAGACGTTCCGGCGCACCTACCGGCAACATGATCTCGGAATGAACGACGCCCGCCTTGTTGGTGAAGTCGTGATCGCGCCCGAGCCGGTCGTCGGTCAGCCGTTCGGCGGCGCGGTAGGCAGCCGATGCAACCGCGCTCGAACCATTGGCACGACTGACAACTTTGGCAGAGAAATGGTAGATCGCCATAACACTGCAAAGTCTCTCACTTTCAAGCGACGTTGGCAACAACGTATAAGTGCGCACTCAAAACTGTCTTCGCCATTTTTGGCGTGACTCGCTTCGCTTTTGCATGACGCAGTTGTCTGCGGCGTGATTCGCGTTTACGCTGCACCCACTAATGCCAGTAATCGGAGGTGCGCTATGCGCAAAGTCCGGGATTATGATGCTGAATTGAACGCGCTTCGCGAAAAGGCGAAGGCGATCAAGGCGCGCAAAGTCGAGCAACTTGGCGCGCTCGTGGTGGCGACTGGTGCCGACGCGCTCGATCTCGAAGTCATCGCCGGAATGCTGCGACACGGAGTCATGGAAGCCCAGGTCGATTCCGTAAAGGAGAGCTGGCGCGCCGATGGTGCCACCTTTCTCAGAGGGCGCGGGCGCAAGGGTAATGGCCCTGCTGGTGGCGACGGAACAGGCGCTGACTAGAAATACGGCGGCGCGGCGACGGGCTGAATCAGGCCAGCGCCGCACCGATACAAGGGAGTGGGTGGTGGAACGACGCGAGCGGACAAGGCGCCTGATCGAACTGGGCGGACTCGTCCAGAAATCGGGCTTGGTCGAACTCGCGGGCGATGACCGTGCGACCCTTTACGGGGCGATGCTCGATCTCGCCGGACGTGCCGGGGTCGATGACGCGGCGAATGCTCTGGCGCTGTGGAAGCGGCGGGGCAAGCGGGCGTTCGATGCCGAAGCTGCGGAAGCCGCATCATCTGACGATCCACCCGGCGGGGAGGATTGATCGGTGAAAGGTCGGCTCCTCGGGTGTGCGTTGATGCTGTTCACCGGAGTGCTGCTCATCGCATGGTGGCTACCAAAGACGCACACCGCATTCTGGTCGATCCTGTTTGGCGGACTCGCCCTATGGATTGGGGGCATATACCTCAAGGTCAGGTTTGCCCGTAATGACGATACACTTGGGTCGGCGCAATTCGGATCGCGCGCCGATGTGAACGCGCTGGCGAAGAACAACGGCGATCTCCTGATCGGGCGCGACACCTTTGGCCGGATGCTTCGATATGACGGCCCTGCCCATCTCATCACCATCGCCCCGACCCGCTCGGGCAAGGGCGTTGGCACGATCATCCCCAATCTGCTCACCGCCAATCGGTCGGTCGTCTGCATCGACCCCAAGGGTGAGAATGCCCGTGTGACGCTGCGCCAGCGGGAAGCGTTCGGCCCGGTTCACTGCCTTGACCCGTTCGGTATTTCGGGACGGCAGACGTCGCGGTATAATCCGCTCGACCAGCTTGATGCCGACAGCCTCGATCTGGCCGAAGATGCGATGACGCTCGCCGATGCACTGGTGTTCGACGAAAATGAAACCGAAGCGCATTGGAACGAAGAGGCCAAGGCGCTGATCTCGGGCATCATCCTCTATGTCGTCTGTCATGATCATGCGGCACACCGGAATCTCTCCAGCGTTCGGGATTATCTCACCCTCGCGCCCGATGACTTTTCTGCGCTGCTGACGGTGATGCAGGCGAGCGACAAAGCGGGCGGATTGATCGCGCGCGCCGCCAATCGGTATTTGAGCAAATCGCACCGCGAAGCGGCGGGGGTGTTGTCGGGCGCGCAGCGGCATACCCATTTTCTCGATAGCCCGCGCATCGCTGCTGTGGTGGGCGGTTCCGACTTTGCCTTTGCCGATCTCAAGGACAATGTGGCGACGGTGTTCCTGATCCTGCCGCCTGACCGGCTCGATACCTATTCACGCTGGCTGCGCCTGCTAGCGGCGCAGTCGATCAATGAAATGGCGCGGTCGTCCGCCAAACCGCCCCGCCCCGTGCTGTTCCTGCTCGACGAGTTTGCGGCGCTCGGGCGGTTGCAACCCGTCGAGCGCGCCATGGGCCTGATGGCAGGTTACGGGCTACAACTCTGGCCGATCTTGCAGGACATTCACCAGTTGCGCAGCCTCTATGGGAAGAACGCCGGGACGTTCCTGTCCAATGCCGGTGTCCTCCAGGCATTCGGGGTCAACGATTATGACACCGCCGACATGCTCTCGAAAACGATGGGCCGCGAAACCATCGCCTACGAAACCGGCGGGCAAAGCGAACGGGACGTGATCGTCAAAGACCCCGAACGATCCGTGAGCAAAACCCAGCACCTCGCCACCCGCAATCTCATGGACGCCAACGAAATCATGAAGCTTGCGCCCGATACGCTGCTGCTCATGCGCGTCGGCGATAACCCGCTGATCGTGAAGAAACTGCGCTACTACACCGACAGGGAATTTGCGGGGATGTTCGACGAAAGCTAATTAGTGGCCCCATCCAATCTGATGCGAGGTTGCAATGCTTATGCAATTTTCACGTCCTCAACCAAGCAAATCGCAGTGGGTCTTGCACCATCAGGAAGTCGCGGATGCGTTGCCTTTCTATGGGGTCAGAACGGACAAGCAGCGCCCGCAATTCTTGGTCAATTGCGTGACGATCAGCTCCAAGTGTTTCGGCCTTTTGATACCATTTGTGCCCTGCCTCAAGCTCACCAAGTTCAATGTGGACGGCTCCTAGCAACGTGCAAGGCCTGAAATCAGATGGAGTTAGGCTGTGTGCGTCCATCCCAAGGGCTTTTGCATCGGCAAGACGGCGAACGTCGCGCATCGCTCCTGCGCGCGTGGTTGCAATTGCCGATCTGATTTTAGGGTTCGGCCCGGTCTTTGACAACGCTGCCGCCGTAATTGCTAAGGCCATTTCGGGCTTGCCAGCCTTGCGCCAGTGACCGCTGGCGTTCACGGAATCCCATGGATCGCCATCGTTTTCCCATGCTTTTGAAAGGGCTTCGGCTTCCAGTTGGTGCCAAGCGCGCTGCATGGCTTCAGTCCAGCAATAGGAGGCCTCGGTTGATAGCCACGCCACGTCTTCCGGCTTCAGGCGATGCTGGTCGGATACTTGCTTGAGCAATGACATCACTCGTCGAAGATGTTCGGGTTCGACAAAGCCGATGTCGAAGCGACCCCGCAGTTCCTTGGCTTCGCGTTTCCGGCGAAGAACCGGGTCATTCGCCATAGCAGCAAAGTGCGCTTTCATCGCGAGCGCGCTGGCCTCTGCCTGCCGGGTCCGCTCTGTCATCGCTTCGACAGCCCTTTCTTTCGCTGTTTGTATGCGGGCTTCGCGTTCCTGTGCAGCCCGATTTTGGAATGCGTCCATATCAATCTGGCCGCTGTTCAAGGCTTGCAGCGCGAGAAGATGATTTGTCGTCAGAAACGACTGTGCCAAAACAGTGAGTGTATCTCCCGCCTCAATTTTCTGAAGGATTCCATTTAGGCGCGCGCCGCCAAGAGAGGCCCCCGGCAAATCATCGACGTAGTATTTTTCTGCCAGTCCGGTTTGAAGAGAGTTAGGCATCAGTTAGTCAATC
The DNA here is from genome assembly GCA_046153565.1 of Sphingomonadaceae bacterium. Lineage (GTDB taxonomy): Bacteria > Pseudomonadota > Alphaproteobacteria > Sphingomonadales > Sphingomonadaceae > Aquisediminimonas. The sequence goes on from JBJXDU010000090.1 coordinate 28,260, forward strand.
TCGCGTTAAATCGTTGCGGCATCTCACGGAATCGACCCACAGTGTTTCAACATATAGGCGGAGAAGGTGAAGCAATCACGTTTTAGATTGGCTTGAACTGATACTTTGCCAAAGCGGGGCGGCAAAGCCGCCCCGCTGGATGGTCAATCCTGCATGTCGTCTTCGACGGTCTTGACCTTAGCTTTGGCGAGGATCGCGAAGCCGTCTGCGATCAGGTCAACCGAGTATTGGGTGTGACCGTCAACCTTGTATTTCGACTGGCCGATGCGCCCGGTGATGCGAACAAGATCGCCAATTGTGGCGTTAGTGAGTCGGTCGCGCATCTTGTCAAAAAGGGTGATGCGGTGCCATTGCGGATCGGACTTCCATGTTTCGCCTTCGCGGCGGTTGTAGTTGGTGGCAACCGAGATGTGGGTGACTTTCTTGGCGGCGTCGATCCTGCCGAGCCGTCCGATGATGTGAAATTCGACGATGTTCTGCACTGTCTGTCTCCTGATCGTATCAGGCGAAATGTCCTGACGGACACTTTCAGAGCCGCGCACCGCCTGCGCGCCAGCCAAAAAACGGAGGCTCCGGCGATGAAATCGGGGGAAACCGTAGGCTGTAAGCCGGTTTTTTGCTTGCGCGCATTAAGGCGGGGACAAGCGGCCAGTTTCCGTCAATCAAGGACAGAGGCTGATTCGCGGTCGGGGCTGCCCGCGCGGAATGTGGTTTGGATATTTGAGGCTGGCAGGCCGATGCTGTCAGACGCTCCAGTCCTCTACCTTGAGGATGTCGATCATCGAAAGTGCCTGATCGGCGCTGACGAGCGTGGCATCAATCGCCAGCGCATGGGCCGCAATCATCAGATCGAGCGGGGCGATAGTGACGCCCTTGCCTTCGAGCGCGGCGCGCAATGTTCCGTAATGCGGCGCGATGGCATCGCTCCAGGGCAGAATGTCGGTATACCGCAGAAACTCGCGCACCAGCTTGGCAAGTGCTGTTGCTTGCGGACGCTTCGCCAGACCGTAGTGCATCTCGCCAGCCGTGACCGAGGAAATTGCCAGTGCCGAAAGCGGCACCGATGCGGCGCGCGCGCAAACCGGCTCCCGCTGCCGCAGGATCGCGCTGGCCGCATTGGTGTCGAGCAAATAGCGAGCCGTCACGCCGCGTCAGTTCCGTCGTCTGGCGATCCCTCGAAGGGATCGCGATCCTGCGGCGGTGTCCGCCGTTCATCTTCGCCAAGAAAGTCGCCGGGGATGTCAGCCTTCAGTTTTTGCGCAAACGCGAAAAACTCGGCAAGGCTCTCTGGTTTGCGCGACAGGATGACATCGCCGGTCTGCTCATCGCGCCGGATACTCACTTCGCTACCCTCAAAGCGGTAGCTTAGCGGCAGGCGCACGGCTTGGCTTTTGCCGTTCTGAAATAGCTTGGCGGTTTGACCCATGACGGAAACTCCTTAGTATAGATTATAATATATCACAGCCTGATGATTGGTGAAAGGCAAAATCGTGCGCCACTCCATTTCGCGTAGCGGCGCGGCGGCCACAGGCCGTAGCGCCGATGGAGGCAGTCAGTATGTTGGGAAACTCAATGAAGTTCAGCGCCGATTATTCTTGTCTTCCTTTTGCAGCCAATCGGGCTTGAACATCAATGTGAATTTTTGACATCAAATTCGATGGCGGGAAATCATAACCGCGAATAAGCCTACCATAGTTGTCCAACTAAGAGTCAAACTAGCCCAGAGCGCGAAGAGCATTCTCTCAACGTTTTTCATGCTCGATTCAGTCCATATCTCATCTGGTCGCGCGCCATCGCGCTCCATCAAAACACGCGTTTCGCCTGGACATTGTGACGCACCCGGCTTGAGCAAAGGCGCGGCTTCTTCCGTCCATTCACAGCCCGCAATAAACTCCTGTCCTAGGAACACTTGCTGAAATCTCGATAGCTGGAGCCAATATGCACCGAGGAGCGCAAGTGACAGAATAGACGCAATGGCAAAAGTTCGTTTCGCAGCGCGTAGCTGCATTGATTTGCCGAAAATCCAGAGATTGCAGAGCGCGAGAAGTGTCAGAAAGCCACTAACGACACCAATATCGGTCAATGAGAAAAACTGCCCCTGCGGTGCCAAACCGCCAAACACTGCCAACACCGGAACAAGGGCTCCCCCAGCAAGGATAAGCCCCCAAAGAAAGCCCAGATTCGTGATGAATTTCTTGAAGTCTTCCATGCCATTCCCTTCTCCTTACGTGACAGACTAATTCTCGGGAAAGTTTAGTTTGATCACTGGAGGCGACGAACCTGGCGCAAATACATCGAGTTCTGAGAAAATGTTTATTGGCTCGGGTTGAAATCTACCAGCTTTCCATACGTTGTTGATCTTGACAGCAAACAAATGGTTTGCCCCGATCGCGGCCCTTAGTCTGATCGCCGTTCCCCCGGTCGCAGGCTGAGGAAGGCAGTCCGGTCCTGCGACGGGAATGGGCTTCCGGTCACAAATGAGCTTGTGGTAAAAGGTGCCGATCAATGCCGATGAAGCGCCCGGAGGGAGCTGAACCCTGTAATAATACGAAATCGAAACCGGCGGCGGCGGCGGCGGCGCTGGCGGATAAAAAGGTTCTGGAAATCCGGGAAAACTCGCTGCGATTGAACGCTCTGCGCAGTATTTGGCAAAAACGAGGAAATAAGGCTCACCCGGACTCACTCGCCCTGATGCGCCCAATTTCTCGCGCGCCGCAAGTAAGCGACGATTAAGCCCCCGGAAATCGGCATTGGAATAAAAAGAAGTAGAGTCGTCAATTGCGATACTCATTCCAGGCAGCGCGTTATTTACCTGCGACTCGATCAGTGCCGCCCAAACGTGCTCATTGGAAATCCAGAAACCATCTTGCGGATCATAGCCGTCGCTCGCAAACTCCTTCGCTGGGTCGAAAATTTGTTGACTGCCGCCCCCGCACCCCGCCGAAACGTATAGAACACGTATTGAAAACCAAGGCTGTTTTGCCAATTCCTCATATGTATCTGGAATTTGGAGAAGATACCATTGCTCAACATTTTGGGCGTCGCGAGGGAAATTGGCTAGCTTTCCAAAAGAATGCTCTGGTTTTGCATCGTCAGCGTCACCCGGAAAAAATATGTCATTGGGCTCGATTTCATGAAATGTTTCCGATGCTTTTGGGCGGGTTGCCATCCTTTCCTTAATGAGATCTACCTTGGCTCGCCAATCGGATTTTATAGTAGCGGTTCCCGCTGGCATAGATTGCGCCGCAGCGGGAGCTTCCCCAGAAACACTTCCTGCGATCAGGATTAGGCAACCCGCCAATTTGAGGAATCGGAGTGACAAAGTACTTGTCATGATTTTTAATGTCTGATTGCTCATCGCATACTAACCTTATTTGGCAGGTTTGATCGAAGGCTAGCTTCATCGTAAACTTTGCCGGATTCGCAATCGGATTGCAACACCCGCCATCATTATCTGGGCGGCATTATCTGCTTCAAGGCTTTGCGCTTCGTCATAGCCTGCGCCCGCTCAATATTCATCGGCAAGCATGATGGTCAGCACCCGCCGTGTGACGGCGGGGTTTGCCGCATCCTCGCTGCCAATCCGCAAATCGCGGTCGTAATAATCCAGTTTCCAGAACACCCGCTCGCGCTCATCATCGCGCAATCGCGGGCGCTCGGTCGTCCAGCGACTATCGCCAAGTTGGTAGACGCACCCGAAATCCCGCTCGCCATGCGGGTCGTTATCTTCGTCGAAGGCGTCATAGGTTTCGATAAGTTCGCGGACGCGGGATTGATCGGACGCGGACAGCGACCGGAAACCAACGGTGGCAACGGCGGTGCAAGCCACCCCCATCGCGCTGCGGGCAAGGTCGTTCAATCGGGCAATCCGCGCCGTCTGCTCGCGCGCGGTGGCAAGGGCAGCACTCATTGCACCTGCCCCCTGCGGGTTTCGCAAATCAGGATCAAAGCCCCGAAATCCTCGCGCTCGCCAAGCCGGTCGGCGATCTTGCGAACGCACTCCAGCGGCAAGCCGTTCTCGTTGGCGACACCGCGCAAATAATCGTCGCGGGTCTCGGCCCCGCATTCACGATACATCAACTGCAAATCACACATTTCCTGCCTCCTCTTGGGCTGAAAGCCGCATCGCTCTGCGACATGCGGCTCTGCCTTCCGGCGAGGATGGGAGGGGGAGGGTAAGCGGAATCGTTGCCCTGGCGCGGGCCAGCGGGCGAAGCCCGCCACACGGGGGCGATTATTCCGCTTTGGGAAATGAGAGGGCAAAGCCCTTGGCGTTCCCGCCTATCAGGAAACGGAGGCGATCAGCCGCCCTCAGCCGCAGCGCGGCATACAAATGCCACCCTTGCATGGCGCGACGCCGCCGGATGCCCTGCTGGCGAGCGCAAGCGGACATAGGTGTTGCGCGAAAAGTGCAGCTCCGTCATGTCCGCGACAGGGTGAGACCAGCGGACGTCCGGCAAGGAGAGAAGCGAGAGTGCTTGCGGGTCAGTTCAAAAACGCCGCACCCTCAGGAGCGTGCAGCGCGGGACAGAGTGCGCCCTTGGAAACTCCCGCTCATTTTCTCGCGCTCCTGATCGTCACCGGAACGGTCAAGACCCTAGGCTTGGTCCGCGCCAGCGGATAGAGCAGGTTGCCCGTCAGGCAGCGCCTAAATATTTAAGTAAATCTGACAGCAATTGTGCCGGAGGGAGAATGGTAAATTGCGGGATGATGGAAGCAGATAGTCACAAGCAAAACTTTTCTCGCCGAGGCTGCAAATGCATACTAGCGCCAAACTGCTGGTGATTCGTTAGTCAGTGCACTCGTGACAACGGCTATGGCGCGTTCGAATGCGTGGGGCTATAGTGCTCAACGATCAATGGGGAGGCGCGAATTTCGGAAACTAAAATAAAGAAGGCGTTTCGCCCGCGTGCGCGGTTGCTGGCCCTGTTGGGCGAGCAATTAATCGACAATGCACGCCTCGCAGTTTTCGAAATGGTCAAGAATTCCTACGATGCCGATTCAAATAACGTTGTCGTCACCCTGAAAAAACCTGATTTGCCGAAAGGGACAATTTCTGTTGTCGATGATGGCTCAGGAATGACTCTCGAAACGCTCACGGACATTTGGCTTGAACCTGGCGCAGACGTTCGAGAAACGCAGCGAAATGAAGGAACGAGGAGTCCAAAATTCAAGCGCCTGCCCTTGGGTGAAAAGGGCGTCGGGCGCTTTGCGGCTCACAAGCTGGGAAACACGATCAGGCTTTGGACGCGCGCGAAAAACGGCCCGGAGCTGCACGTCGAAATTGACTGGTCGGAGCAAATTGCCCGTCGCTACATGGACGAGACGGAAATCATTATCTCAGAGAGTGACGGCTCGCATATCAAGAAGGGGAAGACCGGCACGCACATCGAGATTACCGACCTGAAATCCGTCTGGACGCGCGGCGATGTTCGCCGACTTTGGCGGAACGTGACTTCGATTTCTGCCCCCTTCGCTACGGCAGACGACTTCGAAGTTTCTTTGGCAGTGCCCGGCAAGGAAGAATGGTTGGCCAAGCTGCTTGAAGTTGGTGACATTCTTGCAGGTGCCCTGTGGAAATACACTTTTTGCTTCGATAAAAATGGCTTTCGCTGGAACTACGAATTCAAACCACCTGCGAGCATGGGAGTAGAAGGGCGAAAAGAATCCGAAAGAGATTGCGGTTTGCCGCTGCCCAAGGGCTTGGCCAAATTGTTCTTCGACTTATCGCCGCTCCCCTCGTCGATACCGACGACTTTCATCGAGAACATTGGGCCGGTAGAAGGCAGTTTCTTCGTATTTGACCAGGATCGTGAGGTTACCGCCTTCATAAAGGAGCAGCGGCAAATTTCCGACTTTTTGGAAGAAAACGGTGGCGTTCGTGTCTATCGCGATGACATCCGAGTTTATAGTTATGGGGAGCCGGGTGACGATTGGCTGGGTCTCGATCTTAGGCGCGTAAATCAACCGACTAAGGCAGTTAGCAACAACAATATTGTCGGGCTGGTTGGACTGGACATGTCGCTCAGTGCAGGGCTTCGCGAAAAGACCAGTCGCGACGGTTTCGACGATAATCAAGCATATCAGCATTTTCGGGCGATTGTTCTCTCCGCTCTGACGCACCTCGAAGCCCAACGCACGCTCGACAAAGCCCGAATGCGTCGGGTGCTCTCCAAAAATGCGCAGGAGTCGCGGATCAGCCCCAACGCTGCGATTTCAGATTTGCGGAAAGAGGTCGAAAAGCGCTCGCTCGGCCCAGAAATCGTGAAACTGGTAGATAAGGTTGAAGCGCGAGTCCGGGAGATGCAGGACACCCTCTTGCGGCCCGGCGCAACCCAGATGCACGTCGCGACCTTGTTTCACGAGGTAGAGCATGGTGTCCGCGCCCTGTATGCAGCGATCAAGCGCGGCGAGTCCATTGAGAAGCTCGAACAGCGTTCTGGGTCGTTGATCGAACTCCTCGACAGCTTCAGCAATTTCTTTCGCAAAACGCCGGAAACGGTGGTCCAAATGTCAGGCTTGGTAAAGACAGTCTGTCAGTTAAACGTTGACCGCTTTAACCGCCATAAAATAATCCTCTCTACTCCTGTAGTGAGCGGAGAAGCCACCGATTTTGAAATCACGGTTCCCCGCAACATAGTCATGGGTGCAATATCCAATATAATAGACAATTCAATCTATTGGCTTGATCAAAAGTGGCCGACCGATTCACTAAAAGCCAGACGCGCAATATCGATCACAACTAGCGATTATTTCTCTGATGGGCCAGCGCTAGTCATTGCGGACAACGGTCCGGGCTTCAAGTTATCGCCGGAAGATATCTTGCAGCCGTTCATTACACTGAAGCCGGATGGCATGGGGATTGGTATGTATTATGCGCGTCTAGTTATGGAGGCTTGCGGCGGGTATGTAGCGTTTCCGTCGGCTTCCGACTTAGGCCTGCACAAAAACTACGACGGCGCTGTTACCGCTCTCGTATTCCCACGGGGAGACTGGGCCAAGTGATTATAGCACCTAGGATTATTGCGGTCGATAATGAGGCTGATGATCTCCTCGCCCTAGAAAGGGCATTTGATGGGCTAGGCGGCCTCTGCGAGTGCATAGATTTTGACCGGGCTAATCAGCGAACAGCCCCATTTGTAACTGGCGTCAGAATTTTGTTCATGGATATAAATTTGATGCCCGGAGCAGGAGGAAACGCTGGCGCGAGAAATTTTGCTCCAATAAGTGCAATCATCTCAAAAATAATAGGGGCCGAGAACGGTCCCTATGCACTTATCACTTGGACTAAAGACACAGCAGCGCATGACGCTCTGGTGGCGTATTTGGAGACAAACTTAGCGGAACCTTTGCGACCATGCGCTAACTACTGCCTCCCCAAAGACGGACACTTGGAAGACCCTGTTGCCTTAATTGCTAAATTGACAACGCTACAAAGTGAGATTCCGGGATTGGCGATGCTGCTCGATTGGGAAAAGGCTGTCATGAAAGCGGCGGACCGCAGCGTTCATCAGATTGCACAACTTTCTAACGCGTATGGGCTTAAGCAAGGCTTGGCTGTCGCTCAATCGGTTCACGCGATCAGTCATGCAGCCGCGGGCAGGACCGAAGCGGATGCGAATCCATTTCGAGCATTTACGCAAGGCATGTCTGCGCTCTTGGCCGATCAGCTTGACAAAGCTGGAGCAGACAAAAGCACTGCAGATGCTTGGAAAGCAAGCTTAGCTGCTCAACCGATCGCTGAACCTAATGATACGCAGCGTGCTGCATTGAACACATTTTTTCACCTCGAACCACCAGATGCGAATTCGTCCCCAACATTCGGGACGATATATAAAATTTCGTTCAACGCCATTAAGCCCTTTTTGAAATCAAGGTTTGCAACCCATGATGAGGCAATGATTGGAAACGAATTTCTGCCTATGAAGGAGTCACGAAACAAAGGGAACGATCCTCAGTTTGCGCAATCATGCGAATGGAGATTGATACAGTTGGGAGCTGCATGCGATCATGCAAATGGCAAAGTGCAAGTCTTGGACGGGATGTTAGCTGTGGAGGTTCCAGAATCTTGCTTCGAAGCGACGAATTTGGGCAGCAGAAAAAACGGCAAAACCAAATTTGGCGATACCCCAGGTGGCTTAGAATGGTTGTTTCAAACACCTCCATTTTTGCGGGATGGAGTTCGGTACGTTCTCGTTGCAAACATGCGTTTTCGGATTTCGTTGCCCAAAGATAAGATGAAGAAATTGAAAAGAGCGGGCGCGCTTAGAGATGCGCTCGCTACTGAAATTGCCATTCATGCGGCCAACTTTTCCACACGTCCCGGCACCATCGAATTTAGATGACCGCTCGGTTCGTCAACTGACTGAACAACCGTGACCACGTTTCCGTTCGACCAACTTGCGACTGCGGATTTACAGGTAGATGCGATCTACCACGGCGGACGGCGAGGTAACGCCGGAGGCGACCCGCTCGGCCCAGATGATGTCAAATACATCATCGGGCAGCTCGACCAGCCAGTCATCGGCTGTAACCACAGCGTCCAGATCCCATCGCGCGCAGCAGGTTTTTTCACCTTTTCGTGAGGCGACGGTGACGCGGCGGCACTGAGAAAAAGAAGCGGTCTTCAAGCCCAGTCCGAAGCGACCAAGATCATTGGTTGCCCGCTCGTCGAGAGGGCTGCGGTTTCCAGGTCGCATCGCATCAAGCAGTTCGTCTTCATCCATGCTGGCACCATCATCAAGAATTGCCAGTGTTGGTTCGGCGGCGCTCGTGTCGGCGAAAAGCTCAATATTGTGTGCGCCAGCGGTAATCGAATTGTCAATCATGTCTGCAAGCGCTGACTCCAGAGTGTAGCCAATATCCCGCATACTCTCGATCAGCATCGAAGCTCGGGGGGCTATCCGTTTCGTTTTCATCAAGCCGAAACTTGTGCCAACTGCTTCGCAGCAGCGGGCAAGTGGTTGACCGCTTCACGATGAGTCGGGCCTGCATTTACTCCGTTTCTGGCCGCAATCAGGAGTTCATGAAGTTTGTCTGCAATCTGCATGGCAAGGTATGGCGGAACGGCATTACCCACCTGCACAAATTGTTCGGTCCGATTGCCCTTGAAATAATAGTTGTCCGGGAAGGTCTGCAACCGGGCCGCCTCGCGCACTGTCAGACTGCGGCATTGAACCGGATCGGGATGGATGAAATAATGTCCATCCTTCGAGATATGGCTAGTCACGGTAGTTGATGGGCCCGCGTTAATCTGGACCCTGAATCGATCCGAGAACTTGCCTGTTTCCCAGTTCCGGTGTGCGGGAGCCAGCGTAGCGGGAAAATCGTCTGCTTTGGGGGATCGCCCCATAACTTTGCCGAACGCCGCTGCAAAAAGATAGCGACCAAGATCGGAAGGCATATGCCCCCGCGTTTCGTTATTCGGAAGGACTTCAAGCGCGGCATCGACAAGCCAGCCCTTGAGCGATGGCGGACAATCCAAGCCGAAACCGTTGGGTCTTTGTGCCTTTCGCTCCGTCGGGATCGTGCCGGAAGACACTCCCTGCACTACGGCCCGCAATTCCTCATCCTGTTGCGGGGGCAGGCCGGAAGCCGAATTAAGAATATCGCGAGCACCTGATGCAACGGCCTCCTGCCATGCTAAGACGGAGTCATTTCCTCGGCTGAGTCCGCTTCGTAGCAATGGCATCCCGGCTAACACATCGCACACCCGTGCGCGCCGATCTTGCCGCGTCAATCGAGTTGCGCCCAGAACGTTTTCATCGATCTTGTCCGCTAGGTCACGCCGCAAGCCCAGAATAATCACACGATGTCGCGCTTGTGGAACTCCAAAATCCTCGGCCCGAAGGACGAAATCGGACGGAACGGGTTCGAGCGCCAACCTGCCGCTGGCGTATCGCTGATGTGACAGGGCCAGCAATCTGTAACTGTCGGCCCCGGCTGCTGCCCGCAAATCCCCCAGAATTTTGCTGAAAATGGGAACACCATCAATCGACGATGACAGCATCCCCTTCACATTCTCCATGATGAAGGCCGCAGGTCGAAGGCGGTTCAGAATGTCGATATATGCCTGATACAGATAGTGCCGGGAATCATCCTTGGCGACATAGGTTGCGCTGCCGCTGTTTCGCGCGCGCCCGACTAAGGAATAAGCTTGGCAAGGCGGGCCGCCGATGACGATGGTGTCATCACCGTGCGCCTCGCGGATTTCGCGTAGTCGGCGATCAAGAAATTCGTCGGCGGAACCATCGCCAAGAGTGAGCCATTGAGCTTCCGAACAGGCAGAAGCCCATTCAGCCGGATAAATGCTCTGCCAATCTGGCTCATCTGTATCGCCGTTAAGGAAGTCATAGTATTGCGAAGGGTAGCCATGTTCAAATTGACGAAGAAAGCTGCGCAATAGAAGTGTCGAGTGTGCGGCTTTTTCCTTCTCAACTGACAATGTGATCTTGAAAGGTCGTGACTGATCGCTTGAGCGAAACGAAGAAAAGCCTTCGGCTAACCCCCCTGGCCCTGCGAAAAGATCAACTACGGCATATCGTCCCTGCATCTGCAAGTCATTGCCTCGTCGTGCTACTAGGCGCAACGATGATGATCAACATACGGGAGATTATTTCTGACCGACATCGTTGATCCGGCAACCCGTTCTCGTATGATGGGTGGAATTCGGACGCGGACCACCCGGCCCGAAATGCCTCTCCGCCGCGCTTGCCATGTGCTCGGTTTCAGTTTCCGCCTTCACGCAAAGCTGTTTCCCGGCAAACCTGACGTCATTCCACGTAAGCACCGCGCTGTTATTCTCTTGAATGGTTGCTTCTGGCTACCCGCACTGAAATTGCCTCCTCGCCTCAACGCCTGCCAGCAATCGCGAGTTCTGGGCCGATAAGCTTGCCTGAAATATCGAACGGGACTGGTAAGCGAGGGGCGCGCTCAGAGCAATGTGCTGACGCATTCAAACCGTCCGGGAGTGCGGGTTACGTCCCAAGGATATTTCAATCGTCATCAAGCTAGCGAGGCTGTGTCTGCTATTTGACGATCCGCATATTGAACCGCCCTTAACGGGCACGACGGTGATTTCATGCTCGCTGAGCTAATGGGTTTGATTCAAAGGCGATGGCCGAATCCCGTCCGGGATTCTAGCGGCCAGCATGACAGGCGTTCGACTGTCATTTCGCGAGGTTCGGGGGCGATGCCCGTTCGGTGCATTTTGCCCCACTCAAACACGATCCAAGCCCCAGTTCTGGTGCTGTTTTGGCTCGTGTCAGAAGGATCGACATTTCTCAAAATGTGCTAACTATATTCAAGCAATATAGTACATAAATCCAACCAATATTTTGCCAAAAAAATGGCCAAAATCAGTTGGTGCGGGTGGTCGGAATCGAACCGACACTCCTCTCGGAACAGGATTTTGAATCCTGCGCGTCTACCAGTTTCACCACACCCGCGCGCAGTCTCTATAGTCAGACAGTTTGATTTCGCCAATCACTTTTTCCCAGCATGTTGGCTCAAGAAATCAAAGGTAAAATTTTCGACCGACGAACATTAATCGCTGAGGCATCGAGCATGTTCTTGATATGCGAGGCATAGTATTTCTCGATCATCTCGACGCTTGTTCGGCAGTTTTTGGCGATCTGATAAATGTCAGCCCCCTCCATCAGACGAAAACAGATATAGGTGTGGCGTAAGCTGTAGGCTGTGCGGGCATTGCCCTCACGGTCTTCCTTCAAGGAAAGCTCAGCGAGAAGCGTGTTGAATAGCTCACGCTGGATTTTCGGAAAGACCAGATTTGTCGCGCTAAGTTCATGGCGCTTCACCATGCGCTCGAAAGGTATCACGGCACCCGGCATTGTTTTGCAATAGCCGACACCGCGTTTGCCACGGACGGCGATGTGCAAAATGCGATCATTACTTCCACCGTCGACGACGGCCTCTACGTCACGCACCTGAATTCGCTTAGCCTCGTCAGGTCGCAATCCGCTGTTTACCATGAAGAGCACATAGTCGTGCAAGTCTTCGCAAGCCGACCGCCAGCGTTCCTTTTTGGGATTTTTTGCTCGCTCCCGCGTTGCCTCATAGAATTGCTTATATTCATCCGGCGAAAACCACGCGCGATGCACCACTTTGCCGGAGGTCCGATATGGCGCAGACAGGTCGGGCAGATAGGGCAGCCAACCGTGACGGCTGGCCGTTTTCAAAACTTGCCTGAGCGTAACGATGTCATGATGCATCGTCGCGCGGCTCGGACGCTTCGGAATGCCGGTCTTTTTGTCGAGGCGCGATGTCATCCGATGCACGCGGTAATCCTGCACAAGACCGGGCGTGATCTCGGTTACAATCTTGTCACCAAAAAAAGGGAGTAAATGAACACGCAAACGCGTGTGATGCCCTTCAACATATTCTGCGTTTCGTTCGCCAAGTGTGATGATGTCATATTCTTTGGCGAACTGAATTGCCGCTTCCCGAAAAGTAACGCCCTCTTTCAGCTCGCCCGCCCGATACTTGCCCATCAAACCAAGATACCAGTCTTGGGCCACATCTTTCGCGCGCGAGAGGCTATCCTCTTTAGTGGAGGTGCGGCGCTGTTTCCCCGCAACCGAGCATGCACACTGCCAGTGCGGGCTGTTTGGCCTCATGTAGAGTTGAACTTTATTGTCCAAGAGGGAGTGCCGTGTCGTCATCCCGCTGTCCCACATAGCTTTGTGCTAACAGTGCGCTAGCAACCTGTGAGACGTAGAGTGCCATTTTTTGTGAGAAATGCAAGCATTTATTGGCATAGAGAAATTCCCAATGCCATTTTGAGTGCCGCGCGTCTACCAATTTCACCACGCCCGCGCTCAGTCTCCTTAGACGGAGAAATCAACTAAGCCAACTGATTCGATGGACAATTGAGGCTGTGGGTGATGAAATTCGACAAGTTCTCGCTATCTGCCGCGGCGCACATTGATCGCCGAAGCATCGAGCATGCTCTTGATATGCGACGCATAGTATTCTCTATCATTCCGACGCTTGTGCGGCAGTTTTTCGCGATCTGATAGGTATCCTGCCCCCTCCATCAACCGGAAACAGATAAAAGTATGCCGCAAGCTGTAGCTGGTGCGAGGATTGCCCTCGCGGTCGTGCTTCAAGCCGAGTTCGTCGAGGAGCGTGTCGAAAAGTTAGCGTTGAATTTTCGGCGATATGAGCTGGTTCGGCTCAGGGTTGTGCCTGACGCCTCAGCAAGAGCAGGCGATACCGTCAGCGCAGCCGCAAATTTCGAACGCTGCCCACCGATTGCAGCTGAATGTCAGTGAATGAAAATTGTTTTAGTTCAGTGCTTTACGTCGTAGCATTTCGCACTCTCGGACCCCTCTGGAGTGGCGCAAATCATTCCCACTCGATCGTCCCCGGTGGCTTGCTCGTATAGTCATAAACCACCCGGTTGATGCCCTTCACTTCGTTGATAATCCGCGTGCTCACCCGGCTTAGGAATGCGCTTTCGAAGGGATAGATATCCGCTGTCATCCCGTCAGTGCTCGTCACAGCACGGAGCGCACAGACATAGTCGTAGGTGCGGTGATCGCCCATTACGCCAACGGTGCGCACGGGCAGCAATACGGCGAAGGCCTGCCATATCGCATCATACAATCCCGCTTTGCGAATTTCATCCAAATACACCGCATCCGCCGCGCGGAGGATATCACAGCGCGCTTTGGTGACTTCGCCGGGGATGCGGATGGCGAGGCCGGGACCGGGAAAAGGATGGCGACCAACGAAGGCGGGATCAAGGCCAAGCTCACGGCCCAGCGCGCGGACTTCATCCTTGAACAATTCGCGCAACGGTTCGACCAATTGCATTTTCATCCGCGCGGGCAGGCCGCCAACATTGTGGTGGCTTTTAATCGTCACGCTTGGGCCGCCGGTGAAAGAGACTGACTCAATCACATCGGGGTAAAGCGTGCCTTGCGCAAGGAAATCCGCGCCTCCCAGCGTGCGTGCCTCTTCTTCAAACACGGCGATGAATTCGCCGCCAATGAATTTGCGCTTGGCCTCGGGGTCAGTCACACCCGCCAATCCCGCCACAAAGCGTCCCTCGGCATCGACGACGACTAGCGGAATGTTGTAATGATCGCGAAACAAGGCTTCGACTTGTTCGCGTTCATTGAGGCGCAGCAGACCGTGATCGACGAACACACAGGTAAGCTGATCACCAATCGCCTCGTGGATCAGAATTGCCGCAACCGAGCTATCAACACCGCCTGATAGGCCGCAAATCACCCTGCCCCGCCCCACTTGTGCGCGGATGTCGGCGATCTTGGTCGCGCGATATTCGGCCATTGTCCAATCGCCCGCGAGGCCGCAGATTTTGTGAACGAAGTTCGACAACAATTTCGCTCCATCGGGGGTGTGGACGACTTCAGGATGGAACATTGTTGTGTAGTAACGCCTTGCTTCATCGACACAGATTGCGAAGGGGGCATTGGGCGACGTCCCGATCACTTCAAAGCCTTCAGGCGCGATGGTGACGCGGTCGCCGTGGCTCATCCAGACGGGGTAACTGCCCCCGACCGCCCAGAAGCCGTCGAATAGGGGGCTGGCCTTCAAAATCTCGACATCGGCACGGCCAAATTCTGCCGCATGCCCGCCTTCGACCATACCGCCAAGTTGCGTACACAAAGTCTGCTGGCCATAACAAATTGCGAGGATGGGACGGCCGCTGTCGATGATCACTTGCGGCGCGCGCGGGCTATCGGCATCAGTCACCGATGCAGGGCCGCCCGAAAAGATCACCCCCTTGGGCTGCATCCGCGCAAAGGCTTCGGCAGCTGCATTGAACGGAGCAATCTCGCTATAGACGCCAGCTTCGCGCACGCGGCGCGCGATCAATTGCGTTACCTGGCTGCCGAAATCGACGATGAGGATTGAGTCTTGATGATGAACAGTCATGGCTCCCGATAAGTAGCGGCGCAGAGCCTGTCCATCGACAAATCCTCCCCAGCCAAAACTAGGGAGGAGTTGTAAGCTTAGCCGCGCAAACCCGAAAGGCGCAGATCGGCAACACGATCATATTGCGTAACACACGAAAAACGGCCGCGGTCATAGCCTTCATTGTAGCTGTCATATTGATAGCCATAACGATCCCAATTGCCACGATAGCGATCACCATAATAGCCGCGCTGTTCGACGATGACACGACCGCGAACTTCAAAGCCACCGCCAATCCGGTCAATCCGGGTCACATCGGTCACACGAGCGCGGCCATAACGGCTGGCGTTGCGCTGCGCGGCATAAACACATTGTTCAACCGCATAACGGCTTCCGCGATCATCATCATAACGGTTGCGTTCATATCCGCGATCTTGATAGCCATAGCCATTGTCGTGGTTGCGATCACCACGCGAAGCCGCCGACGCTATCGCCGCAATGCCACCAATCACTAGCGCGCCCGCAATCACATCGCCAGCACTGATGCCACCGCGATGGTCATAGTCACGGGCGAGCGCAGGCGTTGCGCTAACAAGGACGGCCACACCGGCCGCGACCAAGGCCGTTTTCGAAACAATATTCATATCACACCTCCATCTTGCGACCCGGACCTGTCGATTTTTGCCGGGAATGAAGAGAGGTTATCGCAAAGTTGCTGTGCCAAATCTGAATTGAGTTGTAGGCTGGCGTTAACCAGCCGCATCAGCTTACATAATTACGCCGGTTGTAAAGGTGGAACGATTGCAAGTGATCGTGGGTGATCTGGCACGAAAAGCGCGCCTGCTGAAAAACCGAAGGTTTGCGCGCCTCAAACAGCACGTTTCCAAATATATGATAACCATGTCGACGCACCGCAATTTGATCGATATCGGCACCGCGCGGCCGCCCCAGCCGTTCGACCATGTCGATGGCATAGCCAACACACTTGCTAGCCGCCAGGCTGGCGCTGCCCGGCACTAGCAGGCGCGGTTCGAACCGGTTGCCACGATCAACATTAGTAACGGCCAACGGCATACGCCAGCTGTGCACCTTCGTTTTCGCATAGGCAGCAGGCGCAACGCAAAGCCAAGCGACACTGGCTAGCGCCAGTGCCACTTTGGGCACGATAATCATTTTCAGTCTCCGGTATTTGGCTATGCAAACGTTTGATGTTGCAAGTTGCTGGCGCTCTAGCCACGTGTCGCTGAGTTGTGTCTGAACCGGATCGTTATCTATGGTTAACGTGCTGCGACGCACAAAAAAGGCGCAGAATCTTACTTCTGCGCCATTCTTCAGATCATCTTACGCGAAGACGTTAACGAAATGCGAGCGAATCGCGATCAATGTTAATCGTTTCAACCGCGCCAAACCGCACCGAGCAGGTGAACCGCTTGCGCTGCGCCGAACGATCACGCCAGCCATTGCGTTGCTCAACCACGCCTTCAACTTCCCAGCCATCGCGATTTGCATCGACGGTGGTAATTTCGCGCACACTTGCCGATTGCCCGCCGCGATCTTCCGCTGCTGCGGCGCAGGCATCAACCGCTGCATTTTCGCTATTGATCGATCCGCGTGATTGTTGTGCGCTTCGATCATCATTTTGCGGAAAGCGATTGTCTGCCCGGTCAGGATAGCGCGGTTGCTTTGGCTTTGAAGCCGCCGAGGCAATAGCCGCGATGATGCCTACGATGGCGATGCCCGCAATGACGTCGCCCGCATCGACTCGGTCATGATGCCGCCCACCGCCATAGCCATTGCCAAAACCGCCACGACCACGGCCATAACCATAGCCGTCATCGGCAAAGGCTGGCGTTATTGTCGTTGCCAGCATCGCAGAGACGACGGCGGCTGAAATTGATTTAAGAAACACACCCATGTCAGTGATCCTTGCCACTAAATGGCTTCCCGCGAAGCCTGGATGCTTTGTCTACGCTCTCATTCCTGTCGCGTCTATGAACCGTGCTCCATGCGCGATAAAGCGTTATTCTAGATAAAGCGCGCGTAGCCGGGCACGCTTAACCGGGGTCAGACCAATTTCTTTTTCAAGATAGGTATCGACCGATCCATATTTCGACGCGATTTCATCGAAGGCACTATCGAGAAAAGCGCGGCCATCGGGGTCTCTGAGCGGCTGCGGCTTTGATGAAGCGGGCGATTTCTGAACGGCGGCAAACATCCCCGCCACCGGATTGGTACCCGCAAGTGCGGGATCGATCTTCGGCAGCTCAAATTCCGGCCGACGATAAGCCGTTGAAAGATGGTAATCAGTAAGGATCGTCGCGCGCGGTACGCCGAGCGCGCTGAGTACCATGGCCGTGGCAAAACCGGTTCGATCCTGCCCCGCCGAGCAATTATAGGCGATCGGCCCCTTGTTCATCAGCAAGTCTTCAAACACCAGCCGCAACTGGGGCGCTAGAAATGTGGGAAAATTTCGATAGAGATTACCGCCGTTGGTCAACGTTTTACGATCACCCATCATCGTCAACATCGAATAGCCAATTGACTGATACTCGATGCCGCCGATTTTCGAGGGGGCGAGCGAACGTTCCTCGCTTGAACGCAGGTCGATCATCGTCCGCAAGCCGAGCGCCCTGACCTGACCAAGATCGCCATCGGTCAGCAATGGCGTGGCGCCCGACCGGTAAATCATGCCCCAGCGCACAGTCTTGCCGTCAGCACCCTTGTAACCCCCGATATCACGGAAGTTGGAACCCTGTTCGAGCGGAAGCAAGCGTTCAGCAACCCGCGTGACCTTGCCACCGCGCTTGGCTTGCAGCAGCACATAATGCCGCTGGAGCGTGTCAAGCGGGAGCGCCAGACTGCCCGACCGATCATCCTTCGAAACAAGCTTAGCCGTCGCCACCGGCCCAACCGGATCATCACTGACATAGACGCTGACGGGGCTAGGGTCAGACCAACTGACCATCACCCTCGCCGCATCAACCCTCTCAACCTTGGCATTATCAACCGCAAAGGCTGGACTGACGATAAGAGCAACAGCCAGAGCGACTGATACGATCCGGCCCATATTGATACGCATAACCTTTGCTCCCACAACCAATCCGAGCCAACTACAGTTTGATGTTCGCTTCAACGCCAAAAGTGCGGAAATCGTTGAAGAAGCCATTGGTTCCTGATCGCGGCGCAGCAGCTTTGTAAAACAGATGTTGTTCGTTGAACAAGTTCCGTGCCCAAATTGCCACTGTCAGTTTTGCATCGCTCTCACCGAGCGAAATATCAGCAATCGCTAGGCGTGCGTTAAATACCAACCCTGGGTCACCCTTTGGCTGAGCAAAGCGCACAGCTCGCGTGACTGGATCAAATTCAGAATCGGTAAAATTGACGAAAAAGCCCGAGTCATAATTGCCATCAAAATGCGCCTTCAGCGTGAAATTATCGATTGGCACATCAATATCAATCGATCCGCTCGCTGAATGCTCAGGCGTATAGACCTGATAGATGGGGATCGGCACTGTGATGAACACGCCCCCGGTCTGCGGGAAGGGATTGATCGTATCGGGTATGTTGACGCTGTTATAGGCGTAGCTTGTTGACAATCGCAGCCACGGCGTTGGTGCCAGTGTAAATTCTGCCTCAACGCCCTTGAGCCTGCCTGTTCCCGGCGCATTAATGACTTCAAGCGTCGTCCGCGTTGTCGCCACCCGCACGCCATTGATAATGTCTTCAAACAGGCCAGCAAAGTCGAGTTGGATACCCTTGTAGGTGCCGGTATAGGCAGCGATATTCAGCCGCGCCTTGTTATTAAGAAATTCGGTCTTGGCACCGATTTCAAACAGCGAAACCGATTCCGGGTTGAACTGCCGATAGGAGAGCGACCGCGAACTGGCACCGCCGGATTTGTAACCCGTGCTCCACTTACCATAAAGGTGGATATCATCCGATGCGTCAAACGACAGGTTGACGAGCGGATCGATGCGCGAAAATGAAACATCGAGCGGAATGGCACCAACCACGTTGACACCGTTTCGCGGGACAACGGGCAATGCGCCATTGATCGTGAAAAGGCTGCCCACCTTTTTATCGCGCGTCCACCGACCACCCAAGGTCAAGTGAAAGGCTTCATTTAGAAGCGCCGGATTGTAAGTCGCTTGACCGTAAACGCCATAGCTTGTTGTGGTGACATGGCTGGCACGCTGTATGACCGTGTTACAACTGGCGTTCACCGCGACGTTGCAGACGCCAGAGGTCAATCCCGCTGCATCATTAAATTGCAGCGTATTGGGTGCAGCCGCATTGTCAGTCACGTTTTCCTTATAATAGAGCGCACCAAATTGATATTTGACACGTTCAAAATCGCCAATCGCTTGCAATTCTTGACTGAACTGGTTTTGACGAAAGTTTGCGAGGCTTGCTCGTCCAAACGCAAACGGCCTAGGCACGATGAAGCTGCCGGTTGGGTTGGCCGTGGTCAGCGGCTGTTGCAGGCTGGGCACCGCATTTCCGTTATCATACTGTCCTTGGGTCAACGTGCGATAGGATGTGATTGATTTGAGCGTGAGTGATCGTGCGACATCAAAATCGAGGCCAAGGCGAACGCCATTCGTTCGCCCGATACTGCCTTCTTGCGGCACCCCGACAACCGCTCTTGACGCGCGTCTTGCTTGAACGGGCCCGATCGCGGCAAGCCGATTCGGTTGGATCGCTGGTGACGTTGCCGTCGCCGGTGCGCCGACGGGGGCCTCAGTCAATTGAAGATAAAGCGTGCTGGTGTCATCAAAAGACGTGTCAAAAGAATAATCGGCTCGGAAATTTGACGTTGGCTTCCACAGCGCCCCGAAATGGAATCCACGCTTTTCAAAGCTGTTGAAATCGCGCGCACCGGGAAACGGATTTTCCACGAACCCGTCGCGACGCGTTAAAATGCCATCGAGCTTTATGCTGATATTGTTCGTTTCGGGCAGATCGATGTGCGTTTCGGCCTTGTAGCTGCCATAATTGCCAGCACCAATCGTCGTATTCAATTTGAACTTCCCGCTTGGCTTTTTGGTCACGATGTTCACCGCACCGCCTTCGGTGTTGCGACCAAATAAAGTTCCCTGCGGCCCTTTGAGCACTTCGATATTTTCAATATCGTACAAGGCAGAACCCAAGCCTTGAGCACGACCCAAATAAACACCGTCAATATAAACGCCGACGCCTTGATCGCGCGCGGGCTGGTTGCTGTCAGCAAGGACGCCCACGCCGCGAATATTGACGATAAGCGCGCCGGGACGTGAGAAAAATGGCGCGATACGCAGCGACGGGATCGCACCGTCGCCAAGGTCCAGTAGCGACTGAACATGGCGATCTTGCAGCGCTTGGCCGCTGAGCACTGAAATCGCAATCGGCGTTTCTTGAAGATTTTCCGAGCGTTTCTGCGCTGTCACGATGATCGTCTCAAGACCATCTTCGGTTGCAGCAGCATCTGGCGCGGCCTGCGCTAGGGCCATCTGAGGCACTGCGGCTGCGGCAGAGAGGATTGCAAATGCTGAAACGCCAAATGCACGCGCGGTGAAACGTGATGAAAAACGACTCATAAATTAGACCCCCTTGGTTGACCGCCCGGTCGTTAAGGGGTGTCTGTTTCAAACAAATTGTATTTGGGCGTCGCCACCATGACGAGATGACGACGGATTAATGACAAGGCTCACCATGCGATGGATAAGCGCCAGAGGGTCTATAAGCCGGGTTTTGTCCAAGCCGAAGCTCTGTGCGACCATTCCTCTAGGACGCTGATTACCCAGCGCCTCAAGCAATCAACCCGAATGACTGGCAGGAGGATGCCATACGCCATTCCTATTCGATCTTGCTCCCGGTGGGGTTTACCGTGCCGCCGCTGTTACCAGAAGCGCGGTGCGCTCTTACCGCACCGTTTCGACCTTACCTTGCCGAGGCAAGGCGGTATGATTTCTGTGGCACTGTCCCTTGGGCGTTTTGATTGCTCGCTGGCCCAGCCGGGAATTACCCGGCACCGTTCCTCGCTGGAGCCCGGACTTTCCTCCCCCAACGCTTACGCGCGGCGGCGGTCGCCCAACCCTCTGGCACAATCGGCCTAGCGGCACTAAGCCCTTCGGGTCAACAGGGGAGAAACAAGTGACGCTGAGCGGATTGACAATAATCGACTATCACAAGGGGCTTGCACAAGCCTTTCACGACATCAATGTGCAGTGGATCGAGAACATGTTTGTGGTTGAAGCGCATGACGCCCACGTGCTCTCCCATCCCGACGAGATGATCATCGAGCCCGGCGGTGCGATTCTGTTCGTCGCGTCGCCAGACCAAGGGATTTTGGGCACGGGAGCGTTGATGAAATCGGCGGAGGGGGAATTTGAGCTCACCAAAATGGGTGTGCTTGAGACTGCGCGTGGCCTGAAAGCGGGCGAATTTCTGTTACGTCATCTGATTGAACGCGCGCGATTGATGACGGTAAAAAAATTATATTTGTTGACCAATCATAAGTGCGCCGCCGCCATCCATCTTTATGAAAAGCTAGGCTTTGTGCATAGCGAGGCCATCATGCGTGACTATGGCCACAGCTATGACCGCTGCGACGTAGCGATGGAATTCCCGCTTTAATCATCCCCAAGCGGCCGCGGGAGCAGCAATGCGAGCAATTTGGCGCGACATTCGCCGTCGATGATACCGTCAATCGTGCTGGGGCGAAATCGCCGCTGAAACGCGCGGACTGCGGCGAGCGGATCACTGACGTCATAGCCAAACCGTTCAAGCGCCAACAAGAACCCGCCATCGGTCCACTGCGGATCCATCAAATTTTTGGTTGGGCTGGGCAAAGCGAGCCGTAATTTCGCGAGCCTATCCCACGGGAAAAGTTCGCCCGGATCAACTTTGCGGGTGGGGGCAACATCCGAATGGCCGACGATGTTGCCGCGCGTTATCTTGTGACGCTGAATGATCCCCTGCATCAGCGGGATGAGCGCATCTATCTGCGCGATCGGAAAGGGTCGGTAGCCCCATTCATGCCCCGGATTGACGATCTCAATCCCGACGCTGATCGAATTGATATCAGTCGCCCCGCGCCAATAAGATCGCCCGGCATGCCAGGCGCGTTTGCTTTCATCGACCATTTTGACGATTTGGCCATCTTCGGCGATCAGATAATGCGCCGACACCTTCGCGTCAGGGTCGCAGAGGCGCGCAATCGCAGCAGCAGCGTCTTGCATCCCCGTGTAGTGCAGCACCAGCATGGAAACGGGGCCGGGTCGATCATCAAAATTGGGCGATGGCGTGTCGATCATGGCTTGCTCTTTGCTTCATTGGCTTGCGCGGTGCGGATCGTGACAATCGCGATGCCAATCATAACGATGATGCCGCCGATAATCATTATCGGGGTTAGCTTAGTTTTGAAATAGAGCGACGCCGCAATGACCGAAATGACCGGCGTCAGCAGCGTCATCGGGACAACTGTGGTGAGCGGATGCCGCGCTAGCAGCAAACTCATCGCCCCCTGCCCAATCACTGTTGACCCGAGCGCTGAAAATAATATCCAGCCAAAGGCCGCCCACGGCAGCGTTGGCAACGCCATCATCGTGGCCGGTTCCACGACGAAGGCAACGGGCAGCAAAATCAGTGATCCAATCGCCCCCACCCAGGCATAGATCGTCATCACCGGAACACCCGCCAACCGCCGCTGGATGAGCGAGCAAATCGCCCAGATCAGGCTCCCCAACGCCGTCAGCGCCAGCCCAAGCCGCTCATTGACTGCCGCTGGATCAAAGACGATCAGGATGACTCCAGAAAAAGACAAAGCAATTCCGCCGATCCGGTAAAGTCGGATCCGCTCCTTAAATACAATCACCGCCAAAATGAGCGAAAACGGCACAGAGAGCTGCCCGGCGATCGCAAGCGAACTGATATTGTCAGCGGCTGCCAGTGACAGATTGATCACGATGTAAAAGAGTGCACCCGATAATAGGCCAAGCGCCAACAATTCGCGCATTTTCCCCGGGATGATCCGCAAGAACGGTAAACAGATGAACAGCACCATCGTCTGGCGCAGCCACGCAGCGGTGAGCGGGGACACGAGGTCGACCCCGACCTTGACCGCGATTAGATTGAGCCCCCACATGATGTTCATCACCGTCACCAACGCAAAATCGCGCCCAGTCAACCCTGTGGAAGCTGGTGCCGTCACGACGCCCGGATCGTTGCCCCGAACAACAAGAAAGGGTCAGCGGGGTCTGACGCTTGGATCATGCCACCATTTTCAGTCGCAAGCTTGTGTGCGAGCCAAGCCGCCGCAGCCCGCGGGGCCAGTTGGTCTTCATTTGCCTGACCAAGCAAAGCGGTGCGCAATTCGGGATCAAGCAACAGCCTCGGCCCTTCGGCGCGAATGACAATTTCGGTGACATCGCCGCGCGTTTCTGCGCCAACGTCAAGCCGCCCGCCACGCACCAGCGCGTCACCTGCAATCAGCGCCAAGTTTAACAACAATTTGATCGCAGGTTTACCCAGCGTCGCATCGCCAACCAGCCAGCCAAGCTCAACCTTCCCGCCCGCGACATAGACGCCCTCAATCGCGGTCTTTGCCTCGCGCGCGTCAACTTGATCGCCAAAGCCCCCCGCTGCGCCAAATGCCAGTCGAAAGAATTTGAGCTTATTGGCCGAGGCCCGCGCACTATCGGCGAGCAGCTCCAGCACTCTGGCGCGCATTTCGGGATCATGCTCTTCGGCGAGCAATTCAATGCCATTGTTGAGCGCCCCCACAGGGCTGAGCAAATCATGGCACAGCCGCGAACAGAGCAAGCTGGCAAAATCCACCGCGTTAATCGCCATGACGTCAAAATCCCCTTGGTTGCCATTCCTTTGGCGAAATGGCGAGGGAGTTGCAAGACTGATAGGGCGTGAAGCTAGTCAGGTTGCGGGCTATAATGATAGCTGCCGATCACAAAAAGCTGGCACGTGCGCTTGATCAGCGCAAACCTTCAGAAATCCGCCAAACGTCACGCAAAAGTGACACAAAAAAGCGAAAGACGAATATCTGTTCGTGTTGGTGGCAAGCGCCATTTTCCCTTCGCCAACACACCGCTGATCGCCCTTCGCTGAAGCCGACTATTCTTACCGAAAAAACCCACTATACCTAAAGATCGAAGTGAACGATTCGGGTATTTCAAGATGCGTGCCTTAATAATAGCCTGTGTTTTGTTTCTGGTGCAATTGCAAGCCGCTGAAGCCAAATGGCTACGCGCTGATACGCAGCATTTCATACTTTACAGTGACGGTCGTGAATCCGATTTGCGCGACGATGCCCAGAAATTGGAGCGCTTTGATCAAATGATGCGGGTAGTGACCGGCATTGGAGACGATGAAGGTCAGGTACGGCTGACAGTTTATTTTGTTCGATCGCCGGAGTCAGTCAGGGCGCTTTATGGCGGAGATAAAAGCAAAGCGAGAAATGTTGCCGGTTTTTATTCAGCCACAGCCAGCGGCGCATTTGCAGTCACCCCGCGCAGTGTCGAATATGCAATCGATGATAGGCACTATGCGGAAACGACCGATACTATCCTGTTTCACGAATATACCCACCATTTGATGCTCCAATATTTTCCATCCAGCTACCCCGCTTGGTATGTCGAGGGGTTTGCAGAATTTTCTGGCAATTCGCGTGTAGAAAAGGATGGGGTGGTCAAATATGGCCTTCCCAATGTCGGGCGTGCGTATTCGCTTCTCAACGAAGCATCATTGCCCATTGAAACATTACTGAGCGCGAGTGTCGAAACTCTGCCCCGATCACAGATTGAAGGGCTGTATGCGCGTGGCTGGTTGCTAACGCATTATCTCAACCGAGACCCGTCACGCAAAGGGCAACTCGTGACCTATTTGAAAGCGATGGCTGGCGGCACGCCGAGCATTGAGGCGGCGCGCAGCGCGTTTGGCGATCTGAAAAAACTTCAGAAAGACATGTCTAACTATCTGACATCGCGGATGTCGTTTCGCGTATTATCCGGGTTCGATCCGTTGCCGCAAACCATCACGATCCGCGCGCTTGATCCGGGCGAAAACGACGCCGTGTTGCATCAGTTCAAGCTGAGCCGTGGCACCGCCCCTGAGGAACGCGAGCCGCTGGCTTCGGCTTTGCGTGCGCTGGCGAAACAATATCCGGCGAATGCTTATGTGCTGACAGCACTGGCTGAGGCGGAACTTGATGCCAACCACCTGACTGCGGCAGAAGCGGCAGCCGATGCAGCGCTCAGCATTTCGCCCGGCACAGTGCGCGCGCAATTGTGGAAAGGGTTGGCAAATCTGCGCGCGCTGCGTGAGGCCAATTCAACCGATGCGGCCAAATGGCAGGCCGCTCGCGGTTGGGTTGTCAAAGCCAACCGAGGCAATCCCGAAGATGCTCTGCCACTTCTCGTTTTCTATCAAAGCTATACGCTTGAGGGAAAAAAGCCCCCACCTGTCGCGCTTAGTGGGCTCGCAAAAGCGGTCGACCTCGTGCCGCAGGATAGCGGCACACGCTTCGTTTATGCGTCCGCCCTCGCTCGCGAAAAGCGATTTGCGGAGGCAATTAAAGTGATCAAGCCGGTCGCCTATGATCCACACGGCGGACGTAGCGCAACCTTCGCCCGCAACGCCATCACGCGGCTTGAGCAAGCACGTGATAAGGGAACAGCGTTTGACGGCGCCGATCTGGAAGAGGGTGCCGATGATGGTGATGACGATAAGTGATGGTGGCCTAGCGAATTGCTAGTTGCTGCTAAATCCCAAACCGATCAGCCCGCGCCAGCTCCCAATTGCGGCGATAAAAGGGATCACTCTCGCTGCCGTCAATCAGCGCGCCGGGGGCGACGAAGTGGTGAAGCTCGGAAAACTGTCGGATTTCCGTTGTGCTGATCCGGCGAAACATATGATGCGGGCGCAGGTCAGCCGGATGCTCAATCCCCGCCGCTGCGAGCATATCGGCGAGCGCGCGCAAGCTGTTTTCGTGGAAGTTTTGAACCCGCTTCGCTTTATCGGGCACGAACAGCGCGCGCTGCCGCGCGAGGTCTTGCGTCGCGACGCCCGTCGGACAATGATTAGTGTGGCAGCTTTGTGACTGGATGCAGCCAAGCGCAAACATGAAACCGCGCGCGGCGTTGACCCAATCGGCCCCGAGCGCGAGCACGACGGCAATATCAAACGCGCTGATGACCTTGCCAGCCGCGCCAATCTTGATGCGATCACGCAGACCCGCGCCCACCAACGTATTGTGCACGAAGAGGAGCCCCTCACGCATCGGCGTGCCGATGTGATCACTGAATTCAACCGGAGCCGCACCCGTGCCTCCTTCGCCACCATCGACCACGACGAAATCGGGGATGATCCCGCTTTCAAGCATGGCCTTGACGATCCCCATAAATTCCCAAGGATGGCCGATGCACAGCTTGAAGCCAACGGGTTTGCCGCCTGACAATGTGCGGAGCTGCGCGACGAAGGCGATCAGTTCAGCGGGCGTTGAAAAAGCCGAATGGCACGGCGGCGAGACGCAATCCTCGCCCAGCTTCACCCCGCGCGTCGCGGCAATTTCGGGCGTTACCTTGGCGGCAGGCAGAATGCCGCCATGACCCGGTTTGGCTCCTTGGCTCAGCTTGATCTCGATCATCTTGACCTGCGGGTCTAAGGCATTTGCGGCGAAACGCTCAGGATCAAACATACCCTCAAGCGTGCGGGCGCCGAAATAACCGCTGCCCAATTCCCACACAAGATCGCCGCCCGCCTCGCGGTGATAGGGGCTAATGCTACCTTCCCCTGTGTCGTGATAGAAGCCACCGGCCTTCGCGCCGCGATTGAGCGCGCGGATCGCATTGGGACTGAGCGAACCAAAGCTCATTGCCGATATGTTGAACACCGACGCGGCATAAGGCGCGCTGCATTCGTCATTACCAATCACGGTGCGGAAAAGTGTCCAATCGGGCTCTGCGATCGGTCGCGTCGAATGGCCAATGAACTCATAATCATCGCCGTAGACATTCATCAATGTGCCGAAGGCCTTTTCAGCCTTCAGATCCTTTGCCCGCTGATACACCATTGACCGCTGGGCCCGCGAAAAAGGCACCGCTTCAGTATCAGATTCAAGCAGATATTGCCGGATTTCGGGACGGATCATTTCCAACAACCAACGCATATGCCCAATGACGGGATAATTGCGCCACACCGCGTGTCGGGTCTGGATCAAATCATAGACACCGAGCAGCACAAGGCCGCCCGAGACAAACGCAACCCATAACATTGCAGTGGTCGACATCAGCATCGTGACGATCCACGAAAGCTGAAACAGCGCAAATCCGAACACGATGAGACACAACAAAATGGCAAAGTAGCGACCGGGCACTATCGACATTGGCGACTCGCATGATGACGGGGAAAGGATGAAATGCTATATTTGACGGCTCCTCGTGATCGATTAAGCGCGCAATAGCAATGGTTTTGAGCAAAAGCGGGGTGCATTCACCTCCATTCACACGTGCTAGCAGCCGCAGCTGACTGACAGCTTTGGTTCATCGAAACGCCGTAAAATAGCCATAAATCTCGCACAAAAGCGGGTGCCGCAAGATAGTGGGAATAGCAGAAAGTCAGTGTTCAGTTTTTTGAATATCCGGCCAATAGCCATTCGATGCTGAGTCGCTGACACTGACACAGACGGGGCGCTCACGCAGCCAAGATATGAATGGCCACGGCAAACTGAACCGACTATCGGGCGTTCCCATTGCGGTGATTAGCAGCGGTGCATATGTGCGATTTGGGATGGTCATAATCGCTGAGCGAATGGAGGTTGAAGAGTTATGAAGCGGTTGTTGGTGTGTGTTTGCGTTTTGCCACTGATGGGTGCTGCGCCTGTGAAGCCCAATCCGCAATTGGGGAAGACTGAAGCGGCGTGCCGGGCGGGAGAGACCGGACCAGCTTTGCTCATTACCGCGCTTGGCATGCGCGATGCCAAAGGGTTGCTGCGCGCGGAACTATACCCGCCAAATGATACAGATTTTCTGCAAGACGATGCGATTCTGGTCAATCAAGGCAAGACGTTCCGCAGGGTTGATTTGAATCTGACGCCTTCAACGGAACCGACATTATGCATGCGCGTTCCGGGGCCAGGGCGCTATGCACTGTCGCTGCTCCATGACCGGGATCGTAATTTGAAATTCAGTCTGTGGTCCGATGGGATCGGCTTTTCGGGCAATCCAAAACTGCGCCGCGCCAAGCCGGCAGCGTCGACCGCGATCATCACGGCGGGCCCGGGTATGACGAGAATTTCGATCACGATGAATTATTTGCATGGCTTCATGCAGTTTGGACCGATCAACTCGAAATGAGGTCGGGCCGCCGCTAGCCTTTGCCAACCTTGGCAGCTGCGGCCTTTTTAGCTGCGGCTGGCTTTGCCTTAGCCTTTTTGGGTGCCGTTTTCTTTGCTGGTGCCTTCTTCTTGCCCTTGGCAATCCCCGGCCCCTTGGCCGCACGGATGGCGAGCAGTTCAACGGCTTCTTCGATCGTCATCGCTTGCGGGTCAGCGCTTTTGGGCAAGGTCGCGTTCGTCGTCCCGTCGGTGACATACGCGCCGAAGCGGCCTTCCATGATCTTGACCTCCGCACCGCTTTCGGGATGCGCGCCAAATGCCTTCAAGGGTTCCCGCGCGGCACCACGCCCGCGATTGCCGCCCGCAGCTGCCTCGGCTAACTTGACGACTGCAGCATTCATGCCCGTTTCGAACACATCGTTGGTAGTCTGCAACCGACCATATTTGCCATTATGCGCGAGATAAGGCCCATAGCGGCCAATGCTCGCGGTGATCGGTTCGCCGCTTTCGGGATGTAGGCCAATCGTGCGCGGCAGGCTCAGCAGCTTGACCGCCCACTCAAGCCCAAATTCTTCGGACGGCACATCTTTGGGAATCGATCCGCGTTTGGCCTCCTTGCCATCGCCCATCTCAACATATGGCCCGAAGCGGCCTGACTTGCGGAAAATATCTTGCCCGGTATCAGGATGCTGACCCAGTAATTCAGGGCCGGTGTCGACACCAGCGTCCGCGCCACCGGCTTGTGCGAATTTGCGCGTATATTTGCATGTCGGATAATTGGCACAGGCAATGAACGCGCCGAAACGCCCGCCGCGCAATGACAATTTGCCATCGCTGCACAGGGGGCAGGTGCGCGGATCACTGCCATCGCCTTTGGGGGGAAAGAGATAATCGCCCAGAAATTCATCAAGCGCCGCCGTCACTTCAGACGGCATTTGCTCCATAACCTCAGCCGTTTTGGGCTTGAAATCCTTCCAAAAGGCTTCGAGCACAGCCTGCCACTGCGCGCGCCCACCCGACACGTCGTCAAGCTGTTCTTCAAGCCCGGCGGTGAAATCATAGCCAACATATTTTTCGAAAAAGCGTTCCAGAAATGCCGTAACCAGCCGTCCGCTCTCGTTCGCGGTGAAGCGGTTTTTTTCGACGCTCACATAATCGCGCACCTTCAACACTTCGATCACTGAGGCATAGGTTGAAGGCCGCCCGATGCCGAGTTCCTCCATCTTCTTGACCAAGCTTGCCTCGGAATAACGCGGCGGCGGCTGCGTGAAATGCTGTTCGGCCTCAACCGATTTTTTGGCCGGGGCATCGCCTTCGCGCAGCACGGGCAAGCGGCGACTATCTTCGTCACCGCTATCGTCGGTGCTTTCTTCGTAAACCGCCAGAAATCCAGGGAAGAGCACAACCTGCCCAGTAGCGCGCAAGCCCGTTTGGCCACTGCCATCGCTCATCTCAATCGTCGTGCGCTCAAGCCGGGCCGACGCCATCTGGCTTGCCATTGCACGCTTAAAGATCAGATCATAAAGCCGCGCATGATCGCCACTGCCCGTTTTGTCTTTGCCAAAATCGGTGGGGCGGATAGCCTCATGCGCTTCCTGCGCATTCTTTGCCTTGGTCGTATACAGCCGAGGTTTATCGGGGACGTAAGACGCATTGTAACGCGCCGCAATTGCCCCACGCGCCGCAGAAATCGCGGAGGAATCCATCTGAACACCATCGGTGCGCATATAAGTGATCGATCCGTCTTCGTAGAGCCCTTGCGCCACGCGCATCGTGTGGCTCGCCGAAAAACCAAGCTTGCGGGCGGCCTCCTGCTGGAGCGTAGACGTTGTAAACGGTGGCGATGGGTTGCGAGTCATTGGCTTGGTTTCAACCGAAGCGACGGAAAAACGCCCCGCCTCAACCGCCGCCTTCGCCGCCATTGCGGTGCCGCTTTCGCTGATCGTCAGCCGGTCAATCTTCTCACCCTTATGCCGCACGAGCCGCGCGGTGAAGGCGATACCGTCATGCTCCATCTGGGCTGTGACTGACCAATATTCTTGAGGGACGAACGCCTCAATCTCGCGCTCGCGGTCAACCACTAGCCGCAGCGCGACCGATTGCACGCGCCCTGCCGACTTCGCCCCGGGCAACTTGCGCCACAGCACTGGTGAGAGCGTGAAACCAACCAAATAATCAAGCGCCCGCCGCGCACGATAAGCATCGATCAAATCATGATCGAGCCCGCGCGGTGCTGCCATCGCGGCGAGCACGGCAGGCTTGGTGATCGCGTTGAAGGTAACGCGCTGCACATTTTTGGGCAGCACCTTTTTCTTGGCGAGCACTTCCTGCACATGCCAGCTAATCGCCTCGCCCTCACGATCAGGGTCGGTTGCAAGGATCAGTGTATCGGCACCCTTCGCCACATCAGTGATGGCTTTGAGCTGCCGCGCTTTGTCGGCATAAGTATCCCACAGCATCGCAAAGCCATTGTCCGGATCAACCGATCCATCCTTGGGCGGCAAATCACGCACATGGCCAAAGCTCGCCAGCACAGTGTGGCCCGGACCCAGATATTTCTCGATGGTTTTGGCCTTGGCCGGTGACTCAACGACAACTAATTTCATGACGATCCAATTTTCCACTCATGCTCACGCGCGAGGGTGACGGGGTGGCACCGGTTACGTCAAGCCCTTTAGATTTGCAAATGGGGCAGAAAATCGGATTCCACTGAAATGCCTATGCTTACCGCAAACTCACCCGCCCCCCGGCATGCCGATCAATCCTGCCGCCGAGTTCCAGTTCGAGCAGCACCGTCTGCACGACGGCGGGCGGCAGACCCGATTGGCGGATGATTTCATCAACCGGCACGGGGGCGTGGCTGAGCAGCGCGACCACCACGCGGCGCTGTGTGTCGCTGGCGTCGGACGAGATTCGTTCGCTGCGGTAGGCGCGACTGTCAGCGAAGACGCGGCCTCCGCTCATCGGCCCAATCGATTCAATCACGTCGGCGGCGCATTGGATGAGAGTCGCACCGTCGCGGATCAATTGGTTGCACCCTTGCGAGCGCGGGTCAGCGGGTGATCCGGGCACCGCAAACACATCGCGCCCCGCTTCCGCTGCCAGCCTTGCCGTGATCAGTGAGCCTGATTTGGGCGCGGCCTCGACGATGATAGTCCCGAGCGTCATCCCGGCTATTATCCGGTTGCGATAGGGAAAATGGCGCGCCAGCGGCTCCTTGCCCGGCGGTTGTTCGGCGATCAGCACGCCTTGAGTGGCAATCGCTTCCTGAAGGTCGGCATTTTCGGGCGGATAAGCAATGTCAATTCCGCTGGCGATCACCCCGACGGTGCCATGCGCGAGCGATCCCTGATGCGCGGCTGTATCGATCCCGCGCGCAAGGCCTGAAACGATCAGCATATCGGCGTTGGCTAAATCCTGAGCCAGCCCGCGAGCGAACCGGCACGATGCGGCCGACGCATTGCGCGCGCCGACAATCGCGACCGCCGGCCGATCCAACAGCGCCAAATCGCCCCGGACAATGAGCGCAGGCGGCGCGCTATCGAGTTCGGCAAGCAAAGATGGATAGAGGCCTTGGCCAAGGAAGAGATAGCGTGCGCCCAGTCGCTCAACCGCTTTGATCTCGGTCTCAACATCGCGCATATCGGCGATTCTGGGCACCTTGCCCCCGCTGCGCGCGGCGAGATGGGGGATAGCATCAAGCGCTGCCGCTGCGGTCCCGAAGCGCTGGAGCAAATGAAAATAGGTGACAGGGCCAATATTGGCCGATCGGATCAGCCGCAGCCGATCCAGCAAATCCTGATCACGGTCGCTCACGCAGATTTTTGTCCGACGCGGGGCTCAGTGCCTGCTTGCAGCCGGACGATATTTTCGCGGTGTTGCCATAGCACCAGCAGCGCCAATCCACCCAACATTGCGGCACTTCGTTGTCCGCCGAGCACATAGGCCGTGACAGGTGCGGAAAGCGCTGCCGCCATGCCACTCACGCTCGAAATCCTTGTCAGAGTAAGACCAGCGAGCCAGACGAGCGCATAGACCATTCCGACCATCCCGCTAAGCGCCAGCGCAACGCCGAGCATTGTCGCCACGCCCTTCCCCCCCTTAAAGCCAAGCCAAGCGGGATAAAGATGCCCGATGAACGCGGCAGCGCCACCGAACAAAGCGGTGTTAAGATCAATCCACTGCGCGATCATAACCGCGACCGCCCCTTTGGCCGCGTCAAGCAGCAAAGTCGCCGCCGCTAGCCCTTTCCGCCCGGTTCGCAGGACGTTGGTCGCCCCGATATTGCCCGAACCAATCTGGCGCAAATCGCCTGCCCCAAAAGCGCGCGTAAGGAGGATGCCGAACGGGATCGAGCCGAGCAGATAGCCGATGATAATTGCAATCAGCTGATGCGCCACGCTTTGCCTCCCGGATGATCGAACGCTCCGATCATACGGCCCCTCGCTAGGGAAGCAAGATTTGTCGCTTTGCGTTGAAGCATGGCCGTGCTTAAGGCGCGAGGGATGACCGATCCCCGCCCGCTGCTTGTGTTCGATTCCGGTGTTGGCGGACTATCGGTGCTCGCGCATATCCGTGCGCTTTTGCCCAATGCCCCGATAATCTACGCGGCTGACAATGGCGGATATCCTTACGGCACCAAGAGCGAAGCCGAAATTGCCGCGCGGGTGCCAGCGCTGCTCGGGCGATTGGTCGAGCGATACCGACCGCGGCTAGTGGTGATTGCGTGCAACACCGCTTCGACTATCGCGCTCGCCCATGTTCGGTCGGCGCTTGACTTGCCCGTCGTGGGAACGGTGCCCGCGATCAAGCCCGCTGCGCTAGCTTCGCGCACGCGGGTCATCGGTGTGCTCGGCACGGAGGCGACCGTGCGTCAAGCCTATGTTGACCGGCTGATCGCCGAATTTGCGGCTGATTGCCTTGTGGTTCGCCACGGTTCGGCTGAGCTTGTCGATATGGCCGAAGCCAAACTGCGCGGCACGCCGCCTGATCCGGAACGAATGATGATGATCATGAACGCGCTTTTTGGGCAGGTCGGTGGCGACCGAATCGATCAGGTGACTCTGTCGTGCACGCACTTTCCGTTGCTCGCGGACGAGATTGGTGCCGCGAGCCCGCCTCACGTCACGCTGGTTGATAGCGGCGCAGGCATTGCGCGGCGGACGGCGCATTTGACGCAGGGTGACAGCTGGCCAGAGGCAACCCCAGGGATTGCGGTCTTTACGCGCGACGATCCCGCGCTAAGCTTGCTAAGCTCGGTACTTGCGACTTATGGCCTTTCCGAAATGCAAATACTTTAGGATGTACCCATGCCGATGACCGATGCGCAATTGCGTGACCGCCTCAATACGCGCAAGCCCCCGACCGGCATAACGTTCAAATCAACCATCCTTGACGTGCGCAGCGCCGATGGATTTGTGCGCGTGTCTTACGACGTCGGTCCCGAATATACCAACCCAATGGGCGCGCTGCAGGGCGGGATTGTGTCCGCACTGATCGACGATGCCTGCGCCTTTGCGGCGATAATCAAATCAGGTGAGTCGATTGCGGTGCCGTCACTCGAATTCAAAACGACCTTCCTCGCCGCCGCGAAGCCGGGCATCGTCTTCGTCGAAGCGCGCTGCATAAAAATGGGCCGAACCGCTTGCTTCATGGAGGGCGAATTGCAGGATGCCGATGGCCAAGTGCTTGCCAAAATGAGCGTGACTGGCTTGGTCCGCTATCCCAAAAGCCCACAAAACCTAGTCGAAAGTAAGGGCTAATTGCGAATCGTTCGCGCTGGATTTGGCATACGCACCGTTATATGGCGATTCTGAGATCGTGGCTATTGGGCGACGTATGTGAGGACCATTCGTGAACTATAACCGCGTGTTTTCGCAAGCGATTGACCGCCTTCACGAAGAAGGCCGCTACCGCGTTTTCATCGACATCCTGCGCAACAAGGGCAATTACCCCAATGCGCGCTGTTTTGCGGGGCATAACGGCCCCAAGCCGATTACAGTCTGGTGTTCGAATGATTATCTCGCGATGGGCCAACATCCCAAGGTTATCGCGGCAATGGAAGAAGCGCTGCATGATGTCGGTGCAGGATCAGGCGGGACGCGCAACATTGGCGGCAATACCCATTATCATGTCGACCTTGAAGCCGAACTTGCCGACCTGCACGGTAAAGATGGCGCACTGCTCTTTACGTCAGGCTATATTTCGAACGAGGCGACGCTTGCCACCTTAGGCAAAATCCTGCCCGGTTGTGTGATTTTTTCTGACGAACTCAACCATGCGAGCATGATTGCGGGTATTCGCAATTCGGGTTGTGAAAAGCGCGTGTGGCGGCACAATGATCTCGCGCACCTTGAGGAATTGCTCAGTGGTTTCGACCATGACACACCCAAGCTTATTGCGTTTGAAAGCGTCTATTCGATGGACGGTGACGTTGCCGATATCGCGGCCATCTGCGATCTCGCCGACAAATATAACGCCATCACTTATTGCGACGAGGTGCATGCGGTTGGCATGTACGGCGCGCGCGGCGGCGGGATCAGCGACCGCGATAAAGTCGCGCACCGCATCACCGTGATCGAAGGCACGCTCGGCAAAGCGTTCGGTGTGATGGGTGGCTATATCGCAGCGGATCAAATGATTGTGGATGTTATCCGCAGCTACGCGCCCGGTTTCATCTTCACAACGAGTCTTTCACCCGTATTGGTGGCCGGTGTGCTCGCCAGCGTACGTCACTTGAAAGCGTCAAGCGAGGAACGCGACGCACAACAGGCAGCAGCGGCATTCCTGAAGGCAAGCTTCCTTAAGGCTGGCTTGCCGGTCATGGACACGACGACGCATATCGTGCCGCTGATGATTGGTGATCCGGTCAAGGCGAAAAAAATCAGCGACATATTGCTTGCCGAATACGGAGTTTATGTACAGCCGATCAATTACCCCACCGTCCCGCGCGGCACAGAGCGCCTTCGCTTCACCCCCGGCCCCGCACACACTGAAGCGATGATGACCGAACTTACCCAAGCGCTGATCGAAATTTTCGGGCGGATGGAATTGCGTAAGGCGGCGTGATAGCTTTCATAAGGCTTTGCGTCTTGGTCGCTGCGTTGCCACTGTTGCTGGCAACGCCTCTCAACGCCAAGGCACCCACGGTAGGAGACATCGGCCCGGATTTTGAAGTGACAACGCTCGATGGCACCAAAATCAAATCGCAGGATTTGAAGGGCAATGTCATCCTTCTCAATTTCTGGGCGACATGGTGCGTGCCGTGTCGGGCCGAACTGCCTCTGATCAACACATTTGCCGAGCGCCTGAACAAAAACGGCTTGCGCGTTCTCGCCGTCACCACTGAAGATTCGGTCCCTGTCTATCGATTGAAGCCTCTGGCGAGCGCTCTCTCCTTTCCCATGGTGCGCAAATTCAAGGGCAAGTACGGCGTCCTTGAAGGTGTGCCCACCAACTTCATTATCGATCGTCGCGGCGTGGTGCGCTATGCGAAAGCTGGGGCGTTTCAGCTTGATGAATTGAACAAATTAATCATCCCGTTGCTCAACGAGCCCAGCCCGACCCCTTGATCGCTAACCCAGCCTGCATGAGAGCTGTAACCAATGTCGCCACCACGGCGAACCGAGCACTGTAGGTACTTTCGGCTGACGCAAAGTATGCGGTGGTCGAGGCGCGAGCAGTGAACTCCCCCCAAAGCGACTGCTCGCGCCAATTTACCCTTGCGCTTCTGCATCGCTACCCCCTTTTTGTTGCTTTGGCTTTTGCTGACAACCTTGCTAGAGCGCTGGCATCGTCCTCATTGGTAAATATTGCTCCTCATGATCCGCATCGCCATTGCCTCTGACCATGCCGCGTTTGCGATGAAGGCTGCGTTGCTGAACTGGCTTTCGGAAGGTGGGTACAGTCTGGCAGACCTTGGCCCGCATGACGGCGCGTCAGTTGATTATCCCGATTATGGCTATAAGCTTGCCGACGCAGTGGCGGGCGGTGAGGCCGATTTCGGTATTGCCTTATGCGGATCGGGCATCGGGATTTCGATTGCGGTCAACCGCAATCCCGCCTGCCGCTGCGCACGTGTTGACGAACCCTTGTCGGCGGCGCTCGCGCGGGAGCATAATGACGCGAACGTGATCGCGATGGGCGCGCGGATGATCGGGATCGAAATGGCCAAGGCCTGCGTGACCGCGTTCCTCACCACCCCCTTCGGCGGCGACCGCCACACCCGCCGCGTTGATAAATTATCCACCCCACCGCTTACAAAGGCACCGTGATGAGCACCAAACCCCTCCCC
The DNA here is from genome assembly GCA_046153565.1 of Sphingomonadaceae bacterium. Classification (GTDB taxonomy): domain Bacteria; phylum Pseudomonadota; class Alphaproteobacteria; order Sphingomonadales; family Sphingomonadaceae; genus Aquisediminimonas. The sequence continues at coordinate 64,784 of JBJXDU010000090.1, forward strand.
ACCCCCGACAGCTTTTTCGCAAGCCACTTGGCCGATGCTGACCCCGAAATTGCCGGCTGGATCGGCAAGGAACTGGGCCGCCAACAGGATAAGATCGAGCTGATCGCTTCGGAAAACATAACCAGCCGCGCGGTGCTCGAGGCGCAAGGATCAATCCTCACCAACAAATATGCAGAGGGCTATCCGGGTCGTCGCTACTACGGTGGCTGCGAATATGTTGACGAGATTGAGACGATTGCCATCGAACGCGCCAAGCGGCTGTTCGGCTGTAACTTCGCCAACGTACAGCCCAATAGCGGCAGCCAAATGAACCAGGCCGTGTTTCTGGCGCTGCTCAACCCCGGCGACACCTTCATGGGGCTTGACCTCGCGGCGGGTGGCCATCTGACGCACGGATCGCCGGTTAATATGAGTGGCAAATGGTTCAACCCCGTCGCTTACGGCGTCCGCCGCGACGATTGCCTGATCGACATGGACGAAGTCGCCGCAACCGCGCGCTTGCACAAACCCAAGCTGATCATTTGCGGCGGCACCGCTTATTCGCGTTTCTGGGATTGGGCGCGCTTCCGCGAAATTGCTGATGAAGTGGGTGCCTATCTACTTGCTGATATGTCGCACATTTCGGGGCTCGTTGCGGGCGGCGTTCATCCAAGCCCAGTGCCGCACGCGCATGTCACGACGACGACGACGCACAAATCGCTGCGCGGGCCGCGCTCGGGCGTGATCCTGACCAATGATGAGGCGCTCGCCAAGAAAATGAACAGCGCGATTTTCCCCGGGCTTCAGGGCGGCCCGTTGATGCATATCGTCGCCGCCAAAGCGGTAGCCTTTGCCGAGGCGCTGTGCCCCGATTTCAAAGTCTACGCGCAGGCTGTCGTCGATAATGCCAAAGCGCTTGCCTCATCGCTTGAGGAGCAAGGCTTGGCCGTGGTTTCGGGTGGCACCGACAATCATTCGATGCTCGTTGATCTCCGCCCCAAGCAGGCAAAAGGCAAGCATGCCGAAAAGGCGCTCGACCGCGCGAGCATCACCTGCAACAAGAATAACATTCCCTACGATGACGAAAAGCCGACGCTCACATCAGGCATCCGGCTCGGCACGCCAGCAGGCACAACGCGCGGCTTTGGCATCGCTGAGTTCCGCGAAATCGGCGTGATGATCGCCGACGTTTGCGAAGGCCTGCGCAAAAATGGCGAGGCGGGTGACGGTCAGATCGAAGCAGCCGTCAAAGCGCGCGTCGAAGCCATGTGCGCACGCTTCCCGATCTATCAGGAGCTTTGAGACTTGCGCTGCCCCTTTTGCGGTCACGAAGACAGCCAGGTCAAAGACTCGCGGCCCACCGATGATAATGCAGCAATCCGGCGGCGGCGGCAGTGCGAGGATTGCGCGGCGCGCTTCACAACGTTTGAACGGATCCAGTTGCGCGAGCTGACCGTGGTCAAATCCGAAGGCCGCCGGGAACCCTTCGAACGCGAAAAGCTTGATCGGTCGGTAGCCATCGCCTGCCGCAAACGCCCGATTGAACAAGCGCGGATTGACCGGCTGGTCACAGGCATCCAGCGCCAGTTGGAAACGCTTGGCGATACGGAAATCCCGGCCTCGCGGATTGGCGAATTGGTGATGGAGGGGCTGAAGGGATTGGATTCAGTCGCCTATATCCGCTTTGCCAGCGTGTATAAGGATTTTGCTGAAGCGAAGGATTTTGAGGAATTTGCAGGGGCGGTTAAGGATGTGGCGGGGTAGTAAATTTCTCCGCGCATTCCGGCCCACACCGTTCCGCTTATGCTGAGTAGCGACTGAGCGAAGTCGAAGGCGCGTATCGAAGCACAGTCCCAGTCCTTCGATACGCCTTTTCGACAAGCTCAACAGCTACTCAGGATAAGCAGGATCAGGCACAAAGCACTTCCAACCCCGTTTATCCTGAGTAGGGATTGAGTGCTGAGCATAGTCGAACCATCGAAAGCCCGTATCGAAGGACCGAAGTTTGAGTTTTTACGCCTACATCCTCCGCTGCGCGAACGGCAAATATTATGTCGGCCATACTGAGGATATGGGTATTCGGCTCGCACAGCATCAAAATGGGGACTATCCGGGCTATACTCGTCAGCATCGCCCTGTCGAGCTTGCGTGGTGCGGCGAATTTCCAACGCGGTATGAAGCACTGGAATTTGAGACAAGGATCAAAGGCTGGTCTCGCGCCAAAAAGGAAGCATTGATGCGCGAGGATTGGGCACAGGTGAGTGCGCTCGCGCGGAAACCTGTCCTTCGATACGTCGTTTCGACAAGCTCAACGACTACTCAGGATAAGCGGAGTGGGGGAATGTCGCCCATCATCATCCTCGTCCGCCCGCAACTAGGCGAAAACATCGGCAAGGCTGCCCGCGCCATGCTCAATTTCGGGCTGACTGAACTCCGCCTCGTCGCGCCGCGTGATGGGTGGCCCAATCCGTCGGCGGGGCCGGCGGCGGCGGGGGCGGATATCGTGCTTGAAAAGGCTCAGTTGTTTGAAACGCTGGCCAAGGCGACCGCCGATTGTGCCTATGTCTATGCTACCACGGTGCGAAAACGGGGTATTGTTAAGCCCGTCGTCACCCCCGAGGAAGCCGCCGCTGAAATCCATGCTCAAACAGGCCGCAGTGCGATCCTGTTCGGCCCTGAGCGCGCAGGCCTTGAAAGCGATGATGTCGCGGTTGCCAGCACGATCATCACAGTGCCGATCAATCCTGAATTTGGCTCGCTCAACTTGGCCCAAGCCGTGATCCTCATCGCCTATGAATGGTCAAAGGGAGAGAGCCTCGCCTCGCCGCCCAAGGTCGATATCGATCCCCCTGCCCCCCAAACCGAGCTTGACGGCATGATTGCACAGCTTGACGCAATGCTTGAGGCAGCGGGCCATTTCTTCCCGCCCGACCGCGCGCACATTGATCGGCGGACGATCCGATCGATCCTCACCAAACCCGGCTGGTCAGCGCAAGAGGTACGCACGTTTCGCGGAATGCTGCGGTCTTTGAGTGATCGTGTGCCCCGAAAATAGCAACGGCTGCCACGTTCCCCTGCACGACCTGTGTTCCCCGGCGAAGGCCGGGGTCCAGACGGGCCAGATATGTGAGGCTTCGCCGTGTTTTTGATGAAGGGACTGGGCCCCGGCATTCGCCGGGGAACGAATCTATTGACTTATCCGCTATCCCCGCTAGACGCCCCTCCTTCGCAATTGACCCTGCACTCCGGTGAAGCAGGTGTCCTGCCCCGTATGTCGGCGGAGTAGCGCGGTTCCGGTTAACGCAGAAATGCACAGCAATTGAAGGATTATCATGTCAAAGCGCAATTCCGCTAAGTATAAAATTGATCGCCGCATGGGCGAAAATATTTGGGGCCGCCCCAAATCACCCGTCAACAAGCGCGAATATGGCCCCGGCCAGCACGGGCAACGCCGCAAGGGCAAGGTCACTGATTACGGTCTCCAGCTGAAAGCCAAGCAGAAGCTCAAGGGCTACTACGGCGAAATCACTGAAAAGCAGTTCCATGCCGCTTATCAGGAAGCCAACCGGATGAAGGGCGATACGTCGCAAAACCTCATCGGCTTGCTTGAGCGTCGCCTTGCCGCTGTCGTCTATCGTGCCAAGTTCGCGCCGACTGTGTTCGCCGCGCGTCAGCTGGTCAGCCACGGTCACGTGCGCGTCAACGGCGTCAAGTGCAACATCGCTTCGCGCCGCATTGCGGTTGGCGATGTGATTTCGCTGGGTGCCAAGGCGCAGGAAATGGCGCTTGTGATCGAAGCGCAAAGCCTGCCTGAGCGCGATATCCCCGATTATGTCGTGACCGATGGTGCATCGAAAGTGACCTTCGCGCGCGTTCCGACGCTTGATGAAGTGCCTTATCCAGTGAAGATGGAACCCAATCTGGTCGTCGAATTCTATTCGCGTTAATCTGCGACGAAAATCCTATTTGGATTTTTGCGCTTGACAGCGTAACGCTGAATTGGCAAACATTGCAACGGTCGAGAGCTGTGATTCGCCTCTCGGTGAAAAGGGCGGTCTTGCGGGGCCGCTCTTTTTCGTTGTGGCTGTTTTTTGATTGTGGCTTCGCGCTTGGTTTGCCAAGGTGGTGGCAGACTGATGTTTCGCTCGATCATCTCATGCCCGTCTATGTCGAGCGAAGTCGAGACACTCTTCCGAGCGCAGCCGAGGATAACCTTGTCGAAGCGCGGGATAGTCCCTCGACTTCGCTCGGGAGAGACGGGGTGTCGATCCGCTAAAAATAGGAGATTTGCGATGGTGAGAAAAATTTTGGCCCTAATCGGCCTGCTGCTCGCAGCGAACCCGGCCCCTGCCCAAGCCCCGGCGATTTCGGTCGACACGCTCAAGGAAGTCACCCAAACGCTGTCATCCGATCTGTTCGAAGGCCGCGCGCCGACGACGCCGGGTGAGGATAAGACCATTGGCTATGTCGCGGGGCGCTTTGCCGCAGCGGGCCTCAAGCCTGCGAACAAGGGTAGCTGGTTTCAAGATGTGCCGCTGGTAGAGATTAACGCCAATCCGAATACTGCGCTCACCATCAGCGGGGGCAAGGGGCTCCTGTCATTTGCGTATAAGACTGACATGGTCGCCGCAAGCTACCGGATTGTGCCCAAGACGCAGATTGTGAATTCGGATGTGGTCTTCGTCGGCTACGGCATCAACGCGCCCGAGCGCGGGTGGAATGATTATGCCGGCGTGGATGTGAAGGGCAAAACCGTGATCATCCTCGTCAATGATCCCGATTACGCCAATAAGGATTTGAAGGGCCCGTTCGAAGGCCGTGCGATGACCTATTATGGCCGCTGGACCTACAAATATGAGGAAGCGGCGCGGCAGGGCGCAGCCGCAGCCTTCATCGTCCATGATACTTTCCCCGCAGCCTATCCGTGGGGCGTGGTGGTTTCGAGCTGGACCGGGCCGCAATTGGGCTTTGATGATGTCAATAATCATATGGATCAAACGCAAGCCAATGGCTGGATCACCAACGAAGCGGCGGTCAAGCTGATGGCGAGCGCGGGGATGGATTTGGCCAAACTTTCGGCGGCTGCCAAGAAAAAGGGCTTCAAGGCCGTGACGCTTGGCCTCAAAGCATCGCTGACGCTTGATAATAGTATCAAGCGGCAATTGTCGCGCAATGTGGTCGGCATATTACCGGGCAAGGTGCATCCCGATGAATATGTGCTTTATTCGGCACATTGGGATCATCTGGGGAGGTGCGAACCCATCAATGGCGATGACATCTGCAACGGCGCGGTTGATAATGCGAGCGGCACCGCAGCGCTTGTCGCTTTGGCAGAGGCGCATGCCAAGGCAGGCGCGGCGGATCGCTCGATCATTTTCCTTTCAGTAACGGCGGAGGAATCAGGGCTGCTTGGTTCAAAATATTATGCCGACAATCCACTCTATCCGCTCGGTAAAACCGTGGGCGGGGTGAATATGGATGGGCTCAACATGCTGGGCCGCACCAAGGATGTGATTCTGGTCGGTGCTGGCAAATCAGAGCTTGAACCAATACTCACTCGCCTTGCGGGCGCGCAGGGCCGTGTTGTCGGGCTTGAACCAACGCCAGAGCGGGGGTTCTATTTCCGATCGGATCATTTCAGCTTTGCCAAGCTCGGCGTGCCGATGATCTATTTTGATGCGGGCGAAGATTTGGTTGTCGGTGGCAAAGCCGCAGGGCGCGCGGCGGCGGAAGATTATACCACCAACCGCTATCACAAGCCGCAGGATGAATATGATCCAAAGGCGAATTGGGACGGCGCGATTGATGACCTCACGCTCAACTATCAACTCGGCCGCGAGCTGGCGACGGGGAATGCGTGGCCCAATTGGTATCCGACTTCGGAATTTCGGGGCGTGCGGGATCGGAGCCGGGCGGGGAAGTGAAGTAGGAAAGTATGACTCACGCGAAGCCGCGAAGACACGAATAAGTGGAGTAGTGATGGACATTGAAGCTTTAGCCTCAATTTCTGTTGATTGTGGGTTCAAGCTTCATGAGCGGCTTGGGCCTGGCTTGCTTGAGTCGGTTTATGAAGTGATCTTGTGCGAGCTGATTCGAGAGCGCGGACTTTTTGTGGAACGACAAGTGCCGATTGACATTCGATTTGACAGATTAGTGATTACTGACGGGTTTCGGGCTGATCTTGTGGTGGAAGGCAAGCTTTTGATTGAATTAAAATCGGTTGAAACAATCGCCCCGGTGCACAAAAAGCAGGTTTTGACGTATCTGCGGCTCATGGAATTGCCGCTAGGATTGTTGATGAATTTTGGAGCGGCTACGTTTCGAGAGGGAATGAAACGCGTCGTCAACAATCACACTGACTTTGCGTCTTCGCGGCTTCGCGTGAGATAATCTTCCTCTTGGTTTTTTAGCATGGATATAGCGAAGTGACCCTCTCCCAACCCCCTGAATGGGCACCCCACGCCTCAGTCTGGATCGGCTTCCCAAGTGCGGCCGACCTATGGCTTGATGATCTCGAAGGCGCGCAGGCCGAAGTGGCGGCGTTTGCGCGCGCGGTGCATGGCGGGGGCAAAGGTGAGGTGGTGCGCCTTGTCTGTGCCAACCCCGAAGCCGAAGCGGCGGCGCGCGATCTGGCGGGTGATATTGCGGAGATTATCGCCGCACCCTTCTTTGATATCTGGCTGCGTGATACAGGGCCGATCATCGTGAGCGATGGCGGCAATCCGCTGGCACTTGATTATCGCGGCAATGGCTGGGGCGGCAAATATCCATCACCGCTTGATGATGATCTCGCGCGGCTGTTGTGCGAACAAGCCGCCCTGCTCCGCTCGCCGCGCGACTGGATATTGGAAGGCGGCGCGATTGATGTTGACGGCGCTGGGCTGTGCGTGACGACCGGGCAGTGCCTGCTCAACCCCAATCGCAACCCGAACCTGTCACGCGCCGATATCGAAGCGCGGCTGTGCGCTGATTTGGGGCTGTCGCAGATATTGTGGCTCGGCGTGGGGCTCGAAAATGACCATACTGACGGCCATGTCGATAATCTCGCGCGCTTTGTGGCGCCCGGCGTGCTCGCCTTGCCCGCGCCGTTTGGTGACGATGACCCCAATGCGGCGATATTCGCCGATGCAGCTGACCGCGCGGCGCGTTGGCCGGTTGAGATTGTCACCATTCCTTCGGCAGGGCGACATATGGACGAAGACGGCGCAGCGATCCCGGCGAGCCATATGAATTTTTACATCGGCAATGCGTGCGTGGTGGTGCCGACTTATGGCGGGCCGAGTGATGATGCTGCCGTCGCGGTGATTGCGAAGCTCTTTCCGGGTCGGGAGACGATTGGGCTGCGTGCCAATCATATTCTGACCGGCGGCGGCAGTTTCCATTGTATCAGTCAGCAAGTTCCCACTTTGTGATCGCTTTCTGGACACGCACGCTCCTTTCGGGACTGATCATCGCGCTCGCCTCAACGGTTGCGCGGCGTCAGCCAGCACTGGGATCGCTCATCGTCTCACTGCCGCTTGTTTCGGTGCTGAGCATGATCTGGCTATGGCGTGACGGTGCGGACGGTGAGGCGATGGCGCGCTATGTTGGCGGCACATTCTGGTATTTTCTGCCATCAATGCCGATGTTCCTGATCATCCCGCTGCTGTTGCGGCGCGGTTTGAGCTTCTGGCCGGCGCTTGGGATTGGGTGTGCGATTACGATTTTGCTTTATCTGGCGATGATAAGTGTCGCCACGCGCTTTGGCTTGAAACTTTAGGAGTTACGCGTTTCGCACGGGGCTTTTGTTAAAATTGTTCCCCTGCGAAGGCAGGGGCCCAGCCTCGACACAAACGATACGGCGAAGCCTCAACCACCAGGCCCGCCTAGGCCCCTGCCTTCGCAGGGGAACAAAATGATCTTGTGTGAAACGATTCTTGTTTCTCACATCGTCAAAGTCCCGGTATAGCCACATCATGATCAAAGTCGCTGCCCTCCAACTCGCCCTCGGGGCCGATATCCATACCAATATTGCTGCCGTCGAGGTGCTGGTGCGTGAGGCCGCGCATCACGGCGCGCGGATCATCCTCCCGCCTGAACTCTTTGAAGGCCCCTATTTCTGTCAAGAACAGCATGAGCGCCATTTCGCCAGTGCGGCCCCCGTGGCTGAGCATGCCTCGGTGAGAGCGATGCAAGCGCTTGCGGCGGAACTGCAAGTCTATATCCCCTGCTCCTTCTTCGAAGCCGATGGGCAGCATCATTATAACAGCCTTGCGATGATTGATGACGCAGGCCAGATCATGGGTGTCTACCGCAAAAGCCACATTCCCGATGGGCCGGGCTATACCGAGAAATATTATTTCCGCCCCGGCAATAGCGGCTTCAAAGTGTGGGATACGCGCTACGGCAAGGTTGGTGTCGGCATTTGCTGGGATCAATGGTATCCCGAAACCGCGCGCGCGATGATGCTGATGGGGGCAGACATCCTCATGTTCCCCACCGCGATTGGCGATGAACCCGCAGCTGAAGAACTTGACACCAGCAGGCTATGGCAACGCGCGATGGTGGGCCATTCGGTGTCGAACGTTGTCCCCGTCGTCGCCAGCAATCGCGTCGGCACCGAAGGCGCGATGTCTTTTTATGGCCACAGCTTCATTACCAACGAACGCGGCGATAAGGTGGTTGAATATGGCGCGGAGGAAAGTGGAGTATTGGTCGCTGAATTCGACCTAGCGCTTGTCCGTAAACATCGCGCGGCGTTTGGCTTCTTCCGTGATCGGCGGCCTGATCTTTATGGGCGGTTGGTTGCGGACATTTAGCGACGCCAGTAACCAAATGCGTTGCCCCAGCGTATAGTGAGTATAGTCAATCCTCACTTAAAGGTTATGTCGATGGCCCCTCTCCTCGTCAATTTTCATGGTGCTGCCAGCGGCGATTGGCACGTTACATCGCAAAATTGTCTGGTCGGCCCTACATTGCCGCTTGCCCCCTGCATGGTCATCGGCGCGCATGACGGATGGCAATCGCCGCGCTGGTCGCTTGCCGGCGTCGTCAGCAATTTGCGCTACACAACCGCCGCTGAGCGCGCCGATTTGACTGCATCGCACTCCGGACTTGGCCGCACCGAAGCAGTGTGCGGTGCCCTCATCCCCATCCGTAAATCACCCGCATGGTGGGCACTCGCACAGGACGAGCGGCGCGCGATTTATGCCCGGTCGCAACACACACCGATTGGCCTTGATTATCTGCC
>JBJXDU010000091.1:0-26156 GCA_046153565.1 Sphingomonadaceae bacterium
GTCCCGGCCTGCGCCGGGATGACGGTGGGATAGACCTCCTCGCCCTCGCCCCGCACGAACGCGCCGCCGCTGGTCTGTTCCTTGGCTTCCAATATCCCGTCGAAATCCCCGGCGTGTCGAACGTGCAGTTCCTCCGCGAAGCACTCAATGCCCAGCGCAAACATCGCGGCGAGGCCCCGCTCTCTGGCGGCGAGTTCCTGAAAATCGCCCGCGCCCAGGCTGATGCAATGGGCATGGATATGGAGATGCTGAAACGCCCGGTGAATGTCGGCTTTTCGGGCGGCGAGAAGAAGCGCAACGAGATGGTGCAGATGGGGATCATCGACCCGTGCCTCGCGGTGCTCGATGAGACTGACAGTGGGCTTGATATCGACGCGCTGCGCGTGGTCGGCGACGGGATCAACCGGATCATGCGCCGCCCCGATAAGGCGGTGCTGCTGATCACGCATTATCAACGCCTGCTCGATTATGTGCAGCCCGATTTTGTGCATGTGCTTGATGGCGGGCGAATTACGCGCACTGGTGGGCCGGAACTGGCGCTTGAGCTTGAACGCGATGGCTATGTTGGGATTGCGGCGTGAACACGCGCTCCCCAATCCTCCCCATTCATGGGGAGGGGAACCGCGCAGCGGTGGAGGGGGGCGTCCACCTCCGCACCGTTTTTGTTTGCGGATCGCCCCCTCCGTCAGCGCTTTGCGCTGCCACCTCTCCACGAGTGGGGAGGATTTTGTGAGCGCCCTTCCCACCCGCAAGGATGAGGCGTTTCGCTATAGCGATACCGAAGCCCTCGCCCGCGTCTGGCCGGTCGTGCCAGAGTGCATCATTGTGCCAGCCGGCGAGGAGCTTGAACGGGCGATGGTGCTGTCTGCCGGTGTCGTGGATCAGATCGACTTGTCGCTTGGCAAAGGGGCGACTGCTGCGCTTTACGTCCTCAATATCGGCGGAGACTATGGGCGGATTGAAGTGAACGTCACGCTACACGAAGGCGCGAATTTTACGCTCGGCGGGGTGCAGATTGGAGGCGGCACGCAAACGCTGGAGATCGTCACCACAATCACGCATGCCGAGCCCGGCGCGACATCGCGACAGGTTGTACGCTCCGTTCTCGCTGACCATGCGACTGGCACTTACCTCGGCAAGGTGGCGGTGGCGCGGGGTGCCCAGCAGACCGACAGCGAGCAATCAGTCAAAGCAATTCTGCTTGACCGGACGGCCACCGCAAACGCCAAGCCTGAACTTGAAATCTACGCCGACGATGTCAAGTGCGCACACGGGGCAGCGGTGGGTGAGCTCGACAAGGATGCTTTGTTCTACCTCGCGGCGCGTGGTCTGCCGCCTGCTGAGGCGAAAAAGTTGATGTTGCAGGCGTTTGTTGCAGAAGTGTTTGACGGGGCAACGTCTCAGGCGCTTCTGACGAGTGCCGCGCTCGCCAAGTTGGGGGGAATGGTGTGAGCGCCGAAACAAACATCCTTCCCGTTTACGGGGAGGATCTGAAGGCCGATTTCCCCGGCCTCGCTAATAACTGGCATTATCTTGATACCGGAGCGACCGCGCAGAAGCCGCAAGTCGTTCTCGATGCCATGATGCGGGCCGGGGGCGCGGATTATGCGACAGTCCACCGGGGTGTTTACAAGCGCTCTGCCGATATGACGATGGCGTTTGAAGCGGCGCGCGCGCGGGTCGCGACGTTCATTGGCGCAGCGGTCGACGAGATCATCTTCACCAAGGGCGCGACCGAGGGGATTAATCTGATCACACAAACACATCCGTCGGAGTCGGGGCGTGATCGGGTGTTGTTATCGCAGCTTGAGCATCATTCAAATATCGTGCCGTGGCAGCTCGCTGGCTATAAGATCGATGTCTGCCCGCTGACCGAGGATGGCCGGATTGACCTTGATGCCGCCGAGGCGATGGTCAGTGAGCGCCACGCCTTTGTCGCTTTTGCGCATGTCTCAAACGTGTTGGGCAGCGTACTGGGCGCCAAGCGCGCGGCAAAGATTGCGCACGGCGTTGGTGCCAAATTGTTGCTCGATGGCTGTCAGGCCGCGCCCCGGATGCGGCTCAACATGGCCGAACTGGACTGCGATTTCTATGTCTTTTCGGGGCATAAGCTCTACGGCCCGACCGGCGTTGGCGTTTTGTGGGGGCGCAAGCTGCTGCTTGATGCCATGCCCCCGTGGCAAGGCGGCGGTGCGATGATTGACCGTGTGTCGTTTGAGGGCACGACCTATGCGCCGGTGCCGCAGCGCTTTGAGGCTGGCACGCCGATGATCATCGAAGTCATCGGCCTCCATGCTGCGATTGATTATGTCGATGCAATTGGTGTCGCGAATATCCATGCGCATGAGGCTAAGCTGGTCACGATGACGCGCGATGCGCTGCGCAAGCTCAATAGCGTGCGGCTGTTCGGCCCCGAAAACGCGGCGGGCATCGTCTCGTTCGCGATCGAAGGGGTGCATCCGCATGACATCGGTACTATATTGGATGAAGAAGGTGTTGCCATCCGTGCGGGGCACCATTGCTGTCAGCCGCTGATGACCTATCTGGGTGTAGACGCCACGGCGCGGGCGAGCTTTGGTTTATATAGCGACGAAAGCGACGTCGCAGCGCTGGTGCGCGGGCTGACAAGGGTGCAAAGGGTGTTTGGATGAGTGAAATCAAAACCGAAGAAGTCAGTAGCGTCGCGCCGCCACCCCGGGCGCGCGTCGAGCCTGAAAGTGCGGCGGAAACGCTCGCGCGCAAGAAGGATTATCTCGAAGGCTTCCTTGCGGCCAAGCCCGAGCCTGCACCCGAAGGCGGCGATGTCTATGAGGCGGTGATCGCGGCACTAAAGGATATTTATGATCCCGAAATCCCAGTCAATATCTATGATCTTGGCCTGATTTACGGCGTTGAAGTGAATGACGGCAGTGCGCTGGTGACGATGACGCTCACCACGCCGCATTGCCCCGTCGCTGAATCGATGCCGCAAGAGGTTGAACTGCGCGTCGAAGCGGTGCCCGGCGTGCGCGATGCCGAAGTCACCATCGTCTGGGAACCCGCCTGGGACCCAGGCAAGATGAGCGATGAAGCCAAGTTAGAATTGGGGATGCTTTAGTATTTTCCGACTATCCTGAGCAGCCGTTTCGACAAGCTCAGTCCCTACTCAGGATAAGCGGCTATGGAGATTGTTGTTATGACCACGATGACCCGCACCCGCCCCGCCGCCCTAACGCTGACCCCGTCAGCCGAAGCGCGGATTGCATCGCTGATGGCTAAGGCACCCGAAGGCACGCTGGGCGTCAAGCTCTCAACCCCGCGTCGCGGTTGTTCGGGGCTGGCTTATTCGGTTGATTATGTGCGCGAAGCCAATAGCTTTGATGAGCGGATCGAAACGCCGGGCGGCCTGTTCTTCGTTGATGGTGGATCGATCCTCTATTTGATCGGCAGCACGATGGACTGGGTTGAGGATGATTTCACCGCTGGCTTCGTATTTGCCAATCCTAACGCCAAGGGGGCGTGCGGCTGTGGTGAGAGTTTTACCGTCTAGATTCCAAGCCTAAACCGGACCGCCGCGCCGAAGTCTGCCGGCGCAGCGGCGATGTTATCAGGCTGGGTGCGCCAATAGAGATTGGTGGTTAAATATCCACGGCCCAGCGCGCGGGCATAGACGCTTTCGATCACGCGCTCGTGGCCTTCGGGCGTCAAGTTTAGACGCTGTGTGCCATACGTCGCGGTGCCCGTTGCATAATCATAATCGGAAGGAAGCGTGAGATCAAAGCCGCCCGCTGTCACGCGTAAGGGTTGGGCAACGCGCACGGTGAATTGGTCGTGGCTTGTGAATAGGTGTGTGCGATTTACCTCGGCCGCATATGACGCGCTACGCAGACGGTCATTGCCACGCCGCACGCCGCTGGGGCCAATGCGTGTCCAGCCCTGTCGCACGGTGCCGCCAACGGTCCACAATTGCCCGAGAGCCAAGCGCGCATTAGCGTCGACAAACAGGCTTTCCGCACCGCCCGCGCCAATCACGCCCGTGAAGCGCGCACCAAGCACAGTCGCTTGCTCACGCAGCCGCGTGGCTCGCGCACCGACTTTTAGGGCGCCGAAATCAGCATCGAGTGCAATCCCCGCCGATTGATAACGATTAGCCCCAAGCGGTGTGACGCTATCACCAACTTCGCGGACAATGCCCGTGTCACCAATCGCTGAAAATGCAAATCGGCCAAGCCGGTGCCGCAGTGCGAAGCCCGTTTCGCCGCGCGCATCAAACCCAAAGCCATCGCTTGCCGAACGACTGGCAAGGAAGGCAGCGTGGCCGTCGCCGCCTAGTTGATCGGCAAGCGCCGCGCCGCTCTGCGCGAAACCCAGCGCAACATCGGTGTTGGGGCTCAGCCGTGCGATGATTGAACCAGCCACTGCCCGCGCCTGTTCACGGTCTTGGGGGGCGAGCAGCAGTCGGTTGATCGTAACATCGTCGCGGCCTGGCGACAGGCTGAGCGATACCGCCACTGGCCCGGCACCGGTTGATACAGTGCGGGCATCCAGGCCAAGCGCCCGGCCCAGCGTCGCACCCCGGCGCGCGGTGCGCAGCGACGGCGACAGATCGGCATCAAACGCGCGCGCATATTCATCAAGGATCACAGTACGCAAGCCTGCCTTCGTCGCGTCCCCCATCGCGGTTGAGAGTGTGCCACTACTGGCGAGTGAAAGCGTCTTGCCCACCCCTGGAATGCTCAGCTGCCCCTGCGGCTGGAAAGCCCGGGCGATATTGAGCGCGCCATAGCCAAATTCGCTATCAACCCCCGCCGCGCCCAAATCATTGGCGCTGCGAAAGAGCAAGTCGACAATCTGGCTACCGTTCAGTGTCGGGAATGCGCTGGCGAGCAATGCCACTGCGCCTGAGATTACCGGCGCTGAAAAACTGGTGCCGCTGACGAGAAAGCTTGCCTCATTCTGATCACTCGCCCGCACCCTGACGCCGAGCGCGCCAAGATAGTGGGTTGAACTATTGCCCGCTCGGTTCGAAAAATCGGCAAGCGCGGTGTTTGACGCATCAAGCGCGCCCGCGATGATCACCAAATTGCGCGCAACGCCGTCATTGGCAATTTGTGCGAGTGTATCGGGGTTTAGCGCGGCGGTTGGGTTATCAACGCCCTTATTGCCGGCTGAAATAACGATCACAATCCCCGCCGCCGTTGCCCGGTTAATCGCATTGCGCAGCGTGTTGTTCGCAGGCGACCCGCCGAGCGAAATGTTGATCACGCGCGCATTGTTCGCCACCGCCAGATCAACACCGCGCGCAATGGCATTGTCATTATGCGAACAGCCATCATTAGCTGCATTCGTCGTGCAGCTGCCCGGCGTATCGGTGCGCGCGACGAGCAAGGTTGCATCGAAGGCAACCCCGTGAATCCCGCTACCATTGCGCGCGCCGAGCAGAATATCAGCGACGAATGTGCCGTGTCCGGCATCATCACCGATTCCGCGGTTGCCAGCAAGATCAGCCGAAGCCGCGCTGATTCGCCCTGCAAACTGCGAATTGGTGACGCCGACCCCGCTATCAATGACCGCAGCCGTTACACCAGCGCCGGTCGCGCCTGCCTCATAAGCCGTAATCGCGCGAGCCTGCGCCGCACCATTGGAGCGGGCATATTCACTCGTATTGAAATTGGTCGACGTCAATGCGGAGGGTGGCGACGGGGCTGGCAGTGGCGGCGGTGTTGGTGCTTGAGCAAGTGCGGCAGGGGGAGCGGGCGTTGAGCTGACCCCGGTTGCTGCGCCGCCGCCGCAGGCCGCAAGCATGGTGAGACAGGAAAGGGCACAGCCTGCCTTCAATCTGGTTGCGAGGAAACGAGTTGCCATTTTCGACTCACCTGCGATCCACGTTAAGAAAAAATTTACTGCGTTCGTCGTCGGTTATCGAGTCAATTGCGTCAATTCGCATACGTCGTTAACGGGGGTGCCATGGATGCAGCGCTTGATCATATCGACACATGGATTTTTGATCTCGATAATACGCTCTATCCGTCAAACTGTAATCTGTTCGCGTTGATTGACGATCGGATGGGTCGCTATATTGCGCGCCGGTTTGGTGTTGACAGGCAAGAGGCGCACCGCATTCAGAAACAATATTTCTACAATCACGGCACGACATTGTCTGGCCTGATGACTGAGCATGACGTTGACCCGTACGAATTTTTGGACTTTGTTCACGACATCGAAATGGACCGGATCACGCCTAATCCAAGTCTGGCGGCGGCGATTGATGCGTTACCCGGTCGGGCGTTTATCTTTACAAATGGTGATGCTCCCTATGCACGGCGGGTGCTTGATCGGTTAGGGTTGGGCAGTTGTTTTGATGGGCTGTTTGACATCCACGATAGCGGTTACGCGCCCAAGCCGCATGCGGCCTGTTATGACAAGATGTGCGATACACTTAATGTCGAACCTAATCGCGCATTGTTTGTTGAAGATATGGCGCGCAACTTGCGCCCCGCCAAAGCGCTCGGCATGGCGACAGTATGGATCAATAATGGGTCGGATTATGGCGCTGCGGATGCCTGCCCCTCATTCATCGACTATGAAACACATGAGGTAGGCGATTGGCTTGCCACCTATACGAGAAAGGCCGCAGCGTGACAGGATATTTACAATCGGTAATCGAAACCGCGTGGGACGCGCGTGACACAATCAATGCCAGCACGGCGGGCGAAGTGCGCGATGCGGTTGAAACGGCGCTGGGCATGCTCGATGATGGCCAGGCGCGCGTTGCCGAACCGACGCCCGAGGGATGGCAGGTCAATCAATGGCTGAAAAAGGCTGTCCTGCTGTCATTCCGCTTGAATGATATGGCGATGATCCCAGGCGGCCCCGGCGGCACGCACTGGTGGGATAAGGTGCCCAGCAAATTTGACGGCTGGGGCGAAAACCGGTTCCGTAGCGCAGCCTTTCGCGCTGTACCCGGATCCATCGTCCGGCGCGGCGCGCATATCGCCAAAGGGGCGGTCTTGATGCCAAGCTTTGTTAATCTTGGTGCCTATGTTGGCGAAAATACGATGGTCGACACGTGGGTGACGGTTGGCAGCTGCGCACAAATTGGGGCAAACGTCCATTTGTCGGGCGGCGTTGGCATTGGCGGCGTGCTTGAACCGCTTCAGGCAAATCCAGTGGTGATCGAAGACGATTGCTTCATCGGCGCGCGCAGCGAAGTTGTCGAAGGCGTGATCGTCGAACGCGGCGCGGTGCTCTCAATGGGCGTGTTCATCAGCTCGACGAGCAAAATCATCGACCGTACCACAGGCGAAGTCTTCATTGGCCGGGTTCCCGCTTACTCGGTCGTCGTTCCCGGGAGCTTGCCCGGTAAACCCTTGCCCGACGGGTCACCAGGACCAAGCCTGTCATGCGCGGTCATCGTCAAGCGTGTCGATGCACAAACGCGCGCCAAGACGGCGATCAATGAGCTGTTAAGGGACTGATAATCCGATTGCTAGGCTGTTCGGTCAGGGTGTCGCGCTCTACCCGCAGGTCATTCCGCCGCCGCCATTTCATCGTCGGCTTCGGCCTGTTGCCGCGCCCACATTTCGGCATAGAGGCCATTTTTGCGGAGCAGCGCGCTGTGCGTGCCGCGTTCGGCGACGTTGCCTGCGTCAAGCACGATGATTTCGTCGGCGTCGACGATGGTTGACAGGCGGTGCGCGATTACAATCGTCGTGCGCTTGGCCGCGATGCGTGTCAGCGTATCTTGAATCTCGGCCTCGGTGCGGCTGTCGAGGGCGCTAGTGGCTTCATCGAGGATCAGGATCGGTGGGTTTTTGAGCAAGGTGCGCGCGATGGCAACGCGCTGTTTTTCGCCGCCTGACAGCTTAAGTCCGCGCTCACCCACTTGTGTGTCATATTGCTTGGTCTGCGCCGCAATAAAGCTGTGGATGGCTGCACCGCGCGCGGCCTCCTCAATCTCATGCTGGCCTGCCCCTTCGCGACCATAGCCGACATTATAGCCAATCGTGTCGTTGAACAGCACCGTATCCTGCGGCACGATACCGATCTGTGCGCGCAAGCTTGATTGCGTCACATCGCGGATATCCTGCCCATCAATCAGGATATGCCCGCCGGTCACATCGTAGAAGCGGTAAAGCAATCGCGCGATAGTCGATTTACCCGCACCAGATGGCCCGACAACCGCCAGCGTACCCCCTTCGGGCACGGTGAAGCTGACACCGCTTAGAATCTGCCGATCAGGGTCATAACCGAACTGCACATTGTCAAATGTCAGGGCCCCGCCACTGATCATCAGCGGCGCTGCCCCGGGCTTGTCAACGATTTCTGCGGGCGTATCGATCAGATTGAACATCGCCTCCATATCGATAAGGCCTTGTTTGATCGTGCGGTACACCATGCCAAGCAAATCAAGCGGGCGGAATAGCTGGGCCAGCAAGGTATTGACCAACACCACATCTCCGGTGCTGAACTGCCCGCGTGACCATCCCCACACCGAATATGCCATGGCACCAGCCATCATCAGGTTGGTGATAAGCGATTGGCCAACGTTGAGCAAAGCAAGCGAATTTTCAGATTTAGTCGCGGCATCGGCATAGCGTTTTGCGACGCGCTCATAATAGTCAGCTTCGCGGGCCTCAGCGTTGAAATATTTGACCGTTTCATAGTTGAGCAAGCTATCGACCGAACGTGAGACCGTTGCAGTATCAAGCTCGTTCATTTCGGCACGCAGAGCGTTGCGCCAATCGGTGACCTTTTGGGTGAATAGGATATAGCTGATAACCATGACCAACGTCGCTGCGACGAGTTCAACGCTGAATTTGAACCAGAAAATGACAAGCACCGCCGCCAATTCAAGCACCGTCGGCGCGATGTTGAACAGCAGGAAATAGAGCATCGTATCAATGCTCTTGGTGCCACGCTCGATCACTTTGGTGACAGCACCTGTGCGCCGCGCCATGTGGAAGCGCATCGACAGCGCATGCAGATGCGTAAACACTGTGACGGCGAGCCGCCGTGTCGCGTCTTGGCCAACGCGTTCGAAAATCGCGTTGCGCAGATTGTCGAACAACACACCGGCAAACCGCGCCCCGGCATAGGCCGCCACCAGCGCCATCGCGATAGCTGCACCGCTTTCCATGCCTGGCTGCATCCGGTTGACCGCAGCAGCGTAGAGGAAGCCCATGCTTAGCTGGATGCCCTTTGAGATGAGCACGAGCAGCAATGAAAGGACGATGCGCACCTTCAACCGCGGCTGATCCTTGGGCCATAAATACGGCAGGAACCGCGCCATGATGGCAAAGCCGGGGGCAGGTCCCGTGGTCACGTCAATTTGCGGCGGCATAGTCGCGCGTTTAGTGGCTTTAACGCCGCTGTCTAGCGTGACGATAGACGAGGGCTAAGCACCACCATCATATTTGTCCACTTTGCGCTTGCCAAACAACAGTCCTTTTTCAAGCCGCGCCCGCACCGCTGCATAATAAGCCGACAGGAACGCGCGGTCATCATATTCGTAGGGCCAACCAATCTTTTGACGGATCGTTTCCGCAACGAGGCTAAGCGATTGGTTGCTATCGTCGCGCAGGACGCGTTCAAGCGTTTGCAGCTCAAAATTGCCATACGCCGCCAATTGCGCTTCGGTGAATTGGTAACGCTGCGGATCATCAGCTCGCCCGTCGAGCAAATCCTGCCCCGCTTTGCGCTGTTCTGCCCGGATTACCCATGTGCCCGCGAGCAAATCCCCAGCGCGGAGCCGGTCACGGTTGAACAGCGGAAACAGCATGAACAGCATCGTCCAGCCAAAGCCAAGCAAGCCCGTCCACGCGTCGATCGTGCCTGCGTCAAGTTGCTGAATCAAAAAGCCAAGCGGCAGGAAAGTCTCGACATCGCGCAGCAGATTGCGCGCCACCACACTGCTTGCCTCAAGTCGCCCGCCGCCACGCGCAATCACGCGCAGGCCAAGCAAACGCTTACCCGGTGTCGCGCCGCGCGGCCCCATTTCGAACAGAATGAACCAGAAGTTGCGGAGCACAAAGATCGTAAACAGCCACAGCACCGCGAGCAGGCTGAGCGATTGTTCATTGGCAAGCGACCCTGATGCCATCGATATGCCCGCAGAAATGAGGATCATTGTGATCGCGAACATCGTGCCGCCGATGATCAGGATATCGACCATGAACGCACTTAGTCGCGACCCGACACTCGCCATTTCAAGCGATAGATTGACACCCTCGGGCGTCGGGAGGAGCCGAACATGGGCCGGCTGCGCTGGACGTTTGGTTGCCGCTTTAGCCACGCGGCGCCTCGTTGCGCAGAAGATAGAAATAAGCGAGCCACACGCACAGCATGAACAGGCCAACGCCGTAACGCGCAATGTCGTTGGTGATCAATTGGCGGCCAAAGCCTTCGAGGATGCCCGCAAAAAACAGCATGACGATCACGCCAATCATTACTGTGGCTGCCGTCCGACCGGCCTTTGCCGCCGCTGCGACGCGGCCCAAATCGCCGGGAAAGGCAGTCGCCAAACCAATGCGGAAGCCTGCCGCGCCGGCAAGCGTGATCGCAAATAGTTCGGTTGTGCCGTGGATCATCAACCAGCCAACCAAATTCCACCCCAACCCTTTGGCCGCATAAACATGGAGCAAAGCGCCGACGGCACAGCCATTTGACACGATCAGGAACGCGGTTGGCACACCAAAGGCAAAACCAAGCGCAAAGCACCAAATTGAAACCTGCGTATTGTGCGTGAAGAGGAAGGTCGCAAAGATGCTCAGCGCGGAGCCGTTGTTATTCAGCGGGTCCTTTGAATAGATGATGTCACGCAGCATCGCCGCCGAACTTTCGGGGCCGCGACCCTGCGCCATATCGTCACCAATGATCGCACCGTACCAGCTGGGGTCTGCGGCGACGAGCAAATAGCCTGCGACTGCACCAGCAAGCAGCAATAGCGCGGAGACCAATGTCTCCTTCCACAGGTTCGCCACTGCGCTGGGCCAATCATAAGTGAAGAAGTGCGCAATTCCATCACGCGCGCGGGTGCGCACGCCGTAGATGAAGAAATAAGCGCGCGTGCAAAGAGCTTCAAGATAGTCTATCATCGCCTTGTCGAGCGACGTTTCGCGCGCAACGGCGAGCGAGGACAGTACAGCACGGTACAGCACGGGCAGCCGTATCAACTCTTCAACCGACAGCGCCTTGGCGCGGCCGCCTTCGACGCGTTTGAGCAGCGCTTCAAGTTCATCCCAATCGGCTTCATGCTGGCGGCGAAAATTGCGCTGGCCTGCTGCCACCAAATCCTGGCTTTCGCTCATAACCGCCCCTTTTGCTTGATCGCGATATAGGCAGCGACGAGTTGCAGGCCGATCTGATGGTGGTCTGCCTCGATCACATCAAGCCCAAGCCGCCGCAGCCGCGCCATTACCTTGCGTTGTTCACCAACCAGCGCCGCCGCCGCAACACTGCGCGTGACATCGCGCGCGTCAATCGGTTCTGCATTCATCAACGCAGTGAGATCCGCATCGCGCATCACCACGAACAAGACGACGTGACGCTTGATCAGCCAACCGAGTGCGCGGACAAGCAAATCAGCACCCGTTGGGTCAGTGAAATCGGTGAACAATATGATGAGTGAACGGCGTTTGAGCTGCTGCGACAATGTTGATAGCGCCAGCACATGGTTGGTCTCCTCGGTCGAATAGTCGAGCGTACCGGCAAGCTTTTGCAGCACGCTGAAATTTTCGACGCCAGTCAGCTCACCCGAATGCAGCCGGGGCCGCGTATCAAACCCAAACAGGCTTGCGCGATCACCCAGCTTGAGTGCGGACCAAGCGGTGAGCAAGGCCGCCGATATGGCCCGGTCAACACGCGGCACGCCGTCAAGCGGCTCGCTCATCGTCCGTCCGCAATCAATCGCGAAGACGATGCGGTTGTCACGCTCGGTGCGATATTGCTTGGCGAGCAAATGGGTATGCCGCCCGCTTTGACGCCAATCGATTGAGCGCTTGTCCATCCCCGCTTGGAAATCGACAAGTGCGTCAAAATCAGTCCCCTCACCGCGTTCAAGCTGCGCGATGAGACCGTGAAGCGCATCACGCTGAAACAGGCGCACACCGTCACTGCGCACTGCGCCAATGTTGGGGGCGACGAGCGTCTCCGTGTCAAGCGTGAAGCGGCGTTGCTGCGCCATCAAGCCAAACACTCCCTCCCACCGCAGCCACAAAGCGGTTATTTTTGCGGTGCCGCGCCGATTGGGGAAGAGAATGATCTCGGCCTCACCACGCGCTAGCGGCGCGCGTAAAGGCCTACCGGTTTCAATGATGGGGGAGACTTCCAATGCCACTTTGGGACGAATAAGGCGCGCACGCGCCACCCAGCGTGCGGTGATATATACCCGATAGTTGTCGCCGACCGCGACTACTGATGGTGCTTTGACGGTCACATCAATCGCGCCACCGGGCAACGATAACAAGGCATCAATCACGGTCAAAATCGCGATGAACACCACCCAGCCCAACCCGATGGTCCAGAATTTTGGCAATAACACGCCCAGCAACAGCGCCACCGGAGCACCGGCAGCGACCAGCAGAATTGCACGCTGAGTGGGGGCCATTAGCATCGATTACGGTGGCTCACTTCGGCGCTGGCACTTGATCGATCAGCCGCTCGATCACCGCCTCGGCGCGCAAGCCATCAATCTGTGCTGAAGGCGACAGAATGACACGGTGACGCAGAACCGAAGCCGCCAGGGCTTTGACATCATCGGGCACGACATAATCGCGCCCATCAAGCGCTGCGCGTGCACGGGCAGCGCCGGCGAGCATCGCGGCTGCCCGCGGAGACGCGCCGGCTTCCAAGTCAGCACTTGCCCGTGTCGCGCGGACCAGCGCGACGACATAGGCGGTGATTTCATCAGCCAGCCGGTTGCTTTGCACAAGCGCTAGCGCCTCGCTGATTTCCGCCCCCTCGACAATCCGTTCAACGCCCCAGTCGCCGGGCTTGGGCGCGCCAAAGCGGCTACCGTGGCTGCTGACGATGCGTCGTTCTTCGGCTTCGCTTGGATAATCGACGACATGTTTGAACAGGAAACGGTCTAACTGGGCTTCGGGCAGGGGATAGACGCCCTGTTGCTCGATCGGATTTTGCGTCGCCACCACCATGAAGCGCGGCGAAAGCGGGTGCGTAACGCCGTCGAGCGTGACCGCGCGTTCCTGCATTGCCTCAAGCAGCGATGCTTGCGTCTTGGGCGGGGTGCGGTTGATTTCATCAGCAAGCAGAAGTTCACAGAAGATAGGCCCGCGCGTCATCGTGAAGCTTGAGGTCTGGAAGTTGAACAGGTTGGACCCCAACACATCACCGGGCATCAGATCAGGGGTGAATTGGATGCGCTTGAAATCAAGCCCCAGCGTGCGCGCGAAACATTGCGCTGCGAAGGTCTTGGCCGTTCCCGGCGGTCCTTCGAGCAGAATATGCCCCGCAGAAAACAGGCTGATCAGCAGCAAATCGACCATATCATCCTGGCCAACCAGCGCCTTGCCCATTTCCGCGCGGATCCGGTCCGCCAAATATTTAATATCTGCAAGGTTCACTTACTCTTGTCCTTTCGCCACCAAAACAAAGCTTGCGCGGCTGCAAGCATATCTGAGGATGTTTTTGCCATTGTCGCCTTCTGAGCGAGTGCGGAAAATGTTGCGCCGTCTCGGCTGAGCGCATCAAGCCGCGCTGTTGTGACGTCAGCGCTCATTCCGGCGGGCAGCCCAAGCGCTTGCGCCGTGGTATCGCGCGTCATCGCAGCATAGCGATCTCCCACCGCATATTCGCGTTCGGCAAGGCGAAGCAAGTCGGCGATATTATCGACCAGCGCTTGTTTGCCCGGCGCAAATGCAGCGCTCTCACGCAGCGGCGCGCCAAAGCGCAAAAGGCCATGCCAGAGCGCCATGAGCGAGGCGATGAACAGGCACAGGCTAAGCGCAAGGAACGGCGGTTCAAAAATCAATTTGAGCAAGCTATTGCCGCTGTTGACCGTTTCAAAGCCATTCAGCGTGACATCAAAAGCAGTGGCATTGTCTTTGCCGGTTGCCAACCCCTTCAAAATCCCCGCCGCAGCCCATGCGCGACCGGGATCGGAGAGCCCCAGATTGTTCATCACATCGGGGTCAGAAAGGATGTAGACAGGCGTCTCGCCATCTTCACTTTGATTGTTGGGGATGATCCCGGCGAGCAGGATATTGCCCGATTGATCAGTGATATAGGGTTCAAGATTGTCACCTTTAATCGTCTGCACAATCGTACGCGGTTCAAAGGAAACAGGCGGTGCCCACTGCGACGCAAAAGTCTCACGCGTGGTGACGCGGTGTTGCTCAATGGTGATCGGGTGCACAGGCTGGATGACGCTGCCAACCTCTTGCCGCGCCATGATCGAGCGGCCCTTCACCCATCCCCTATGCCACGCGTCTTGCCGGACGGATCGTTTGGGCAAGATGATCAACGTTGGCCGATCACTGCGATCACGGATCAACCGCGCGAGCTTTTCAGGATTGGTCTGAAAGTCTGGGGTGATCACCAGCAGATTTTCGGTTTCGAGCCCTTTTTGTGTGCGGACAATATCATGTTTGCGGCCCAATTTGGCTTGCAACGTGACAAGGCTGCTAAACCCTATTGCGGATTTTGACAGGGCGTGTCCGCGTTCGCCAGTGCCTGTTTTCATATCAGGAGCATAGGCCGATAGAAACAGAAAGCCGACAAATGACAAGATGGCCGCACCTACCAGAATAAGCATCAGCTTGCCGTTAAAGCCCGATTCGGGTGCGGCTACGGCGCTCATGCTGGATCACCGCCCAGTGCAAAGCTGCGATAGGATTCGCGGCATTGATGCCAGATGTCGGCGCTAAGCGTTCGTCCGCCAAACAGGCTGGCTTCGACATGACGGGTGATAAGGCCAAAAGTTGTGCGGGCGCGGTCAGGCAAGCGGTCACTGCGCGAAATTTCGCGCGCGGTTGATGACGGCTTGAGCATATCGGGGCGCGCCCGGTCGATATCCTCAACACTGCGCAAGAGCAGTAAATGGGCCGCCGCCTCATACAGCCCCTCCGCCGCCAGCGCATCAGCCTCGGCAAGCAATGCGCGCGCGGGGGCGTCCCCCGGCTGCCATATCTCGTTGCCGTCGTCCTCAGCTTCGCTTCGCAACGGCCACTTCACATAACCAAGCTCGCGTAAGATGTAGAACAGGATTGCGAGCACGATTGCGGTAAGCGTGAGCCAGAACAGAATGCGCGCAACGGGGCCGATGGCCTCCAAAAACTTGGCAATTTCGGGCAACCATTTCAACCATTCGGGCAACTTTTCAGGTGGCGCGGCTGCGAGCGTGTGCTGCACCGCGGGATCTGAAAGCAACGATTTATGCGTGGCAACAAAATCAGCAGGTATGGCTGCGTTTTGCTCTGCAAAAACCTGTTGTGCCACGCAACCCCCTAAAGCTCTCATGATCTTATGCGATTTTTGCCATAGGCGCGCAATGATAAGCTGGACTTCACACTCATTTTTCGACACGATGATTATAGGTTGTGGGTAATCAGGGGAAAAAACATGGCCGTTTCGAGCGAAACTTTCGATATGGGCCGCATTTTTTCGCGAATGGCGACTTCAGTTATCGATCATTGGAAGGTGATTGTGGCGTTTTCTGCCGCGGCTGGTGTGATCCGTTCGGTTTCCACTAGCCTCGCGCTCGGCCCGCTATTGTCGCCTGATTTAGCGACAAATCCAGCCGCAGCCCTCGCTCTATTTGGCTCGTCCGGCTACTGGATATCAATCATTGTCTCGTTGCTGGTGAGCAGCTTTGCTCAGACCGCGATATTGGCAGCGTTGTATCAGGGCCACGAATCGGGTGATGTGTCTTTTGGTGATGCCGTTACCGCCGCTATTGCGCGGTTCATTCCCTACGTCTTGATGTATATATTATGGATCATTGCGATCAGTATTGGTTTTGGGTTGCTCGTTATCCCTGGCCTTTTCCTCGTTACCATCTGGGCTGTGTGTGCGCCCGCGCTCGCTGGCGAGGGGCTGGGATTGTTTGAGGCTTTTGGCCGCAGCCAGGCATTGACGAAAGGCCATCGGTGGTGGGTACTCCTTACGCTTATCATCTTCGGGTTGGTTTACTTTTTCGTCTCATTTGCGGCGCAGGGTTTCTCAACGACAGGGATGCTTGCCCTGTATCAAAGTAGCTTTGTTGCTGCCATTGTCGTTGGCGTTATTGCGCAAACGGTTCAGCTTACGATCCTGATGAGCTTTCTCAACGCGCTCTATTTCGAATTGCGGCTGGTGAATGAGGGATCGAGCACGAGCGCGCTCAAGGATATTTTTGCCTGACCTGATTTCCGTTTGCGTAAAGCGGTGATAGGGGGCTATCGCCGCTGATACTGACTATGCCTAACCTAACGCGCCCTGCTTCAATTCGTATTGCCGTGATCGCGTTTGCGCTTGGGGTAAGTGCATGCGCGAAAATCCCGCCACTGGTGTCGTTGCCGCCCGCTGATGCAGCGGCGCGGCTCAAGAGCGAAAAGAGTTTTGCCGCCCCGCTTGCGGCGTTCCCTGTTGATCGGTGGTGGGAAGGCTTTAACGATCCGCAATTGACTGCGCTGATTGACGAAGGGCTTGCCAATGCGCCTTCGATCGCGGCGGCGAGTGCGCGCATGCGGATTGCCGCCGCGTTGGCGCAGCAATCGGGTGCGCTCACTGGCCCTAGCGCCTCCGCCGATGCGACTATCACCGGTGACAAGCTGACGCGTAATCAGGGCTTTCCCCCGCAGTTCATTCCCCAAGGCGTCCTTGATAATGGACGCGTGACCGCAAGCGTAACGTTCGATCCGGATCTGTGGGGCAAAAACCGGGCGACGTTGGCGGCGGCGACGTCTGAGGCGCAAGCGAGCATCGTTGACCTTGCCCAGGCGCGGCTGATGCTGGCAACCTCGATTACCGACACTTATGCTTTGCTCGGGCTGCGCCATATTGACCGCGGGATAGCCGGTCATACGCTCGCGGTTCAGGAGGCGACGGTTGCGCTGACCAAGGCGCGAGTCAAACAAGGCCTCGATACGCTGGCTGAACTCCGCATTGCTGACGCGCGTGTGGCAGCGACGCGCGCTGAATTGGGTGGCATTGATCAGGCGATTTCAACGACGCAAAACCGCATTGCCGCGCTGATCGGCGCTGGGCCTGATCGGGGGCTGGCGATCACGCCGCCCGCCGCTTCGGGATCGCAAAGTTTCGGATTGCCTGACCAGTTGGCGCTCAATCTTGTCGGGCGGCGTCCTGATCTAGTCGCGGCGCGGTTGCGCGTTGAGGCAGCGGCGTCGCGGATTAAGGTGGCACGCACCGATTTCTATCCCAACATCAATCTGACGGCGCTGGTCGGGCTGCAATCGCTTGGGCTGGATCAATTGATCAGCGGCGGATCAACGATTGCACGCTTTGGCCCGGCAATTAGTTTGCCGATTTTCGATGGTGGCCGCCGTCAGGCCCGCTATGATCAGGCACGCGCGCAATTTGATGCCGACGTTGCGCATTATGACGACGTGCTGGTCGGTGCGCTGCGCCAAACTGCTGATGCGGTAACGGTGAAGCGAGCCATTGGTGGGCAGTTGGTGAATGCGCGGGCGGCGCTCGTTGCGTCTGAAGATGCACGACGGATTGTTGAGCTCCGGTATAAAAATGGGCTTGCCAATCAATTGCAATTGCTGGCAGCCGAAGACGCAATGACGGCGTCGCGAAAAATAATTGTCGGGCTTGAATCGCAAGAGGTGGCGGCAACGATTGCGCTAATAGCGGCACTCGGTGGTGGGTTTGTTGAAGGGCCAAAACAGTGAATGATATGAGCGAAGCCGCCTCCCTAACGGTCGATTCGCCTGCTAAGCTTGGCAATATGCGTCGGCGGCTGCTCATCATGCTCGCGGCTGTCGTGGTGGTTGGCGGCATCGGCTGGTGGTTTTGGTATAATACGGTGCACGGCGGGCGGGTTGAGACTGAAAATGCCTATGTCGGTGCCGATAGCGCGCAAGTCACGCCGCTCGTTGCCGGTGCCGTTGTCGAGGTTCGTGCGGGTAATACCCAAAGCGTGAAGGCCGGCGACGTGCTGATCATTCTCGACGATGCGGATGCGCGCGTTGATATGGCGGTGGCCGAGGCCGCGCTGATGCAGGCCGAGCAACGCTTTGCCCAATCGCGCGCTCGCGGATCAGCGCTGTCGGCGCAAGTCAGTGCCCGAGGCGCCGATATTGCGCAGGCCAATGCCCGTCTGGCGGCAGCGGCAGCCAGCCTTGACCGCGCGAATTTGGCGCTGCGACGCCGCGAAGCGCTGGCGGGCAGCGGGGCTGTCTCTGGCGAAGAGCTAAGCAATGCCCGCGCAGAGGCCGTCCGCGCGGGGGCCGATATGGCGGCGGCGCGCGCGACCCTGTCACAAACGGCGGCGAACCGGGCATCGGCAAACGGGGAGTTAGCCGTCAATCAAGCGGTCACGCGTGGCCTCACCATTGCCACTGATCCCGATATTGCAGCGGCCCGTGCCCGAGTCGCCGCTGCAAAATTGGCGCTTGACCGCACCGTGATCCGCGCGCCGATTTCGGGTATTGTCACGGCGCGCCAAGTCCAACCCGGGCAGCGCGTGGCCCCCGGTGCGCCCGTCATGCTGATTGTGCCCGTGGAGACCGCATTCGTTGATGCCAATTTCAAGGAAAGCCAATTGAAAGCGGTGCGACCGGGGCAAAAGGTTGAGCTAACCGCCGATATCTATGGCAGCGACATTCGCTATCACGGTGTCGTCAAGGGGTTGGCGGGGGGCACGGGTGCCGCCTTCTCACTAATCCCCGCGCAGAATGCGACCGGCAATTGGGTTAAGGTGATCCAGCGACTGCCCGTTCGCATTACGCTCGACCCCGCTGAACTGCGCGCCCATCCGCTGCGCGTTGGCATGTCGATGACCGCCGTGATCGACACGCGCGCTCCGTGACAGGGATCGATGCGCCTCCGCTGAAAGGGCTGACACTGGCGCTCGCTGGCTTTGCGATTGCGCTCACCAACTTTTCGGTTGTGCTTGATCTGACGATTACCAACGTTGCGGTGCCCCATATTGCGGGCGGACTAGCCGTATCACCAACGCAAGGCACATGGACCGTCACATCTTATGCCGTGGCGGAGGGAATTTGCCTTCCGCTAACTGGCTGGCTCACCATGCGCTACGGCCTCGTGCGGACATATCTAGTCGCTTTGGTAAGCTTTGGGCTGTTCTCCATGCTGTGCGGGTTTGCGCAGACGCTTGAGTGGCTGGTCGTAGGCCGCGTGCTTCAGGGGTTTGCCGGCGCGCCGCTCTTGCCCGCGTCGCAAACGCTTATACTGCGTGTATTTCCAGAGGAAAAACGGGGCATGGCGATGGGTCTATGGGCGATGACCACCATTTGCGCGCCGATCCTTGGGCCCATTCTGGGCGGTTATCTCAGTGATAATTGGTCATGGCCCTGGATATTTCTCATCAACGTCCCTGTCATCGCGGTTTGCTTTCTGGTGCTTAGCCAGTTGATAATGTCTTTCGATACGCCGCCAGAACGCCAACCCATTGACGTTATCGGGTTGATCCTGTTAATCATCACCGTTGCGTCGTTTCAGATCATGATCGATACAGGCCAAGATGCCGATTGGTTCAATTCAAGCACAATCATTGTGCTCGCCCTAACTGCAGCCATCGGGGCCGTGGCCTTCGTGATATGGGAATTGAATGATCCGCACCCGGTTGTTGATCTGAGGATCTTCCGGTTCACCGGCTTTCGCTATGTGACGATCGCTTTTGCTTTGTCTTACGGCGTATTCTTTGCTTCAATCGTGCTCGCGCCGTTATGGTTGCAGCGTGATATTGGCTATACGGCGAGCGAGGCTGGCTATGCCATGTGCTTTACCGGGGTGATGGGCGTGATGATGGCTCCCCTATCGGCGCGGCTGATGGGTAAGATTGATTTGCGCATATCGGTGTCGATGGCAATCCTGTGGATTGGTTTTATCGGCATTGTCCGCTCTTTCTGGACCAGCGACGACGGGTTTTGGACATATGCCACCCCGCAACTGCTACAGGGGCTGGCGATCCCCTTTTACTTCATGGGGCTTTCCACGCTTAGCATTTCTGCGGTGCCGCCCCATCTGGTCACCAGCGCGGTTGGCCTGACAGCTTTTTTCCGCACGCTTGGAGGCGCGATTGCGACAACGATGGCGATCGCCATGTGGGATGTTGAAGGCCGGGTGAGCCGGTCAGAATTGATAGCTGGGCTAAACGATCCGCAAGGCATGGCGACAAAAATACAAGGAGCAGGGCTGTCAAACGTTCAGGCTAATGGCGTGATTGAGCGCCTGATTGACGTTCAAGCGAGTACGCTCGCAATGACACATATTTTTCTTTATGGTGCCTGCCTCTCAATTGTCGCAGCCGCTGTGGTGTGGCTGATCCCCAAAGCGCCTTCAAGCCCCGGGATGGTCGTCGGGCATTAACCGCGCAACCGGTCCAGTGCGATCCCCGCGAGGTTTTGATGACGGCTGATATGGCGAATCCGCACGCGGGCAAAGTGACCGCAAAGCGCGCTAAATGTGGCGTGGTGGCGTCGTAGCGCCCCCCGCCGGCAGGTAGCGACCCCGCTTGCCTGCGCCACCACCATCGCTGAATCGCCGAGCAAGATAATGTCGGTGGCCCCGAGGTTGCGGGCCGCTTCACACGCATGGATCAGCGCCAGCCATTCGGCCTCACCATTGTCGCCGTGGCCAGCATCGGGGCGGTAGTCCGCCACCCCCCGCGCGACGACCATGGTTTCCATGCCTCCCGGATTGGGTCGGCATCCGCCATCGAAAAAGACCGTGAGCGTGGTGTTGGGCATGAGTGGTTTATGCAGCCTCCCGCCGCCGCAGCGCAATAGCCCTATCTCGTCCTCGATGAAGACGCGCGGCCATTCGCGGGCGCGACGGCGCAATTTTGATGCTCAGCAATGCCATCATAATCAACGCCATCTGAGCGCCGTTTGCACTCACTTATGGTTAATTTGTTGCGACGCACAAAAAACTCTTGCGCGATTCGGATTCGCAACCTATTTGTGCGTTGCAACATAAACGAAGGAGCCAATTGTGGCACGTGTTCCTGTAACCAAGTCTAGCACGATTGTGGACTCAAAGCCTGCTAAACCGGCATCGGCGCGTGCCAAAGCAGTGCGCGCTCCGGCGAAAGTTGTGAAAGCTGATGTCGCGCCAGTGATGACGCCAGCCCCCGTTACCATCCCAACGCCCGCAGCTGCGCCCCCCGTTGCTGCTCCTACCCCACCACCCCAAAAAGGACATTCCATCATGACCGAAGCAACCACCAAGATCGAAGAAACCGTAAAGACCGCTGCTGCGACCACGACCGCAAAGGCGACTGACATGGTCAAGGATATGAGCGCACGCGCCAAAGCCGCCATGGAAAAGAGCGGCGAATTCGCCAAGGAAGCCATGGAATTCAACAAGCTCAACATCGAAGCCGTTGTTGAAGCCGGCAAGATTGCTGTTAAGGGTGCCCAAACTGCCGCTCAAAACGCTGCTGACCTTGGTCGCAAGAATATCGAAGAAACCACATCAATGGTGAAGTCGATTTCATCGGTGAAGGCACCTGCTGACTTTTTCAAGATCCAAGGCGACTTTGCTCGTTCGCAGTTCGACACAGCGGTTGCTGAAATGTCGAAGACCAGCGAATTTTACCTGAAGCTTGCTGGCGAAGTATTTCAGCCAATTTCGACTCGCTACAGCGTTGCCGCTGATCAGATCAAGGCGCGCATGGCCGCCTAATTCACGTGCATACGCGACAAAGGCGGCCGTCCCGGACATCCGGGGCGGCCGTTTTTGCATGGGGTGATTAGCTAGGTAAGATTCGCCGCTTGCCGCACCCCCTCATCATGCGATATCGAACAGCGCTGAAGAGGATCACAATGCCAGCCAACATCAATCCAGACAGTGAAGAAGGTGTGCTCGGCATCGGTCTCGCCACGCGCACGCGGCCAAAATCGAAAAAGCCCACGCCGTACAAAGTGTTGATGCTCAACGACGATTATACGCCGATGGAATTTGTCGTGCTCTGCCTGCAACGCTTCTTCAAAATGAATATGGACGAAGCGACTCGCGTGATGCTGCACGTTCATCAAAAGGGCGTCGGCGTGTGCGGGATCTTCACGTATGAAGTCGCCGAAACCAAAGTTACGCAAGTGATGGATTTTGCGCGGCAGAATCAGCACCCACTGCAATGCACGCTCGAAAAAGCCTGAGCGGCGCTGCGCTTATCGTCAGCGCGGGCGATGCCACTAGGGGGGCGATTGCCCATGCCATCGCGCGGGATGGCCTGCTGCTAAACCAATGGCGGCGGTTTCAACTGAAATCGCCGCCATCAACAATCCTATTTTGCGACGCGACGGCGACGACGGGCTAAGGCAACGCCCACCACACCAGCGGCAAACAGGCCGAGCGCTTCTGGCTCCGGAACCGATGTCGCTCCGCCCGAAGATGAGCCGCCCCCGCCACCGCTGCTCGTCGATCCACCGCTGGTTGAAGGCGGCGGCGGAGGCGCGTAGGATCCGATTGTCGTCACATAATCCCCATATTGCCCGCCAGCGCCCCAGTTCGTCCACAGGTTGGTCGATCCATTAGCCCCGAAAATCAGCTGTT
Organism: Sphingomonadaceae bacterium; assembly: GCA_046153565.1. GTDB lineage: Bacteria > Pseudomonadota > Alphaproteobacteria > Sphingomonadales > Sphingomonadaceae > Aquisediminimonas. The sequence continues at coordinate 22,684 of JBJXDU010000091.1, forward strand.
GGGGATGGATTGCGTTGCTAGTCAGCAGCGTGCCGTTGATAGTGCGCGTTCCGCCAACGCTGGTGAGAGCAAATGTTCCCGTCGGTGTCGCGCCGCCCGTGAACCCGGTAAGCGACTGTCCTGTAAAGTTTGCGCTGATGTTATTGCCGGTGAGCGTGCCCGTGCCGCGCCCGCTATCAATCGTCAGCACATCGCCGTTCGTTTGGGTATAGGTAAAAATCTGCGCGTCTGCCGGCGTGGCAAGCGCTAGCAGGCCGGTCGATAGCGCGATCAGTGCGGATCTATGTGTCAGTGAACTTAACATTGATGATGTTCCTCAGTTAGGTCTTGGTAGCGGTCGAGATAATGACCGTAGCGCGGCTCTCCGCCTGTCTGAGAACTGAGCAATATTTGTGCCAAAAGTAATATTTGAGACAAAACCATATATTTAACATTTTACGATTGGTTAAATATCAAGGTTAATGTAAATCAGTCCGACATTAACCATAGCAGATGCCTAGTTGGGATTTTAAGCGCGCTATTGTCGGGATTTTGTTAGATGATATTTGACCACTTGCCGTGCTCGCCATCTTGTTCATCTCTTCGCGCACGCAAGGGCGATATCATACAAAAGCGATTGATGTACGCGCCGAGCGTCACCTAAATCCTGGCTTCGCATTGAGCTAGGGGCAATAACCGCGCTTCAATCCGCCAGTTTCCGCCGTTTCAGCCCCCGTCCGTCAAGCCCGACACTGACGCTGACCCCAACGCCGGGGCCACAGCCGACCAGAAATGGCCCGCGATCCTGACACGGCGTCGTCTTGTGTTGAAGCCGTTCGCGCTCACCCCAAAAGCCTTCGCCGTGGGGGTCGCCTGCTTCATAGCCGACAAAGGGCACGCGGTAACGATCCGCATCGCGCCGCGCGCAAATCACAATTTCGTCGCTACGCTCTGCCTTGGCACAGCGCACAACAACGCTCGTCGCCTTAAGGTGCGTTTGGAGCAAATCATCGATATTGCCCGGCTCTGCTTGCGCCCATGCCGCCGTTGGCAACAGCAAGGCCGTGAAAATGATCGCACAATGTCGCATCACAGACTCCGTCGTTAGCCTTGTGATACTCTGATCGTTCCACAGGAACCTTACAAGCGCTAAACCCGTTCGATAATGATCGCCGGTGCCATCCCGCCCGCAGCGCACATTGTGACGAGGCCACGCTTCAAATCGCGGCGTTCGAGTTCGTCAAGCACCGTCCCGATCAGGATCGATCCTGTCGCACCAATCGGATGGCCAAGCGCGCAGGCGCCGCCATTGACGTTCACTTTGTCACGGTTGAGCTTCATATCGCGGATGAATTTTTCAGCGACCACCGCAAAGGCTTCGTTGATTTCCCACAAATCGATGTCGTCGGCGCTGAGGCCAGCTTTGGCTAGCACCTTTTGCGCGGCCGGCACCGGCGCGTTGAGCATCAACGTCGGGCAATCGCCGACATTGGCATAAGCGATGATTCGCGCGCGGGGCTTAAGGCCGTTCTTGTCGGCATAAGCCTTTGATGACATCAGCAGCGCCGCCGCGCCGTCCACGACGCCTGAGCTGTTCCCCGCATGATGAACCCCGGTCCAATTGAGATCGGGATATTTCATCTGAATGAGCTTGCGGAATGTGATCCCGCCCAATTCGAAATCGGCAATACCGTCAAACGACGCCTTAAGGCCCGCAAGCCCCTCCATCGTCGTATCGGGGCGCGGAAATTCTTCATGATCAAGCGCGACACTGCCATCGTCATTGTAAACGGTGACGAGAGATTTGGCGAAGCGACCTTCGGCAATCGCGACCTTGGCCTTTTGCTGGCTATCATATCCCAGCGCATCAACATCGGCACGAGTGATGCCTTCGCGCGCGGCAATCGCATCGCCGCACACGCCTTGGTGAGACTGCGGATGCTTCATCATCAGGCGCATATTGCCTGAACCCATCCCCATTGGCTTAATGCCAGCGGCGGCCTCTTCGGCACCGATCGTCTGCGTGTACGACATCATTTCGGTGCCGCCCGCAATCATCAAATCTTCCATGCCCGACATGATCGATGCCGTCGCGAGGTTCACCGAAGTGATCCCGCCGCCACAAAAACGGTCAAGCGTCATGCCCGATGCGCGCATGTCATAGCCCGCATCAAGCGCCGCCATCCGCCCCAGATCGCCGCCTTGCTTGCCCTTTTGCGTCGAGGTTGACCAGATGATGTCATCAACCTCCGCCGTCTTGACATCGTTGCGCTCGGCCAGCGCCTTGAGCACCGTCGCGGCCAAATGCTGCGGATGGAGATGCGATAGCGCTCCCTTGCCAGGCTTGCCAATGCCGCGCGGGGTGCGGACGACGTCAATGATATAGGCTTCGGTCATGATGGGCTCTCCTGCTTTACGTAATCGTAAAGAGCCTAAGCCTGAACCTAGCGAGTCGGCAAGCGCTTTTGCGCAGCTTGGGTAAGCGGAACCGATGCCACAATCGCGCCCAGGGCTTTGCGCACGGGCTCAAGGTCGCCGTCATTGGTTTTGCCGAGCCGGACGAACACCATATCCTGATCGGGCGACGCAATCACATATTGACCAAGATGCCCGACCGCAGAATAAAGCGTTTCCGGCCCCTGCCCCGGGAACAGCGCGGGATCGGCCCCCACGGGGCGCGGGCGATTGAGCCAGGTATGGCCGCCATAGCCACCGTCATTGGCGCTGGCCGTTGTCATGAATGCGAGCCATTCAGGTGCGATGATCGGCTTGCCATCAACCCCATTGCCGCTCAGCATCACCTGACCAAAGCGGCCCCAATCATCGAGGTTCATATATATGATCGACCCACCAATCTGCGTGCCGCGCCCATCAAAATCCATAACGGCACTGCCGATCCCGGCGGGTTTGAATAACCGCGCATCAGCGAAGCTCTTATAGGCCGTCGCGCGGGCACGGGGATCTTTGCTGTCAGTCAATTGGCGCGTGATCAGCTCAGCAAGCAGCAGCGATGTCATCGAGCTATATTCGAATTTGCTCCCCGGCTTTGCCTCAAGCGACTTAGCGATATTGCGCACGACCATATTATCGGTGCCATCGACGAACAGGGTCGCCGACGTATCCGATTTTAGCACGCCACCCGCACCGTCCTTGGGGTTTAGCCCTTCGGTATGATCAAGCCCTGAGGCCATGTTCAACATGTTGCGCAGTGTTATCTGCCCGCGCGGATCACCGGGCTTACTCCATTCGGCAAAGGGCACGGGGGCATCAAGTTTCAATTTGCCGTCTGCAACCAGTTCACCGATCAGCACGGCGGTGATCGTTTTGGCCATCGACCAGCTGATCAACCGCGTCTGATCCGAATAACCAGCGCCATAACGTTTCGCGACAACCTTGCCCCCGATGATCATCAGCACGCCGCGCGTATCGCCTTGATCGGCGGCGAACAAGGGATCAATCACGCTCGTCATCGCCGTTTGCGCCGAGGAATGCGC
>JBJXDU010000092.1:0-73715 GCA_046153565.1 Sphingomonadaceae bacterium
TCCTCCGCGCTCGGATTTTGACTGAGCTTGGTCGCGCAGAGGAAGCGATTGCGACCTATGCTGACATTACAACGCGCTTGCCGGGTGAAGAGGCGCGGTGCCGCTATGCCGCGCTGCTGCTTGAACAAGGCAAGAAGGCTGAGGCGCACACGGTGCTTCACGATGTACACAATGGCCTCGCCAAATTGCGCAAGGAAGACCGCGCCGAACATGCCGCGATGTTCGAATGGGCGGAGGCGCAATTTACGGCGCTGCGGTCTTAGACCCATATTCGACCACTTTTGCACGCCGTAACGGCGTCGATTTTGGTTTCTGGCTAGGCGCGAGGAGGGCGCGATGCAGTAGCATCGTAACAGACAAGCAACGCCGCCAGAGAGCAAAATCGGCCAGCCCTTGCCAGAGGGCGGTTTATCCTGAGCGGTTGGCTTGCCAGCCAGTCGAAGGGCCGCGCTCCTCGTCAGCGGATTTTTTGAGAACGATCACGGTGTGCAAATGTGGTCGAATATGGGTCTAGAACCGATACCCCGCCGATAGATTTACACGCGGGGCGGTGGTATTTCCTTCGAACCGGGGATCGGTGATTGGAAACGCTGTTTCGATACCAAATTCAGCGCGGCCAAACCCGGTGCGCACGCCGCCACCTGCGGATGCCAGCGCACCACCACCAAAACCTGAGCGAAGATTATAGACGTACCCGCCATCGGCAAAACCATAAACGCGTACCCAATCGACAAGGGGAAGCGAATCGGTAAAGACTTTGCGCAGCTCGATCGAACCCATCACGCCACTATCACCAAATCGTTCGCTGAAATTATAGCCACGACCAGCGGCGGGGCCGCCCAAGCCTAGCTCCTGTGAGGCAAATAATGGTGCCGAGGCAATTTGGCCATTTGCCGCCAGATACAGGCCGAATCCATTACCTAAATCACGATTCCATGATAGCCATGCTTGCACTTTGGTGAAATCGTTATCCGCCCCTATCCGTGACGACAATATGTCGGTCTCGCCGGTGGTTCCCGCGACGGGCAAGCCCTGCACAAAGCCGAGGCCACCAGTGATCCGACCCCCGGCAAAACGTACATTGCCTGATGCAGATAATGAGAAAGTGACAATTTCGTCACGCTGCGCCAGCAAACCCAGCAAATCCACATCAACCTTGAGATAGGCTATCTCTGCATTGACCCAGAGGCTTGCCGCATTGGCACGAACTATCGGGTGATTGGCCGATATCGCGGCGTAGCGTGTTCTGCCAGTGAGGTCACCGCCGTCTGGTTGCGTGCGCCCCGATGCCACGGCGAGGGCTAATGAAGTACCCGCATTGTTGATGGGTACCGCGTAGCGCGCGGACGTGAAAATCAATTCACGCGGGTCTGCGGGGGTTGCCAAGATTTGTGTGGTCAGCGAATCGCCATCGGCAAAAAGGCTTGACTGTTCGGTCTCCAACCGCACGCGCACTGGCCCAAAGGCTCTGCTACCGAAATTATCGGCAATGATGGCACCACTTGCTTTATCTTCCTTGACGGTAACAGTGAGAATGCCGCGGCCATTTTCGCGGCTATACCGCGTGCCCACAACAGTGATTCCAGGTACATCTCCTGCCAGCAAGAGTTGACGCTCAACCGTTTCCTTGCGCACCGAATCGCCGACAATGCCCTTGATAAGCATGCGGACTTTCCGATTAGTCGTGCCGACAAGCCGCACTTCGCTCACGCTGCCTTGATCGATCGCGACCGTTACGACCCCCTGCGCGACCGATTGCACCGGAACAATGGCACTAGCAAATATATAGCCTTGTTCGCGCGCGCGGTCCGCCAGCGCGCGCGCCAATTTGGGGAGTTGATCACGCGTAATTGTCCGCCCGACATAATTATCGATGACAATAGCATAAGCGGCGCGGTCGAGATTTTCGGCGCCCTGCAAATTCACACCACCGATAAAAAGTCCGTTTGAATCAGTCGCCGCCGTTTCAACACCCGCGTCGGTTACGGTGGTGGCCACCGAGACACTTTGTGTCTTTGGTGCGGCGGCGTCGCTCGGCAGGAGAACGTCGCGCCCAATTATGACCGAGGCGTCACGCGTCGATTGTGCCTGCGTAGCAGTGATTAACCCAACACTGAGGAGGATGGTTAATAAAATATACGCGCGCATTGAATGGAACCTGCCCCACTTGTCATTTGTCGACAAATAGTAGGTAATTCTGGAAAATTTGTTAATCGATGAAAATTGAAAATTCGTTATAAAAACATTAATCGTGTTGATTCAATATCATTTGAACATTCAAGATCATTATGCATCGATCAGACGTCTATTATGTGGGGACAGACTATGCGGGGTATGAAAGCAATTGCAGCTATCGCAGCGCTGCTGTTCAGTGGCACGGCCTTTGCCGGAGCGCCGGGGTGGACGATTTCCGAATCGAGTGGCACTGTGACTGTGGTGAAGGGCGGGATCAGCAAGATTGCCGCGCGCGGAGGGGCGCTTTCAACCGGTGATCTCGTGACGACCAGTGTTAATGGTCGGGCTGTGCTGGTGCGGGGGCAAGAATATCTGGTCGTGTCACCGGGCAGCCGCATTCGCATCGCCGACCCCGCCGCGTCAGGCGGATTTACTCAGATTATCCAAGATTTTGGAAATGCCATTTTCCGCATCAAGAAAAAATCGACACCTCACTTTGCGGTCGAAACGCCCTATCTCGCTGCCGTCGTAAAAGGCACAACGTTTAGCGTCACCGTCTCTGCCACCGGAACTGCGGTTCAAGTGACCGAAGGTTTGGTGCAGGTGTCGACCAACGATGGGGGTGCCTCGCATCTTGTCCGCCCCGGCGACATTGGTTTGGTGGAAGCCGCTAATCCGTTGCGCCTGTCAATCAAAGGCAAAGACGCGCGTGTGATCGATTCGCCCAATCCGCCGACGGTAAAAGCTGCGCCTGCGGCTAAGATTGCGGCTGCTGCAACCGAAGCTTTCGAAGCGGTTGCCACCAGCGAAGCGCCCAAAGACATCAAACCAGCCGACGTTTCGTCACCATCCGTTAGCGCCGTCAACACGAGCGGCGCATCGTTATTTGATACCGTCATCGGCGCGCCGGTAACCGAAGGCGCCGTTAATCTTGCCAGTGTTTCGGGTGGGCTGGTGCAGGGGAATTCGATGTTGCTGTCTGAACGGCTTATTGTCCTTGAGCCAGTGGCACCTTTACCATTGCCGTCTAGCCAAGCACCAGTCGAGGAGACTTTGACAGCTATTTCAGTTACCACCACGCCTCCGATAGACGTCAGCACAGGTGTGACAACAGAAGCGCCAGCTTCCGCTGGTAGCGGTACGCCGGTGCAAGTTGCGGCGGTTGTCGACGAGCCAATTCTTATCGCATTACCCCCTACGATGGTGCCATTGCCGCCGTTACTCGATGCGCCAGCGCCAGCGCCAGCGACAGCGACAGATCCAGCACCCGGCGCATTGGTCACTCCAATGGCTCCCGGCGCGGTAGTGGGAAGTGGATTGGCTGGCCCAACTCAGCCAGAGTCCCCATTGGTTAGCGTGCCTGATGTTTTACTCGATCCTGGTGCGAGCTCTATACCAACGCCGCCCAGCGCGAGTCCCGGAAGTAACTGCGCTGGCGTCCCCAACTGCAATGGTAGCACTTATACTGGGCCACCTAACGTTCCTAATGGCAGCAGTTGCGCAGGCGTTCCGAACTGCAACGGCGCAGCGTTTAACGGGAATAGCAACGTAGGTGCGAACGTTTCGAATGGCAACGCCAATGGCCAGAACGCCAATGGGCAAAATGGCAATGGCAATGGCGTTGGTAACAATGGCAATGGCAACAATGGCAATGGCCAAAACGCCAATGGGCAAAATGGCAATGGCAATGGCGTTGGTAACAATGGCAATGGCAACGGCAACAGCAACAATCAAGGTGGCAACAATCAAGGGCAGAATGGAGCACCTTAATCGTTCATAAAAAATGTGGTACGGTTAAGCCAATCGAAGGCATTTAAGACTATTATCTCATCCACGGTACGCGGTGAAGGTGGACAGGGTGATAGTGTTTGGGGCGACGCCAGGGCAATTGAGGCTATTTGCCGCTGTTGCCAATCTTGTGCCGCGGTTCCGTCACACGATTGCGCTATGCATTGCTGCGTCGCTGGCGATAGGCTTTGCCCTTTCAGGCAGTCACGTTTCGACCGACGAACAGATTAGAAATGTGCGCGATGGTTTTCGCGCGCGCACAGCCACTGGTTCACTCTACGTTATCGAAATCGACGCAAAGAGTCTTGCCTCTGCCGGCGCATGGCCATGGAAGCGTTCGATTTATGTCAGCCTCATTGAGCGACTTGGCCGGGCGGGCGTAACAACAATCGCATTTGACGTTGACTTTTCTTCACCGTCCAATCCCTTGGAAGATGCTGCGCTAGCACAGGCGCTTGCGGCGTTTCCGGGCACCGTCATTTTGCCAACTTTCAGGCAACCCGAAGCGGCCAATAGTCGCCGATTCATTGAAAATCTGCCAATTCCGGCATTGCGCGCCAATGCGTTTTTGGGTTCGGTGAGCGTGTTGCCCGATCACGATGGTTATGTTCGTACCTATCCGTTCGGCATCGTCACTGACAATGTGGCGCGGCCTTCGATTTCGGCTTTACTGGCGAACCATCCGGGTAGCGTTACTGACAGCTTTCGCGTTGATCCGGCAATTGATCCCCTAACGCTGCCGCGGCTCAGCTTTGTCGATATTGTCAACGGAACGGCAGACATGACGGCCTTACGAGGAAAGTCAGTCATCATTGGGGCCACTGCCGTCGAGATGGGGGATCGCTATGCAATGCCGCGGAACGGCATTATCCCCGGGGTTGTCCTTCAGGCCATCGCAACCGAAACTTTGATTCAAGGCACCAATCATAGCAATTTGGGCTTCTGGCCGATGACAATTCTTGCGCTGCTCATCGGCGCTGCTGCCCTGCGGTATCGCTCGTTGGCCACGCGACTGATCATCATCGTCCTCGGCCTGGGCGTCATACTGGTCTTCCCTCTCTTTCTTGAACTAGCGAGCCTTGGCAGCGTTGAAATTGCACCGGCGATTGGCTTGATGCTAATTTTCGCATTGTTGCTGAATGGCTTAAGTATTGCCAAGAAATTGCGTAAAGACCTGCTAACCGACCGAGACACCGAATTGCCCAATGAGCGCGCACTGTTGCGCGATCATCGCGGCAGCGGATCAGTCATCGTAGTTGCGATCAAACTCAAGCAATATGAAGAAGTATCTGCTCTGCTTGATGCCGATCAAGCGGTTCGCCTTGCCAAGCGTGTGACCGAGCGAATTGCGCTGACCTTTGGTGAGACGCGCGTCTATTTGCTAGGCCCGGGCCTTTTTTCTGTGGTGACCCAACAAATTAGCGTCGATGCGACCATCGATCAGGTGGAGGGTCTGGTCGCCATCTTCCGCAGCCCGATTGACTTGGGCAATCGGTCAATGATTGTGAGCCCTGTTGTCGGGATCGCGTTAGGCGATGGCGCTAAGGTTCGCGAAACATGTGGTTATGCTAGCTTTGCGGTGACACGGGCCTATGAAGAGGGGCATCATTGGACGCTGCATAATAGCAGTGCAACTGATCAGGCCGACCGTGCCCAGATTTTGCTCGCTGATGTTGATAAAGCTATGGCAGACGGGCAGATTTACGTCGTCTATCAACCGAAATGGCACTTTGCCGAACAACGAATTTGCGGATCAGAAGCATTGGTCCGGTGGCGGCATTCCGTATTTGGTCCGATTGGCCCCGATCAATTCATCCCGATCCTTGAGAATAACGGGTATCTGGATCTCCTGACGTTCTTCGTGCTTGATCGCAGTATCGAACAGCTGCGGCGTTGGTCGCGGGCGGGGCTTGATACGGGCGTAGCGGTCAACATCTCGGCACCGCTTTTTGCCGATGCCAATTTTGTGGCGTTGTTGCTGGAACGGGTTGAGGGCTGCGGCGTGCTTGCTAACCGGTTGACGCTTGAGATCACCGAGTCTGCTACGATCGCCAGCCCCGCTCAAACGGTGAGCGCGCTCGACGCGGTGCGCCGGTGCGGTGTGCGTGTTTCAATTGATGATTATGGCACCGGCAATTCAACTTTGAGCTATTTGAAGACGTTCCCCGCCGATGAGATCAAGATCGACCAGAGTTTTGTAACACGCATGCTGGCGTCGCCAAGTGATCAGATTCTCGTGCGTTCGACGATCGAACTGGCCCACGAGCTTGGCTTTTCGGTTGTGGCCGAGGGGATCGAAGATGGCGAATGCCTTGCAAAGCTGGCCGATTATGGCTGTGACACCGCGCAAGGATGGCACATTGGCAAGCCGGTGATGGCCGATGAATTCTTTGAATTGGTGAGATGTCCAGCGCCAGATGAGCGCGCGGCTGCGGCATAGGCTGGCTCCCCGGGCCTGATTCGAACAGGCGGCCGTCCGATTAACAGTCGGATGCTCTACCGCTGAGCTACCGGGGAAAATGGCCTTAGCGAGCGACGCGGATAGACCGCCAAAGTTAACAATGCAACCACTAGACGACAAATTGTTCCATCGTGATGCGATCATCAAGCGCATGTTCGGGGTCAAACATTAAACTGAGTGTCGCTGATCGATCAATCGCGATGGAAATTGAGCGAACATCACGCACTTCACGTTGATCGGCAACCGCTGAGACTGGACGCTTAATGGCATCAAGCACGCGAATACCCACGCGGGCTGTCTCCGGCAGGATCGCACCGCGCCACCGTCGTGGCCGAAAGGGGCTGATCGGTGTGAGGGCCAGAAGACCCGAACCAAGCGGCAATATCGGCCCTTGCGCCGACAGGTTATACGCAGTTGACCCTGCTGGTGTTGCCACCAACACGCCGTCACAGACGAGTTCGGGCAACACAATGCGGTCATTGAGCGAAATTTCAAGCTTTGCTGTTTGGCGTGTCTCGCGCAGCAGCGACACTTCGTTGATCGCCGGGAGCGTCACCACCTCACCGTCGATAGTCTCGGCCTCCATCTTTAGCGCAAAGACATCGAACGTTTTGGCGCGGGCGATCCGTTGATCAAGCCGGTCGGGTCGCCATTCGTTCATAAGAAAGCCAACCGTGCCAAGGTTCATGCCAAAAACGGGCAGAATGCGCCGCGCTTCCAGCATTGCGTGGAGGACTTGGAGCATGAACCCGTCGCCGCCCAGCGCAACGACCATATTGGCATCGGCAAGATCGACCCAATCCTTGCGCTCACGCATCAATTTGACGGCCGCTTGGGCTTCATCAGTTGGCGAAGCCAGCAATGCCCGCCTCGGCTCGCCGCTCATCCGCCGGTCACGTTCATGTGGCGCGCGGTGGCCTGCGTGCCAATGCGGAAGTCATGCGCGCGGGGTTTAATCCGAAGCGCCCGATCAATGGCATCATCAAGCGTTTCACGATCATCACCGCGTAACGCGGCACGCAGATCAACATGATCATCGTGACCTAAACACATGTAAAGCTGACCCGAAGCCGACACGCGGATCCGGTTGCAGCCTTCGCAAAAATTCTGGGTCAGTGGTGAAATCAAACCCAGATCAACGCCTAGCTCACGAACATGCCAGTAGCGCGCAGGCCCGCCTGTGCGCTGCGCACTGGGGGCCAGAGTATAAGTAGCCGCCAAACGGTCATAGACATGCGTTAGCGGCAAGAAACGGTCGGCGCGATCATCGTCGATCTGCCCAAGGGGCATCGTCTCAATGAGCGAAAGGCCAAAGCCTTGCTCCGCACACCAGATGAGCATTGGCTCGATCTCATCTTCGTTAAGGCCCTTGAGTGCAACCATGTTAATTTTGATCGCAAGCCCTGCCGCTTTGCCCGCCTGAATGCCATCAAGCACGCGCGCCAGATCGCCCGTTCGGCTCACATAGCGGAAGGTGTCGGGATTGAGGCTGTCAAGGCTGACGTTGATCCGCTTGACGCCCGCCGCCGCCAATCCGTGCGCATAATCGCGCAGGCGTGTTGCGTTGGTGGTAAGCGTCAATTCTTGAAGGCCGTTACCAAGATAAGCGCCAATCGCGCGGGCGACTTCAACGGCCCCTCTGCGCGCCAATGGCTCGCCGCCGGTCAAGCGAATGCGGGTGACGCCGCGCGATACGAATTTGCCCGCCAATGTGGCAATCTCTTCAAGGCTCAAAATCTCAGCACGCGGCAGAAAAGTCATATCTTCGGCCATGCAATAGCGGCAGCGCATATCGCAGCGATCGGTCAGTGAAAGCCGCACATAGCTGATCCCACGCCCGAATTGATCATTTAGCAAGGCTGGTCGTTTATCCATGCGATGGTGCTAAGCCTTCACACGGTTTCGAGCAAGCGTCTAACAAGTGTTGGCGTTCGCCAAGCAGGCAGCTAGGGTCACCAAAGACGCACGATTGGAAATAACTTGGCTGACGATGAAGCAAGGGACAGGCACCTAGGCGCACCGGCGCCTCTATTTCTGTTGTCTTTTCGTCACCGCGATGAGCTTGCCAGCGCGACTGCCAATGCCGGATGGCAAACAATTGCGGCGCGGCGTGCTGACAATGCTGAGCAGCGCTTTGTTGCGAGCGGCGCGATGATCGCGGTTGTCGATGCTCGCGGTTCATTTGGCGATGGGTTGGCGGCGGTTCGCTCGCTTGCTGACGCTGTTGAAGTCAACGCGGCAGCACTACTGGTGCTTGTTTCACGAACCGATATTGGCTCGCTCGATTTGCTTATTGAAGCAGGCGCGACGCATTATCTGGCAAGCCCTTTCAAAGAAGCCGAATTCGTTCAGAGCCTACGTTTTGCCGAGCGTCATGCCGTTCGATTAGCTGGTGGATGGCGTGCGGTTGAGCAACGGCGTGGCCTGGATCAAGGCGAGGCTCTCAGTTGGCAAGCCGATGTCAGCAGCGGAAAAGCCTTGATTAGCGAGGCATTGCGGGCGCGGCTTGGCCTGACGTCAACCGATATTGAGGCATCTTCATTAATCGGGCTGCTTGCCGCCGCCGACCGTCCGGTGGCGCGCGCGGCGATGCGGCGTTTGCGCAGGAGTGGAAAGGCGACGGCATTTACGCATGATTTGCGAGGGGTTGATAACGACGATGCGCGCGTCGCGCACCATTTGCGGATCGAAACCGGCACTAACCTCCTGTTTGGCACAATCGAAATTCTCGCCAGTGAGGCTGATATTCGCGGTGGTCGTGATCCGCTAACCGGGCTGCGCGATGCGGCGTCTGCGCGGCGCTGGATTGATGTGCGGATGGCGCGGCGCAATGCATCTTTTTATGTAATGTTGATTTCGATCACGCGCTTTGAAATGATCAATACTGCGTTTGGACGCGACACCGGCGACCAATTGCTGCAAATTGTGGCGCGTCTGATTGGGCCGCTGGTCGCCGAAAGCGGCGGCAAAAGATCAATGATTGCGCGGACCGCGGGCGCAGAATTCATCATTGGGCTTGACGGGGCCATCGGCGAAGACCGGGCACTGATTCTTGCCGAACATCTGGCCGAACAAATCGAAAAGCCCTTACTTTCGGGATCTCATCTCGTGTCTTTGTCATCGCGGATTAGCATCGTTGAAAATGACCCCGGTGACGGTGATGCAACGCATATCCTGCGCCGGGCAAGTGCCGCTTTGGCGGATGCAAAGGCCACCGACCAAGGCCGCATTCGGGTTATCAACCATGCCGAACAAAGTGCCGCAGCCCGCGATCATTCGCTTCAGGCGGATTTGCGCAAAGCGCTTGATAATGATGAAATCGAAATGCTGTTCCAACCGCAAGTGTCGGTGCCGACGGGCAGGATTATTGGGGTTGAGGCGCTGGCGCGGTGGAAGCATCCTATCCACGGTGAGCTCGGTGCGGCGACTTTGTTTGCGGTCGCCGAGCAATCTGATTATCTTCTGGCCTTGTCGCAGCATATTCAGCACCGTGCGGCAAGCCAAGCTGCGCTGTGGCCGTCCGCGCTCTCCGGCTTGCGATTGGCAGTCAATATCACCGCGAGCGACATAGGCCGCGCTGGCTTTGCCGAAAATTTCCTCGCCATGATCGATGCAAGCGGCTTCCCGCGCGGCAAGCTGACCGTTGAAGTCACCGAAAGCGGCTTGATCGAAGATTTGAATGCGGCGGCGGCGCTGTTGGCGGCGCTTAGGGCCGGGGGCTGCCGCGTGGCGATTGATGATTTCGGAACGGGCTATTCAAGCCTAGCTTATTTGAAGGCCTTGCCGCTCGATTATCTCAAGATCGACAAGAAGCTGGCGCAAGATATCGCCGGATCAACGCGCGACCGTATTGTGGTGCGCGGCGTGATCGATATGGCCCGCTCGCTCGGACTCGCCGTGATTGCCGAAGGTGTCGAGACCGAAGAACAGCTAAGCTTGCTCGCGCGCGAAGGCTGCAACTATTATCAGGGGTTCCTCTGTGCTGAGGCGCTGTCGGCAAGCGCACTTGAGCTTTTGGTGTCTCGCTGGCCTAATTGACAATTTTCGCTAAGCCCCGGGATAGTTGAAGCGCACCATTGAGCCTTGCCTTGGGATCGCTCCATGCGCGTGAAATGCTGAGCTTATTGTCAGGCCGCAGCTTCGCAATGCCACCGAGCCGCGCAACATAAGCCAAGAGCCCTGGAATATCGGGGAAGCTATCGTTCCAGAAACTGACCAAGGCACCGCGCGGCCCCACGTCGATTTTGGCGATATGCGCTTTGCGTGCGTTGAGCTTGACCGTCATGAGAGTCAGCAGATTTTCGGTTGGTTCAGGCAATTTACCAAAGCGGTCGATCAGTTCAGCGGCAAATGCCTCGATTTCCTGCGATTCTTCAATTTCATTCAGCCGCCGATAAAGGCTCATGCGCAAATTGAGATCGGGCACATAATCCTCAGCGATCAGGATCGGTGCATCGACGGTAATCTGAGGGCTCAGGTCGCGCGTCTTGGGTTCGACAAGGCCACCAGCCTTCGCGTCCATAATCGCCTCTTCAAGCATTGATTGGTAAAGCTCAAAGCCGACTTCGCGGATTTGGCCCGATTGTTCGTCACCCAACAAATTGCCGGCACCGCGAATATCAAGGTCATGGCTGGCAATCTGGAACCCAGCGCCAAGGCTGTCGATATCGGACAAGACTTTCAATCGCCGCTCAGCCGTTTCCGTCAATATGCGCTGCGGGGCGGTCGTCATATAGGCATAAGCGCGTGTCTTTGCGCGACCAACGCGACCGCGCAATTGATAGAGTTGCGCCAGACCAAAACGATCAGCCCGGTGAATGATCATCGTATTGGCGCTTGGGATATCAATGCCGCTTTCAATGATCGTCGTTGAGAGCAGGACATCATATTTGCGGTCGTAAAAGGCTGACATTCGTTCCTCAACCTCAGTCGGGGCCATTTGGCCGTGCGCCACTACGAACGAGATTTCGGGGATGGCTTCGCGCAGGAATTCCTCAATATCGGGCAAGTCGGCAATACGCGGCACGACGAAAAAGCTTTGCCCGCCGCGATAATGTTCACGCAGCAGCGCTTCGCGCAGCACAACCGGATCCCAGGGAATGACATAAGTGCGCACCGCGAGCCGATCAACGGGTGGCGTTTGGATCACCGATAGTTCGCGCAAGCCCGACATCGCCATTTGCAGCGTGCGAGGAATTGGAGTTGCAGTGAGGGTGAGCATATGAACGTCGGTCTTGAGCGCCTTCAATTGCTCTTTATGCGTCACGCCAAAGCGTTGTTCTTCATCAACAATAACAAGGCCTAATGCCTTGAATTTCAAACCTTTAGCAAGAATCGCATGCGTGCCGATGACGATATCGATGGTGCCATCTTGCACGCCTTCTTTGACGCTCTTGGCCTCGCCAGCGGGCACGAGCCGAGACAAGCGACCAATCCGCAGCGGCAGGCCGTGGAAACGTTCGACAAAGGTTGAATAATGCTGCCGCGCAAGCAATGTTGTGGGGCAAATGATCGCCACCTGCATCCCGGCCATTGCAGCAATGTAAGCTGCGCGCAACGCGACTTCGGTTTTGCCAAAGCCAACATCACCGCAAATCAGCCGGTCCATCGGCTTGCCCGAGGCGAGATCGTCAAGCACTTCGGAAATGGCGCGGTCTTGATCATCGGTTTCAGCGTAAGGGAAGCGATCAACAAACGCCGCATAGTCAGTGCCGGGGAGCGCGGTATCGGCTTCGCGCAGCGCCCGCAGCGCCGCTGTTGCGATTAAGTCACCCGCAATTTCGCGAATGCGCTGCTTCATCCGCGCTTTGCGTGTTTGCCAGCCAAGCCCGCCAAGCTTGTCGAGCGTAACGCCGTCGCTTTCCGATCCGTAGCGCGACAGAACGTCGATATTCTCAACCGGAACGTAGAGCTTGTCACCGCCGGCATAAGAGAGCGCCACACAGTCATGCGGCGCATTGCCAACGGGAATTGACGTCAAGCCGTCATACCGTCCAATGCCATGTTCAGTATGGACGACCAAGTCACCCGGCGTCAGCGTCGCCAGTTCGCTCAGGAACGCGTCCGCGCTCTTTTTGCGCTTGGCGCGGCGTACCAATCGGTCGCCGAGCAAGTCTTGCTCGGTAAGCAGCGCGAGCGTTGGCGTGGTAAAGCCATGGTCGAGCGGCAAGATGATGAGCGCCGTTTGCCCTGTCGCCGCAAGGCCCTGCGCTTGCTGCCAGCTGTCTGCAATCACAAGCCGCTTCATCGCGTGATCGGCTAGCAAGCCCATCAGCCGCTCGCGCGATCCGGTTGAATAAGTCGCGATGATCAGCCCGCGCTTGGCGAGCGCCAGTCCGGCTGCGTGGGCATTGGCGGCATCATACAGATTATCGCCGCGTCCGCGCTCAGGCGAAAAATCACGCGCCGCTTCAATTTCGAAGTCGATCACTGTGGCTGACGGCGGTTCGCTGAACGGCGTTGCCAAATGGATGGCGCGGGCTTCGATCTGTCGTTCCCACTCCTCAGCGCTCAGGTAAAGTGCGTGCGCGGGCAGGGGGCGATAGCTACCCGGATCGCTGCTTTGCGCACGTATGCGATTCGCATGATAGTCAGTAATCGATTCAAAACGCGCTTGGGCCGCACCGACACTGCCAGCGTCACGCACCACCACAAGTTGATCACCAACATGGTCGAATAGCGTCACGAGCTTATCTTCAATCAGAGGGAGCCAATGATCCATGCCCGCTAGGCGTCGACCCTCGGACACTGCCTGATAGAGCGGGTCACCCGTCGCCGCCGCGCCAAAGGCTTCGCGGTAGCGGCTGCGGAACCGCTTGATGCCATCTTCGTCAAGCAAGCTTTCGGCGGCAGGGAGCAAGGTGAATGAGGGAACCGGGCCAATGCTGCGTTGATCGGCGGGATCAAAGGCGCGGATGCTTTCGATTTCATCACCAAAGAAATCAAGCCGCAGCGCATGAGGGGCACCGCTTGGGAATAGATCGACCAGACTTCCGCGAATCGCATATTCGCCTGAGTCGGCAACCGTATCAGTGCGGACATAGCCGTTGGCTTGCAGCATCTTGGCAAGTTGATCGCGGTCAATCCGCTCACCGGGTTTGAGCGCGGCGGTTAGCTGGCGAATGCGGAACGGCGTCAAGACGCGCTGGCTTACCGCGTTGATCGTCGTGACAATCAGCTGGGGGGCCTTACGCGGCCGTTGTAGCGATGCGAGCGTCGCCAAGCGTTCCGACGTGGTCTTCAGCGACGGCGAGGCGCGATCATAAGGCAGGCAATCCCATGCTGGAAACGATAGCACCTCGATTTCGGGCGCAAAGAAGTGCGCCGTATCGGCAACGCTGCGCATCGCGGCTTCGTCGGCAGCGATATAGAGGGCACGCCCGGCTGCGGCGCGTGCTAAATCCGTCAGCAGCCAAGGCAAAAAGCCATTAGGCACGCCAGCGAGCGTCAGTGGCGCGGCAGCACCCAGAATCCGGGGAAGGTTCTCCATATCAGGCAGGCGGATTTAGATAATCGAGCTTGCAAAATGCCGCCATCTGCGGCCCCGTCCAGCGCTCGGGCACAGGCTGTGTACCCAGCGCCCATGCCATGATATCAACATCCTGTTCTTCAAGGAAAGCCTCGAACCAGTCGATCTCGGCCTCTCCCCAATCCGCGCCGTGCGCGTCAAAGAAATGGCCAATCATCATATCGGCCTCACGCGTGCCACGGTGCGAGCTGCGGAATTTGAGGCGTTTGAGGCGATCTTGAGTGTTCATCTAGGTCCAACGACAATTGGTCGACGGGCATTTGCGCTGCCTGCCGACTGGGGTAAGATGAACCCGATAGACATGCGACCCGATATCCTCAACCCGCTCTTTACAGAGATTGAAGCCTTGAAAGGTGTCGGCAGTGGCTTGGCGCGACCGCTGGGGCGGCTGGGCCTCGCGCGGATCATCGATCTGCTGTTCCATCTGCCCACCGGCATGATCCGGCGTCAGCGCGTTGAAAAGCTTGATGATGCCCCGCTTGGGAGCGTGATCAGCGTTGAGGTAACGCCGGTTGAATATAAAGCCGGCGGCGCGCGGAGCCCGTTTCGCATTCAGGCGGTGGATAGCAATGGCGATTGGCTGACGCTCACTTATTTTGGCGGAGGCGGGGGTTATGCGCGCAAATTGCTGCCGCTGGGCGTAACCAAACTCGTTTCGGGGCGGCTTGAGCAGTACGGAATGGAGCGGCAGATTGTTCATCCCGATTATGTGCTCGCGCCGGAGGAGGGTGCAAAGCTGCCAACGAGTGAGGCCGTCTATCCCTTGTCGGAAGGGATAACCGCGCGGCGGCTGGGGCAACTCGCTGCGCAAGCCTTTGACCGAGCGCCGGTGTTACCCGAATGGATCGAGCCAAGCCTGAAGGCGCGTCGCGGCTGGCCTTCATGGCGCGATGCAGTCGAGGCGGTGCATAGCCATCCCGGCGATGAGCAGGCGCGGATGCGGCTGGCTTATGACGAAGTCTTCGCCAACCAACTCGCGCTGATGCTGGTGCGGGCGTCTTCGCGGCGGCGGCGGGGTTTGCCGCTGAACGGCGACGGTCGGCTGCGCGATAAGCTGCATTTGCCCTACGCGCTCACCGGGGCCCAAGCGCGCACGATTCGCGAGATTGAAGGCGATGTGGCGCAGGCCACGCCGATGCTCCGCTTGCTGCAAGGCGATGTCGGATCGGGCAAGACCGTCGTTGCGCTCAATTCGATGCTGATTGCGGTTGAAGCCGGGGCGCAGGCAGCGCTTCTCGCGCCGACTGAAATTCTCGCGCGACAACATTATGAGACGATTTCGCGGCAATTGGCAGGCCTGCCAATCAATGTGGCGGTGCTGACCGGCCGCGATAAGGGCCGCGCGCGTGAGGCCACGCTGATGGGTCTGGCGAACGGGGCCATCGACATATTGATCGGGACGCACGCCATTTTTCAAGAGGCGGTTACTTACCGCAATCTGGCGCTCGCGGTGATTGACGAGCAGCACCGCTTTGGCGTCGCGCAGCGGCTGCTCCTCACGCAAAAGGCCGAAGTGCCGCCTCATCTGCTTGTCATGACGGCAACGCCCATTCCGCGCACGTTGACGCTAAGCCATTATGGCGAAATGGATGTAAGCCGCCTTGATGAAATGCCGCCAGGGCGTCAGCCGATTGAGACGCGCGTGGTTTCGGTCGATCGGCTTGATGAAGTCGTCAATGGCCTGGCGCGCCATCTTGAAGCCGGTGGCCAAAGCTATTGGGTGTGCCCGCTGGTCGAAGAGAATGAGCTGAGCGACCGGGCAGCGGCAGAAGCACGCGCGGCGACGCTGGCGCTGCGCTTTGGCGACAGAATCGGTCTCGTCCATGGCCGCATGAAGCCAGCGGAGAAAGATGCCGTCATGGCCCGTTTCCACCGCGGTGATCTATCGGTGCTTGTGGCGACCACAGTTATCGAAGTGGGTGTCGACGTGCCCAATGCGACGCTGATGATCATCGAGGAGGCCGAGCGGTTTGGATTGGCGCAGCTTCATCAATTGCGCGGGCGCGTTGGGCGGGGATCGGAAAAATCGATTTGCTTGCTGCTGCGGAGCGGCGCGCTCAGCGAAACCGCGCGGGCGCGATTGGCGTTGATGCGTGAGACCAATGATGGCTTCCGAATTGCCGAGGAAGATTTGCGGCTGCGCGGGGCAGGGGAGGTGCTGGGCACCAGGCAATCGGGGGAGGCGGAGTTCAAGCTAGCAACGCCCGAACTGCTCGGCTCGCTCATTGCAACCGCGACCGACGATGCGCGGTTGCTTGTTGATCGCGACGGCGGCCTGACGGGTGAGCGAGGACAGGCCGCACGGATTGCGCTCTATCTGTTTGAACGCGACGCGGCCGTTCCCTTGCTACATTCAGGCTAACTCAAGCGGATCAATCGGGCGCAAAAACTGCCCGCCGACGAAGCCGCTCCGGCACCAGATGATCCGGCTGCGCAAAAGGCCAAGGCCGGGAAGCTCAATCGAAACTGGTTCGCCAGTGCGGTAAATGAGCCGCGTTCGCGCGAGGAAGCCCAGCCGCGCGACGTTGACGATCATCACCTGTTCCGAGCAGCGTTCCGATTCGAGCAGAACCGTTGGCAGATCAACATAATAACGGGGATCGCCGCGACGATCATCATCTTCCACACGCGCAAAAATTGGCATTCGAACCTCCGGCTAAACTTTCCCACGCCAGAATTGTGAGAAGCTTATGAAGGTGCTGCCCTGCCAAAGTCCTTAACCGGGGCGCACGATTTGATCCGGTTTCGAGGGGTATCAGCCGCGTGTGAGCACGCCGTGGAGTTTTTTGCCCGCCGAAATGCGAATGGGAGCGTCGCCCATCGTTACAGCTGCATTTTCGTCGCTGACCTGAACGCCGTCGATTCGCGCGCCGCCGCCCTTGATCAGGCGTTTGGCTTCGCCTTTTGATGTAACCAAGCCGAGCCCGGTAAGCGCATCAATGATCGAAATTGCGGGCGCGCCAACGGTTAAGGTGGGCAGATTATCGCCAACGCCGCCGTCTGCAAACGTCTTTTGCGCGGTGGCCTCGGCGCGGGCAGCCGCTTCAGCACCCCGGCACATTGCCGTTGCCGCATTGGCGAGCGCGACCTTGGCGGCATTAATCTCGCTGCCTTCCAAAGCCTCCAGTCTGGATATGTCTTCAAGCGAAATATCGGTGAACAGCCGCAGGAAACGACCGACATCGGCATCCTGCGTATTTCGCCAGAATTGCCAATAGTCATAATCAGGCAGCGAATCGGGGTTGAGCCACACCGCGCCCGATGCCGTCTTGCCCATCTTGGCACCATCAGCGGTGGTGATCAGCGGCGTCGTGACGCCAAACACCTGAACGCCGTCAATCCGCCGCGTCAATTCAATCCCGTTGACGATATTGCCCCATTGATCCGATCCGCCCATCTGCAACCGGCAGGCCGAGCGCCGCGACAGCTCAAGGAAATCATAGGCCTGAAGGATCATATAGTTGAATTCGAGGAAGGTCAGCGGCTGTTCACGATCGAGCCTTAGTTTGACTGAATCGAATGCAAGCATCCGGTTGATCGTGAAATGCTTGCCCACGTCGCGCAGGAAGGGCACATATTCAAGCGCGTCGAGCCAATCGGCATTATTGACCATAACCGCATCGGTCGGCCCATCGCCAAAGACCAGAAAACGTTCGAACACGCCCCGGATTGAGGCGATATTGGCATTGATATCATCATTGGTCAGCAGCTTGCGGCTCTCGTCCTTCCCCGACGGATCGCCGACCTTAGTCGTGCCGCCGCCCATCAGGACGATGGGTTTGTGCCCCGCCTGTTGCAGACGACGCAGCATCATGATTAGCACAAGATTGCCGACATGGAGCGAAGGGGCGGTCGCATCAAATCCGCCATAACCACAAATGATCTGCGACGTTGCGAACGAGTCCAGACCAGCCCCGTCAGTCAATTGATGGATATAGCCGCGCGCTTCGAGAGTGCGTAAGAGGTCAGATGAAAAGTCAGTCATAGCGCGAGCGCGCTTAACACGGGAGTTTTGCTTTGGGTAGCATCCATGCCATCGGGCTCGCGTCATCGCATGAACAAGGCGAAGTGTGGGCGGCGATGATCGCATCCGACGGGGAGGCCACACCAAACCGAATCGCCCATATCCATTTCGCGATGACCGAGGCGGCGCGCGACTTACTGCGTCACGCCTGCGACAGGGCCGCGACCTTTGACAGACCCGGGCCAGACCCGCTGATCGAAGAAGCCGAACAACTGATCACGATGCTCTATGTTGAAGCTGTGCGGCAGGTTCTGATCGCCGGCGATAAATCCAAAGCTGATATCGCGGCAGTCGGCCTTGCAGGCCATCACATCGCCGCCAGTCGCGACCATGCACCGGGCTTTGCGTGGGACTGGTGTCTGGGCAAAGGCGATGTTATCGCCAAATCGAGCGAAATGACGGTGATCAGTGGCCTGCCGCGCGGTGCAAATGGCGAGACCTTGCAATCATCTGCTGAAGCGGTTGCACAATTGGCGGTGCGGCGCTTGCGATTGTTGCCAATCGGCGATGGGGACTTACCTGTGGGCACCGTCCATAACATTATCGCCCACCGGTAAAGCGGCACATGGTCCCCACCGCCCACACCGCGCCTCAACAGCTCGATGGTGAAACCCTGCCTCTCATTTGCCATCCCGAAACGCCCGCATCGTCCTTATTTTCCATTCACGCTTGTTTGGCTCGATCAGCATTGGGGCAGATGTGCGTTGAATATTGGCTGCTTGGCGACACCGAAACTATCACGCTTCCCGAGCCGGTCGACGATGGAAATCGACGGGATGAGCTGTGGAGAACAACATGTTTTGAGGCATTTGTGAGACGGCCAGGCGAGAAACGATATGGCGAATTCAACTTTGCGCCTTCGATGGCCTGGGCTGCCTATCAATTTGCTGACTATCGTCTCGACATGAACGATCTGTCGATCGATCCTCCGCAACTTGATTTCGTGCGAAGCAAGGATCGAATCCACCTCATGGTCGCAACAGACCTCGCGTCAGCCCCATTTTTCACGGGCAACACTCCGTGGCAAATCGGCCTTTCCGCCGTCATCGAAGAAACCAACGGCACTAAATCCTATTGGGCACTTGCGCACCCGCCCGGCACGCCTGATTTTCATCACCCCGATTGCTTTGCGTTGACGCTTCCGGCATTCGGGGGTCCATGAAAACTGGACTAGATCGCCTGCTGGCCGACCCCGCGCTACGTGCGCCGCTCCGTGGCAAGAGGGTGGCGCTCGTTGCGCACCCCGCTTCGGTGACGGCTGACCTTACCCATTCGCTTGATGCGCTGATTGCACTGGGCGATATCAACATCAGCGCGGCTTTTGGCCCACAGCACGGCCTGCGCGGTGACAAGCAGGATAATATGGTCGAGTCGCCTGACTTCACCGATCCGACGCACGGCATTCCGGTGTTCAGCCTTTACGGCGAGGTGCGGCGGCCGACCGGGCAGATGCTCTCGACATTCGACGTGGTGCTGATCGATTTGCAGGACCTTGGTTGCCGGATTTACACTTTCATCACCACCCTGCTCTATCTGCTCGAAGCCGGGGCTGCGCATGGCAAGACGGTGATCGTGCTTGATCGCCCCAATCCCGCTGGCCGCCCGGTCGAGGGGTTGGCCTTGTTGCCGGGGTGGGAAAGCTTTGTGGGCGCAGGGCCTATTCCAATGCGCCACGGGTTAACGCTGGGTGAGCTTGGGAACTGGTTCGTCGATCATTTCAAACTAGATGTTGATTATCAAGTGATCGCGATGGAGGGCTATGTGCCTGACGACGCGCCAAGGTTTGGTTGGCCGTCCGAAGAGCGCATCTGGATAAACCCCAGCCCCAACGCCCCCAACGTCGCGATGGCACGCGCTTATGCGGGCACGGTAATGCTTGAAGGTACGACGCTGAGCGAGGGCAGGGGGACAACGCGCCCGCTCGAACTGTTTGGCGCACCCGATATCGATGCCAAGGCCGTGATCGCCGAAATGCGCCGCATGGCGCCGCACTGGCTGGTGGGATGCACCGTGCGTGACTGTTGGTTCGAACCGACCTTTCATAAGCATAACAAGCAATTATGTAATGGTGTTCATATCCATGCTGAAGGTCGTGGCTATGATCACAGCGCGTTCAAGCCTTGGCGCGTGCAAGCGCTCGCGTTCAAGGCGATCCGCGCGCTCTACCCCGATTATGATCTGTGGCGCGATTTTCCCTATGAATATGAGGTCGGGAAATTGGCGATTGACGTGATTAACGGCGGCCCGGGCTTGCGCTTATGGGTCGATGATGCGGCGGCGACGCCGGATGATCTTGATCGGTTGGCACTGGCGGATGAGGCGGCGTGGGTTGAGGCACGGGCTGGCTATCTGCTGTATTAATGACTTGGGGTCGGCAGGGCCATCTTAAGCGCCGTGAGCACGCTGAGGCCTGTCTTGGCTACCTACCTACCATATGTTCTTGAAATGTTCTGTATGAGCTTGTAAATGGCTCAGAGGGGCATGTCAGCCGCTAAGCTGACCACGCCCCTCTTCACGCCCGTTCGATTAGGCGGCAGCCTTCACCGAATCGCTAAATGGCAGATTCTTATCGGGCCGCATGTCGCCGGGCAGGCCGAGCACGCGTTCTGCAATGATGTTGCGCAGGATTTCGTCAGTCCCGCCCGCAATTCGCAAACCTGCGGCCCCGATATAGCTCTGTTGCAATCGATCGAGGTGTGGCAGGGTATCGCCGCCACTCAACATCCCCGCACTTTCGGACATATCCGCCGCAAACGCGCCCATTTCCTGCATCATCTTGGCCACGACGACCTTTGAGATTGACGATTCAGGCCCTGGCGTCCGCCCTGACGACAGTGCGGAAATTGTCCGCATCCGCGTGAGCGAGATGCCCTGATCCTGAATATAGATTTCGGCAATCTTCTGGCGGACATGACTTTGCTCAAGCGCATTGCCCTCCTCAAGGTCGATGGCCTTGGCGAGTTCGATCATCTCTCTCACGCCCGGTGCCGTAGCGGGCTTACCGCCGACCGCAACGCGTTCGTGCATCAGCGTCGTCAGCGCAACTTGCCAGCCATTGCCGACATCTCCCAGCCGGTGGCTGTCCGCCACGCGCACGTCAGTGAAAAAGACTTCGTTAAATTCAGAACCACCCGACATTTGCTTGATCGGGCGGACGTCGACGCCGGGAGCCTTCATATTGACGATGAACATCGTCAGACCCTTATGCTTGGGCACGCTCGGATCGGTACGAGTCACGACGATGCCATAATCCGAAAGATGCGCGCCCGATGTCCACACTTTTTGGCCGTTGATCACCCAGTCATCACCGTCGCGTTCGGACCGTGTGCGGATACCCGCCAGGTCGGAACCGGCAGCGGGTTCGGAAAAGAGCTGACACCAGACTTCCTCGCCGCGCATCGCGATGGGCACGTAGCGGTCAAAAATATCCTGGGTCAGCCCGTGGGTGAAAACCGTGGGGATGCACATGCCAAGACCGATGGCATAGAGGCCCGTTGGTGCGCTGCGTTTCGATTCTTCCTGATTGAAGATGATTTGCTGCATCGGCGTGCCGCCCTGACCACCCACGCTTTTGGGCCAGGTGATGCCAACATAGCCAGCGTCATATTTGAGCTTCTGCCACGCCTTGGCGGCAGCGACTGACTCAGCGCGCGTGCCGTGCGACGTTTCGACGCTGCCGATATTGGCGGCAATCCACTGGCTGGCTTTGGCGCGGTAAGCGGCTTCTTCGGCGGTATCGTTAAAATCCATCTTTCAGATCCTCTTCAAACAGACATTGGTGTGTTGCGTTGTTCGAGCCCACGCACAAGACGATCCGCCCAATGCGCCTTCGATCCAAGCGTGAGTGCGAGCAACCGCGCGCGCCGGTAGAAAAATTGGCAATCACATTCCCATGTAAAACCGATGCCGCCGTGCAACTGGACATTCTCTTCGGCCGCAAACTGAAACGCATCAATCGCCGCCACGCGCGCACCCGCCGCGGCTTGGGCTAGTTCGGGCGCTCCCGTCAGCAACGCCCATGCCCCGTAATAAGCATGGCTGCGCGCCAATTGGTTTTTGATATACATGTCAGCACAGCGGTGTTTCACCGCTTGATATCCGCCAATCTTGTTGCCGAATGCAACCCGGTCTTTGGCATAGGCAACGGCCATTTCCATCGCCGCATCAGCGCCCCCAACCCCTTCAAAGGCGAGCAAAACCGCCGACGATTGCAGGAAGCTTTCAAGTGTTTCGCGACCGCCGGACAAAGCGCCAGCAGGCGTATCGGCAAAGCTGATTTTGCCCGATTTGCGTACCAAATCGATCGTGTTCACCGCCTCGCGCGTAATGCCCGCTGCGGTCATATCGACCAGATAGAGGCCATCGGCGCCGCTTACGATCACAAAGTCGGCAAGTTCTGCGTCCTGCACGGGTAGCTTGGCGCCGCTGATCTTCCCACCGCTGACGGTAAGCGATGATTTTCCGCCCGGAGCCGCTGCCGTGCCTTCGCCGAGCGCCACCGTGCCAATCGCTGAGCCGTCGGCGAGCTTGGGCAACCATTTCGCCTTCTGCGCGTCAGTGCCACCAATCAGCAGCGCTTCGGTTGCAAGCAGCACTGACGACGTGAAGGGGACAGGCGAAAGCGCACGGCCAACTTCTTCAGCGAGCACGCACAGTTCCAAGACCGAGAGGCCAAGTCCGCCATGTTCGTCAGGAATGCGTAGCGCGGTCCAGCCCAGCGCCACAATCTCCTGCCACAGCCCCGCATCGCTCGCAGCAGAGCCATCCATCACCGCACGCGCCTTGTCACGCGTCGATTTGGCATCAAGGAATTTGCGCGCCTGATCACGCAGCGCTTCGGCATCTTCCGAAAATTGAAAATTCATAGGGTCATCCTCATCTGGCTTTTCCCAATCATCAAGCGGCTTTGATTGGTGAGTGTCAAGCGTAGGTTTTGGAAATCTGAGCGCTTGTCATCGCCTTCATTGCCATGCACGATAGCCCAAAATGGGGTGAGGAGAGCGGTTCATGGTTTCACAAGCGGGTGAGGTAAAGCGTGCCGTAACGGAAGGCGCGCCAAGTTCGCTTAGGCTTGTGCTGTGGATATTGCTGCTCGTTTATGTCTTCAATTTTTTGGATCGTCAGATTGTCAATATCCTTGCTGAGCCGATCAGAAAGGATTTGGGTTTGTCTGACACACAGATTGGCCTGATGACGGGGCTGGCCTTTGCCTTGTTCTACACCGTGCTTGGCATACCAATTGCCCGATTTGCCGACCGCCCCGGCACTAATCGGGTTGGATTGATTTCGGTTGCTTTGGTCATCTGGTCGGGCATGACGGCGCTGTGCGGCCTTGCGCAGAGTTTTGGGCAATTGCTCGCCGCCCGCATTGGGGTCGGTGTTGGAGAGGCAGGATGCACGCCCGCCGCGCATTCACTGATTGCCGATCTGGCGCCGCCTGCAGAGCGTCCGGCGGCTATGGCCTTTTATGCGCTCGGGATACCGATTGGCACGTTGCTTGGGATGATTATCGGCGGCGTTCTGGCCGATACAATTGGATGGCGCATGGCCTTTGTCGTCGTTGGCGCACCGGGAATCGCGCTCGCGCTGATAGTCTGGTTGGCCATCAAAGATCCCCGGATGAGAGCGGCGGCAACCGAACTGCGCGCGACCGCCGGGGCCGCGCCGCGACCAGATTTGAGATCAGCGCTGACGGAAATATTCGGGTCTCCGGCTTTTGTCTTGTTGCTATGCGCGGGTTCGTTCGCGTCATTCCTCAGTTACGGCAAAACGACGTGGACAGCGATATTCTTCATGCGCACCCATGGCCTCAGCGCGAGTGAAACCGGATTTTGGTTGGGTGTCGTCGCCGGCGCTGCGGGCATATTGGGCACATGGCTCGGGGGAAAGCTCGCCAGTCGCTATGGCCGGACCAATCGTCGCCACGTCTTGACGGCGCCTGCAATTGGCATGTTCATCGCGCCGCCAATCATGTTCGCCACCTATTTCGCTGACAGCTGGATCGCAGCTGTCGCGCTTCTGTTTATCCCGACAATGCTCAACAGCCTCTATTACGGGCCCACTTATGCCAGCGTGCAAGGCCTGGTGCGACCCGAGACTCGCGCCGTGGCGAGCGCCGTCATGCTATTTTGCCAGAATCTGATTGGGCTTGGCCTCGGGCCTTTATTCTTTGGCATGCTATCCGATATAGTCCAGCCAATGGCCGGCGAAGCAAGCGTACGCTGGGTACTCTACGGCGCGGCCTGGCTCGGATTGATACCTGCTTTCTTCTTTTGGCGGTGCAGCCTGCGGCTCGATAAGGAGCTCGACCGGCAGGATTAGAACGTGATGACCTTAGGTTGATCGTCTTTGCGAGGAGCCCTTCGACTGGCTGGCAAGCCAGCCGCTCAGGATAGGCTGGGGCAACTGCCCCAGCGACGCGGCAATCCAGACTGCTTGAGGATAAGCTGGATTGCTTCGCTTACGCTCGCAAAGACGAAGGCACTCTCCCTGATGTCATACCGCTGTCTAATGCTTACGCACCAGCTCGCGCATCGCGTCATCAAGGCCCGATAGCGTGAGGGGATACATGCGATCCTTCATCGCGTCCTTGAGCAATTTGGTTGACTGCGAATAGCCCCAATGCTCTTTGGGCACAGGGTTAAGCCACGCCGCCGCAGGATAAGTGTTGGTCAGCCGCTGCATCCAGACCGATCCCGATTCCTCGTTGAAATGTTCGACCGAGCCGCCGGGATGGCTGATTTCATAGGGGCTCATCGCGGCATCGCCAACGAAGATCACTTTATAATCATGGCCATATTTGTGAAGGATATCCCATGTCGGGGTGCGTTCGGCGAAACGGCGCTTATTATCCTTCCACACGCCTTCGTAAGGGCAATTGTGGAAATAGAAAAACTCCAGATTTTTGAACTCGCTCGTCGCCGCGCTGAACAATTCTTCGCACAGCTTGATATGCGGATCCATTGACCCACCAACATCAAGGAACAAGAGCAATTTGATCGCATTACGACGTTCGGCGCGCATATGGATATCGAGCCAGCCCTGCCGCGCGGTCCCGCTGACGGTTGCGTCGATGTCAAGTTCATCAAGCGCACCCGTGCGCGCAAATTTGCGCAGGCGGCGCAGCGCGATCTTGATGTTGCGCGTGCCCAATTCCTTAGTCGAATCGAGATTTTTGAAGTCGCGCTTGTCCCATACTTTGAGCGCGCGGCCATGTTTGCTCTCGCCGCCGATCCGCACGCCTTCAGGGTTATAACCAGAATTGCCATAGGGTGAGGTGCCGCCAGTGCCGACCCATTTATTGCCGCCCTCATGCTTCTTTTGCTGTTCTTCGAGCCGTTTTTTGAGCGTCTCCATAATCTCATCCCACGAGCCAAGCGACTTGATTGCTTCCATCTCTTCGGGCGTCAGGAATTTTTCAGCGACGGCTTTAAGCCAGTCTTCGGGGATATCAGCGGCTTGCTCGCCATAGCTGGTGATAATGCCCTTGAAGACTTTGGCGAAGACCTGATCAAAGCGATCAAGCAGCCATTCATCTTTGACGAAGGTCGCGCGAGACAGATAATAGAATTCTTCCGGATTGCGCTCAATCACATCGCGGTCGAGCGCTTCGAGCAGCACGAGATGCTCCTTCATGCTGGCGGGGATACCAGCGGAGCGAAGTTCGTCGAGGAAGTTGAAGAACATGTGGGTGATGATCCAATATATTATGCGTACAGCGCTAGCGCGCCGAGCCGATGATGGTCAAGCACGCTACGGCAACGACGATTGGACAGGTGGCGATCCGGCCGATACGGGCCGATGGTTATAACAATCCGAATCATTCAAAGAGGCACAGGTCGTCGTTGCACGCAAATCGTATCAGCATTTGGCAGGCTGTGGCTCGGTGTGTGGCAAGCGCTTCACGGCCGTCGCTGACCGAGCGCGTGCGCTTTATCGCGTCTGCATATCGTAATAGGGTCGCGATAGAACCACTCTTAGCAGCCGATCCGCAAAGCCTGCTTGGACGGACGCTATCCCAGCAACCCGCGCTCTATAATATGGCGCGCGCGCCCTATCTCTGTGCG
This sequence comes from Sphingomonadaceae bacterium, assembly GCA_046153565.1. Classification (GTDB taxonomy): domain Bacteria; phylum Pseudomonadota; class Alphaproteobacteria; order Sphingomonadales; family Sphingomonadaceae; genus Aquisediminimonas. Next base: position 26,043 of record JBJXDU010000092.1, read on the forward strand.
ACATGGACGCCCACTGAGCGGATCAAACATTTCATTGATCATATTGCGCAAGCTGATCAGATGAGTCCGTTATTCAGCTTCGACATCAGCCAAGAGATTCGATTGCTCGATTTGTCGGTGCTCGGTTCGGGCTATCATCTGCTGCTTGACAAGCCGATGTGGTTCAATCGGGAGGGTGTTGTTGCGCTAAATCTGTTTCATAACGATGTGCGGCTGTTTACCATTGCTTTTGCGATTGCGGCCGAACCCTCTGGTTTGGTGGCCATTATCGGCGGCATTCAAGGACGGGATTTGCCCAATATTCTGGATCAATACCGGGCACTAACCAAGGCAGCGCATGGTATGCGCCCGCGCGATTTGTTGATCGAGTTATTCCGCATGATCTGTCGCGATCAAGCCATCGGTGAGATCAGAGCGATTGCCGATTCACATCGGCACCACAAAAGCCGTTACTTTGGCCGCGATACACAGCAAGCGTTGCAGCTAGACTATGACGCGATTTGGCGTGATCGGGGAGGGAAACGGTTAGACGACGCGTTCTTCATCCTGCCAACCACGCGCCACGAACGCGATCCATTAGACATACCGGCACGTAAACGATCACTGTATCGGCAGCGATATGCCATGATTGAACAATTGGAAGCGTCGATGACAAATGCCATAGCAAATGCGCGGTCGAGCGCGCTATCGGTTTCGCTTTAGCCGATGACGACAGGCCCTGCGGAACTTTCGGTGTCAATCGCGCTGGCCACCTATAATGGCGAACGTTTCTTGCAACCTTTGCTCGACAGCTTAGCCGCGCAGACATGGTTGCCGGACAAGCTTGTTGTGTCCGATGATGGATCAACCGATCAAACGCTAAGCATTCTGGCTAATTTTGCCGCTGTGGCCCCGTTTCCTGTCATGGTGACAAGCAATCCCAGCGGGCGCGGGATTTTGAACAACTTCTACAACGCGTTTGCGCAGTGTGACACTGATGTCATTTTCTACTGCGATCAGGATGATATCTGGCATCCGGAGAAGCTGGCGACAATCACGCCTGAATTTGGCGATCCCGCTGTATTTACGGTCATTCATCGCAGTAGGATCGTGACCGAGACGCTGGAGGACACCGGGGTCATTGCCCATGCGCAGACGCGCCGGATCGCGCTCACCGCGCCGATAGACTGCCTTTCAGTTCATGGTTTTGGGCATCAAATGGCAATGCGCATGTCAGTCGTGACGCTAATGGTCGCGCTGCAAGCTCGCCTTGCGGGCTCAACGTCTGTTTATGTCAATAATTTTGATCGCCTGATCCCCTTTTGCGCCGCGCTGCTGGGTAAAATTGTCCTGAGGCCCGAAGCCTTTGTCGATTTTCGGCGTCACGGGGAATCGGCAAGTGATGCAGGAAAATCGTTTGAGCCGCGCTCAAATTGGGGCGCACGCGCCACCTGGTTTGCCGACGGACACCATGATTCGGCCAATCTAGGTGAACTCGCGCGCACGCTGCAGGGCGTGGCGTTACCTTTCGTTGACCGGATTATTGGTGCCCATCTGGCAAGTGCCGCCACTTATGATAAAATGCGCGCGATCACTGTAGCAGGATCGCGACTGCGCGCCATATGGGGCGCCTGTCAAGCGGTGGTCTCGCTGCTCCACCAGCGCCGCCTTTTTACCAATTTGCGCAAAAAGCGCGATATGGCCATTGTTCTAATGATTCTGGCGCACCGACTAAGTGGTCGCGGTTCTGCTTAACTAAGCCGGAGGGCCCGACAAAGCGGGAAGGGCGGGATCAAGATGCGCCCAATCAGGCTTTGACGCCGTCCAAATATAGCCCTGCGGCACAATCGCACTCGGATTATCCAGCACGCCGACCCGAATCCGGATTGTGGGTGTTGCCACTGTGCGGCTGAAAAGCTGCGTTCCGCAGGCTGGACAGAATCCACGCTCGACCATATTACCGCTGTCGGCCATGCGCGAAAACGTGCGAATCTCACCATCAAAATGCACGCTGTCATGGGGGAACACGGCATTCACCGTCGCTGATCCATTCGCAATATATTGGCAATCGCGGCACCAACACATGCGCGCAGCGATATGGTCGACATCAATCCGCAGCGTCACCGCGCCGCATAGGCATTGTCCGCTATGCGTCATATCAGCTGCCCTGCCGCCGTGCCATGAATGCCAATCGTTCGAATAACATCACATCCTGCTCATTCTTGAGCAGCGCACCGTGCAGCGGCGGGATCGCCTTGGTCGGATCGCGGTTTTGCAGCACATCAATCGGCATATCTTCGGCGAGCAGCAATTTGAGCCAATCAAGCAATTCCGAGGTCGAAGGCTTTTTCTTGAGGCCGGGCACATCGCGGACTTCATAAAAAACGTCCATCGCCTTCCTCACCAATATCTTCTGAATACCGGGGAAGTGCACGTCAACAATCGCCTGCATCGTATCGCGGTCTGGGAATTTGATATAGTGGAAGAAGCAACGCCGCAGGAAGGCGTCGGGCAATTCCTTTTCATTATTCGACGTGATGATCACAATCGGGCGTTCCGCCGCCGTGATCGTCTCGTGCGTTTCGTAAACGTCGAAGCTCATCCGGTCGAGCTCTTGCAACAAGTCATTGGGAAATTCGATGTCAGCCTTGTCGATTTCGTCGATGAGCAGGACGGGGAGTTCGGGCGACGTGAATGCTTCCCACAATTTGCCCTTGCGAATATAATTACGAATATCATGAACACGTTCATCGCCGAGCTGACCATCGCGAAGTCGCGCTACAGCGTCATATTCGTACAGGCCTTGATGCGCTTTGGTCGTCGATTTGATATTCCATTCGATCAGCGGCGCGTTCATCGCTTTGGCGATTTCCATGGCCAGCACTGTCTTGCCCGTGCCCGGCTCGCCTTTGATCAAGAGCGGTCGCCGCAATGTCATCGCTGCGTTGACTGCTACCTTCAAATCATCGGTGGCAACATAATCCTTGGTACCAGTGAATCGCATAAATCAGCCCTGCTCTTAACGTGAACGTAAAGTCCCGCCAGCGATATCAGGCTTTGTAGTCGGTGCAACCCCGAAAGTGTCGGATCAATATTCGCCGCGGGCGATGTGACGAGCCTCCAGCAAATTCCAAAGACCGCGATGTTGCGCCAGTATCTGCTGCGCGCCAAAATTCATCGCGCGCTCAATCGCCGCTGACTCGGCGCATGCCGTTGCCACCGACAATGTATCCGCCATCGACGGCAATGCGCAGTCAGGCGTTTCGACACCCCACCGCTTGCCAGCATGGTCTAAGATGATGCGAATTTCATGCCAATCAATCACTAACGTCATCGCTGCACCCAAGGCGCAGCCATTGCGATCCGAACGCGCGAGCATATCGAGCGCGTGGCGCTGTCCATTTACCGCCGCTTCGCTGTCGGCCTGACCAGGCGTTGAGGGCAGGGGGCCCGCCGCCACGACCAGCTTTGTCAAAAATCCGCGCTCAATCGCAAAGCCATCGACGGCCTTTAGCAACCAAGTGCGCGCGCCGTCTTGCACGGTATGTGTCGCTGCAAGATCAATGACACCGGGATGGCGACCATGGAGCGTGCATAGATAGTGAGCCATATCCGCGAGGTTGCGAGTCGCAAACTTCCCTCGGTTCAGATCGACGCTGTCGGAAAAGCGGTGCGCGCCGGTTCCTTCCGCCCCAATCAACGTGGCAAGCGTTGCCGCAATGCCGACGCCTTCGGTTAGTTTCGGTGCGATGTTCGACATAAACGTTCCTTTGCGAACCTCTCTCATATGTGAGAGAAATATCCCTTATCTGCCACCGTCTATACGAACCGCGTAAAAACAGAGTTTACAAGGTGTTAGGCAATTAGGAACGCCGGGTTAACGCGCCGGTCACTGATCAAGGAAGCGCCGCATCTTGCGCGAGGCTTGTTAAGGAAGGGTTCCATCGCGGAACCCTCCAGCTACATTGTCTCAGTAGAAAAAGCCATTGTTTGTTCCTCACATTATGCCGGTGATCACTATCATATACCCTTGATTCGGTAAACACAAAGTTGTGCACTGGGCATTCAAAGCAGTGAGTTCGCCGTCAATGTCGGTGCCATCACGCGCGACGAAAGGTGACAGCAAACCCATCGGCCTGAAATAAAAGCGCAATTGCGAGTTCTTTGGGGTCGTCACGACAATTTCCGGGTTTACAAGCAAGCTGGTAGAGCGGAAATTCAGGAACGGGTCTGACTTTAGTTTCTGAAATTTAACGGTTTTTCGTGTTAGTTTGATTGCTGATGCAGGCGGCAACCGGACGACAAGCTCTTCCTTACTGTCAGCGCGCTGCTTTACGTCGGTTTCGGTAAAGTGTCTGCTAAACGCCTTGCCGTCGGAGAGTGAGTAATCAATCGAACGGCGAAGGCTGTCTTCAGCTTCAGGCTCATACACATTAGCAAAACTAACATCGCGACCGAGATCGGCGGTGCGCACGACAGCTGACACCGTTTCAATAATTTTCAGTGTGCCTACGCCTTCGTCTTCCCATTCGATATCAATTTGCCGCCAGTGGCTCTCGTAATAATATTCGGCGCTGCCAATCAGCGCTTCAACTGACAAGCTGTCCAGATTTTGATCACTCAAGCTGGCGAAGCGCTGACGAAATAGCCCGCGCGTCAAGCTCTGCCACGCCCGATTTGCATCGATTAACGACCCATGCAAGCTGTCGCTATAAATGACTTCGCGCAGCTGGTCTTTGAAAAATCCGGCTTGCTGCGCCGCACGGATGACACCTGTAACCACACCAGCCGACAAGACTGCCTGTGCAAACGAAAAGGATAGGGCTGCCCATGGATTCGCTATGCCCCGGTATAATGCAATTCCCAATCCCAGACCGGCCAACATGAGACCCATGACGGCCAGCAGTACCCAACCCCAGGTCGCAAAAACGCCGCGTAGTTTTTGCCACGACATCCTTGCGCCTGTCCTTATTGATCCAGAAAGCTACGCATTTTGCGCGAACGCGAAGGATGTTTGAGCTTGCGCAGCGCTTTGGCTTCAATCTGCCGGATGCGTTCACGCGTGACGCTGAACTGCTGGCCCACTTCTTCCAGCGTATGATCGGTGTTCATCCCAATCCCGAATCGCATCCGAAGAACGCGCTCTTCACGCGGGGTGAGTGACGCCAGTACGCGGGTGACGGTTTCCTTAAGGTTCGCCTGAATCGCGGCATCTACGGGGATGATCGCATTCTTATCCTCGATGAAATCGCCCAAGTGCGAATCTTCCTCGTCACCGATCGGCGTTTCAAGGCTAATCGGCTCTTTTGCGATTTTCATCACCTTGCGCACTTTTTCGAGCGGCATGGAAAGGCGCTCGGCCATTTCTTCCGGTGTCGGCTCGCGGCCCGATTCGTGCAAGAACTGGCGGCTGGTGCGCACTAGCTTGTTGATCGTTTCGATCATATGCACCGGAATACGGATCGTGCGCGCTTGATCGGCAATCGAGCGCGTAATCGCCTGCCTGATCCACCAGGTCGCATAGGTGCTGAACTTATAACCACGGCGATATTCGAACTTGTCGACTGCCTTCATCAGGCCGATATTGCCTTCCTGAATAAGATCAAGGAATTGCAGGCCACGGTTCGTATACTTCTTAGCAATCGAGATCACCAGGCGCAGGTTGGCCTCGACCATTTCGGTCTTCGCCATCCGGGCTTCACGCTCGGCCTTTTGGACGGTGTTCACAATCCGGCGGAACTCGCTGAGCGACATGCCCGTTGCTTGCGCAATTTCAGCGATTTCGGCGCGAATGCGCTCAACCGCGTCAATTTCATTTTCGGCAAAGGCGGCCCATTTTTTGTCAATCGTCCGCGCATTTTCGAGCCAATGTTCATCAAGCTCGTGATTGATGTACGAATCTAGGAAGGCTTTACGCGGCACCTTATGACGCTCGGCAAGGCGCAGCATCTGGCCACCAAGCGCCGTCAAACGCCGGTTGAAGGCATAAAGCTGATCAACGAGATATTCGATCTTCGCGCCGTGAAACTGCACGCTTTCGACCAGCGCGGTCAGCTCCTCGCGAAGCTTTTGATATTTATTCTCTTCGCTTTTCGAAAAATCATTACCAACCGACAGCGCTTCGATGCGCGCGGCTTGCACCTTTGAGAACTTCTTGAACAAAGCAGTGATGGCGGCAAATTTTTCAAGCGCTTCAGGCTTGAGTGTTTCTTCCATCTGCGCGAGGCTAAGCGTGTTATCTTCATCCTCATCATCGACCATTGCTTTGGTGCGCCGCTCGGTCAGCAGACCTTCTTCATCCTCTTCATCGGGCGCAGCCTCTTCAACATCGGCCTCTTCCTTAAACGACGGGCCGGCAGTCTTTTCAGAGATTTCGCCGACATCGCCGTCTTCTCTTTCGACGAGGGCTTCGGGGGCAGGACCCTTTGACAGCATCGCATCAAGATCAAGGATCTCGCGCAACTGCATCGTGCCTTCGTTGAGCGCGGTTGACCAATCAATGATCGCGTTAAACGTGATAGGGCTCTCGCACAGCCCGAGGATCATCGTATCGCGGCCAGCCTCAATCCGCTTGGCAATGGCAATTTCACCTTCGCGGCTGAGCAATTCAACCGCACCCATTTCACGCAGATACATCCGGACAGGATCATCGGTGCGATCAACAACTTCTTTCTTCTTGTCCCCAACATGTTCGGAACCGTCGCCGGCCTGGTCGACCGCTTCAACTTCCTCTTCGGGCTCAGCCTCACCCTCTTCACCGTCGTCGGCAGCTTCATCATTTTCCACGATGTTAACGCCCATTTCGTTGATCGCGGACATGACGTCCTCAATCTGCTCCGACGTCAGTTGATCTTGGGGAAGCCCGGCGTTGAGTTCGTCATAAGTGATATAGCCACGCTTTTTGGCGCGCGCGAGCAGCTTCTTGATCGCAGCGTCATTCAAATCAATCAGCGGTGCATCGCCACCCTCCGTGCCCTCGGTCATTTCATCCATGTCCGCAATATCGGTTTTAGCCATTCAAATCTGCTTCCCTGTTTCATCTTCATCAGAGCGGCTAACGAGTTCAGCCAGTTTCTGATCTGCGGCTTGCCGCGCTTCTAACAACCGCCGCTGTTCGGCAAATCCAGTTTCGTCCCATCGTTCACCCAGCCTAGCCGTTGCCGCCGCCAACGCCGCATCGAGTGCAGGACGCGCTGCCAAGGCTTCAATGGCCATGCCCAAATCCCGTTGCGCCAATTCGGCATCCGCGTGACGTGATGCGAACGAAAAAGCAAGTCCGCTGGTCCCCAACACACCGCTTGCTACTTCGCCCAATCCCGCTTGTTGGCATATGGGCATTAATGCCTCCGAATCAAGCACAGCATAGTCATAGGCAGCGTCGATTAGTAAAATCCGCAACCGATCAAGCGCTTCGTCAGCGATCACCAGCGCAGACAATGGCTCCAAACTCGCCCTGATCGTGGCGGGAAACCGCAACAGCCCAGCCATTATTGCCCGAGCTATCATCGGCTCCACCCCGCCACCACCAATCGACCGTGCGCCGCTCGAAACCGGGCGTTCGAACACAGGGCGTCCAAAATTGCTTCGTTTGCCGGGCACAAACTTGTCGCGCGGGCGCGGTGCCGAGCGTTGAAACAAAGCGTCAAAGCGATCCCGGAATTCCGCCTGATATTGTGATCGAACATTTTCGTCAGCAATAGCAAAGCTATGCTGGCTAAGCCGTTGACGCAGGCCTGCGCGCTGTTCGGGGGTTGTGAGTGGTTCGGCCTGAACTTCGGCACTCCATATCCGGTCTACCAATGGCTCAGGCTTGGCGAGCAAGGCAGTGAGTGCTTGAACCCCGCTTGTGCGCACTAGATCATCGGGGTCAAGCCCAGCTGGCAGTGTCGCAAAGCCAAGCGATTTGGAGGGTGCAAGCATCGGCAGCGCCCGCAACGCAGCACGCAGTGCCGCCTTTTGCCCCGCACTATCGCCGTCAAGGCACAGCAATGGCACATCGGCCAGTCGCCACAGCCGCTCAAGCTGGTGCTCAGTAAGCGCGGTGCCGAGCGGGGCCACAACGTCTTCAACGCCAACCTGCGCCAAAGCGATTACATCCATATAGCCTTCAACGACAATGATCCGGTTCGTCTTGCGCGACGCTGGCCCGGCAAGGTCAAGATTGTAAAGTGTGCGGCCTTTATCGAACAAGGGCGTATCGGGCGAATTGAGATATTTGGGTTCACCGCTGCCTAGGATGCGTCCACCAAAAGCGATAACACGACCACGCGCATCGCGGATCGGGATCATCAACCGGCCCCGGAACCGGTCATAAGGCTCCTTATCATCAACCGCGATTAGCAACCCCGCCTCAACCAGCTGCGCGTCGCCAAATCGCGCAAGCGCCGCTTTCAACTTGCTGCGCGAATCGGGCGCAAAGCCCAGGCCAAAAGTCTGTATCGTCGCGGCGTTCAGTCCGCGCCGGGCGAGATAGCCACGTGCCTCGGCCCCCGCAAGGCTCTGCAATTGCTCGGCAAACCAGTCGGTCGCAGCCGTCATGACGTCATAGAGCGAATTGGCCTTTTCCGAGCGCTCCGCCGCGCCCGGATCGCTCGCCGGCACGTCCATCCCCGCCGCCTGCGCCAATTCCTTGACCGCATCAATGAAAGGCAGCCCGCGCTGGTCAGTCATCCAACGGATGGCATCGCCGTGCGCTGAACAGCCAAAGCAGTGATAGAATCCCTTATCATCGTTGATCGTGAAGCTAGGTGTCTTCTCGTTATGGAAGGGGCAGCACGCTTTATATTCGCGGCCCGCTTTGGAGACCTTGATCGTCCGCCCGATGAGCGTCGACAGCACCGTCCGCGCGCGCAATTCATCGAGCCATTGCGGTGAGAGGGTCATCGGTTAAGCGAGTGCCGCCTTTACCATCCCACTCGCTTTGCTCATATCAAGTGCGGTCGCATGCCGTTCCTTCAGCACCGCCATAACTTTGCCCATATCCTTGACGCTGGTCGCGCCGATTTCGGCCTTGATTGATTCGATGAGCGCGCTGGTTTCGGCCTCGCTCAACTGTGCGGGCAGGAAGCGTTCGATGACGATGATTTCAGCCGCCTCGTTCGCCGCCAGTTCGGGCCGCCCGCCTTTGTCATACATATCAATCGATTCGCGGCGTTGCTTGATCATCTTTTGCAACACTTCGACCACCATCGTATCATCATCGGCAGGAGAAGCGCCCGTGCGCGCTTCGATATCGCGGTTCTTGATCGCAGATTGGATCAGCCGTGTCGTATCGCGCGTCGCGGTGTCGCCGCCTTTCATAGCGGCGATCTGCGCGGCTTTAATGTCGTCGCGAATCATAAATAGAGTCCTGATGATGAAATGAATTTGTCATCTTACCCCCAGTTTTTGAAAATCGATAGATTGACCCTGCGTGACCCGCTCTCTAACGAGTGTCGCTTAACGACATCGTCAAAAAACCTGATCACACTGGAGTGCCCTATGGCTGACCTTACCTCTACGCGCGCGCCTACCGGGGCGACAGCTGTATTGGTTTTGGCAAGCGGCGACGTCATTTGGGGCCGGGGTTTTGGCGCCGAAGGGGCAGCTGTCGGCGAAATCTGTTTTCACACCGCGATGACGGGTTATCAAGAGATTATGACTGACCCGAGCTTTGCCGGACAGATCATCAATTTCACCTTTCCCCATATCGGCAATGTCGGCACGAATGCGCAGGATAGTGAGGCGAAGAACCCCTATGCACTGGGTGCGATCGTGCGGCAGGATATCACCGAACCAAGCAATTTCCGCGCCACCCAAACGTTTGACGCCTGGATGAAGTCAAATGGCCGGATTGGCATATCAGGCGTTGACACCCGCGCGCTGACGCGCCTGATCCGCAGGGTAGGGGCACCAAATGGCGTGATCGCGCATAATGAAGCGGGACGGTTTGACGTGTCCACGCTGCTCGCGCAGGCACAAGCTTGGCCGGGGCTTGAGGGCATGGACCTCGCCAAAGATGTCAGCACGCTTCAGTCTTATGGATGGAATGAGGGGCTGTGGGCGCTTAATCCCGCTTCCCCTCAGCAAAGAAAATTGGGAGCGGGGGCTAAAAAGAAGGTTGTCGCCATCGATTATGGTATCAAAACCAATATCCTCCGCAATCTGGTTGATGTTGGGTGTGAAGTAACCGTCGTCAGCGCTGCGGCAAGCTTAGAAGACATTATGGCGCATAAGCCTGATGGCCTGTTCCTCTCCAATGGTCCCGGCGATCCTGCCGCGACAGGCGACTATGCGGTGCCAGTGATCCAGAAATGGCTCGCGACGAAGAAGCCCTTGTTTGGCATTTGCCTCGGCCACCAAATGCTCGCGCTTGCGGTGGGCGCGAAGACCGGGAAGATGCACCAGGGGCACCGCGGCGCGAACCACCCGGTCAAGCGGCTGAGTGACGGCGCGGTTGAGATTACGAGCATGAACCACGGTTTTGCGGTGGATGCGAGCACTTTGCCGGGTAATGCGAAAGCGACGCATGTGAGCTTGTTTGATGGCAGCAACTGCGGGTTTGAACTGGTCGATCAGCCAGCATTCAGCGTGCAATACCACCCCGAGGCTAGCCCGGGGCCGATGGATAGTCATTATCTGTTTGAACGGTTTGCGGGGATGATGGGGTGATCGACTTACCTCCTCCCAGCTATCAACAGACGTTTGAGGCGGTCGTTAATTGCGGAATTCCTCGTTCCAATATTCGCATCAATTATGAAGACTATCTTCAGTCAGACGTCGTTACGATCAGCGATCTTGGCAAAATTACCGACACAAAATTGCGCTGCCTGAGGACGTCTGTTCACCCGTTTTATGTCCTGACGTTAGAAAATGAGGCCGAGCGTACTAGGTTCTATGAGTTCTCAAGACGTGAAGATCGCCCGCGCGAGAAGGTTAAAGCTGTGGAGTGGCTGCGCGCAAGGGGAATTCTCGACGGCCTGCCAATGTTTGATCCCGAAATGGATCTCAAGCATTTTGCAACTGCGTTGGAGGCGGGCTGCAAAGTAGCTCAAGGCAGTGCGCTGGCAATCTCGGGGCCGAAGGCCCTTGCATTTCGGGCAGGCCTTTTTCGTGAGAATGTTGAGGCGAACAATGACATAGCTCTCTGTCTGACGATGATGTTCGCCGCGTCTGAAGCCACCGAATCCGACGTTCGCCTCGTCATTGTCGGAAACGAAGCGTCCTCGCGTCGCGACGACAGCGAATGATTATCGTTATTTTCCTTAGGCCAACCAGTGGTGCAGGCCTGACCTCCATCTCTGTTTATGGCGCGTATTCCACCATCACCCCTCCCAAGGGTTCACGATGACCGCGCCAGTCCTTGCCATATCCGACACATTGCGCGTTGCCAGCGGCATCTGGGCAGCAATCGCCTGTGAGGCAATGAGCAAGTCCATATCCGCGATCATCCGGCCTTGTGCTTCGAGCGATGCTTTCAGTCTCCCCCAAACAGCTGCGGTGGCTTGGTCTGGCTCTAATATGCGATCTGCGCACCAAATATGGATGGTGTCGAACCATGCGAGCAGGCGGCGACGGTGGGTGGGGTCAGTCGCCTTGGCAATGCCATACTCAATCTCAGACAGAACTATGGTTGATAGAAAACAGGGACGGCGGTTTTCGTCCAAAAATCTGAGAACGCGTTCATCTGGCCTCGGCCTCGCCAGCTCGCTCCAGACATTGGTGTCAATCAGCACCAAAATTCTCGCGATCCTTGGCCAAATTGGCACGAGGTGGAAGCTCAAGCCCAACTCCGTCTGCTACATCACGAAGAAATCTGAAAAATTCGCCGCTGCTCATTGCACGAATGCGCGCCGATTGTTCGGCATCATGCGTCCGTGCGAACACAGGAGCGACGGCACGCGGTTCGGGTTCAAAATGTTTGAACGATTGTTTCACGTCACTCACTCCTTGCGCAGGGGGATCGCCCCGAAATTCCGCGTTGATCACCAACTGCCGCAAATGTTCTTCCATCGAACGGCCATGCGCCGCCGCAACTTGCCGGAAGCGCAATTTAGCATCGTCTGGGATATCTCGAACCGTCAAACTTGCCATGTTTCGCCTCCAATGATCTCAATGCAATCAATGTATGCAATGAAAGCACTCTAGTCAATGCCTAAACGTACCGATATACACTCCATCCTTATCATCGGCGCAGGACCCATCATCATTGGTCAGGCGTGCGAGTTCGATTATTCGGGCACGCAGGCGGTTAAAGCGCTGAAAGAGGAAGGCTATCGCATCATCCTCGTTAATTCGAACCCCGCGACGATCATGACTGACCCTGATCTCGCCGACGCGACGTACATTGAGCCAATAACGCCTGAAATTGTTGCCAAAATCATCGCGGCGGAGCGCGCTCAATTCCCCGACGAAGTCATGGCTTTGCTCCCGACAATGGGCGGTCAGACCGCGCTCAATACGGCGCTGGCACTGTTCAACGACGGCACGCTTGCCAAATATGGTGTCGAGATGATCGGTGCCGATGCCGAGGCTATCGACAAGGCCGAAGATCGCATCAAATTCCGCGATGCGATGACCAAGATTGGGCTCGAATCGGCGCGTTCAGGTATTGCCCATAGCTTTGATGAATCGCTCGCCGTGCTTGAACGCACTGGTTTGCCATCGATCATCCGCCCTAGCTTCACAATGGGCGGCACGGGAGGTGGGATTGCCTATAACCGCGAAGAATTTGAAGCCATCGTGCGCTCCGGGCTGGATGCGTCGCCTACCACCGAAGTCCTGATCGAGGAATCACTGCTCGGTTGGAAAGAATATGAAATGGAGGTGGTGCGCGACAAGAACGATAATTGCATCATCATCTGTTCAATCGAAAATATCGATCCGATGGGCGTGCATACTGGCGACAGTATCACCGTCGCGCCCGCGTTGACGCTTACCGACAAAGAATATCAGATCATGCGGAATGCAAGCATTGCCTGCTTGCGCGAAATCGGCGTTGAAACAGGGGGATCGAACGTACAATTCGCAGTCAACCCTAAGGATGGTCGCCTGATCGTGATCGAAATGAACCCGCGCGTATCGCGGTCATCGGCGCTCGCATCGAAGGCGACGGGCTTCCCGATTGCGAAGGTCGCGGCCAAGCTGGCGGTAGGCTATACGCTGGATGAAATCACCAACGATATTACTGGTGCCACGCCCGCATCGTTCGAACCGACCATCGATTATGTCGTCACCAAAATTCCGCGCTTTGCTTTCGAGAAGTTCAAGGGAGCCGAGCCTTTTCTCTCAACGGCTATGAAGAGCGTTGGCGAAGTAATGGCAATTGGTCGCAATATCCACGAATCGATGCAAAAGGCGTTGCGCGGGCTTGAGACGGGGCTGGTTGGCTTTAACTATGTCGATGCACTGCGCGGTGCCTCACGCGACGACCTGATTGCGGAATTGTCGCGCGCAACGCCGGACCGTTTGCTCGTCGCGGCGCAATGTTTGCGTGAGGGCATGAGTGTTGCCGACATCCACGCCATTGCCAAATATGATCCTTGGTTCCTTGAACGGATTGCCGAAATCGTCGCGGCCGAAAAAGCAGTGGCTACCGGCGGATTACCACAAGATGCCGTAGGCCTCCGACGCCTTAAGGCGATGGGGTTCAGCGACAAGCGTCTTGCTTTCCTTGCGCTTGAATCGGCCAACCTTCGCCCGGGCATGGCGACCGCTGTGCGGCACGGGTCCGGCCTCATCGCTGATGCCGTGCGCGCGATGACAGGTGGCGTCACTGAACAAGAGGTTCGCGCGCTGCGCCATAAGCTTGGGGTCCGCCCGGTATTCAAGCGGATCGATACATGCGCGGGCGAATTCGATGCCAAGACGCCTTATATGTATTCGACCTATGAAGCCCCAAGCTTCGGCATGCCCGAATGCGAAAGCGCGCCCACGTCGCGCGAAAAGATCGTCATATTGGGCGGCGGGCCTAACCGGATCGGGCAGGGGATTGAATTCGACTATTGCTGTTGCCATGCCTGCTTTGCGCTCTCCGACGCTGGCTATGAAACGATCATGATCAACTGCAATCCCGAAACAGTTTCAACCGATTATGACACGTCCGACCGGCTTTATTTCGAGCCACTAACTGCCGAAGATGTCCTGGAAATCCTCCATGTCGAGCAACAGAACGGCACGCTAAAGGGCGTAATTGTTCAGTTTGGCGGACAAACCCCGCTCAACCTTGCGAAGGCGCTCGAAGAGACAGGAATACCGATTTTGGGCACGTCGCCCAACTCAATCGATCTCGCTGAAGATCGTGAACGATTTGCCGCCCTGATCAACAAGCTTGGATTACGCCAACCCGAAAACGGAATTGCGCGCAGCCGCGATGAAGCTATCGCTGTCGCAGAGCGAATTGGCTATCCAGTCTTGATGCGGCCTTCCTATGTGCTGGGTGGGCGGGCGATGGAGATCGTTGACACCCAAGCGCAATTGGAAAATTATATCCAAACCGCTGTCATCGTATCGGGTGAAGCTCCGGTACTCATCGACCGCTACTTGCGTGACGCGATTGAAGTCGACGTTGATGCGCTGTGCGATGGCACCGATGTAGTTGTCGCTGGCATTTTGCAGCATATTGAAGAAGCTGGCATCCATTCAGGCGACAGCGCCTGTTCGTTGCCGCCTTATAGTTTGCCGCAGCCGATCATTACCGAAATCGCTCGCCAGACCGAAGCCTTGGCCCATGCGCTTAACGTCATCGGACTAATGAACATTCAGTTCGCGGTGAAGGACGATCAGGTTTATCTAATCGAAGTCAATCCGCGGGCGTCACGCACGGTTCCCTTTGTTGCCAAGGTGGTGGGCGCGCCGATAGCCAAAATCGCCTCGCTCGTGATGGCCGGTCAAAAGCTTAAAGACTTGCCGCCCATCAAGCTTGATGTCGCTCATGTTGCGGTCAAAGAAGCCGTGTTTCCGTTTGCGCGCTTTGCCGGGGTTGATCCCGCCTTGTCACCTGAAATGAAGTCTACGGGCGAAGTCATGGGTATTGATCGAGATTTTGCGACAGCTTTTGCCAAGGCGCAACTCGGCGCAGGAACAATCCTGCCGACAGCCGGTACGGCGTTCGTGTCGGTCAAAGATAGCGATAAGCCAATCATTCTGCCGGCAGTGCGCCAGCTTGTCGCACTTGGATTTACCATCGTGGCGACGAGCGGCACTGCAACTTATCTTGAACAAGAAGGCGTAGCGGTCGCGCGCGTCAACAAAGTTATTCAAGGGCGGCCGCATATCGTTGACAAGATTAAGGATGGAGAGATTGCCTTGATTTTCAACACGACCGAGGGTTGGCAATCGCTCAAAGATTCAAAAGATATACGGCGATCAGCGCTCATGTGCCGCACGCCGCAGTTCACCACAGCGTCTGCAGCTGTGGCCTCAGTGCACGCTATTGCGGCTTTGCGAGAACGAAGCCTTGAAGTTCGGACATTGCAATCCTATCATTCATAAAGCGCTCGCTGTTCCCGACATTTTTGTGACGCTGCGGGGGACCCTTAGGTTAGGGTCGCTTCGGGATTTATTTTTGACGATGAAGGTTTGAAATTATGGCTACGGTCGAAAAAATGCCAATGCTCGCTGAAGGGCACAAGATGTTGACCGAACACCTTGCGCGACTCAAGATCGAGCGTCCCCAGATCATCGACGCGATCGAAGAAGCGCGCGCGCACGGCGATCTCTCTGAAAACGCTGAATATCACGCCGCCAAGGAGCGCCAGGGTCAGGTCGAAGCCACGATCAGCGATCTTGAGGATAAATTGAGCCGCGCAATGATTATCGATCCTGCGACGCTGTCGGGCGACAAGATTGTATTCGGCGCGACCGTTACGTTGCTTGACGAGCATGATAAGCCAATCCGTTATCAAATCGTGGGCCAACCTGAAGCCGACGCCAAGACTGGCAAAATTTCCTACAACTCGCCACTCGGCCGCGCGCTCATCGGTCGGCAAGTCGAGGATGAGGTTGAAGTGACCGTTCCGTCGGGGGATAAATATTACCTCGTGTCGAAAATAGAGTTTATTTGATTTAACATAATGTTGATTATCGGATAAAGTTGTTCGGCGAGTGGTGTGGACCGATGGAAGCAGATATATCTCCCCTCGTTGCGATCATGGCGCGGTTGCGTGATCCGGATACCGGCTGCCCATGGGACATTGAGCAAAGCTTCGCGACGATCGCGCCCTATACGATCGAAGAAGCTTATGAAGTTGCAGATGCGTGCGCTCGCGATGACATGGCCGCGCTTCAGGATGAGCTTGGCGACTTGTTGTTACAGACTGTTTTCCATGCGCAAATGGCGCAAGAACGCGGTGCATTCGCCTTTAGTGACGTCATAACGTCAATTTGTGATAAGATGCTGCGCCGTCATCCCCATGTTTTCGGGCCTAAGGGCGCGACTGCCGATTGGGAAGGCATTAAAGCCGCAGAGCGCGGTCAAGGCGATGATCAAAGCGCGCTCGCTGGCGTTGCGGTTGCGCTCCCGGCATTGCTGCGCGCTGAGAAACTGCAAAAGCGCGCGGCGCGCACTGGGTTTGATTGGCCTGATGCGCAAGGACCGCTGGGCAAGATCGCTGAAGAAATTGACGAGGTCAAAGCCGCTGTTTCAGATGGCGAGCGCGCCGAAGAAATTGGCGATTTGCTCTTCGCGGTCGTTAACTGGGCACGCCATCTCAACGTCGATCCCGAAGCAGCACTACGCCTAGCCAACACCAAGTTCGAAACTCGGTTCCGTGCAATTGAAGTTGCGGGCGGCGCAGACTTTGCGTCGCTTTCGCTCGACGAAAAAGAACAGCTGTGGGTTCAGGTCAAATCGCGCGCCTGAAACCGCGCGAAATCTGCGTCTGATAGGCGTACTGACATCCGCATTTTATCGTCATCAACAGTTTCACTTATCACCGTTCCGCGCGCGTGGAGCCAGGCAATCGATCCGCCGTCGCTGCTCGCGATTACAAAATCATGATCATGTTGTGAGCGCGTCAAAATCGCAGATAATCGTCTTGATAGCAGATCGCAGCCTTCGCCAGTAACAGCAGACAATAAAATAACATCTTCACGTCGCGCCGCTTCTCCCTCAATCGCCGCACGCGCATCGAAATCAAGCAAATCGATCTTGTTCCACGCTTCGATCAGGGGTGCCCCCCCCTCCCCGCACGTAATGCCAATTTCGTCCAGCACGCGAATAACATCGTCGCGTTGTGCCGCACTGTCCTCATGCGCTATGTCACGAACGTGAAGGATAAGGTCGGCATCAATCACCTCTTCGAGTGTCGCCTGGAACGCGGCAACGAGCTGTGTTGGCAAATCTGATACAAAGCCGACGGTGTCAGACAATATGGCTTTATCAATGCCGGGCAAGGTGATGTGCCGCATCGTTGGATCAAGCGTCGCAAACAGCAGGTCTTCGGCCATCACGTCAGCACCCGTCACGCGATTGAAAAGGCTTGATTTGCCCGCGTTGGTATAGCCGACCAGCGCGACGACGGGCCATGGCGCGCGATGTCGGCGATCACGGTGCAACTTGCGCGTTCGGCTGACTTCCGCCAATTCGCGCCGTAACTTCGCCATCCTGTCACGAATCAAGCGGCGGTCGGCCTCAATCTGGGTTTCGCCGGGGCCGCCAAGAAAGCCAAAGCCGCCCCGCTGCCGCTCAAGGTGAGTCCAGCTGCGCACCAATCGTCCGGCTTGATAGTCAAGATGCGCCAGCTCAACCTGCAAGCGACCTTCCGCACTGGCAGCGCGCTCGCCAAAGATCTCAAGGATAAGCCCGGTTCGGTCGATCACCTTGGTCTTTAGCGCCGTTTCAAGGTTGCGCTGCTGAACCGGGGTCAGTGCGCCATCGACTATGACCAATTCGGCTTCATACATTGTCACGCTGGCCGCGAGGCTCTCAAGTTGGCCGCTGCCGAACAAGGTGGCGGGGCGCACGTCACGGACGCGGATTGCAGAGCAGTCAACGACATTAATGCCGATGGCCGCCGCCAATCCTGCGGCTTCGGCAAGGCGGGCATCAAGACTGCGAGGACTGGCCTTTCGG
Source organism: Sphingomonadaceae bacterium (assembly GCA_046153565.1). GTDB lineage: Bacteria > Pseudomonadota > Alphaproteobacteria > Sphingomonadales > Sphingomonadaceae > Aquisediminimonas. The sequence goes on from JBJXDU010000092.1 coordinate 44,074, forward strand.
AAATCAGGCAGCGCAATCAGGCCTCGTGTGCCCCTTGCAAACCCGTCATCATCCTGTCGGTTAAACAGGCTCAATCTGAACCGGCCTCGTCACCTTCGTCTGCAAGGTTGATTGGATTGGCGGGCTGCACCGTCGAAACGGCATGTTTGTAAACAAGCTGAGACATACCATCGCGCTGAAGCAACAAGCAAAACAAGTCATAGGCCGCAATTTCACCTTGTAACATTACCCCATTGACCAAAAACATCGTCACTGGATTATGCGTACGTTGCACGGCCGTCAGGAACACATCTTGTAGCGATTTCGCCTTGCGAATTGTTTCATTATACGCTTCGACCACAGCAGCGACATCGACAGAACCGCTAGGCATTATCGTTGAAATTGCATGCTTGTAAATGAGTTGCGATTGACCATCACGGCGCAGAAGCACCGAAAAATTATCAAACCAAGTCACGATTCCTTGAAGCTTTACACCCTTAACTAAAAACATAGTTACCGGTGTTTTAGACTTTCGGAGCGAGTTTAGGAAAATATCCTGCAAGTTATTTGTCTTTTCGGGCATGAATAACCTCTTGTCTGTTGGCGGATCATTGTCCGCAGGGTGTCGTTACGCAACACTGGATTTAAACTCAACGCAACTTTTCTAAAGGTAGCAGACGCTCTTGAGGCCGTCCATCGCCAACTTAACAGATTTCAATGTCGTCACCGCGAATTTCAGCCATTCCAAGGAGTTTTAGCTTGCGGTGCAATGCTGAGCGCTCCATGCCAATGAAGGTAGCTGTGCGCGAAATGTTACCTGAAAAGCGACGAATTTGAACGCGCAGATATTCGCGCTCAAAGCTTTCGCGGGCTTCACGCAGCGGCGCGCCCATCATACTTGTCGTTGCCCGATTACTGTCAGCATAGGGGGCGCTGGCGACTTCGGGCGGCAACATATCGACGTCAAGGCGACCGATCCTATCACCCGGGGCCAGAATGATCGTGCGCTCAATGATATTGCGCAACTGCCGAACATTGCCCGGCCAATCATAAGCCTGAAGTGCGGCAATCGTCTCCGGCGCAACGGTCGGCGTCGCGATCCGCCGGTCGGTTGCATAGCGTGCGACAAAATGATCAACTAGGGCGGGAATATCCTCCCGTCGTTCAGCAAGCGCAGGCACGTGCACGGGCACAACGTTTAGCCGGTAATAGAAATCTTCCCGAAAACGGCCGCCGGCAATCTCTTCGGCAAGATCCTTCGACGTTGCTGAGACGACCCGCACATCAACCTTGACCGTGCGCGTACCGCCAATACGCGTAAAACTCTGTTCGGTTAGCACGCGTAAGATACGTGCTTGAGTGGTGAGCGGCATGTCGGCGATTTCATCAAGGAAAAGGGTTCCCCCATGTGCCCGCTCAAGCAAGCCGGGCCTGATTGTATCGTCGCTTTGTTCGCTGCCAAATAGCTCTTCTTCGACGCGTTCAGGCGTCATCCGTGCAGCGCTCGCAACGATGAACGGAGCACCAGCACGCGGGCTCCAACTGTGGAGTAATCGTGCCGCCACTTCCTTGCCGACCCCGGCAGGCCCGGTCAGCAAGACGCGGCTGCCAGTCGGGGCGACTCGCTTGAGCGTAGCCCGGATCAAGTTGATCGCACTTGATGCCCCGGTCAGTTCGTCTTCAAATCCAATTTGGGCGCGCAAGGTTTCATTTTCGCGCCGCAGTCGGTCGGTTTCGGTCGCCCGGCTCACTAGATGCAGCAAATGCTGCGCTTCAAATGGCTTTTCGATAAAGTCGGTCGCGCCGCGCCTAATGGCCATCACCGCCGTATCCAGATTGCCATGGCCCGAAATCATCAGCACGGGCAACGACACATCACGACGCTTGATTTCATCCAGCAAATCAAGGCCATCAAGGCGGCTGCCCTTCAGCCACACGTCAAGCAACACGAGCGATGGGCGTCGATCAGCAATCGCTGCCAGTGCTTGATCGCTGTTGGCGGCCGTCCGCGCCGCATAGCCGTCATCTTCGAGAACGCCCGCAACCAGGTCTCTAATATCGGTTTCATCGTCGACGACCAAGATATCGAGTGCCATGCTACTGCATTCCTATTCGCGTTAAAGTGGGGGGGATCGTCGCATTATCTTGTGCGATCCGGTCTTCATCACGGTTATCGGCAATCATGGCGATTTGAGCTGGATCAAAGCACAGCGTTACAACACTCCCGCCCCCCTCGCGGTCAGTAAACGCAATCGTGCCGCCATGTTCCTCGACAATCTTCTTGACGATAGCGAGGCCGAGACCGGTGCCACGTTCGCGCGTTGTCATGTATGGCTCGGCAAGCCGGTCACGTTCAAGTGGCAAGCCTATGCCCGTGTCGCTCACCGACAATCGGACTGCACCCTCATCGGTTTGGGTAAGATCAACACTAATCGCTTGGCCCGTTGCGCTGCCTTGTGATTCGATCGCTTCAACACCGTTCTTAATGATGTTTGTCATCGCTTGGCCGAGCTGACGCCGGTCACAAAGTAACGTCAAGGCTGGGTCGGGTGCGGTGATGCTGAAATGAATTTCAGGATGGGCGACTTCGTGAAGGAAAACAGCTTGCCGACAGATATCGATGAGCGCTTCCTCACGGAATACCGGTTTGGGCATCCGCGCGAACGACGAGAATTCATCAACCATGCGCCGGAGATCACCGACTTGCCGCACAATGGTGTCAGTCAATCGGCCAAAGGTAGCGGGGTCGCTGACTATTTCCCCCATGAAGCGCCGCTTCAAACGTTCAGCGGCGAGTTGGATAGGCGTCAGCGGGTTCTTGATTTCATGCGCAATCCGCCGTGCGACATCCGCCCATGCGGCCCGGCGCTGGTCGGTTAGTTGCTGCGTAATATCATCAAAGGTTAGAACTTCGCCAAATTCGTCGCGTACTAGCTTAACGGCAAGCGTGCGCGCTTCGCCGGATGGCGTGATCTGGATGATCGCCTCGCGATCAGTTTCAAATAACATGGCATCAAGTTCGGGCGAGATCGTCATCAGCGGTTTGCCGACGCACGCAACCCGGTCAGCACCGAGGAATGCCGCCGCTGAACTATTCAGGATCCGAATAGTCCGATCCACGTTGACCGCCACTACGCCTGCCGATACGCCTGACAACACAGCTTCGGTGAGCGCGCGGCGGCGATCAAGCAGCTCATTAGCCGCAACCAATTCATAGCGCTGCGCCTCCAACCGCCCGGTCATGCGGTTAAACGCATCACCTAGCGTACCCACCTCGTCGCGGGGCAGCGTCGTTGCGACCCGCGCGGTCAAATCACCAGCGGATACGCGCCGGGCCGCATCAACAAGCTCGCCAACGGGCTTCACAAGCCGGTCGGCAACACCCAGCGCTATGATCACCACCACGCCAATGATGAATAGCGCGATCACATAGAGGGCAGCATGAAATTGCAATTGCAACAAGCGTGATCGATCAATCAGGCTGTTATAGTTTTTGAGAACCAGTGCAAAACGCTTGGTCTGAGCCAATGCCTTGTCGTCGGCAACGCGCGAGGCATAGATGTAGAAATTTGGCCGCCCCGGCACTGGCGTTACTGCTTCCATCCGTCGCCCAGAATCGCGAAACACCGTCGTCCGGTTTTTGAGTAATGACGCAACGACATCGGGCGGCACCCAATTGTCCTGAGGACGGTTATAGGGATTTACGATCACCAGCGACTGTACGCCCTGTGCCTTGCTGATCGACAGCAAAGCCCCTTCCGACAATTCCCGATTGAGCACTTGATAGGCAAAGCTCGCCTGAAAATCCTTACTCTCAAGTGGTGCAAGCGTCAGATTATAGCTGATATCCTCTGCCATCACCTCTGCCCGGCGGATGACCGATTGCTGCTTTTCGGTATAATAGACTTGCGCCAGATCATTGGCATTTTCAAACATGCTCCGCGCGCGGTCTGAATACCAAAACTCAACCCCGTACTGAAAAAGGAGCGACGCAAAGACCACCATCAGCAGCACAGGAATACTCGCCACCATCGAAAACAGTGCGACTAGCCGGACATGCAAACGACCACGGCCACCAACAGGAGACCGCGCCGCGCGTCGCCGCGCAAACCGGCGGCCAAGTAACACGATCAGCGCAATCGCAGGCACAAGGTTAGCGATCAGTAGCAATGCAAAGAGCGACGGGGTGAGCAGCTTTGATCCCGGCTTGCCGCCGGTCAGAACCCAATAGCTTGCGATTGCGATCACAACCAAGAGCACAACCGAAATCCATTCGATCCATGCCAACCAATTGCGTCGTCGCGCCAAAACGCCAATGCGACGCCACTGATGGTTAAATTGAGGTGCAAACGAAAGGTGCATTAGCTAAGAGCTATATCAATAGCGTTGCAAATACAACACAGCCTGTGATCAATTGGCCGCAGTGGCCGATAGTCAGCCTCTGCCGGATCGTCCGTGCGATGGATCAATCTTGAAGTCGATCAACTTTTTGCGGATCGTATTGCGATTGATACCAAGTAGCTTGGCCGCGCGAATTTGATTGCCGCGCGTGGCTTTCATCGAAGCTTCGAGCAACGGACGTTCAAGCGTGTCCAAAATGCGGTTATAAAGGCCGTCAGGTGGCAAAGCCTCGCCGTGCAGCGCAAAATACTGGTCGAGATACTGCCCGATTGATTGCGACAAATTCGCTTCAGCAAAATCAGTGTGAACGATGCCGATCGGACGATCAGTCACGATGCCCAATTGCTCCTCAACCAGTGCCGCCGAAATGACGTCATCGCGCGCCAACACGGCCAGCCGTCGCATCAGATTTTCGAGTTCGCGAACGTTGCCGGGCCAGTCATAGCCAGCAAGCCGTGCCGCGCCGCTGGCATCAATGCGTTTGCGCGGCAGGCCTTGCGACGCGGCTTGTTCAAGAAAATGCTGCGCTAGAATCGCGACATCTTCACCGCGTTGGCGAAGCGCGGGAAGCGCTACCGGAATAACATTGATCCGGTAGTAGAGATCCTCTCGAAACGCGCCGCTAGAAATTAACTCTGTCAAATTTTTGTGCGTCGCTGCGATGATGCGCACGTCGGCGCGGATCGTGCGATGTCCGCCAACGGTTGTGAATTCGTTCGATTGAAGGACGCGTAGCAAACGCGTTTGGGCTTCAATCGGCATATCGCCAATCTCATCGAGGAACAAAGTCCCGCCGGCGGCTTGTTCAAATCGCCCTGCAACGCGCGCTGCCGCCCCGGTAAACGCACCGCGTTCGTGGCCAAAGAGCTCAGCCTCGATCAGTTCGCGCGGAATGGCAGCCATATTGACCGCGATGAAGGGCCGAGCCTTGCGCGCGCCCAAATCATGGATGGCGCGTGCGACCAACTCCTTGCCAGTCCCCGACTCGCCAAGGATAAGAACGCTTAAGTCATTGGGCACAACCCGCGCGATTGTGCGGTAAACATCCTGCATCGCGGGCGAACGACCGATCAGCGGCAAATCGCCGTGATCATTATCCTCGGCCGCGGCTTCAGCCACTTTTACACGGCGTCGCAGTCCATCGCTGACTGCACGGCACAATTCATCGAGATCAAAGGGCTTGGGCAGATATTCAAATGCCCCATGTTCGGTAGCGCGGACCGCGGTTGACAGCGTATTTTGCGCCGACATCACAATCACTGGCAAACCTGGTCGCTTGGCAAGGATCGACGGAACATGGTCGAGCCCATTGCCATCGGGCAAGATCACGTCGGTGATCAGCACATGGGGATTAACACTATCAATTACGGCCATTAATTGGGCGATTGTCGCGGCCCCGGTGACATGATGACCGTCACGCTCAAGCGCTTCGGTCACCACCATCCGGATAGCGTCATCATCATCAACAACGAGAATGCGGCTGGATTTCATGACGTTGCCCTTTCGGCACGGCGGAGGAGTAAGCGAAAGACGGTGCGTGGCGGATCACCCTCACGGGCATATTGGATAATGCCGCCCATATCGCGAACGAGCTTATCGACAAGCGCAAGGCCAAGCCCCCGTCCCGATTTCTTTGAGGAGACGAAGGGATCGAAAAGTGTTTCGGCGATATCAGCGGGGGCACCGGGGCCATTGTCAATCACGCATAGCTCAATGGGCAGCGCAACTTTATGCGCCTTCCCCTCAACTGACACTGATACGCCGTGTCGGTAGGCGGTCGTAAACGTAATCATCGGCGGAATCCCATTGCTCGCTGCTTCAACTGCATTTTTGAGCAGGTTGAGAAGGATTTGAACAAGCGAGTCGCGGTGGATCAATACCGGCGGCAACGAGGGATCAAAGCTATCACTAACCACTAAATCCTTGGCAAATCCGCTTTTGGCAACGCCTAGCGCGTGGTCAATTATGACATGGATGTTTTCGGCGGCGAGCGGTAGACGACGCGTGTCGGTAAACCCCTCCATTCGGTCAATAAGGGCAGCAACACGGTCAACTTCAGCGCAAATCAAGGCGGTAAGCTTGGTGTCAGCAGCGGTTGCCTTCGCGCCGAGTAATTGGGCGGCACCCCTAATCCCAGATAGCGGATTTTTGATCTCATGTGCTAGCATAGCAGCCACACCCACAGCAGTGCGTGCGCCCGAACTGCCCGCGCGCTGGCCCATTTTTTGCGCCGTGGCACTGCCGTGCAACGTCACCAGTCGCCAGCCTGTATGCTCGGCAAACGGAGCAGCGACAAAGTCAGCGCGCAGAACCGCTTGTCGTGGCCAGCTCAGGATCACATCATAGGCGGCAAACACCGCATCGCTGCGCGCATCATAGCCGTGCGGGAGCATAATAGCGGTCGCAAGCGAACGCCCAATCAAATGCGCTGCACTCGCATTGAGCAAGGTTTCGCCGCTGGCGTTGACGTTCGCTATGATGCCATTTGAGTCGATGACCAGCAACGCAGTTGGCAACGCCGCCACTATGTCGGCGGGATCAGGCTGAATGATCACGCTGCTTGCTGGCTCAGCCACGGTTCGTAGAACCGCTCAAGCATCGAGAGCACGGTCTTGGCGTCGGGCACTTGGTTGACGGCATTACGAAACTCAGCCGAACCGTGCAGCCCTTTGGTATACCAACCGATATGTTTGCGGGCCATGTTGACGCCGGTCACTTCGCCGTAATGGTCAAGCATCGCTCGGTAATGATCGGTGATAAGATGATATTGCTCTTCGATCGAAGGGTCAGGAAGCGCTGTTTTTCCACTAAGCGCCGCCATCACTTGACCAAGCAACCACGGCCTGCCGTAGGCACCGCGCCCAATCATCACGCCGTCGGCTCCCGATTGATCAAGCGCCGCTTCGGCATCCTCGATTGCGCAAATATCACCATTGGCGATCACGGGAATCGATACGGCGTCTTTCACCTTGCGAATGAATGCCCAATTAGCGTTACCCTTATACATTTGGCACCGGGTGCGGCCATGGACGGTGATGAGCTTTGCACCGAGATCTTCAGCAATATGAGCAAGTTCAGGGGCGTTGAGATGGGCATCATCCCATCCCATCCGCATTTTGACCGTAACTGGCACGGTAACAGCCTCAACCGTTGCCTTGATGATAGCGGCAGCAAGCGGAAGATCGCGCATCAGCGCCGAACCGGCATCACCGTTCACCACTTTTTTGACCGGACAGCCCATATTGATATCGATAATCGCCGCACCGCGATCCTGATTGAGCCTGGCAGCCTCCCCCATTTCATAGGGCGCGCAGCCCGCGAGCTGCATCGAAATCGGTTCCTCAACCGCGTCCCACGCCGCCTTTTGCAAGCTCTGACGCGTTTCACGGATCATCGCCTGGCTCGCGATCATCTCTGAAATATTGAGGCCTGAGCCAAAGCGTCGCACGATCTTCCTGAACGGCATATCAGTCACCCCAGTCATCGGGGCGAGCAAAACTGGCGTTTCAATACGCACCGGGCCAATTGAGAGGGGAGAGAGACGCTGCATGCTTTTGCCTAAAAAATGTGCAGTGCCTCTACCGTAGCGCCCGCTAGCGCGCAAGACTGGACTTGGCTAGAGACTGGCTATGACCTCCCCTCCCCACAATGTTGCCCTGATCGTCGCCGCTGGCAAAGGCACACGCATTGGCGGCGATATGCCAAAGCAATATTGCCAGCTTGGCGGAAAGGCGATGATCGCGCACAGCGTTGACGCTTGCTTGCGTCATCCTTCAATCACCGCTGTCCATATCGTTATCGGCGAAGGTCAGAATGACATGCTGACCGCAGCGCTTGCGGGCCGCACGGTTGACGGCGTGATCATTGGCGGCGCTGAGCGGCAGGATTCGGTGCGAGCAGGCCTTGTGGCGATTGGCGCTGCTGACCATGTCCTGATCCACGATGCGGCGCGGCCGATGCTCCCCGCTGCCGTGATCGACCGCTTGCTGACGGCGCTCGAAACGGCGGCGGGTGCGGTCCCTGTGCTGCCGATCGTTGATACGTTGGCTGAGCGCGGCGATAGCCTCGGTGCCACGGTTGACCGCGCCACCCTGGTCCGGGTTCAGACGCCGCAAGCTTTTCGGTTCGATGCCATCATGACGTCACATCGCACGTGGGCGGGCGGCGTTGCGACCGACGATGCCCAGATGGCGCGCGCGGCTGGTTTTGATGTTGCGCTGGTTGAAGGAGATATAATGCTCGAAAAAGTGACGCACGCCGCCGATTTTGCCAGCGCCGAGGCGCGGCTCGGTTCTGCAATGATCAGCCGGACTGGCTTTGGTTATGATGTCCACCGGCTTGAAGCGGGCCAGGAATTGTGGCTGTGCGGCATGCGCATTGATCATGACAAAGGTCTGTCTGGTCATAGCGATGCCGATGTGGCGCTTCACGCGCTCACCGACGCGCTTCTGGGTGCGATTAGCGCGGGTGATATTGGCGATCATTTTCCACCAAGCGACCCCCAGTGGCGCGGCGCGGCCTCATCACGCTTTGTCGACCATGCAGTTGCCCTGATCGCAGCGCGCGGTGCCCGCATTGCCAATATCGATTTGACTATCATCTGTGAGGCGCCCCGGATCGGCCCCCACCGCGCGGCGATGCGCGCGCGCATAGCGGATTTATTGCGGGTTGATATTGACCGTGTTAGCGTAAAAGCGACAACGACCGAGCGGCTTGGCTTTACCGGACGCGGCGAAGGCATTGCCGCACAAGCGGTCGCGACGATCAGTGAAAGGGATATGTGATGGCCAGCCGTATTTTGCTTGCCGCGCTCACTGGCTGCTTGGTGAGCCAACCAGCGCTCGCCCAGTTTGGCACTGGTTGCGTCACGCGGGCCGAAGCGGAAGATATGGCGACATTCGTTCTGCCGTCGCTTGTTAAAGCCATTGCGCGCCAATGCGCATCCTCGCTGCCGCCAACCGCTGCGCTTAGCCAAAGCGCGACACTGATCGCCGCCCGTTATCAACCGCAATCCGAATTGGCATGGGGCTCTGCGGCGCGGGCCATTGATAAGATGATGGGCTTGCCCGTTGCCGACAGCCTTGGCGCTGAACGGGCAACTGCCTTGCTGGCACCGATTCTGACGCGCGAACTTGGTAAGGCGATCAAGCCAGCTGATTGTGATCCTGCCAACCGCCTGATTGATGCCCTGCAACCCCTGCCCGCGCGCAATGTCGCCTCGATCATGATGGTGATTGTGGAAGCAGGAAATGCCCGAAAGCCCGCATCGCTGCCGATAAAATTATGCCCGCAGCAGGTTGCTTCGCAATGACTGATTTTACCGATTGCATCGACCCCCTGCTGATCACCACAGCCACCCGGGTTGTCGACGCGAACCGTGCAGCGGGCAAGCGGATTGTGCTCGCCGAAAGCTGCACTGGCGGGCTGGTCAGCGCAGCGATTACCGCCGTCCCGGGCTCTTCCGATGTTTTTGATATGGGCTTCGTTACCTATGCCAATGACGCAAAAATGGACATTTTACGTGTCGGCCGCGACATCATCGAAACCTTTGGCGCTGTTTCGATTGCCGTTGCCTGGGCGATGGCGCAGGGCGCGCTGACGGTATCAAGCGCCGATGTCGCCGTTGCCATTACGGGTATTGCGGGACCAGGTGGCGGAACCGATAAAAAGCCAGTCGGCACGGTCGTGTTTGCCCGCGCGCGCAAAGGTGCTGATCCCGATGATGTCGTGGCGGATACGCGAGCTTTCGGCGATATCGGCCGCGGGCCAATCCGGCTTCAGGCAGCACTCGTCGCATTAGAATTGCTGATGCCAAGCTGATCGCCGTAAAGCGATTGTGCGCGCGTGACGAAGGCATCGGTCATTTTCTTGAGCGCACGTTCGAACACTTGGCCAGCCAGCGCCTCAAATATGCGCGATTTGAACGCAAAATCAACGTCGAAGCTGATTGTGCACCCCCCATCCGGGGCATCGGCAAACGCCCAGTGATTGCGCAGATATTTGAGCGGCCCATCGACATAATCGATGCTGATTGAGCCTGGCCTTTCCTTGATCACGCGCGAAGTGAAGTTTTCACGCAGGCCTTTGAAGCCAACGATCACGTCAGCGACCATTTCACTCTCGCTATTCTGCCGTACCCGCACCGCGCTGACCCAGGGCAGAAATTCGCTGTATCGCGCGACGTCGGCGACCAGATCATACATTTGCGCGGCACTCCACGGCAGCGCGCGCGCCTCGCTATGTTGCGGCATTGACGGCAGGTGCACGGTGCAGGCGGTCTCGCGCGGCCTGCATTTTGGCAAAGTCGCTATCGGCGTGATAGCTTGAGCGAGTAAGCGGGCTAGACGCAACGAGCAAAAAGCCCTTAGCGCGCGCAATCGCTGCATAAGCATCGAAGCTGGCAGGCGTCACGAAATCGATAACCTTGGCATGGCGCTGCGTTGGCTGGAGATATTGGCCAAGCGTCAGAAAATCGACGTCGGCGCTGCGCATATCATCCATCACTTGATGCACTTCGAGCCGTTCCTCACCCAGCCCCATCATCATCCCCGATTTGGTGAAGATCGTCGGGTCATGCCGCTTGATGCTTTCAAGCAAGCGCAGCGAGGCATAATAGCGCGCGCCGGGGCGGATGGTTGGATAGAGCCGCGGGACGGTTTCGAGGTTATGGTTATAGACATCGGGCCGCGCGGCAATGATCGCCTCGACCGCCGATTCTGCCTTATTCCGGAAATCGGGTGTCAGAATTTCAATTGTCGTGTGCGGGGTGGTCATGCGCAGGGCATTGATGACCTTCACAAATTGCGACGCGCCGCCATCAGGCAAATCATCGCGGTCAACGCTTGTAATCACAATGTGCTGCAAACCGAGTTCAGCAGCGGCATCGGCAACATGCTGCGGTTCACTCGTATCGACTGCGCGCGGCATGCCGGTCTTGACGTTACAGAACGCACAAGCCCGCGTGCAGGTGTCGCCCAAGATCATCACTGTAGCATGCTTCTTAGACCAACATTCGCCAATATTAGGGCACGCCGCCTCTTCGCACACAGTAGCAAGGTTGAGGCTGCGCATCAGCGCCTTGGTCTGCGCATAACCAACGCTTGTGGGGGCTTTTACGCGGATCCAGTCAGGTTTTCGGATGCGTTCGATCTGTGCGGGAATTTGCATAAGCGTTGCTATAAGCGCGTCTGTATGGCTTGCCAACTGCCCGCTGTACGGTATCACGCTGCTATTCGGGAGCGTTTATGATTATCGATACACTGACATCGCCGGTCATTCTGTTCTTTTTGCTCGGCGCGTTCGCGGCATTCATCAAGTCTGATCTCTCAATCCCTGAGTCGTTTGCAAAAGCGATGTCGATCTATCTCATGGCAGCCATCGGGATCAAAGGCGGCGTAGAGGTTGCCTCTTCGGGGCTGTCCTCAGGATTGATAATGGCAGGCATGTTAGGGGCCGTGCTCGGCATAATGCTCCCACTTCCGGCTTATGGTTTGCTAACGAGCATTGGAAAACTTAATCGAATTGATGCGGGCGCGGTGGCTGCGCATTATGGATCGGTGAGCGTCGTGACGTTCGTGACCGCGCGCGAGATATTGGGGGCGGAGGGGATTGAGGTCGCAGGTTATATGGTTGCCGTCTTGGCCATTATGGAAACGCCAGCGATCATCACCGGATTGTTGCTGGCGCGCGGCAAAGCGAGCGTAAGCGGGTCACAAAATGCCTTGCTTCATGATGTCTTCGCCAATGCCTCCGTCATCCTACTCGTGGGTAGTTTTGTGATTGGCTTGATCGCTGGGCCCGATGGATTCAAGTCTGTAAAGCCTTTGTTTGATACCGGGTTCCGCGGCGTGCTTTGCCTCTTCCTGCTTGATATGGGGCTGATTGCGGTTCGGCGGCTAACGCAAACGCGCAAGCTTACGATCCGATTGGCAATGCTGGCTATCCTCATCCCGATCGGCAATGCTTTGTTGGCGGTTACGCTTGCGAACATGCTTGGACTTGAAGTGGGTGCCGCTGCGGCGCTTGGCGTGTTGGCGGGCAGCGCCTCTTACATTGCCGTGCCCGCAGCGATGCGACTTGCTCTCCCTGAGGCAGATCCGGGAATTTATCTCTCAATGTCGCTTGGCATCACGTTCCCGTTCAACATCATTTTCGGCATTTCGTTATACGGCACTTATGCGCAGTGGCTTGGATAGGAGCACCCCACCCATGATCGAAACCGTCACGCGCAAACGCATTGAAATCCTGGTTGATAGCCCCTTGGTTCCAAAAATCGTTGAACTCATTGAAGCGGCCGCCATATCGGGGTGGAGCCAGACCTATGTTGATGCCGGTGGCGGTCGTGATGGCCAATGGCAGACCGGCGAGTTAACGGGAGCCGCTGCAAAAAGCATCGTTATCGCCATCGCTTCCGAGGCGTCGGCAGAGCGGCTCATTGATCAGCTCGCCCCGATCCTTGATAGCTACCGCTTATTGCTCACCATATCCGATGTATCGGTCGTGCGCGGAGAACGATTTTAATGCCTGAATTTGCCCATTTGATCGACGGTTATCAGCGGTTTCGTAATAATGCCTATCGCGATCAAAAGGAACGTTGGGATGCACTCGCCCATGAAGGGCAAGCACCGCCAGTCATGGTTATTGCCTGTTGTGACAGCCGGGTTGATCCCGCGACGGTTTTTGACACGGTGCCCGGCCAAGTCTTTTCGCTGCGCAATGTTGCCAATCTGGTACCGCCCTATGAAGTAGGCGGCGGCAAGCACGGGGCGTCAGCCGCTATAGAATTCGGCGTGCTGGGCCTCAAGGTTCGCCACATCGTGGTTTTGGGCCACGCACAGTGCGGCGGCATTCAGGCGGCTTTGCACGGCTATGGCAAAGGTCAATCTGATCAGCACAGCTTCATAGGTGATTGGATGGGCATCATCGCAGACGCGTGTGGCGATGTGATCGCATCGGCCCCCGCCAACCCACAGCGCGCCTTGGAATTGGAAGCGATCAAAGTCAGCCTTACCAACCTGCGCAGTTTCCCGTTCATCGCCGAACGTGAAGCAAGTGGCAGTTTGAAGCTGCACGGCGCCTATTTCGGCATTGCCGATGGCGTTCTTCACGTGCTCAATGAAACAAATGGCCATTTTGAGGCGATGTGAATGATTGCTGGTGACAGTCTTGATGATGTGTTGAGCGATGTTTGGAGCAGATGGGTGCGCGGCGGGGCTGATCGCAAATCGGCTTTTCACACGCCAGTGGTGGCGAGCGTTGACGATGCAGGCAATCCACAGCAGCGCGTCATGGTTTTGCGCAAGTGCGATGCGGCGGCGCGGATGATACGCTTCCACACTGACATCCGATCAGCCAAAGTGGCGCAGATTGGCAAGCGGGTCAGCGTGATTGGCTATGATCCTGCCGCGAAAATCCAAATCCGGGTGAGCGGAACGGCGGCAATTGAGCGCGACGGCCTGCTCGCTGACGCGGCATGGGCCGCCTCAAACGCGAGTAGCAGGCGCTGCTACCTCGCCGAGCCGGGCCCCGGCACGGTCACCCCCCTCCCCGGCTCGGGCCTGCCAGCTTCGGTTGAAAGCCGCGTTCCCGATATTGAGGAAACACTGCCAGGCCGCGGCAATTTCGCGGTGATGATGGTAACGCTCGACAGCCTCGAATGGCTCTACCTTGCGCATGACGGGCATCGCCGAGCGCGTTTTGTTTGGGATGACGACGCGTGGCGCGGGGTGTGGCTAATTCCCTGAGGGGGGCGGCTGGATTCTGGATTGTAATATGATATTATTCGAGCATGACCGCGTTTGAACCCATCAATGTGCCCCACGCCGCAAAGCTGCGCGTTCAGGATTTCGTGCTTTTGCACGAGGCCGGGGTCTTTGCCGATTATGCGAAGAGCGAGCTGATTGACGGAGAGATTTGGGTCATGAATGCGCTGTGGGCGGGGCACGCGAAGGCGCAGTCGCGGTTGATACAAGCGATTGCCAACGGCGTGAGCGAGGCCGGCGCGGCTTTGGAAGTCTATGCGAACCTGTCGATTGACTTGATCGACAAATCAATGCCTGAACCCGATATTGTCGTGGCTGAAGACCATGACGACGGCGCAATGCCGCTGGCCAAGGTCAAACTGGTCGTGGAAATTTCAGACAGCACACTTGACATCGATCTCGGCCGCAAGGCGGGCCTTTATGCGCGGTCAGAAGTGCCCGAATATTGGGTTGTCGACATTGAGGGCCGAAGGATCATTCAACACTGGTCACCGCGCGACGGCGTTTACCGCGATCAACGCGAAGCCGCTTTTGGCGATGACGTTCGGGCAGCGACATTGGCAGGCGTGACGGTAAGCAGTTCTGGCTTGGCATAGCGTCTTAACCGCTCAGTGACGGTCGCCCCCTGCCCCTACCGCGTCAACTTCTTATAAGCCAACCGAGTCGGCCGATCCGCAGCATCGCCCAATCTCCGACGCTTGTCTTCCTCATAGCTTTCAAAATTCCCCTCAAACCATTCAACATGGCTATCGCCTTCAAAGGCGAGGATATGCGTGGCGAGGCGATCAAGGAAGAATCGGTCATGGCTGATCACCACCGCGCAGCCGGCAAAGCTTTCCAACGCTTCCTCCAATGCACGCAGCGTTTCAACGTCCAAATCGTTGGTAGGTTCGTCGAGCAGCAGCACATTGCCCCCCGCCGCCAGCATCTTGGCCAAGTGAACCCGGTTCCGCTCACCGCCTGATAACTGCCCGACCTTCTTTTGCTGGTCAGTGCCCTTGAAATTATAAGCACCAACATAGGCACGCGTATTCACTTCATGCTTGCCGAAATAGAAACGTTCGTTGCCGCCCGACACTTCCTCCCACACATTTTTGTTGGGATCGAGATCATCGCGGCTTTGATCGACATAGCCAAGCTTGACGGTCTCGCCGACCTTGATGCTGCCACCATCGGGCTGTTCCTGCCCGGTAATCAATTTGAACAAAGTCGATTTACCCGCGCCGTTTGGCCCGATCACGCCGACGATGCCGCCGGGGGGCAGAGTGAAATCCAATCCTTCAAACAGCAATTTATCGCCATATGCCTTCGACAGCCCCGTCGCCTCGATCACATTGCCGCCAAGCCGTGCGGGTATCTGGATGAGGATTTGTGATCCACCCGGACGACGATCCGCTTGCTTTTCAACCAGCTCGTCAAATGCCCTAATCCGCGCCTTTGATTTGGTCTGCCGTGCCTTGGGGCTTTGCCTGATCCACTGAAGCTCTTCCTTGATCGCTTTCTGGCGACTTTCATCCTCGCGATCTTCCTGTTCGAGGCGCTTGGCCTTGCCTTCAAGCCACGCCGAATAATTGCCCTCGAACGGCAGACCCCTGCCCCGGTCAAGCTCAAGCACCCAACCCACGACATTATCGAGGAAATAGCGATCATGGGTCACGAGGATCACGTTGCCGGCATAGTTGATCAAATGCTGTTCAAGCCATGCCACCGATTCGGCGTCGAGATGGTTGGTCGGTTCGTCAAGCAACAGGACTTCGGGTTTTTCGAGTAACAAGCGGCAGAGCGCGACGCGGCGGCGCTCCCCACCTGACAAATTCTCAACTGAGGCATCCCCCGGCGGGCAGCGCAACGCTTCCATCGCAATTTCGAGCTGATTATCGAGCGTCCAGCCATCAACCGCATCAATTTTTTCCTGAAGCTCACCCATTTCGGGGAGGAGCGCATCGAAATCCGCATCCGGCTCGGCCATTTCAGCGGAAATTGCGTTGAACCGATCAACCATGTCGGCAACGTCGCGCACGCCGTCTTTCACATTTTCGATCACACTCTTCTTCGGATCAAGCTGCGGCTCCTGCGCGAGATAGCCGACGCGGCACCCTTCGGCGGCCCAGGCTTCGCCGGTAAAATCGGTGTCAAAGCCCGCCATGATTTTCATCAGCGTCGATTTACCAGCACCATTGACGCCGATGATCGCAATCTTCGTGCCGGGCAGAAATTGCAGGTGGATATTGTTGAGCACAGGCTTGGCAGCACCGGGGAAGGTCTTGGTCAGCCCCTTCATGACATAGCTATATTGAACGGCCATTGCGGGCTCCTTGCGCGGTAAAATGGGAAAGATTTGTCCAGCCGCTTAGCCGAGCAAAGCCCGCAAGGGAAGGTGCTCAAAAAAAGGCTTTCCTACAGCTTGGCGTTCAGTTTATGTTCTTAACATGATTCGATTCGCACTCCTTCTTCTCGCTCTCGTCCTGACCCCGCCAGTAATGGCGGCGCCGGCGCCTGGTGCCGCCTTTGACATTGTCGAAGGCCTAACAACCGAGGTTGGCCAGCGCCTCGCCGGCACCGAAGCCGAAGCACGCGCGCGGGCTTGGGGGGCGGCCAAGCTTAAAGCGCTTGGGTTCAGCAATGTGCGTATCGAAACCTACGACATGCCCGTGTGGGTGCGCGGAGCCGAAACTGCTGAGATTATCTCCCCCTTCCCCCAAAAAATGGTGGTGACGGCGCTTGGTAACAGCGGATCAACCGGCGACGCAGGTTTGACCCTGCCCGTAGTCGGCTTCGAAAGCCTCGCTGCGCTCAAGGCTGCGGATCCGGCGAGCGTCAAAGGCAAGATTGTGTTCGTCAGTCACGCAATGAAAGCCGCGCAAGATGGATCGGGTTACGGACCGTTTGGCGGCGCGCGGCGGCAAGGCCCCTCGATTGCGAGCAAAATGGGAGCCGCCGCCATTGTCGTCCGTTCCATCGGCACCGATCATTCGCGCGCGCCGCATACTGGCGTACAAATTTGGCAAGACGGGGCAATGCCGATCCCGGCGGGTGCGCTATCAATTGCTGACGCTGAAAATCTTCAGCGGATGCTCGCGCGTGGCAAGCCGGTGATGATGAAGCTGATCCTGACGCCCCGGCAAATCGACATGCAACAATCGGGCAATGTCATAGCCGAAGTGCCAGGCAGCGACCCCGCCGCTGGGCTTGTGGTCATCGGCGGACATCTCGACAGCTGGGATTTGGGCACTGGTGCTATCGATGACGGTGCGGGGCTCGCCATTACCACTGCCGCAGCCAAGGCAATCCTCGACAGCGGCAAAAAACCAAGGCGCACGATCCGTGTCGTCTGGTGGGGAGCCGAAGAAGTTGGCAGCTTTGGTGGCCGCGACTATTTCACGCGGCACAAGGCCGAACCGCATGCTTTTGCCGCCGAATCAGATTTTGGTGCTGACCGCGTGTGGCGGCTTGACGTTAAGCTTCCCGATAGTGTGGCCGCGGTGCGCGAACGGTTGGCCACCGCAATGGCCCCGCTTGGCATTCCCGTCGGCAAAGAGGTTGCCGGTGGCGGCGCTGATGTTGAGGCATTGTTGGCCAGCGGCGTTCACGGTGCTGATTTGCAACAAGATGGCTTGCGTTACTTTGATTGGCACCATACGCCCGAGGACACGCTCGACAAAATTGATCCTGCGCAATTGCAGCAGAATGTTGACGCCTGGACTGCGATGCTAACTGTCATCGCCAACGCGCCTGAAGATTTGCTGGGCAGTCAGATCAAGAAATGAGGATCGCGTTCGCTTGCGCACTCATGCTCAGCGCCTGCACGCAAGGCCCCAAGGCCGAAACGAGCGAAGCCGCGCTGGCCAATCAGGCTAAAGCGATTGAGAATGCGGCCGATACGATGGTTAATCAAACAATGGCTGATATAACGACCGAGGATCAAGTCGAGCCGATTAAGGCTGACGCCAACGATAATGCGGTGAAGCCAATAATGGCGTCTGGAAAACCGCGGCTTGATTCCAAAAAATAATGAACATCACCGGCTTTATCTTTGTCGCAATGGTCGGTCCCGGCCGCGTTGAAGGCCTCAGCGCCGCGCCTCAGACGATAGCCAAATCAACACCACCGGAATGCCAATCGCCAGATCGCGCGCGCGTTTGAGCAGTGATAGCGCGAGAGCGGCTTCGGGAGGGAGACCGAATAATGGCCCGATCAGAACATAGGCTCCTTCCTGCACACCGATCCCGCCGGGAACGGCAAAGGCTGCGGTGCGCAGCGTGAAAATCAGGCTTTCAATGACGATGACATTGTTGACGGGGATGGCAACGCCGATCAAGTGAAGCGCAATCCACGCGCCCGCGCCGCTGCCCACCCATGTCACGATATGAAGCAGGAACGACGCAATGACGCGGCGACGATGCCGGTAAATAGCATCAAGCGTGCCCGGAAGCTCAGCCAGAATGTCACGCGCACCAGGCAATAACGCCGATCCAATCCGCGCGCTAAAGGCAAGTAGCGGGCGCTGCGCCACCGCAAAGCCGATGATGATGAGGGTACTGATCGCCAGTCCGGCGAGTGCGGGCCCGAGCGCACCGCTGCTCCCCGTTCCCTGCTGCAGCACCAGCGCGAGCATCGCGACGCCGTAAAGCGTGTAGACCAGTTGCGCCGCAAGCTCAGTCGTCTGATCGGCGACGAGCGAAGCATAAGCGAGTGGTTGGGGCACCCCGCGCGCCACAATTGTCCGCGCGCCAATCACGATCCCGCCGATTTGTGCAAAGGGCAAGACATCGGTGGCCGCCTCACGCGTGGTGCGCCCCCAGACAAAGGTTCCCAGCCACGCAAGCGGCAGGCCGGGCGCAACCGCGAGCCACGCTAGTCCGAGTATCGCGAGGATAACAAAGCTGAAGCCCGTATAAAGCGCAAAACCGGGCACGCCGATTCGCGTCACCACCGCGAACACATCGCCGATGCCAACGCTTACCAGCAGCGCAATGGTGACCGCCAGACCCGCTGCTGCCACCAGCAACACTACAGTCCGGATCGAACAAATCCGCATTCAGTGACCCAATGCGGCGATCAAGCCGCTTTCTTGCGATCGCGCAGGAAGTGGAAAAATTCGACACCCTCACGCAAGCGGCGCTTCATCATATCCGTATCGCGCACCATCTCATTCACAATCGACCCGATTTTCGAAGGGCGGAAATAGAATTTCTTGTAAAATTCCTCGACCGCATCGAAGATTTCCGCCGAGGGCAGATGGTCGTAATTAAGCTGCGCGATCTGCGATCCGGCGGTATTCAGCAGATCACTACCACCCTCGAACCAGCCGTTTTCGGTAGCCTGTTTGTGGAGGAAGGTGCCCGGATAAGGCGCGGCCAGCGACACCTGGATCGTGTGCGGGTTGACGCCCTTAGCGTAAGCAATCGTCTCCTGGATGGTTTCGCGCGTCTCGCCGGGCAGGCCCAGAATGAACGTACCATGCACCTTGATGCCAAGCGCGCGGCAGTCCTTGGCGAATTGCTGGGCAACCTCGATGCGCAGGCCCTTTTTGATATTGTGCAAAATCTGCTGGTTGCCGCTTTCATAGCCGACGAGCAGCAGCCGCAGCCCGCCGTCGCGCATAACCTTGAGCGTCTGATAGGGCACGTTTGCCTTGGCATTGCACGACCATACCACGCCCAGCTTGCCAAGCTCGCGCGCCAGCTCCTCGACGCGGGGGATATTGTCGGTCAGCGTGTCATCGTCGAAGAACAATTCCTTCATCTGCGGGAAAGTCTTGAGGACATATTTCACTTCCTCGATGACATGGCCGATCGAGCGCACCCGGTAATTATGCCCACCGACGGTCTGCGGCCACAGGCAGAATGTGCAGCGCGATTTGCAGCCACGCCCGGTGTAGAAGCTGACATAGGGGTGTTTGAGATAGCCGATGAAGTAATTCTCCATCTTCAAGTCGCGCTGGTAAATTGGCGAGACGAAGGGGAGCTGATCCATGTCGGTCAGCACCTGCCGGTCCTTGTTATGGACGATCACGCCCGAGCCATTGCGATAACTGATCCCGTCGATCGCGGCTAAATCCATGCCATCGGCGACATCCTTAATTGTGAAGTCAAATTCGTTGCGCGCGACGAAATCGATCGCTTCAGATGCCTTCATCGAGCCATCGGCATCGACGGCGACCGTAGCCCCGATCATCCCCACCTTAAGCGCCGGATTAAGCGCCTTCATCGCCTCAGCGACCTTCACGTCGCCAGCAAACGAGGGGGTTGATGTGTGGAGCACCAGCAGGTCATGCGCCTTGGCCTCATGCGCGATATCATCAAAGCTCTGGTCATGCGCCGGTGCGTCAATCAGCTTTGAATGTTCGACAAGGGCTGCGGGCTGCGCCAGCCAGGTCGGATACCAGAAGGATTTTATCTCGCGCCGTGCCTGATAGCGCGCGCCGGCACCGCCGTCAAAACCATCGAATGAAGGCGCTTGGAGAAATAACGAACGCATGGACATTGATAAACCCTATTCGACCGAGAGGCGACCATCGCGCGATACAGCATAGCGTGTCCCGCGCCAATCGACCTTATTCACGAAAAACGTCGCGAGAAAAACCACAAATGAAAGACTATCACGTAGGGGCAGCAGGATAAGTGGCCCCGACGTCATGCTTGTGGCTGAATCGACCCTGAGTTTGAGGCCAATCCGCGCCGCGAGCGCCGCCATCGTAACGCCCAGCGATACGCTCGTAAATCCGCAAAAGCCTGCGCCGATCAGCGCAAGCGGCAAGCAGTGGGTGATGAGGCTCCCCGCAAAGCCAGCCGGATCGATGCCGTAAATCGTCCGCGTCCAGCGCAATTCATGGCGGACGAGTGTGCCCAGCGTCGCCTCATCGCCACTATGGACGATCGTGAAGCGCGGGACGACGCTTTTGAGGCCATGCGCGACAACCGCCGCGCCGAGCGCATAATCATCAGCGAGGACATCGGCAAACGCTTGAAACCCTCCGATATCCTCCAGCGTTTCGCGGCGCAGCGCCATCACCGGACCGAGGCACGGCTGCGCCAGCCCTGTCGCGATACCCACAGTAATGCTAGGCAGAAAACGATAACTGATATCCATCGCGCCAAGCATCGACCAAAAACCGGCGTCGCCGCGCCCGGTGTGCAGACAGCTGGCAATCCCGATTGTGGGGTCGGCTAGTGTCGCGGCGAGCCGAGCGAGCAGATCGTTCGGGGCCGCAACGTCGCTATCGGCAAGAACGATCAGCGGGTGTCGGATATGCTGCGCGATGGTGATCACGTTGCTCATTTTGGCGTTAGTGCCGCGCTTGGTATCATCGACGACCAGCGTGAGATCGCGCGCCGGATGTGCCGCCTGAAGCGCCTCGACGATGGCGCGGGCGGGATCATCGAGGTCGCTCAATCCGAAAATGATCTGTACAGGGGCGGGATAATCTTGCGCAATGAAGCTTTCGAGATTGGCACGCAGGTTGGGCTCGACGCCGTGGAGCGGTTTCAAGACGCTGATCGCGGGCGGCACGCTGTGCCCAATCAAAGGGTGGGTTCGGTATCGGCCAACCAGCCACGCCGCGAACATCGTATAGACGCACCCGGCGAGCGCAAGCACAAGCAGCCCTATCCCGATCAAACCCATCGCGCGTCGCTTTCTAAAACCTGCGCAGTGGCTAGCGCAGTGCGAGGCGATGCGCCATAGACGTGCCCTGCCACTGAAGCATTTTTGACTGGAGATCATCTGACACACGCGCCCGACATTGCCTTCATCACCGGGGCTTCTGGATTTGTTGGCTCGGCAGTGGCGCGCGCCCTGATTGCGCGCGGCTTTGCGGTGCGGGCGCTGGTGCGGCCTTTGAGCCCGCGTGACAATCTTGCTGGGCTCGACGTCGAGATCGTCACCGGTGATATCCGCGACGAAGCCGGGATGACCGCAGCGATGGCGGGCGCGCGCGCACTGTTCCATGTTGCTGCCGACTACCGCTTATGGGCACCCGACCCGGAAGAGGTCGTGCGTAACAATGTCGCCAGCACCCGCGCTGTTATGAATGCGGCGCGTGCCTGCGGGGTCGAGCGGATCGTCTATACAAGCAGCGTGGCAACTTTGTTGCCGCTCGATAATGGCGCGGCCGACGAGACCCGCCCTGCTACCGAGGCGCAAGCCGTGGGGGCATACAAACGCTCGAAGGTCGCGGCCGAACGGCTGGTCGAAGCCATGGTCGCCGAACAGGGCCTACCCGTGGTCATCGTCAACCCATCGACCCCCATCGGCCCGCGCGACATCAAGCCGACGCCGACCGGGCGTATATTAGTTGAAGCCGCATCGGGGCGGATGCCCGCATTCGTCGATAGCGGGCTCAATCTGGTTCATGTTGATGATGTCGCCGCCGGGCATCTGGCTGCGCTCGATCATGGCCGGATTGGTGAGCGCTATGTGCTCGGCGGGCAGGATGTGCGGCTCCGCGATATGCTGGGCGAGATCGCACGGCAGATCGGGCGCAGACCGCCAACCATCGCGATCCCGCGCTTGCCGCTGTACCCGCTGGCGTGGGCAAATGAGCTGCGCTGCCGGATGTTTGGCGGTGATCCGTTTTTGACGGTCGATTCGCTCGCCATGGCCGCACATACTATGTATTATTCTTCAGCTAAAGCCGAGGCCGAACTGGGGTATTGCGCGCGGCCTTATGCCGAAGCAGTCCACGATGCGTTGGCGTGGTTTCGCGAGGCGGTGATGATCAGGTGACAAAGCTCGCACCAATTTCTCCCCGGAACAGGGAGGGGAACCATCCGAATGATGGTGGAGGGGGCTGTTCGAGTTCTGCTCAGCGCTCAACCACTGCCTCGACGCGACCCGCCCCCTCCACCGCTTCGCGGTCCCCCTCCCCGTTCCGGGGAGGAATTTAATGGGCATGACCCTTATTGCCGCGCTCACCCTCCTCATCTGGATCGGCATGGCGACGCTGCGTGGCGGCTTTTGGGCGATGCGTGAAGTTGATGCGAACAGCGACGCGCCCGACCCCTCGCACTGGCCGCCGGTGATCGCCATCGTCCCTGCGCGCGACGAGGCGCAGGTGATTGCCCGTTCAATCGCGAGCTTGGCCGCTCAGGATTATCCCGGCGATTTCCGCATCATCCTGATCGACGATAACAGCAGCGACGGCACCAACAACATTGCGCGCCAAGCAGGCGGCAAGCGGCTGACAGTCCTCAGCGGCGCGCCGCTCGCTCCGGGCTGGACGGGCAAGCTCTGGGCGGTCTCACAAGGCATAGCGGCCGCGGGCGATGCGCCGAAATATCTCTGGCTGACCGATGCCGATATCGCGCACAGCCCCGACAATCTCCGCCGTCTCGTCGCGCGCGCCGAGGCGGGCGGCCTGACGATGGCCAGCCTGATGGCGCGGCTCAACTGCACAAGTCTGGCCGAGCGCGCGCTCATCCCGGCGTTCGTATTTTTCTTTCAGTTGCTCTACCCGTTCGCACAAGTGAACCGCCCGGGCACTCCGGGGGCCGCTGCGGGCGGGTGCATGCTCGTCAAGCGCGAGGCGCTGGCCACATCAGGCGGGATTGCCGCGATCCGCGCCGCGCTGATCGATGATTGCGCGCTTGGCGCAAACCTGAAGCAACAAGGCCCGATCTGGCTGGGCCTGACCGACCGCGCGCTGAGCATCCGCCCCTATCCGCATTTTGCCGATGTCGCGGCGATGATCTCGCGCTCGGCCTATGCGCAACTACACTATAATCCGCTGCTGCTTGGGGGCACATTGGCGGGCCTCGCGCTCGTGTACCTCAGCCCGCCGCTGATCGCGCTGACCGCGAGCGGCCCGGCGCTATGGCTGGCGCTCGCCACCTGGGGGCTGATGGCGCTGCTGTTCCAGCCGATCCTGCGCGTTTACCGCCGCTCACCGCTGTGGGGCATCGCCTTGCCTGCGATTGCGGCGTTTTATTCGGGCTGCACCCTGCTCTCGGCCTGGCAACATATGCGCGGGCGCGGCGGCATGTGGAAGGGCCGTGCACAAGCGGCGGCGGGGCGCTGATGGCAGCGGAACGCCTCGCTTCGGGCAAGGGCCATGGTGACGAGAATTTCCCGGTCGCCAGCCGCCTGATCGCCCCGCGCCACCGCGCGGCCATAATGGCGTTTTACGCCTTTGCCCGGCTCGCCGACGATATCGCGGACAATCCGGCCGCATCGCCCGCTGAAAAGCTCGCGCTGCTCGGCGAGATGCGCGCGACAATCGAAGGGCGGGTCGATACAAACCCTCAGGCCTTTGCGCTCCGGCGGGTCTGCGCCGAACGCGGGCTCGATACCGTCCATGCGTCGGACTTGCTCACCGCTTTTGAGCGCGATGTGACAACCCACCGCACCGCCGATTATCCCGCCCTGCTCGATTATTGCCGCTATTCAGCGATGCCGGTCGGGCGCTTCGTGCTCGATGTTCACGGCGAGGCGCGCACGACCTGGCCCGCGAGCGACGCACTATGCGCAGCCCTCCAGATCATCAATCACACCCAAGATTGCGCCAAGGATCTGCGCGCGATCAACCGGGTCTATCTGCCGACCGACCGGATGGCGGCGCTTGGAGCCACGCTTGATGATCTGAGCGCGCCTGCCGCGACGCCTGCTTTGCGCGCGCTCGTCACCGAAATGGCCCAAAAATGCCTGGATCTGCTGCGCCAAAGCACGCGCTTTGCTGATCTGATCGCTGACCGTCGCCTTGCCGCTGAAGTCGCGGTGATCCACCGGCTAGCGGTCAGCCTCACCGGGCGATTGCTCACCCGCGATCCGCTTAGTCAGCGCGTCCATCACACCAAGTTGGAAGCGGGCACCCTCGCACTGTTGGCAGCGGCGAAACAATATCTTAAGCCAAGACGATGAACCCCGACACCACCCCCGCTGCGCTGCATTCGCATGTTGCAGGGAGCAGCTTTTATGCGGGGATGCGCGTATTGCCGAGACCAGAGCGCGAAGCGATGTATGCAGTGTACGGCTTTTGTCGGTTGGTCGATGATATTGCCGACGAAGAGACGCAACCGCGCCCCGAGCGCGCCAAAGCGCTTGATCAGTGGCGGCGCGATATAGACGCGCTATATGCGCATAGTGATGCAGGGAAGGCCGCTTTTTTGAACGAAGCCGTTGAGCGGTTCGCGCTCAAACATGAGGATTTCCACGCCGTGATTGACGGCATGGCAATGGATATCAAACAACAAGTCGATTGGCCCGATATGGCGACGCTTGATCTCTATTGCGACCGCGTGGCCTCAGCGGTCGGGCGGCTGTCAGTGCGCGTCTTCGGAATGGACGAGACGCCGGGGATCGCGCTGGCTCATCATCTCGGTCGCGCGCTTCAGCTCACCAATATCCTGCGCGATATTGACGAAGATGCCGTGATCGGTCGCGTTTATCTCCCGCGTGAAGCGCTTCTGGCTGCGGGGGTGGTGGTCGGTGATATCAAAGCGCTTGTTGTCGATCCGCGCGTTGATGCCGCCGCGCGTCAACTCGCCGCCACCGCGCATCAGCATTACGGCGAAGCAGACGCAATCCTGGCAAAACGTCCGCACGGTCATCTGATCGCGCCGCGAATGATGGCAGCGGTCTATGCCAAGACATTGCGCCGCACCGAAGAGATCGGCTGGAAGCCGCCGCGCGTGCGGGTAAAGACCAACAAGCTCGCGCTGATCGGTACGCTCGCCAGGTTGTGGCTGTTTCGCTAATGCCGACAGCGCGGATTATCGGGGCGGGGTTGGCGGGGCTTTCGGCCGCGGTGGAGCTAGCGGGCAAGGGCTGGTCGGTTTCGATCGATGAAGCCGCCGCGCGTGCTGGCGGGCGGTGCCGGTCTTATCATGATCCGCAGCTTGATATGGTGATCGACAATGGCAATCACCTTGTCTTTTCGGGGAATCAGGCGGTCGGTGCCTATCTCGCCAAGATCGGCGCGACCGACCGGCTGACCGGCCCGGCCCATTGCGCGTTCGATTTCCACGATCTGCGTGACGACAGTCGCTGGCGGCTTGCCCCGAACGACGGGCCGCTGCCTTGGTGGGTGCTGAGCAAAGCACGGCGGACGCCGGGAACCGCGCTTGGTGATCATATCCCGCTCGCTCGGTTGATGCGCGCACAGGGTTCCGAGCGCGTCGACCACATCGTGCCGACCAAGGGCGCGCTTTGGGAACGGCTCGCAGATCCGGTGTTGCTCGCGGCTTTGAACGTCGCGCCCGCAGAAGGGTCGGCGCGGCTTGCAGGCCGGGTGATCGCCGAATCGCTCGCGCGCGGTGGTCTTGCCAGCCGCCCGATGATCGCAACGCCAACGCTTGATGCCGCCTTTATCGACCCTGCGCTCACATGGCTGGCATTGAAGCGGACGATCCCCACGTTCGGGCGTCGGCTGCGCGCCATTAGGTTCAGCGACAGCAGCGTCACCGCGCTTGATTTCGGCGACGGGCCTGAGCCAATCCACGACGAAGTTGTGATCCTTGCAGTTCCGCCGTGGATCGCTGGCGAGCTTGTCCCCGGCCTGACTGTGCCAATTCAGCAGAGTTCGATCCTCAACGCGCATTTCGCCTGTGCTCCGCCGAAGGACGTGCCAGCTCTCACAGCGCTTATCGGCGGGCTTGCGCAGTGGGTGTTCGCCTTCGAGGACCGGATTTCTGTGACGATCAGCGCGGCTGATGCAGTGGTAGATCAGGATCGCGAGACTTTGGCGCGCGTCATCTGGGCCGATGTGGCGGGCACTTATGGTTTAAGAAATGACATGCCGCGCTGGCAAATCGTCAAGGAAAAGCGCGCCACCTTCGCTGCCACGCCTGAACAGGATGCGCGACGGCCCGGCTCGGTAACGCGGTGGTCCAACCTGTTCCTCGCGGGTGACTGGACACAAACCAATCTCCCCGCGACAATCGAAGGCGCGCTGCGCTCTGGGGTGACGGCGGCCGGTTTTGCCAGGCGGATGCAGACAGGTTAAGGGGCCGCAATGCAATCGACCCTCACCCACAATGGCACCTTAGTTGATAAGGCCGAAGCCGCGATCAAAAGCGCCGCCACCGCGTTGACCAGCGCGCAGAAGCCCGATGGTCATTGGGTGTTTGAACTTGAAGCCGACGCCACTATCCCAGCTGAATATGTGCTGCTCCGCCATTATCTTGGTGAGCCCATCGACGCCGACCTTGAAAGCAGGATCGCGCGCTATCTGCGCCGTATCCAGTCAGCCGCGCATGATGGCTGGGGCTTGTTTCACGGCGGCGCGTTCGACATCAGCGCGACGGTCAAAGCCTATTATGCCTTGAAGATGATCGGCGATGATCCCCAAGCCCAGCATATGGTGCGCGCACGTGACGCTATCCTGACCGCAGGTGGGGCCGAAGCGGCAAATGTCTTCACCCGCATCCAATTGGCGTTGTTTGCCGCCGCGCCGTGGAGCGCCGTGCCGACGCTTCCGGTCGAGTTGATCCTGCTGCCACGCTGGTTTCCGGTCCACCTCTCCAAAATGTCTTACTGGGCGCGAACCGTGATCGTGCCCTTGCTTGTGCTTGCGGTGAAACAACCGGTCGCGAAGAATGCGCTCGGTGTGAAAGTTGATGAGCTGTTCTCGGGCCGCCCCGTCGCGCCTCAGAGCAAGGCAGCGGATACCAAATGGCTCTGGACGCGCGGGTTCAACGCGCTTGACTGGGTGCTTAAGCGCGGGAACCGCCTCTGGCCCAAGCGGTTGCGCGCGCGCGCGATTGAAACCTGCGTGACGTGGGTGACCGAGCGATTGAACGGCGAAGACGGGCTTGGTGCCATCTATCCGGCGATGGCGAATAGCGTGATGATGTTCGATTGCCTAGGCTATGCGCCCGATCATCCGGCGCGTGCGCTTGCCCGGCAGTCGGTCGAAAATCTGTTGGTTTTCCGTGAAGATGGTGAGGTGTATTGCCAGCCGTGTGTTTCGCCAGTGTGGGATACAGCGCTCGCTGCCCATGCTATGCTTGAGGTCGGTGGCCCGGAAGCCGAAGCGCGCGCCGGCGCAGCGCTGGCCTGGCTCAAAGACCGCCAAGTCCTCGATGTAAAGGGCGATTGGGCCGAAGAAAAGCCCGGTGTCCGCCCCGGCGGCTGGGCGTTTCAATATAACAATGCGCATTACCCCGATGTCGATGATACCGCGGTCGTCGTCATGGCGATGGATCGCGCCGGCGGGCCGCTTGCGCTGGGCGATACGTACAGCCAAGCGATTGAGCGCGGCGTCGAATGGACAGCGGGCCTGCAAAGCCGCAACGGCGGCTGGGGCGCGTTCGATGCCGATAACAGCTATCATTATCTCAACAATATCCCCTTTGCCGATCACGGTGCACTGCTTGATCCGCCGACGGTCGATGTCTCGGCGCGCTGTGTCTCGATGCTCGCACAGTGCGGCGAACCAGCGGGTTCAGCGCGGATGAAGGCGGCGGTGTCCTATATCGAAAAGGATCAAGAGGCCGACGGAAGCTGGTTCGGCCGTTGGGGGGTGAACTATGTCTATGGCACCTGGTCGGCATTGTGCGCGCTCAACGCGGCGGGCGTGGACAGCCAAGGCCCAGTGATGCGCAAGGCCGTCGCCTGGCTTGAAGCGATTCAGAATGAAGACGGCGGCTGGGGCGAGGATTGCGATAGCTATGCGCTCGATTATGCGGGCTACATCCCTGCCCCTTCAACGGCATCACAAACCGCTTGGGGTCTCCTCGGCCTGATGGCGGCGGGCGAAGTTGACAGCCCGGCGGTTGCGCGCGGGGTCGAATGGTTGATCGCGCATCAAGCGGCGGACGGGCTGTGGGGACAGGAGCACTATACCGGCGGCGGTTTTCCGCGCGTATTTTACCTGCGCTATCATGGTTATCCGAAATATTTCAGCCTCTGGGCGCTGGCACGCTATCGCAATTTGAAGCGCTCGAACGCGCGCGTCGTGGCGTGGGGGATGTGATCCTTGCCGCCTGCGGGTTGCTGCGCGAGGCTCGAATAGTGACGCGCGCTGGACTGGTGGCAGTGCCGGGTGGGGGCGATAGTGCGCGGCTTGAGGCTGCACTCGAGGTGCTGGCAAGAGACGCGCGCGCGATCATCAGCATCGGGATTTGCGGGGCATTGTCGCCCGGGCTTAAGGTTGGTGATGTCGTGGTCGGGGACAGCGAAACGGATTCTATGTGGCGCGCCGCACTCACCGCGCAATTCCCGCACGCGCATATCGGTGCCGTCTATGCGCAAGACGCAATGCTCGCCACAGCTGACGACAAGGCCAGCACCCACCGGAAAACTGGCGCCATCGCCGTTGATATGGAATCGCACATCGCCGCCCGCGTCGCCGCGCGACATGGGCTTCCGTTTGCGATCCTGCGCGTGGTGTCTGACCGGGCCGACCAGACTCTGCCGCCCGCCGCGCGCGTTGGCATGAAGCCCGATGGCGGTATAGCATTGGGCGCCGTCTTGGCTTCACTTGCACAGAATCCGGCGCAGCTCCCCGCGCTCATCAAGACCGGGATCAACGCGGACATAGCGTTCAGGCAGTTGGCGCATGTC
>JBJXDU010000093.1:0-29811 GCA_046153565.1 Sphingomonadaceae bacterium
CACTCCGGGCCTATTGGAAAGAAAGCGCGCCCAATTCGGCTGCCGTCTCGCCCATCAAAAATGCGGCTTCGTTCAGCATTCCCATTCTCATCATTCACGGCAAGAATGATTTGCGCGTGCCGGTGTCACAATCGCGTGAAATGGCGGAAAAGTTGAAGGCGGCGGGCAAGGTTTACCGTTATGTCGAACAGCCACTGGGCGATCATCATTTTAGTCGTGAGGCGGACCGGCTTCAGTTCCTGAAGGAAATGGATGCGTTTCTGCAACAATATAATCCGGCATGATTGGCTATCTTCCCTTTTCCCCATCACCGCGTTATGCACGCGCACTTTTTGTGTAAACGCCCATGAGGATTGATGGCTAAGGAAGAACTTCTCGAAATGCGCGGGTCGGTCGTCGAACTGCTGCCCAACGCAATGTTTCGTGTGAAACTCGAAAATGATCATGAGGTGCTTGGCCATACGGCGGGCAAGATGCGCAAGAACCGGATCCGCGTTCTTGTTGGCGATGAGGTGCTGGTTGAAATGACGCCTTATGATCTGACCAAGGGCCGGATTACCTATCGCTTCAAATGATCAGGCGCGCATCCCGGTGCTGATCCTTGCCTCGGCCAGCCCGCGACGCCTTGATCTGCTTGCCCGGATCGGGGTGGTGCCTGATCTGGTAGAGCCCGCCGATATCGATGAAAGCGCGCATAAGGGCGAACTGCCTGCGCCCTATGCTGCGCGGATGGCGGCGGAGAAAGCCGCGCCCGTGGCGGCGCGTCACCCGGGTGACTATGTGCTCGCCGCCGATACCGTCGTGTCGGTGGGGCGGCGGATTTTGCCCAAGGCCGACAGCGAGGCGCAAGCGCGGGCCTGCCTTTCACTGATATCGGGCCGCCGCCACCGGGTGCATTCGGCAGTGGCGTTGATCGACGCAGATGGCGTCGCACGCCACCGGCTATCGACCAGCATCGTCATCTTCAAACGGCTGAGTAGCGCCGAGATCGATGCCTATATCCACAGCGGCGATTGGCAGGGGAAAGCGGGCGGCTATGCGATTCAGGGCCGCGCAGAGGCCTTTGTCCGCACGCTCATCGGATCGCATAGCGGGGTCGTGGGCTTGCCCTTGTTCGAAACGCGCAGCCTGCTGGTCAGCGCGGGGCTGATCAATGGCTGAATGGATTTATGAGGCAGGTATTGGTGAAAACCGCGCCGCCTTGATTGAAGATGGTGCGATTGTCGAAATCGCGATTGAGAGCGAATTTGTCGGGTTGCGCGCAGGCGCGATTGTCGCGGCGCGGCTGCGGGCAGACCGGATCATCGATTGCGAGGGCGGCGAACAGGCGTTGATCGACTCTGTCCCGCGCGGAATGAGCGAAGGGGCGGCGCTGTTCGCGCTGATCATGCGAGAAGCTTTGCCCGAACCCGGCAAGCCCAAACGCGCCAAGGCGCGCCATGTTCCGGGTGCCAGCGCGCCCCGGCCCGCGCCGGCGCTGATCGAGCGGATTGGTGCGGCGATCGAACTGCTCCCCCACGCGCCCGATGCGCTTGAAGCGGCGGGATGGAGCGAGATGATCGAACAAGCCGCATCGGGTCATATAGCTTTTGCGGGCGGTGCGCTCCAGATCAGCTTGACGCCCGCAATGACCTTGATCGATGTGGATGGCAATCTTGAACCGGTCGCGCTCGGCATTGCGGGGGCCGCGGCGGCGGCGCGGGCGATTCGCGCCTTTGACATTGCGGGCTCGATTGGCGTTGATTTCCCGACGACCAACAGCAAGGCAGAGCGCGCCGCCATTGCCGATGCCTTTGATGCCATACTCCCCCCGCCGTTCGAGCGCACTGCGGTCAACGGCTTTGGCTTCATGCAAATCATTCGCCCCCGCCAGCGCGCGTCACTGTGCGAGCGGCTCGCCGCCGATCCAGTGGGCCATGCCGCGCGCGCGCTGATCCGCCGCGCCGAGCGGTCGGGCGTTATTGGCAATGCGGTGATTGTCGCGCCGCCACATGTTGAGGCGCATCTTGGCGCGCACCCCGAATGGCTGATGGCGCTGGGCAGGCGCCTAGGCGGCACGATCAGCTTGCGGGTTGATCCCCGGCTCGCCATAAGCGGCGGCTATGTCGACGGCTAAACCCAACGCGAAATGCTCGCTATGCGGCAAAATTGCTGTGCCCGCCCACACGCCCTTTTGCAGCCAAGGCTGCCGCGACCGCGATTTGCTCAACTGGCTGGGCGAGGCATACCGCGTGCCCGCCAGCCCGCTTGAGATGGACGAAGAATCAACAGGGGTAGACAGAAGCCCCGAAGCCTGATTATAGGCGCTCCTCTTGCTCGCGTCATGACGCTGAGCGATGCCCGGGTAGCTCAGTTGGTAGAGCATGCGATTGAAAATCGCAGTGTCGGCGGTTCGACCCCGTCCCCGGGCACCATTTTTTCATTTCGTGGCTGCGTCGCCACTGGCACCTGATCGGTTGTCAGTGATTGACTATCTGTCAACTATCATGCTACACCTAGATGAATGATTGAGAGCTTTCGGCATAAGGGTTTGGCGTTGCTGTTCATCAATAATGACGCCAGCAAAGTTCGGGCTGATTTGGTTGAGCGGTGTCGTAATCGGCTGGCTGCGCTTGACGAGGCAAATGTGCCCGAGGACATGAATGTGCCTGGTTTCGATTTTCACAAGCTGCAGGGAAAGCCGCTGCGCTATGCGGTGAAGGTCAACGGCCCCTGGCGTATTACATTTGAGTTTGGGGATGGCAACGCCCGCAAAGTTGACCTTGAAAACTATCATTGAGGACATGTCTATGAGTGAGTTAATCTGCGTGACCACGCCCCGTCAAATGCCGCCGGTGCACCCCGGCACGATCCTGCGCGATGATGTATTGCCCGCCCTTAACATTAGTGTCTCGCAAGCTGCCAAAGAACTTGGGCTATCTCGCCAGACCTTGCACCGCATCCTTGCCGGAGACTTGGGTGTAAGCACGGGGACGGCATTGCGCCTTGGCAAATGGTGCGGAAACGGGGCTGGACTATGGGTGCGGCTGCAACAAGCTTATGACCTTTGGCACATGGAACGCGCAATGAGTGCGGAGCTGGATGCGGTGCCGAGCCGGTTGGCGGCATAGAGGCTTGGTAGATATTTCTTTTTGACAAGACTGTTTATCCAGTTGCGCCATTGGTTGAACGCGCTAAACTTAATCCAACGCCAACAGTCAAAAGGAAGCGCGAGATGATCAGTCTTACCAAAGGGCAAAGTATTAGTCTGGAAAAATCAGGCGGCGGCGCTTTGACGCGGGTTACGATGGGGATTGGTTGGGATGTCAAGAAAGCGAGTGGCCTTGGTCGTCTCTTTGGCGGCGGTGGCGGCGATGTTGATCTTGATGCCTCTTGCTTGATGTTTGATGGCGCGCGCCAACTCGTCGATGCGGTTTGGTTCCGCCAGTTGCAAAGCCAGGACGGCAGCATCATCCATACCGGCGATAACCGCACTGGCGCTGGCGACGGTGATGATGAACAGATCATCGTCGATCTGACTCGCTTGCCAGCCAGCATTGCCACCTTGGTGTTCACGGTGAACAGCTTCACGGGTGACACGTTTGACAAGATTGAAAATGCCTTTTGCCGCTTGGTCGATACGACGACTGATGTTGAAACCGCGCGCTTCGATTTAACGGGTGCCGGGCCGCATACCGGACAGATCATGGCGACGGTCAAGCGCGACGGCGCAGGCTGGAGTATGAAAGCCATCGGCCAGCGCACCACGGGGCGCACCTTCCATGATATGATGCCGATGATCACCGCCCATTTGTGAGCGCTTTACCATAAAGTTACCGTATGCCGTTTAACTAGCCTCATCAGTAGGGGGAATCATGGTTGATCTTCAACAAGGCGGTAATGCGCCTTTAGCGGGAACTTCTTTTTCGGTGCGCGTTGATGGCAATCCGGCATCTGGTGTCGAACTTGACGTTTCCGCCTATTTGCTGACCGAAAGCGGCAAGGTACGCGGTGACCAGGATATGGTCTTTTACAATCAGCCTAGCGGCGGCGACGGGGCGATCTCCTTTTCCAAAGGCGGTGGAGCACTGGGCAGTTTTGCGATTGATTTGACCAAAATGCCCGCGGCGATTGCGCGGATTGTATTCTGTGTCACGATTGATGAGGCTGTCGCGCGGCGGCAGACCTTGGCGCAAGTGTCGGGTGCAAAGATCAGCGCGGGTGATGTGAGCTTCGCGCCTTCGCTGAGTGCTGCAACCGAAGCCGCGATGATCTTTGGTGAGCTTTATTTGCGCAACGGCGCGTGGAAATTCCGCGCGGTGGGGCAGGGGTTCAATGGTGGCCTTGGCCCGCTAGCCCGGTCGTTCGGGATTGATGTGGCCGATGAGGCACCAGCCGCGCCGCCGCCTCCGCCATCGCCACCTCCTCCTCCACCCATAGCGGCACCCCCGCCTCCGCCGCCTACAGCAGCACCGCCTGCGCGCCCCGTCAACCTAAGCAAGGTCAGCCTTGACAAGCCCGGCCAGACGATCAGCCTTGAAAAACGCGGCAGCAGCTTTGGCGAAATTGTGATCAACCTGAATTGGTCACGCGGGAAGAAGGGCTTTTTTGGCGGCGGCACCGCGATTGACCTTGATCTGGGCTGTTTGCTCGAAATGGCCGATGGTCGCAAATCGGTGGTTCAAGCATTGGGGCGGATGTTTGGCAGCTTTCACGATGCGCCCTATATTGCGCTCGACGGCGATGATCGCTCAGGTGACGTATCGTCGGGAGAAACGATGCGGATCAACGGCGCACAGTGGGCCGCGATCAAACGCGTCGCGATCTTCGCCAATATCTATGATGGCGTGCCCAATTGGAAGCAGACCGATGGCGTCGTGACAGTGACAATGCCCGATCAGCCGCCAATCGAAGTGCGGATGACCGATGGCCGCGATAATATGCGGTTGTGCGGTGTGGTTTTGCTTGAAAATGCGGGCGGCACACTCAAAGCGACGCGGATTGTTGACTATTTCCGCGATCAGAGCAAATTGGACGAAGCTTTTGGCTGGGGCCTCAATTGGCGCGCAGGCAGCAAAGATTAACCGGGGAGTGATGCTTTGATTTGGAAATATTATAAAGGGTCGATGCTGTTTACCTTCGTCTGTTTGGCAATTGCCGGATGGATGGGATGGGCGCAAAGCGGCACAGTTCCCGGCATTTTATCGATCCTGTGGATTGTTGCGGTGCTTGGTGTGCTCGAAGTCTCGCTGTCATTCGATAATGCCGTCGTCAATGCGACCGTGCTGCGTGACATGGATCCGATTTGGCGGCAACGCTTTCTGACCTGGGGCATTTTGATCGCGGTGTTCGGGATGCGGATTATCTTTCCGGTCGCCATTGTCGCGATTGCGGCGCAGATTGGCCCGATTGAGGCGGTGACGCTCGCGCTCAACGATCCGGTGCGTTACGAAACGCTGATCAGCGCGGCGCATATCGGCATTTCGGGCTTTGGCGGTGCGTTTTTGGCGATGGTTGGGCTGAAATTCTTCTTTGATGCGGATAAGGACGTCCACTGGATCGGCTGGATCGAAGAGCAGCTGACCAAATTATCCGATGTCGAAGCGGTCGAGATTGGCATTGTCCTGCTGTCGCTTTACGGCGTGTCGACGATGCTGCCCGCCGAAGAAGCGATGACATTCATCGTGGCGGGCATTTTCGGTATCCTGACCTTTATCGGGGTAGAGGCGCTCGGCTCGCTGCTTGGCGGCGAGGAAGATGCAGTGACTGGCACGGTCGTGCGTTCGGGGCTTGCGGCTTTCCTTTATCTTGAAGTGCTTGACGCATCCTTCTCATTCGACGGTGTCATCGGCGCCTTCGCGCTGTCAAACAATATGATCATCATCGCGCTGGGCCTGGGCATCGGGGCGATGTTTGTGCGGTCGATGACAATCATGCTGGTCGATAAGGGCACGCTCGCTGAATATAAATATCTGGAGCACGGGGCCTTCTGGGCGATCCTTGCGCTGGCGGCGATCATGCTGCTGTCGGCAAAGTTTCATATTCCTGAAACAGTAACAGGGCTAATCGGGGCTGTTTTGATCGGCCTTTCGCTGTGGTGGTCGATGCGCAACAATAGACTCAATCCTGAACCAGCAGAATAGGAGTGTCCCCATGTCAATCAGTCTATCAAAAGGCGGCAATGTCAGCCTATCAAAGGAAGAACCCGGTCTTAGCCGGATCCTGATCGGGCTGGGCTGGGATACGCGGTCAACCGACGGCGCGGATTTCGATCTTGATGCCAGCGCCTTTTTGCTTGGCATGGGTGATAAGGTGCGCGGTGATCATGATTTCATCTTTTATAATCAGCTGAAATCCAACGACGGATCGGTTGAACATACGGGCGATAATCGCACCGGCGAAGGCGACGGCGATGATGAAGCGCTCAAGGTTGATCTCACTAAAGTATCAGCCGATATTCAAAAGATCGCCATTGCGGTGACGATCCACGAAGGCGAAGCGCGCCGCCAGAATTTCGGGATGGTGAGCAACGCCTTCATCCGCATCGTCAATGATCAAACGGGGCGTGAGATCACCCGCTTTGATTTGACCGAGGATTCGTCTGTTGAAACCGCGCTTACCTTTGGCGAAGTTTACCGCCACAATGGCGAATGGAAATTCCGCGCGGTTGGGCAGGGCTATCAAGGCGGCCTTGGCCCGCTTGCGCGCAATTACGGGGTTAACATCGGCTAGTCCGCCGACTTTATAGGAGCGAAGACTATGGCAGTATCACTTTCGAAAGGCGGCAATGTCAGCCTCACCAAAGAAGCCCCCGGGCTAACATCAGTGCGCGTCGGACTTGGCTGGGATACGCGCGTTACCGATGGCAGCGGCTTTGATCTTGATGCCAGCATATTCATCCAGAATGACAGCGGCAAAGTGCGCAGCGATGCGGATTTCATTTTCTACAATAACAAAGTCGGCGCTGACGGCGCGGTGACGCATCAGGGCGATAATACAACGGGCGAAGGTGCGGGCGATGACGAATCGGTCGTTATCCTGCTCGACAAGCTTCCCGCCGACGTAACGAAGATGAGCTTTGCCGTAACGATCCACGAAGCCGAAGGTCGCAAGCAGAATTTCGGCATGGTGAGCAACGCCTTCATCCGCGTGGTCAACGAAAGTGGCGGCGCAGAGCTTGCCCGCTATGACTTGTCCGAAGATGCCTCAACCGAAACCGCGATGATCTTTGGCGAACTCTATCGCAACGGCGCAGAGTGGAAGTTCAAGGCGATTGGGCAAGGCTTTGCTGGTGGCCTTGGCCCGCTTGCCAAATCGTTTGGCGTCAATATTTGATGCCAATAGGGTGCGCCTGGTGACCAATATCTGGTTCAATCAGGGCTTTTCGGGCGTTCGTGATGCGCTGGCGATGATTGCGCAAGGGGCGGGCGACCGCGTTCGCCTCATTGCGTCGCATGCCGATCCGCATGCCCCGGTATTTGATGTGGCCGATCACGGCTTTCTTGAACCTGCGCTCAAGGGCGACGATTATGTCGATTATTGCCTCGATATCTGCCGCGAACAGGCGGTTGATCTGTTCGTGCCGCAAGGCGGGCGCAAGCTGATTGCGGCGCGTGCGCAAGAATTTACCAACCTTGGCACGCAGGTTGCGCTGGTTGGTTCAGCCAAAACGCTGGCGCTCGTTGATGATAAAGCGCGGTTCTACAATGTCGCGGTTGATGCGGGCATTCCGATGCCGTGGACGCGTGAGATTGCCGATGCTGACGGCTTTGATATGGCGTTGGCAGAGCTTAGCGCGCGCGGCCTGACGGCATGCGTAAAGCCGCCGATTGGCGTGTTTGCGAGTGGTTTTTGGCAACTTGATCCCGGCAGGTCGCTCTTTTCAACGCTGATGGATGCCGAAGGCCATTTGATTGCGCCCGCCGCGATGCGCGCGGCGATTGTGGCTGAACCTCAGCCCGTGCGTCTCCTCATGCTCGAATTCCTGCCCGGCGACGAATGGAGTGTCGACTGTGTGGCACAGGACGGGCGGCTGATCGTTGGCGTCGCGCGCCGCAAATTTGAACGCGCGCAGGCATTGGAAGTTGAGGGGCCGGTATTTGATATTGCGGCGCAAGCGATTGTGACTTTTGGCCTGTCAGGGCTGATCAACGTGCAGTGCCGCGCGGGCAGTGATCCTGATGATGTTCGGCTGCTTGAGGTCAATACGCGAATGAGCGGCGGGTGCCTCTATACGCGCTATGCGGGGGTCAACCTGCCGTGGATCCATGTGGCACTGGCGCTTGGCTGGATTGAAGAAAGCGACGTGCCACCGCCCATTGGCGGCGCGATTGTCGGGCCATCGGCTGAGGCACGAGTGATTGGCAATGCGCCGCTCGCGCTGGATATAGTTGATGCGTGATCTGACACTGGGCGAACGCGTTGGCATCGATACGCCGACGACTGAAATCAATATAGCGGGGCCACGGCTTGAGGCGCTGGGCGAGCGGCTGGGCGCGGTGGTCGTCGCGCTTGATGCAAACCGCAAAATCCCCTCGAGCTTCGCGCCGATTACGCTTGCCGCGCGCGAAATGCGGCCCGGTGCCAAATTCGGCAATGGCGGCGCACTTGAGGTCGATTTTGCGGCACTGCCCGCCGACGTCGAGCGGCTGATGCTAATCCTTTACATCGTCGGGGGCATGGGGACGGGCGTTACTTTCCTCGATTTTCAGTCTTTGAGCGCAACCGTCGGCGATAATCGGTTCACGCTTGATCTGACCAGCCGCGGCGAGGCCTCGTTGATCTTGATCGAGCTGTATCGCCATAAGGGTGCGTGGCGGCTCGCGGCCAATGGGCAGGGCTTTGTCGGCGGGATTGGTGCGGTTGCCTCGGCGATGGGTGTCGTCATCGATGTGCCGCATCCCCCCGAAATGCCCTCTCAGGGGGGCAGCGGATATCCGCCGCCGCCACAAAGCGGGTCATGGTCGGGCAGTGGTTTTGCGATTGAACGCCGCCATATCATCACCAACGCGCATGTCGTGAACGGCGCGCATAAGATCATGGTCGCTAGCGAGCGTGAGACGCTAGCGGGTGAACTGGTGTTCGTCGATCCGCGCAACGACATTGCTTTGCTGCGCGTGGCGAGCGATTTGCCGCATGTCGCGCGGTTCCGCAATTCGCTAGATATCCATCTAGGCGAAGATGTCGTTGTGCTTGGGTTTCCCTTGCAGGGCTTGCTGGGGGCTGGGCCACAAGCGACGACGGGCAATGTCTCCTCGCTCTGCGGCATGGGCAATGATGTGAGCGTGATGCAATATACCGCACCCACCGCGAGCGGTAATTCGGGCGGGCCGATCCTTGACGCAGGCGGGCTCGTGGTGGGGCAGGTGCATAGCTCGCTCAACCTTGATAGTGTGCGGATGGACGGCAACCGCGCTGAAAATGTTAATTTTGGCGCGAAAGCCGGTGTGATCCGGCTGTTTCTGGCAATGTCGGGGATCGAGCCTGTGCTGACCCCCGAAATGCCGCCGCGCCCGCGCGCTGATGTTGTGCGCGAGGCACGGGGGTACATTTACCGCATCCTCTGCGAAAGCTGAGTGGGATGACCAACACCGACATCCACATTCCGCTGACGGCGGGAAGGCTGACGATTGGCGTTGATCGTGCCGATTGGCCGCTGGAGTTGCTGTGTGACTTTGCTGCGCGCGATAATCCCCGGCGCGCGTTCCTTGTTGTTTCCAAGGTTCTTGGGCGGCACATTCCGGTGGCACCCTCAGTGATGCGCAAAAGCTTCTTTGATCTCGCGGCGAAAATTCCCGCAGATTTGCCCGGGCCGCTGCTCATCGTCGGGCTGGCCGAGACCGCGATTTGCCTTGGCCAAGGTGTGCATGAAGAATATTGCTGCCGCACCGGGCGCAGCGACGTGCTCTTTCTCCATTCAACCCGGCAGGAAATTGACCACCCATTGTTGACGCGCTTTGAAGAACCGCACAGCCACGCCTCTTCACATTTAGTCTATCGGCCTGACCTGCTAGATGGCGCCTTTGCTAACCCGCAATCGCTCGTGATGATTGATGACGAGATTTCGACGGGCACCACGCTGGTCAATTTGGCGAGTGCAACGGTCGCCGCGCTGCCTTCGATTGAGACGATAGTGGGCGTTACGCTGGCTGATTGGTCGGGGACGGGGGAATGGCTCGCCAAGATGCCACGGCCTGCGCAGGTGGGAAGCCTTATCACAGGGCGGTTAAGCTTCGTGGCTGATGGGGTTATAGCTAAGGGTGAAACGCAAACCTTCGATCAGGCGGCACGCTCACTAGGGCAGATGTCAGTGCACCATAATTTCGGGCGATTGGGCCGTGCCGATGTGGCCGACGAATGCGATTATCTGGCGACGACCATTGACTTGCCGCCTAATGCGCGTGTGCGGATCATCTGCACGGGCGAATTCACGTACCCGCCGTTTCGTGTCGCCGAAGCGCTAGAGCGTGCTGGCCATGATGTGGTCGTGCACTCAACGACGCGCAGCCCCGCGCATCTTGACGGGGCGATCATGTCGATGCTGTCATTTGCTGACAATTACCAAACCGGTGTGCCCAACTTTCTTTACAATGTTGCCGCCGATGATCCGCGCGTGACGTTAATTTGTCATGAGACACCGGTAGGGTCGCTTGATCAACTCCTGTTGTCTGCGCTCCAAGCGCAATCCCTATATTTCGGAGCTCCCGGTTAATGCGTGTGATCGCTCTCGTCGATCTTGACGACACTTTGTTCCAGACGATCCGCAAATGCCCCCCCGACGTGCCTGCTGACCTTTTGTCGCCGCTTGGCTTTGCCAAGGATGGCAGCCCGCTTAGTTATGCGACGCCGCACCAGTTTGAGTTCGTCAACTGGCTGGTGGAAACGACGCATTTTGTGCCCGTCACTGCGCGCGGGCTTGATGCGCTGCGGCGCGTGCGGATTCCCTTTGGTGAGGCGGTCTGCGCGCATGGCGGCGTCATCTTGCGGCCCGACGGCACGCCTGACCTAGTATGGGCCGCGCATATTGCGCAGCAGGTCGCGGTCTATACACCGACACT
This sequence comes from Sphingomonadaceae bacterium, assembly GCA_046153565.1. Taxonomy (GTDB): domain Bacteria; phylum Pseudomonadota; class Alphaproteobacteria; order Sphingomonadales; family Sphingomonadaceae; genus Aquisediminimonas. The sequence continues at coordinate 11,037 of JBJXDU010000093.1, forward strand.
CAACGCGCTCGCGCTGGCGGTGCGGGCAAGCGCGTCACAGCTCGGTGTTCAGGTGTCGGTACGCGTGCTCGATGAAGATGGCGTTGGCCTGTATGTGTTGGTCAAGCAGCCCGATAGCGACGTTGCGCTATTGAACAAAGCTGTCGATGCGATGGTTGACCAGCTGCCCTCGGGCTGGACTGACCACCGCAATGGTAACAATATCGCGCTGATGCCGCCCTTTTTGGGTAAAGCGCATGCGGTTGCGCATATCCTGCCCGATTTGCGCGCGCGCTTCCCGCTCGCCTTGGTGATTGGCATCGGTGACAGCCTTACCGACGCACCCTTCATGCAATTGTGCGATTTTGCGGTGACGCCCACGCAGTCGCAGCTCGCGACCGCCTTTTTTGGGGCGGTGACCTAAATGGCAGGCTTTTCGGGCAGTTATGACGCGGCGGACGTCACCTTCCTGCTAAAGCCGATTGCACTTGCGCCCACTGACACCGAGACCAAGGAACGGTTGATCCAATCGGGCGCGCGCCATTATTCGGAAATGCTGTCAGTCGAAACGCCACCGGATGATGTCTATATGGCGCTCTATCATTCGGCACTTGAGCGAAACGGCGCGCGGTTGGGCCGCGATATCGCCAGCCTTGCTGCCGCTATTGGGTCGGCAGTGCCAGGAGAGATTGTGATTGTGTCGCTGGTGCGCGCAGGCACGCCGATTGGCATTTTGCTGACGCGCGCGCTCATGCGGGCAGGGCGTGCGGCTACGCATTATTCGGTCAGCATCATTCGTGATCGCGGTATCGACAGGCAGGCATTGGCCTATATCGCCGCGCGACATGATCCAGCGTCGATCATCTTTGTTGACGGCTGGACCGGCAAGGGGGCTATTGCGCGCGAGTTGCGCGCCAGCCTAGCAAGCGAGCCGCACGGGATTAAGCCGTGCCTCGCCGTGATCGCTGATCCCGCTGGGGTTGCTGATTTCGCCGCGACGCATGATGATTATCTCATCGCCTCAGGGCTGCTCAATTCGATTGTCTCAGGGCTGGTGAGCCGCAGTATTTTGAACGCAGACCATGTTGGCGAGGGCGATTTTCATGCCTGCGTTTATTATGATCAGTTTGCGCCGCTTGACCAATCGCGCGCCTTTGTTGACACGGTTGATGGTCTGGCAATGGCCGCCGAGCCACAGCCGCTGGCAGGGGAAGGCGCGGCAGTGCAGGCGGCATGTCGAGCGCTCGTTATTGACATTATGGCCGCGTCGGGCGTGCATGATCGCAATCGCATCAAACCGGGTATTGCCGAAGCCACGCGCGCAGTCGTGCGCCGTGTGCCGCATAGCCTATGGCTCCATGACGCCGCTGACCCCGATGTTGAGCATTTATGCCATCTATCGCGCACCAAGGGCATCGCTATTTTGCCATTACCCGCGGGCAACCATTTCCGCGCCGTCGCGGTGATCAAATCGCTCGGTTCGGAATGAAGGGAGAGATATCGCATTATGATTGATCCACTCAGCCTCGGGGCAACGCTCTATGTGCCTGCCACGCGCGATGATCTGGCGGTCGTAATTCTGCAGCGGCGGCATGTCGATTTGCGATCGTTGGTGATCTGCCTTGAAGATTCGGTTGATGCGCAGGACTTGCCACTGGCGATGCTGCGGCTTGAGGCGTTTCTGGTTCGCCTTGGCGCCACCGCCGAAGGAGAGGCTCGCCCGCTGATTTTTGTGCGACCACGCAACCGCGATATGCTGGTCAATATTTTGGCGCTTCGGCACATTGACCGTGTCGACGGCTTCGTGATCCCCAAGGCGACGGCGGCTAGCCTGCCTGATTATCTCTCGGCACTTGCCTTCGATCATCATATGCTGATGCCGACGCTTGAAACGCGCGAAGTGTTTGACCCGTCAGAAATGCGACGCCTGCGCGAACAATTGAATGCCGTGCATGATCGGATCCTAACGATCCGGATCGGCGGCAATGATTTGCTGCAGACGATTGGTGCGCGGCGATCATCGCGGCGGACGGCGTATGAAGGGCCGCTTGGGCCCGTAATTGGTATGCTCGTTACCACGTTTTCGCCGTGGGGATATGCGCTAAGCGCACCGGTGTTCGAAAGCTTTGGCGATCCTGACGTGCTGGCGGCGGAGGTTGAGCTTGATATCGACCACGGCCTGTTTACCAAAACGGCAATCCATCCCGCGCAAATCGGGGTGATCCAAGGCGGCTACCGCGTCGATATCGATGACCATATCGCGGCGCGTGCGATTAGATCGAAGGACCGGCAAAGTGTATTTGCCAACAAGCAAGTGATGTGCGAGCCTGCTACGCACGGCGTGTGGGCAGACAATATCATGCGCCGCGCCGAGATTTTTGGAGTGCGCCAGACGATATTGTCAACGCCGCAAAGCGCCTGAGGGGAGGAAGATGATGGGGGAATATCGCACCAAGATTGATGAGAAAATCGGGCGCGGCGCGCGCTTTGAGCTGTATCAGTTCAAACGCAAATCCTATTCGCTCGCGATGGGGGGCGGGCCTACGCCTGTTTATGGCGGCGATCCGGTTACCGCGCGCCAATTGCGGATTGTGCTTGATGGCGGATCGGCGCTGCTTGAGCCCGGCGCGCTCCAATATGCGTCGGGCAAATTGACCGCCGAAGTGCAGAAGAATGACCAAGGCGGCATTTTTGGCCGGATGGCACGATCAGCAGCTACCGGCGAATCGGCTTACGCAACCAAATATTCGGGCTACGGCGAAGTGTGGAGTGATCCCACGTCGAAACAGTTCATCATCGCGCAAATGGATGGGCCGGGCGATGCGCTGATCCTTGATGACGGTGCCTTTTATGCCTGCGAATCGTCGATCCAGATCAAATCGCATATGCACCGCACGGTTTCGGGCGTGCTATCGGGCAACGGTCTGATGCAGCCCAAGCTTGAAGGCGCGGGCGTGTTTGTGGTCGAATCGCCCGTGCCGGTTGATGAGGTTGAAGCCATCGAGCTTGACGGATCAGGCGAGCTGATCGTCGATGGTGATTTGATGATGATGTATAGCGCCTCGCTCACTGTCGAACTGCGCCCCTTGGTGCGCGGTCTGCGCAATGCGATGCGTAGCGGTGAGGGGTTGGTATTCGTGTTCAAGGGCCGGGGCACGGTGTGGCTGACGCCCACGATGCGGTTATAGCGCAGCCACCCGCTAATCCAACGGCGCAAACCCTTCACCGTAACGCCCATCGATAAAGCGCATATTGGCGGTGAAGGCATCGAGATTACCCTGTGCCAAACTCGCAGACATTTCGCGCAAGCGGGCCGCCATTTTGTCGAGTCCGTCATTGAGGATGAAGCTTGCCGAACGGCCGGTTTTGCGGAAAATATCGGCGCGGTGGTTGGGCGGGATCTCGATGTAGCTGCGCAGCAACGTCGGCAAGTGAACGTCGCCCATTTGATGCAATTCGAACAGCACTGAATTCCACATAGTGTCAGCGGCGGCGCGATCATGTATGTCGGCAATCAGTGTGCGAACGGTTTCGATACGGGGGCGTGCCGTGTCTGGGATACGGGGATCGTTAAAGTCAAATTCGACTTTTGCGGGCGGCAGCGCGGGCGCAGCCTCGGGTTCGCGCGGCTGCCCGCCACGAAACAAGTTCAGCAATCGATCAAGAACGGAAGGTTGCGCCACGGCGCTGACCTTACGAACGCCTTATGGCTGGTCAAGCCCCTTGAACCTTGGCATGTCGATTTCATCAGGCCAATGGGGCAAAGGGGATAAGAATGCCGGGGTTTACAGGATCACCACTTGACCGAGTCGATCATATCCGCAGCGATATTCCCGCTTATCAGGCGCTGCTTGCCGATTGGCGGGGGCGGCTGCTCGGGCTTGAGGGGCTTGATCCGATGCTCAGTGCCGATGGCATGCTCGTCTGGCAAAGCATGGCCGACGCAGCGGAGGATGCTGAACTCATCTTGCTCGGGCTGATTGACGAACGCCCGCATTTTGTCGCGTTGACGCACGCAACGGGCGCGATGATGCGGTCCCCCGCCATTTTCCGTGCGCTCTCGCTTTTGCCAACCGATCAGGCGGCGATTTATGGCACGGCGCGCTCGCTCATCGATTGGCATAATAATCACCTTTTCTGCGGCGGCTGCGGTGGCGCGACTATATTGTTCCGCGCGGGCTGGGGACGAAAGTGCACCGCTTGCCAGAAGGAGCATTTCCCGCGCACTGATCCCGTCGTGATCATGCTTGCCGAATATGAGGGCAAAGTGCTCGTTGGACGCCAATCGCGGTTTCCGCCGGGAAACTATTCGGCGCTCGCTGGCTTTTTGGAGCCGGGCGAATCGATTGAGGAAGCCGTCCGGCGCGAATTGTTCGAAGAATCGGGCATCCGGACAGGCACCGTGCGCTATGTTGCTAGCCAGCCTTGGCCGTTCGGGTCGCAACTTATGATCGCGTGCATTGCGAAGGCCGAGGGTGACGAGATAACCCTCGACACCAATGAGCTAGAAGACGCAATGTGGGTCACCCGCGACGAGGCGATTGCCTCATTTGCCAACGCCCCCGACGCACGGTTCAAACCGCCGCCCCATTTCGCGATTGCGCATACTTTGCTCCAGCGCTGGATCGACGGCGCCTAACTCAGTGCTAATGCCAATCCATTATTGAGCATGTGGAGCACTATATTGAACCGCAACGATCCGGTTTTGTAATAGAGATAGCCAAACGCAAACCCCAGCACCCACAGCGCAGGCGTGGCGTATAACTGCATATGCACGGCTGCAAACGCGAGTGCGGACAGGGCGACCGCGGCAAGCGGCGGCACGCGGTGAGCAAGTGCCGTTTGCAAATAGCCTCGGAACAATAGCTCCTCAACCAGTGGCGCAATCACCGCGACTGCGGTAAAACCGAGCGCAATATTGACCGGCGTGCGCGGAATTTTCTTAAGCAGTTCGGTGATCTCTTTCTGCATGTCGATGCCTGGGATCACATAGGTTTGATAGAGCCAGTTGAAGCCAAACGATACCGCGATGACCAGCACCGCAAGGCCAAGTGCTTGCAACAATGGCAACCGGCCAAAATGGGTAAGTCCAATTTGGGCTGCGCGACCATCACGGCTCAAACGCCAGCCAAGCAGCGCGACCGTTAACCCGCCCGAAACGATGATCGCCCAGATGAGCGGGATCGGATTGTCGGTGATCGCCTTGGTCATTGCAGACGCATCGCTGCCCCCGCCGTTTGCCGATGCGACGACAATCGCTGCGACAATCGTACAGATGATTTGCAGCACGAAATAAAGGATGATCCAGCCAAGGCTGCCCCAGATTTTGGGGAAGCGCGGAACGTCGGGCGCGGTGTCGCCAAATACGTTGTCAATTTCGGCTCTATCCATCGTCACTCTCCCTTTCATGCCGCGATCAAATAGCGCGCCATGATCCATCCTTCGCTCGCCTTGCCCGCGCGCCAGCGGCGGACGCGGAACCAATCGGCACGCGTTTCAAGTTGTTGTACCCGGTCTCCGTTAACAAGTGGGCTCCAGTCAACCTTGTCCGCGGTGATCGATGGCTTGGTGCGCACATTGACATAGCCAAGATCGGATTTGACCAGATAATCGACCGGCTTGGGCAAGGCAGGCGTTGGCCGCTTGGTGAGCAACGCGGTAAAGCGCTTCATCGGGAAGGCAGGGCCGGGATCAACCTTGATCTTGCGCACAGTATCGACATCGCGGTGGCCGACGATATCGGTGATCGACGGATAGGATGACAGCAAAGTGCGCGTCAGTTGTTGCACCGCCGCCAATTGCTTTTCGGGGAAATTGGCCCAGTGCACTTTGCCTGATCCTACCCATGGGTCACTGGCTTCGGTCATCCCGCCAAAGGGCGCAAGCGTGGCCTTTGAGACTGGCTCATGCTTCCAATCGAGGTAAGAACCGTCGGCGGCTTTACGGTGATAGCCGGGGTTGACGATCTCGATCCCCACCGCAAAGCGATTGACCTCAGCGCGGCCTTTATATTCGCCGAAACCGGCATGCCAGGCATCATCGCGCACTGACACCATTTGGGTTACGTTGCCGTCAACATCGACGATGAAATGTGCGCTCGCGTTCGAGGTGGGGTTGAGGAAGGTGCTGATCGCCGATCCGGCTTCATAAGAAGCTGTATAATGCATCACGATGATTTCGGGCGGCAGGCTCCCCGGATAGAAATTGAGCGTCGGTTTGCGCGTGGCCTGATCAAGCCATCCAAAAGCGTCAAAGCGCATCAGCTATCCCACCGTGCGCGGACGAGATTGCGGATAGGTGCCGAGCAGGCGGACGGACTTGCTATGATATTGCAATTCATCAAGCGCGCGCGCCACGGCGGGGTCATGCGGGTCGCCTTCGATATCGGCAAAGAAGGTCGTCGCAGCAAAGCTCGCCCCGCGTTGATAGCTCTCTAGCTTGGTCATGTTGACCCCGTTGGTCGCAAAGCCTCCCATCGCCTTATAAAGCGCAGCGGGCACATTTTTCACCTCGAAGATGAGCGTGGTCATCACTATGCTCTCATCTTGGCCTTCATGGCGAGCCGGATCGCCCGCGCGCGCAAGGATTACGAAGCGCGTCATATTGTCATCGGAATCCTCAAGGCCATCGGCAAGGATCGACAGGCCATAAGTCTGCGCGGCGAGCGGCGGGGCAATGGCGGCCACGCTTGGATCACCAAGCTCGATCGCGCGCGCCGCAGCACCTGCGGTATCGGGGTAGGAGAGCGGGGCAATCCCCCGGCTGCGCAACCAGTGCCGGCATTGACCCAGCGCCTGCGGGTGGCTGATCGCCTGTTTTACGTCGGCGAGCGTGCCAGTGCCCATCAGCGCATAGCGAATGGGAAGGAAATGCTCCTGCGTGATGACCAGCCCTGATTCGGGCAGGAGGAAGTGAATGTCTGCCACCCGCCCATGGAGCGAATTTTCAATCGGGATCATCGCACGCGCCGCCGCGCCGCTTTGCACCGCTTCAATCGCATCTTCAAAGCTGAAACAGGGTAGCGCGATGCCACCGGGAAAGGCCTGTGCGACCGCAATATGTGAATTGGCACCGGGCGCGCCTTGGAAGGCGATGGTGTTGGCGGGATTGGCGGCGGCGGCGGCTTGCAGGGCTTCGACGAGCGGGCGCGCGGGTGCGGGATAGGTGTCCATGTAAACCTGCGCTTAAAGACAGTCCATAAAGCGCGCAACTGGCTTGCGGTGCTGCGCGTGCGGCATTAAGGGGATGCCAAATCACCACTTCGCCACATCATCAGGGCTTTTTATCGCATGGCAGACAATTTTAACACGATCGCAGGCTGGACACTTTTTGGCGGGATCGTTGCGCTTGGATCGGGACTTTTGATTGGCGAGGCGTTTAAACATCATAAGGTTGAAAAGGGCGGCTATGCAGTGGCCGATTCAGCTCCGGTTACTGAAACGGCTGGGCCTGTTGAGCTGACAAACTTTGCTGCTGGTGATCCGGCGAAGGGCGCCGAAGTTTTCAAAAAATGCGCATCATGCCACACAATCACCCCCGGCGGCGCAAATGGCACAGGCCCCAACCTCCACGGGATTTTGGGCAAGAAACACGGCCATGCGGCGGGCTTTGCTTATTCAGATGGCATGCTGGCTAAGGCTGGCAATTGGGATTTCGCCAATCTTGACGAATGGCTGGCGGCACCCAAAAAATATGTCGCCGGCACCAAAATGAGCTTTGCGGGCTTGAGCAAGGCAAGCGACCGGGCTGATGTGATTGTCTATCTCAATTCGCAGGGGTCGAATCTGCCAATACCACCTGCACCTGAGGCAGCAGCTGCTGCCCCCGCTGCGGCGGGTGCAGCACCGGCTGCCGGAGCAGCGCCTGCTACCAAGGGCTAGAAATCGTTCCCCGGCGAAGGCCGGGGTCCAGCCTCTTCATAATTACGTGGCGAAGCCTCTTAATATCGAGTCGGAAGGGACCGCGGCCTTTGCCGGGGAACATCAGGGATCCTACTCCACCCCATAAAAGCTCTGCACTCGGTCCCACGCCTCATCCGCTGTTTCAACAAAATGAAACAACTCAAGGTCAACCGCCGAAATCACGCCTTCCTCAACCAGCGCCTCAAAATTGACGACGCGCGTCCAGAAGGCCTTGCCAAACAGCAGAACCGGCATTGGCTTGATCTTGCCCGTCTGGATCAGCGTGAGCAGTTCGAACATTTCGTCAAACGTCCCAAAGCCACCGGGAAACACCGCGACGGCGCGCGCGCGGAGCAGGAAGTGCATTTTGCGTAGCGCGAAATAGTGGAACTGAAAGCTCAGGCGCGGCGTCACATAGGCGTTTGGGGCCTGTTCATGCGGCAGCACGATGTTGAGTCCGATCGATTCCGCGCCGACATCCTGCGCCCCGCGATTGGCGGCCTCCATGATCGAGGGGCCGCCGCCTGAACAGACGACGAATTGCCGCGTGCCATCGGCATCGGCGGGCACTTGGCTCACGATTTGGGCGAGTCGGCGCGCTTCATCATAATATTTGGCTTTGGCGGCAAGGCTCGCGGCGATAACGGGATTGTCACTCGTGGCGTCGGCACCGGGCGCGGGTATTCGCGCCGATCCGTACATGACAAAGATCGACCCAATTTTGGCCTCATCGAGCAAGAGTTCAGGCTTGAGCAGCTCAAGCTGAAACCGCACGGGGCGCAAATCTTCGCGCAGCAAGAAGTCGGTATCCTGAAACGCCAGCTTATAGGCCGGGTCTTGCGTTTGCGGGGTGGAGAGGCCTTGCTTGGCTTGGGCGGCTTCCTGGGCGGCGTGCGCAAAGACGCGCGCGGGGATGTGGCTTTTGGTCATGACCCTGCCTTAGCGGCAAAATGGCCCGCGTCCCATATCGAAATGCAAATGATCGGCGTGCGCTGCGTTAAAGTCGGGGCTGAGCACGGTTTGAAAGCGGGTGCACGCCTCGGCCCGCACCGCGCGGAGGAAATCACGCTCTTCGGGCTTGCCATTCCACCCGCCAAGCACTGAAACGCGCCGACCATCGCTCAGCACGAACGCGCTGATATCAACCGCATTGGCGGTGGCATGTTCGGATCGCTTACCTGCCGCACTCGCTCGGCCAATGACGTTCCGGCATGAATAAGCGCCAAACGAATCGATCCGCACCACCTTGCTGCCCAAATGGCGCCGCGCGGCGATTTGCACTGGCCCCTGCACCCACTGGGTCAGCGCCTCGGCGAGCGGACATTGAATCGCGGTCACATTGGTGATTGGCACGCCCGCGACGGTCAGCTTGATCGAAGACAGCGTCGAGCAGCCGCCACCGACATTGTTGCCCGAAACAAGGCTGTAGCGCGCATTGAGCCGGTCAAGCCCGCCCAAACATTGGCGCAATTCTGGGGACACGGGCACCGCCACCGCAACCGGACGCCGATCCTTGGGCGGGCCAACGCAACTGCTCAGCAGGGCAATCAAGGCGAGGGGCAAAGCGGCGCGAAACATGGCGGGATTGTGGTGCAGATGTGGTTAACACAGTCCTAAGCATGGCGGCAGTTCGACGGCTTTGCAGCGCGCTTAATCGCGTTGATCAAATCATAGAGTGTGATATACCCCAGTCTATATTACGGAGTGTTCGCCATGCGCCAAACCGCAAAACTATTCAAAAACGGCAAAAGCCAAGCCGTTCGCTTGCCAATGGCTTACCGTTTTGAGGGCAGCGAAGTGTGCATCCGGCGTGACGAGGCTTCGGGCGATGTCATCCTGTCACGCAAACCCGAAACCTTGACCGATTTTTTTGCGTTTGCGCACGCATTAGATGTCGGTATTCCAAGTGACTTTCTAAACGCCGATGAACGGCAAACCGCCGCACAAAATCGCGATCCCTTTGCCGATGGCGACCATGAGTGAGCCAGCTCTATTTGCTTGATACTAATGCAGCAAGCGCCATCCTGCGCCAACGCGAACCTGTGTGCCGCCGCGCGGCCATGGTGCCATTATCATCGCTCGCCATCTCGTCGGTCACAGCCGCTGAGCTCCACTACGGCCTCGCGAAGCGACCGCTTGCGTCGACACTTGCAGCGTTGGTGCATGAATTTCTGCGCTATGTTGACATAGTGCCATGGAGCGACGCCACTGCGCCGCATTATGGCGCGCTGCGTGCCGCGTTAGAAGCCAAGGGCATCACCATCGCGCCGCTTGACCTGATGATAGCTGCCCACGCACTGGCGCTGGGCGCAACGTTAGTGAGTGCAGATCAAGCGCTGAGCATGATTGACGGGCTGACGATTGAGGATTGGTGCGTTTGATCGCATTTGGCACAATGTCTGGTTGACTTGTTGGCCTGAAAGACTAAGCGCGACGACGGGCCACGCGGTCCCAACGCCGCGCTGCTCTCTGCAAGGAGACGCTTACATGACTGAAGTTACCAAGCCGCAGGCTAAGCCTGCGCGTCCGTTTTTTTCCTCTGGCCCCTGCGCAAAGCCGCCGGGCTGGGAGACTTCCAAACTCGCTACAGAGTGCCTTGGCCGGTCGCATCGATCCAAGATTGGCAAGACGCGGCTGCAGCTCGCCATCGATTTGATGCGCGACGTGCTTCAGGTGCCCGACACGCACCGCATCGGCATTGTCCCTGGCTCCGATACCGGCGCATATGAAATGGCGATGTGGACGATGATGGGCGCGAAGCCCGTCACGATGATGGCGTGGGAAAGCTTTGGCGAAGGCTGGGTGACCGACGCGGTCAAGCAATTGAAGCTTGATGCCACCGTAATCACCGCCCCTTACGGCGAACTGCCCAATTTGGGCGCGGTCGATTTTAGCGGCGACGTCGCCTTTACGTGGAACGGCACAACATCGGGCGTGCGCGTGCCGAACGGTGACTGGATTGCCGACGACCGCGCAGGGCTCACTTTCAACGACGCTACCTCGGCGGTGTTCGCTTATGACATGCCGTGGGACAAGCTCGATGTGACGACCTTCAGCTGGCAAAAAGTGCTCGGCGGCGAGGGCGCGCACGGCGTGATCATCCTTGGCCCCCGCGCGGTGGAGCGGCTTGAGACTTATACGCCCGCATGGCCGCTGCCCAAAGTCTTCCGCTTGGTGAGTAAGGGCAACCTTGCCGAAGGCGTGTTCAAGGGCGAAACGATTAACACGCCGTCGATGCTCGCGGTTGAAGATGTGATCTTCGCGCTTGAATGGGCGAATGGGCTTGGCGGGCTGAGCGGCCTGATGGCGCGCAGCAATGCCAATGCCGCCGCCCTTGGCAAAATTGTCGCAGAGCGGGGCTGGCTAGGCCATCTGGCTGCCGACGAAGCGACACGCTCGCGCACGTCGGTTTGCCTCACCGTTGAGGGTGCCGACGAAGCGATGATCAAAAAAATCGCGTCGCTGCTCGAAGCCGAAGACGCTGCCTATGACATCGCCGGATACCGCGATGCGCCTGCTGGGCTTCGGATTTGGTGCGGGGCAACGGTTGATACCGCCGATATCGAAGCGCTCGGGCCCTGGCTCGATTGGGCTTATGAAAGCGCGAAGGCTTAAGTTCCCTCTCCCCTTCAGGGGAGAGGGTTAGGGAGAGGGGCATGTTAACGCCCCAATCCCCATCGCTTTCCCCGAACACTTCCCCTCTCCCCGACCCTCTCCCCTGAAGGGGAGAGGGAGACAAAGGAAACCATCATGACCAAACCACGTATCCTCATTTCCGATCAAATGGACCCCAAGGCCGAAGCCATCTTCCGCGAACGCGGTTGCGACGTTGATGTTATCACCGGCAAAACCCCCGAAGAGCTGGGCGAAATCATCGGGCAATATGACGGCCTCGCCATTCGTTCGACCACAAAGCTTACTAAGGCGCTGATCGAAAAAGCGACCAACCTCAAGGTCGTTGGCCGCGCGGGCATTGGCGTTGATAATATCGATATCCCCGCCGCTTCGGTGAAGGGTATCGTTGTGATGAACACGCCCTTTGGCAATTCGATCACGACGGCTGAACATGCGATTGCGCTGATGTTCGCGCTCGCCCGCCAATTGCCCGAGGCTGATGCGTCAACGCAGGCTGGCAAGTGGGAGAAGAACCGCTTCATGGGCGTTGAAGTCACCGGCAAGACACTTGGCCTCATCGGTGCGGGCAATATCGGCAGCATCGTGGCGAGCCGCGCGCTGGGCCTGCGGATGAAAGTGGTCGCCTATGATCCCTTCCTGACGCCTGAACGCGCGATTGAGATTGGCGTTGAAAAGGCCGATCTTGATACGTTGCTCGCCAAAGCCGATTTCATCACGATGCACACGCCGCTGACTGACCAGACGCGCAACATCCTGTCGGCAGAGGCGATTGCCAAGTGCAAGCCCGGCGTGCGGATCATCAACTGCGCGCGCGGCGGGTTGATTGATGAAGTGGCGCTGAAAGCTGCCCTCGATAGTGGCCATGTTGGCGGCGCGGCTTTGGATGTGTTTGCGGTTGAGCCTGCAAAGGAATCGCCTTTGTTCGGCACGCCCAATTTCATCTCAACGCCTCACCTCGGCGCGTCGACCGATGAAGCGCAAGTCAATGTCGCGATCCAGGTCGCCGAACAGCTTTCGGACTATCTCGTGAATGGCGGCGTGACCAATGCGCTCAACATGCCGTCGCTCAGTGCCGAAGAAGCACCGAAATTGCGGCCCTATATGGGCCTTGCCGAAAATCTCGGCTCGCTCATCGGGCAGTTGGCGCATGATAATCTGACGCAGATTTCGATTGAGGTTGAAGGCGCGGCGGCTGAGCTATCGATCAAACCGATTACCGGCGCGGTGCTTGCTGGATTGATGCGGCGTTATTCGGATACGGTCAATATGGTCAATGCGCCGTTCCTTGCCAAGGAACGCGGGCTAGACGTGCGCGAAATCCGCCATGATCGTGAAGGCAGCTATCACACGCTCGTGCGCGTATCGGTTCAGACCGAGGCGGGCGAAAAATCGGTTGCGGGCACCTTGTTCGGCAATAGCGCACCACGCCTTGTCGAAATGTTCGGGATCAAGGTTGAGGCCGATTTGGCGGGCAACATGCTCTACATCGTCAACGAAGATGCGCCAGGTTTCATCGGGCGGTTGGGGTCGGCGCTAGGCGAAGCGGGGCTGAACATCGGCACGTTCCACCTTGGCCGCCGCGAAGCAGGCGGAGAAGCAGTGCTCCTCCTTTCAATCGATGCACCGATTCCTGAACCCGTTTTGTGGCAATTGTGTAAATTGCCGGGTGTGAAGACGGTGAAGGCGTTGAAGTTTTGAGTCAAATAGGGGAGGGAAGTCTATGACCAATGGCCTCCTCCCCGAAGGATTGCGTGACCGGCTGCCGCCGCAGGCCGCCTCGCTTTCGTCGCTCCTCCGCGCGGTTCTCGATTGCGTCGGTGCGCATGGCTATGACCTTGTGTCGCCGCCGCTTGCCGAATTTGAAGAGGAATTGGTCGGGCGTTTGAAATCGGCGCGGAGCCGCGATCTGCTGCGCTTTGTTGATCCGGTGTCGCAGCGCACGCTTGCCTTGCGTCCTGACATAACAGCCCAAATCGGTCGGATTGCGACGACGCGGATGGCGCATGCCGCAAGGCCATTACGGCTAAGCTATGGCGGCCCCGTGCTCAAGCTGCGCGCCACGCAGCTGCGCCCCGAGCGTGAACTTGTGCAGGCAGGGGCTGAACTGATCGGGTCGGACAGCATAACCGCCGTTACCGAAATCATGCGGATCGCAATTGAGTCGCTCGCGGCGACGGGTGTGACGGGTATTACGCTTGATGTAACCCTGCCCGATTTGGTTGATGCACTCGCGGCTGGGCCGTGGCCGGTCGCGCCGGAGCGGATCGAAGCGATCAAAGCAGCGCTTGATGCCAAAGATGCAGGCGCGCTGGGCGACGCGGATGCAGTGCAATTCATGCCCTTGCTGAGTGCTGCCGGGCCGCTGCCTGCCGCACTTGCCGTATTGCGCGGGCTTGGCATTTCAGACTTAATCGAGGAAAGGCTCAGCGCGCTTGAGTCAATTGCCGTGGCTTTGCCAGATGTGCGCATCACACTTGATCCCACTGAGCGGCACGGATTCGAATATCAAAGCTGGATTGGCTTTTCGCTCTTTGGCGACGGCCTGAGCGGCGAAGCGGGACGAGGCGGCAGTTACACGATTGTCCACGAAGACCGCAGTGAGGAACCAGCCGTCGGTTTTTCGCTTTACCTCGATCCGCTGGTGGATGCCGGTCTATTGCAGGGCAGCGCGCGCCGCTTGTTTGTCCCGCTTGGCAGCGATACGGCGGTGGCGGCGCACCTTCGCGGCGACGGCTGGATCACAGTGGCGGCGATTGCCCCCACTTGTCGGGCGGAAGCGCTTGGCTGCACGCATTGGTTTGATGGTGATCGCCCAACAGAGCTGTAATTGGTCTCCCGCTGTGGCATTTTCGGTTCAGCCAAAAAATTTCATCGTGAATCGAACGCATTTCGCTTGAAGTTCCCCTTTTCCCGGCGCAGCATGCGTTTCGGAGTTAAAGGGGAACCTCATTTTATGCCGTCTGCCGCCCGTGCTGTATCGCGTCCGTCGCTGTTTTTAGCGCTAACTGAATTGCCTCGCGCTATTTTTGAATTTGGATCATTGCCTTTTGCGATGCCGATGCTGACCAGCGCGCCGCACGGCGATGGCCATCCGGTGATGGTGCTGCCGGGGTTTGTCACGACTGATCGGTCAACAATCGTCCTGCGCAATTTTCTCACTTGGCTTGGTTATGATGCGCATCCGTGGGAATTGGGCCGCAACCTTGGCCCGCGTGCGATTGGCGCAGACGGCGAGCGATTGGTTGCGCGGCTTGATGAAATTTTTGAAGAAACGGGCGAAAAGGTCAGTCTCGTCGGGTGGAGCCTTGGCGGCGTGATGGCGCGCCAAGTCGCGCGGCGCAGGCCCGATAAGGTTCGCCAGATTGTGACGCTCGGCTCGCCCTTCATCGGCGACCCCAAGGCAACCAATGTCGGCGGCACTTACGAAGCGCTGACCGGTCAGAAGCTGACCGACCCTGGCCTTATCCATCAGCTTGAAGAAAGCGCATTGCCGCCGCCCGTGCCTTCAACCGCGATTTATACCAAGGAAGATGGCATCGTCGCGTGGGAAAATTGCGTTGAGCCAGCTGATGGTCAGACGGATAATATCCAAGTGTTCGGCAGCCACTGTGGCCTGGGTGTCAATCCGGTGGTGCTCTACGCACTGGCTGACCGGCTGGCGCAAGCCGACGGCGCGTGGAAGCCGTTCAACCGCAATGGGCTGAAGGCCTATATGTATCCTTCGTCAGGGCATGTGCATTAAAGGCCAAGCGCGCTCAAACCGGCATGGTCATCAGGCCGCCGACCGCTGGGCCAGTGGAACAGCCGGTCGCTTGCGCTGATTGCCAGATCGTTGATGCTCGCAATGCGGCGGCTCATCAGGCCGTTGTCGGCAAATTCCCAATTTTCGTTGCCGTAACTGCGAAACCAGGCACCGTCGGCATCATGCCATTCATAGGCAAAGCGCACCGCGATCCGGTTGCCTTCATATGCCCATAATTCCTTGATCAGGCGGTAATCGCACTCCTTTGCCCATTTGTCGGAGAGGAACGCGGTGATGGCGTCGCGACCGGCAAAGAACAGGTCGCGGTTCCGCCACGCGCAATCGGCTGTATAGGCAAGCGCGACCCGCGCGGGATCGCGGCTGTTCCACCCATCCTCCGCCGCGCGCACTTTTTGAATGGCGGTGTCGCGCGTGAAGGGCGGGAAAGGGGGGCGCGCTTCGGTCACTTCGTGCCGCGCAGGCCCGCCATCGCTTCGCGGCCAAAGCTGGCGATCAGTTCGCCGACCTCTTTGGCTTGATCAACCGACCTTTTGCTCTGCCCTTTGACAAAGTCAGTCTGAATTTTGACGAGCGTCTTGACCGAATCGGCACTTGCCGCCGCGCGCATCGCAGCGAAGGCTTCGCGCGCATTGGTTTCAGCATGATCGATCACTTTGACATTGATCTCGGCAGATTTCTTCGCCGCGACCGCGGTGCCATCCTTGATCGCCTTGCCTGCTTTTTTGACTGGCTCACTGATCTGTTCGATGATCTTTGCGCCCTTTTTGGCGTCATCCTTGGCTTCGCTCTTTTTGGCCATCATGCAGTCTCCTTGGTCTTTTTGGGTTTGGGTGATTTTGCGGGCTTCGCTTTGGCAGGCGGCGTGGTTGCGGCCATGTGCGCCGCCATTGCCGATGCCTTTAGCTCTTCGAACGACAGCCGCAGCGCTTCGGCATAGCCTGCCGGATCAGGGATCATATTGCGATCCGAGGTGAATGAAATGCAGATTTCGTCAACATAAGAATAGATTGTGTTGATCAGGCCCATGCCATCAAAGATCGGGCCAAGCCCCATCATCTTCACCAGCTTCGCGCCGGTGAAATAAAGCGGTAGCCGCGATCCCGGCACATTGGTCGCGACGCAGTTGAACACGGGCGCATGCTGGTTTGCAACGCCCAATCGCGTATAAAGCCGCGCGCCCAGCCCGGCGAGCCCCGAAGGGATCAGCTGGCTATAATCGGTGAGCGTGCGCGCGCCGACGGCATTGGTCATCGCCTTGCTGTTTTTGGCCTCGCCGTGGATATGGATCAGCCGCTCCATCGGATCGGCAATTGAAGTGCCAAGGCTTACCACCATCGCCGAGACAAGGTTGCCAAGCGCGGCTTTCTCACCTTCCGCCCGCACCGAGATCGGCGCCATTGCGGTCATATTCTCAGCGGGCACCTCATCCTTGGCGAGCAGATAATGGCGCAGGCCGCCGCCGATGATTGTCAAGATCACATCATTGACCGTTGCACCGGGCAGCACGCTCTTAACCGCGCGGACTTCATCAAGCGCGAAGGTCGCGCCATCGAATACGCGGTGCGCCGACACTTTTTTGTTAAAGCGCGTGATGGGCGCAAGCTTGGCGCCCGCAATCGACACATCGCCTGCGCTCACTTGCTTGGTCAGCTCAGCGACGCCGGGGATCGTGTTCCAAAAGGTGCGCGCAAAGCGCAGCGGTTGGCGCAGCGAATTGATGTAAGTGCGGATCGCCAGCTCGCCAAAGCCCGGTTCGGCTTCGGCCTTCCAGTCATCTTCAGGCAGGTTGGCACGCATATCGGCATTGAGATCATGTACCGCCGCGCTCATTTCAACGCCCGACATGCCGTCAATCGCGGCATGATGCACTTTGGAAACCAGCGCAAAGCTGCCCTTGGGAATGCCGGGAATATTGTTCAGCCCTTCAACGATCCAGAATTCCCACAGTGGCTTGCCCAGATCAAGCGGGCGCGCATGGAGCCGCGCGACCTGAATGCATAATTGTCGCCAGTCGCCCGGCTGTGGCAGCGCGATATGGCGGACATGATATTCAAGGTCGAAATCGGGATCCTCGATCCAGTAAGGATGGTCAAGGTCAAACGGCACGCGAACGAGTTTCTGGCGGAAGCTGCGTGCGCCGCTCAATCGACTTTCAATGAAGCGCAATATGTCCTTGAAGCGGACAAAGCCGCCGGGCGCGGTCGATGGATCATAGATCGCGACCGATCCAATATGCATCGGGGTTGACGCTGTTTCAAAGTAGACAAAGCTCGCATCTTGACCGCTTAGCTGTTGCATCGCCCTCTCCCTATTGGTCTAGAGTGCGATGCTAGCAGGGCTTTATGGCAACCGCGAGTCCTGTTACGCCGCAAAGCGTGCCAGGCGTCCCGAAATGAGCGCATCGGCTTCGGCCATGATCCGGTCGATCAATTCCTTGCATGTGGGCACGTCGCGGATCAGCCCGGCGACCATGCCGCAGCTCCACGCACCCGCATCCATATCGCCCTCGGTCATCACCTTGGGATAGATGCCCGCGACTTGATCATAGATATCCGAAATTTGCAGGTCCGCCCCTTTGGCCCGCTCGATTTCAAGGATCCGGTCAACCCCGGCATTATTAAGCACGCGTTCGGTGTTGCGCAGCGGGCGCATCACAAGCCGCGTGTCGAGTTCGGAGGCGGCGACGATTGCATCCTTCACATTTTGGTGCACCGGCGCTTCCTTGGTCGCGATGAAGCGCGTGCCCATATTCATGCCTTCAGCGCCGAGGGCAAGCGCGGCGACGAGACTGCGCGCATCGGCCATCCCGCCGCTCGCGACGAAGGGGATGGTGAGCTCTTCGGCGGCACGCGGCAGCAAGATCATGTTCGGGATATCATCCTCACCCGGATGGCCGCCACATTCAAAGCCATCAACGCTCACGGCGTCGCAACCAATGCGTTCGGCCTTGAGGCTGTGGCGCACCGATGTGCATTTGTGGATGACCTTGATCCCGGCGGCCTTCATCGCGGGCATATGTTCTTCCGGGCTGCGGCCAGCGGTTTCAACGATCCGCACCCCGCCCTCAATGATCGCCTGAATATATTCGGGATAAGGCGGGGTGGTGAAGGTGGGCAGAAAGGTAAGGTTTACGCCAATCGGCTTGTCAGTCATCTCATTGCACTTGGCGATCTCAGCCGCGAGCAGTTCGGGCGTCTTTTGCGTCAGCCCGGTAATGATCCCCAGCCCGCCCGCATTCGAGACAGCGGCGGCCAGCTCAGCCAGCCCCACATAATGCATGCCGCCCTGAATGATCGGATGCTCGATATTGAAAAGTTCAGTGATGCGCGTTTTCATGGGGATGGTCGTTCCTCTCTGACTTTGGTCGTCACGCTTCGCTATTGCTGTGCGATATCAGCAATCCGATAAGGATGCGACGCCGCCAACTCAACCCCGAAATCTGTGCGCGTTATGATTAGGGTGGGGTCGGTTTGGGGGTTTGGCAGCAAAGTTGGGG
>JBJXDU010000094.1:0-7218 GCA_046153565.1 Sphingomonadaceae bacterium
GTGCGAAATGAATGCAATCCGAGCATAGCTTGCCGCGAGTTGCGGATTTTCACTATGTAGCGTGACGTGCTTGGCCAGCTTGCATCGATCCCAAAGATCATCCGCGTCAATGAAGGCCAACAGTGGAGCTTTTCCGAGACTGGCACCGAGGTTGCGCGCTGACGATACACCGCCGTTAGTCCGGGAAATCAATCGGACTCGGGTATCAGACGCCGCAAGGGCCAGTGCGCGGGCAAGGCTGTCATCGGTTGACCCATCGTCGACAATGATCAGTTCGAACTGGTCAAAGCTCTGAGCCAGCACGGACTGGATGGTCGCCTCAAGAGTTGCTGAAGCGTTACAGACTGGCATGACCACCGCCACAATCGGATCGACGTGGTTGCATTGCGTGTAAGTGTAACTCATGAAAACTTCTCCATGCGGTTCTGAAACGGATTGGAATTTGAAAGTGTCAGCCACGCTGCGTTGAACAAAGCTGCCAGCGCTTGACCAACAACAAGGCCGGTTGCGGCAGCTTCGAGCGAACCTGAGGTGGCTCCGAATGCGAGTCCCGACAGCGCGGCAACACAGGCAACCGCTTGATTGCGGGCGTCGTTCCCAGCCTGACCTTGGCTTCGTTGCCAAATGGTGGTCAGCGTCGAGATCAAAAGCGGCAGGCCCGACAAGCAAAGGATTGCGACAAGGGGTGCTGCCGATGCCCAATGATCACCAAAAACTAAAGGCACATAGAAATGCGCTGCGGCCCCTTGAAGAATGACCAGCGGCCCCAAAAGGGCGGCACCGAGTGCGGCAATCTGCTTCATGGCCTGATACCGTTGCGCCCCTTTCGGCGCTGCGCACAGCATCGGGAAGGCGACTGTACCAAAGGCCGAAACGAGCGAGGACACAATGCCGATGCCGGCGTTATAGGCGAAGAAATAGGTGCCAAGCGAGCTGGTGCCCATCATAATAGCGATGATGAGATTGTCGCATTGGGTGCGGATTGCAAACAATGTTTCCGCCATTAGGATCGCGCCTGAAAATTTTGCGACTCCGGCGATTGGCAGGCGGCCAGCGGCAGGATTGGGAGTCCAGGGGCGATTGCGGCGTGTCATCATCAGCCAGATTGGAGCCGTCAGCAGCTTGGGCAGAACAATCGACCAGGGGCTAGGCCAGATCAGCAACAATGCCGCTGTCAACAAGGCATCGGCAATGGACTGGCAAGCCGCAGTCGACGCCGTACGGCCTGTCAGGCCTTCGCGCATGCCAAGATGGCATTGCACCAAGCCACCTGGCATCCACACATAAACCAAAGAGAGAACTGCAAGCATGGCACCGGCGACGATCTGGCCGAAGGCCAGCCAGAGGGTCGCAGCCGCCAACAGCTGCACTGCCACGAGCAACCAGCTCCACATCCAGAACAAGCTATGTGCGGTATTGCATGTCGCGTCGAGATCCTGATCACTGCAAGCTATAATCTGTTGCCCTAAGCCGTTTTTGGCAAGCACACGCACGAGTTCGAACAAGGTCAAAGCCAAAGCGGCCTGGCCTACGATGTCTGGAGCGAGCTGGCGGGCGATGACGATCGTTGAACCGAGGCGCACAATACGCGTCGCCAATTCCGCGCCACCATAGGCACTCAGTCCACGCAGAAGCGTTCCGGCGGAACGACTGCTTGCACTGTTTAATGTCGACATGTTTGAACTAAGCACTGGGACAATCCTGTGTTGCGATTTCCTCAGTGCAATTCAAGGATCGTGCCAATTGCGATTTTCCGTCGTTCTTTCGCCTCGGCATTGGTCCGAAGTTCGCATCGGTCCCCCAAATTCCCAAATTGCGTTTGCAGAATGCGAAAGTTGGCTTGCTCACTTTCCCAAATGCAAAGTTTTGAACTCGCTAAAGCCGCTTAAGATGTGGAGGAACGCCCAAAATCAGACACTTTTTGTGAATTGGCACAGACTGTGCGTTGTCACGGTCATCTTCCAACAAAAGGTGAGTAGCATGTTCAAGAATTTCGAAAGCACAGATGCGGGTTACACTCAGCGGGGATCGCTGTTTCCCCAACAGCTGGGCGTCGACGGACTCGATACGGCAAGCCGGACGGAGCTGTTTGGCTTTGAGATGATCAACGCCTCGCGCGGTATTGTCGCGCATGACGTTGTCGCACGCGCGGCGAGCGGCAAGAGAACGACGATCCAGTTTCTCAACGCCCATTGCATCAACGTTGCACAGACTGATTCCAGTTATCGCGAGGCATTGGCGAAGGCTGAATTTCTGTTGCCAGATGGTAGTGGCATGGCCATTGCCGCTCGTCTTGCCCGTCAGCAGCTTGGCGAAAACCTCAACGGGACGGATCTTTTTCCAGAGATCTGCCGTGAAGCATCTGCTGCGGGACAATCGATCTTTCTGCTTGGCGGGAAGCCCGGCATTGCCGCCGGCGCAGCCAGGGCAATGCGCGAGCAATTTCCTCGCTTGGCAATCGCAGGGACGCACCACGGCTATTGGAGTGCTGCGGACGAGGATGCGATTTTAGCAATGGTCAATGAATCAGGCGCAGATATTCTATTTGTTGGGATGGGTGTTCCTGTTCAGGAAAAATGGATTGCGCGATTGCGCGGGCGTTTGTCGGCATCCGTGGTACTTGGCGTAGGCGGTCTGTTTGACTATTATTCAGGTGCAATTCCGCGGGCACCTGCGCCGATCCGCGCTTTAGGATGCGAATGGGTATGGCGTTTGATGCAGGAGCCGCGCCGCCTGGCGCGCCGTTACCTGCTGGGAAATATCCAGTTTCTGGCAACGGCAATGCGACATGGATGGGAAGCGCGGGGCTATTCAGAATCACTGTCCAAGAAATTAAAACGCACTTTCGACCTTAGCACTGGATTGGCAGCTTTAGTCGTCGCGAGCCCGATCTTTTTACTGGTCGCGATCATGATCAAGCTCGAAGACCGTGGTCCCGTCTTTTTCCGCCAGACCCGGATTGGCGCGCATGGTGCTCCGTTCCGGATGTGGAAGTTCAGATCAATGGTTGTCGATGCTGAAGCTCGACTGGCTGCCATCCGTGCAAACTCAGAGCGCGACGGCGTCTGTTTCAAAATGAAGCGCGACCCCCGCGTGACGTTGGTCGGGAGTTGGCTGCGGAGGCTCTCGCTTGATGAGTTGCCCCAGCTGCTCAACATTGTCGAAGGATCAATGTCGATTGTCGGACCGCGTCCCGCGCTGCCGCGTGAAGTGCTGACCTATGATCGGCGCTCGCGCGAACGTCTGGCAGGCGCACCCGGTCTCACCTGCACGTGGCAGGTAAATGGACGTGCGGATATTCCCTTTGATCGTCAAGTAGAGCTTGACGTCAACTATTTACGCAGCCGGTCGCTCTTGCAAGATTTGGCACTTATCGCCCGGACTGTGCCTGCCGTGCTGACGGCACGCGGGGCTTACTGAGCGGAAGGAACAGAAATATCGAGGGCGACCATGCGAATGGCATGCAAGGTCGCCCCGCGCAGCGAACGAAAGGCGGCACGATCTTCCGGCAAGGACAAGTCTTCCTCCGCCATAGCTAGGAGCTTTGTTGCACCAAAATTGCCGCACAGCCCCTTAAGGGCGTGTCGTGAGCGGCTGATCACTTCGCTGTCCTGCGCCTCCCAAGCATCAAGGAGTTTGTTTGACCAGTTCGTGATGTCCGCTTCGGCGGCAACCAACAACCGCGCGCTAATTTCCGGCGGAAAGGCCGAAAACTGGGCCCCGGTTACGTCTTTGTCGATCATTGAAAGCATTGAAAAGGAGCCTGAAAAGTGGTTGGTGAGTATGGAAAAAATGGCGCAGAAATGTTAGCTACCACGATGTTCGGCAAGTGCACTGAGCAAGACATGGTAAAGGTCTTCTGCCACAATCGGCTTGCTGGCACAGCCATTCGCGCCGGCTTCGATCATCGGGGCCAACTCATCGGGTCGAGCAAAAGCGGTCAGCGCAACGATCGGAATCTTGCCCTTAGGGCCTTCCATCGACCGGATGGCTTGTGTGGCTTCTGCGCCATTCATTTCAGGCATTGCCATGTCAAGGATGACTAGATCGAAATCCTCAGTCGCAACCGCGTCAACTGCCTGTTTGCCATTTTCGACAAGCGTTACTGCACACGACATCTTGCGCAAATGTCCTTCGACGACGATCCGGTTGGTTTCAATATCTTCGGCAACCAGCACCCGGACTGGTGCACCATCGTGGCCAACAAGGGGCCGGATAGAGGATATCGAGACCGTCTTTGGGGCATCTACGGGGGTGACCGGAATTTCAAACCAGAAGCAACTGCCGTTGCCGGTGCCGTCTACACCGATCTTGCCCCGCATGACGTCCACAATGCGGCGGCAGATCGCAAGGCCAAGGCCCGCACCGCCTGGCTCGCTGCCAATCAACTGCAACTGTCCGAAATCCTGAAAAAGTTCTTTGCGGCGTAACGGTGGAATTCCGATGCCTGTATCGATCACCGCAATACGCAAGCGACTGGCCGCGACAAAATCGGCCTCAAGTCGGATGCTGCCCTTGCTTGTATATTTGATCGCGTTGCTCAGCAGGTTGTCGATCAGCTGTCGCAAACGCACGGGGTCGGCAAGAAGCCATGCGGGCACAGAATCTCCTACAGTCAATTCAATGGTCAAGTTCTTTTCATGCGCCAGATATCGCCAAAATGATGCGCTATCCCCCAAAAGCTGATTGATATCTGTCGCACGGATGCTGAGTTGCAGTTTTCCGGCTTCGGCGCGTGCCAGATCAATTATATCATCAAGCAAAACGCGCAACTGCTGGCCACTTGCACGCGCGATATTAATGGTGCGGCGTTGTTCAGGGGGCAATGCTTCGTCGTCAAGAAGCGCAAGCATGCCGATCACGCCATTAAGGGGAGTTCGAATGTCGTGGCTCATCATCGCCAGAAACCGGGACTTCGCAGAATTCGCGCGGTCGGCATTTTCGCGCGCCTCCGTCAATTTGGCGTTCAGCTGTTCAAGCTCGGCGAGGCGCAGCGCATCGCGTGCACGCAGTTCAGCCGCTTCCTGCGCCGCCAACGTTTCGGCGGTTACATCCTGTACGGTGCCAAAGATGTAATGCGGCTTTGCAGGATCGCTCCTATCGATATCTGCCATGCACAACAACCAGCGAAAGGCCTTTGCGCCGGCAGTCTGTAACGGGATGCGCAAAAGACATTGCTTTTGCTCAGAGGTCAGTGCCTCCTCGCCCAAGGCCTTCCCTTGGAGGTTTCGATAGAGCCAAGTCGTTGCCGTTGCCCGATCTTCCTTTGCGACCTGTTTTAACAGCGGAATGTGACTGTCGACATCCTTATCTGCGGGAATCGAAAACAGGACCTTGATCTGGTCCGACACTTCCAGCTTGCGAGCTTGTACATCCCAGATCAACGTCCCAAAGCCAGCTACACGTTGCGCATCAAGTAATTGGCGCGTCCGCAATTGCAGGCTCGCAAGCAGGTCTTCTTTGCGCGCTTCTAGTTCTTCGTTCGCTTGGGCGAGGACCCGGCTTTTATCTTCCAGCAGGGCTTCCGCTTCTGCACGTGCCCTCTCGGATCGCGCCAGCCTGCGTTCCAGCAGCGCTATAGCCTTTGCTTCGGGAGTCTGACTATCTGACTCAGACAAAGCAGGTGCCCAGTTCAGATACTGCTGCCGACGCGTTCAGCCTTACGCAGCACGAAATGCGCTGTATGGGGGCCCGGATCACCTGAATCGCGTTCAACAACAAGCGGTTCCTTGAAATAATCGACATATCCGCGAACAAGACCAAAAGCGACATCCGCAAATGGTCGGTGCGATGAATAGACAACATTCAATGCTTCTCCATCGATCTCAGCGATGACAGCGGGCGTGTTCGCATCTTCATAGAGCTTTTTCACCTCCTTGTGCATCTTCGAGTCAACATCCTTCAAAAAGGACCGCACATCGGCGTACCCGGCAAACATCGCCGGATAAAGCTCGACAAACCGGCTAGACAACCAATAGCCATAAGCCTCGGCAAGCTCAGGTGCCGGCTTGCCGGTCATCTCGGCCAAGGCACCAATCAGCGCCAGCGCCTCCACATGCGGATAATTGCCAACGGAGGTATAGGCACCCTCACTGGCGACCTGCGATTTGCTAATCATCGTGTCTGCAGCTTCGGGAGAAAATTGCAGCTCCACAAATCGCACCAGCTCGGAAAGTACTACACCCTTCATATCAACCTCACATTTACCTACCAGTCTCTTAAGCAACATATGTGCCAAGCTTGTCGGGCAATATATGCGCACATTAGCGCCGAAAACGCCTCGACGCATGCATCAATTCGTCGCAAATTGCAAAACCGCTTTGCATTTTGGGAATTGCACGTCGCAAAATGCGAATCTCGGCTCACGGCCTGAGCTTCGTCAGGCGGCGGCACGCGCGGTGATCACGTCGGCAATGTGGCAGCGGGCTTGAACGCAAAGAGATACTGTCAGTGGTAAGCTGCGCCACCTGCACGATAGGGCACACTAGGTAAAGTTCTACATGAGCAAGGCCGGGCTGATCAATAGCCCGAAGCGTGGTGTATCTATAACACCCATTGGCCTTGGCTTTGTAGGCGACGCCTAGCTTCAATTCGAGCGGCCAATGAACGAACGTCTGTTTACCGCCTTTTTTAGCTTAAAAGGAGACTGTCGGCATCGTCCAACGAAGGGGCCAGAAGCGGAACCGTTACAAGTCAAAATCGCATTCCCTGTAGAACAGAATAAGCGTTGGGACGCATAGCTCTTTTTAAGGTCGGACGACGAAAATCGAGATCCGTCGCGGCCAATAGGAAATTGACGACAGCATTCGTAGCCGCACGTCCCTCGATTGCTTGTAATCGAACAACCTGCCTCCACTTTAGGGTAGCAATCCTCTTTCACGGGCGCGTTCGAAATGCTCGGGGGAGCCGGCGAGCAGTCCTTCCTTCAACATTTTGACAATCGGCGCTTTGTATTTTGCGACAAACTGCTAATGCTCACCAAGTTCTACCGCCTCCAAGAACTGCCGCTGTTGATCGTAACACAGTGTCCGGCGATCAGCTGAGGCATCTTTAACTGGGATTTGAGGCACCATTAACTGGGTGCAACAATGAAACAAAAGTTGCCCCCGACCAAAGACAAGGGGTCGCATGGTGGGCGATGACGGGCTCGAACCGCCGACATCCTCGGTGTAAACGAGACGCTCTACCAACTGAGCTAATCGCCCCCGGTGCTGGGAG
>JBJXDU010000095.1:0-10816 GCA_046153565.1 Sphingomonadaceae bacterium
CTGAGCATCTTTATCGCTGGAAAGGAGGAGACTGTCTGACACGATCAGCTCATAGCGGAATCGAGAGAGAAATGCTACGAAAACAGCGCAAATGCGCCATTTTTATGAGCCGATTTAGCCTGCCAGCGACGGCGTCCATGTCCGTTCTGGTCGTCGCCAGTCAATAAGCAAGGCGTAAATCGACGTGCGCCCAATGCCCAGCGTCTGCGCGGCGCTGTTCACAGAAATTGCGATAGGTTCGATATTCATGTGCGTCTCCTGACAAATGCCGATTCGCGGCGTGAGACGCTTCAAGTTGCACAGGGCCGCCGCTGGGTCGCACAGGTGACGGATGGTCGCAGAAATCCGCCAATGGCTGCGATTACAAGAATATAGAAAACCTTCCGAAAATCACCGAAAGGGCGTTCGGAAATCAATCGGACGCTGGAAAGGGTTTTTGAGCGGAAAGAAACTTCAAGTGATCGTAGATTTTTTCGGTATAAGGCTTGATCTGATCCTTGCGCGGTACCCAACCAGACTCGTCCGCATTCTCCTTGAACCAATCGATCAGCCATTTTGCAATCTGATCGATGGCTCTCTCCCGGTCGGTCACGCCTAGTTGCAGCACTTTCGGGTTTCCAAGCAGCGCAATAATCGCGTCCGTATAACGAGGCGACGGCGCGCGTCTGGGTCGCGCGGAAACCCCGATTTAGCGCTGTTTGCATGTTCCGTCATAGGTCCCTGCCTTTCGTAAGGCGTCCAGATAGTCGCTCCACCACTGCGCCATCTGGACGCGTTCTGGCCAGTAAGCGGATTGATTATATATCCGTCGCACCGAACCCGCCACCATATGTGCAAGCGCCCGCTCGATTGCATCGGGGTTCCATTTTCCAGATTCGTTGAGCATCGACGAGGCAGACGTGCGGAAGCCGTGGGCCGTCATCTGGTCTTTGCTGTACCCCATGCGCCGCAGCGCCGCGTTGACCGTGTTGTCACTGATCGGCCTTGCGCTCGTCCGCACCGATGGAAAGACGAAACGCCCTGCGCCTGAAAGCAGGCGCATCTCTGCAAGGATCGCCAGTGCCTGCCTTGACAGCGGCACCGAATGCGGCTGACGCATCTTCATTTTGGCAATGGGGATGATCCAGACCGCTTTATCAAAATCGACCTCTGACCATTCCATCTGCCGTATCTCGCCGGGGCGCTGAAAGACGTGCGGGGTGAGCTTCAAGGCATAAATCACCGACGGATCGCCCTGATAATCGGCGATTGCCCGCAATAGGCCACCAAATTCTTGCGGATCGGTAATCGCGGCAAAGTGTTTGACCGGCGGAGATGTCAGCGCTCCCAACAAGAGCAGCGCCGGGTCCGTCTCGGCGCGGGCGGTGGCCGCACCAAATCGGAAAACGCGGCTTGCAAATGAGCGCAACTGCTTGGCGGTTTCCAACCGGCCCCGTCGTTCGTGCTTCTTCAATTCGTGAAGCAACTCTTGCGGCGTGATCTGGGCAATAGGTCGCCGCCCGAGTTCTGGGCCGAGCAATCTCAGCAACCAGCGTTGTTTTTCCAGTGTCGCTTCGGCCAGCCCCTCACGTTTCTTCTTCTCGATCAATTCTCCAGCGATGCTCGCAAAGGAATTGCCAGCACGCACACTTGCATCGATTCTGGCCTGACGCTTCACGACATTGGGGTCAACGTCCCGCGCCAAATGCTTGCGCGCCGCGTCACGATTGGTCCGTGCATCGGCAAGGGAAACGTCAGGATAGGAACCCAAGGCGAGTTTTCGCTCAACCCCGCGAATTCGATATTTCAGACGCCAAAGTTTGCTACCCGCCGGGTTGACGAGCAGATACAATCCTTGGGCGTCCGCCACCTTATACGGCCTGTCTTTGGGCTTTGCATTGCGGATCGCGGCGTCAGTCAATGCCATTTGGGGGCCTCGCTTCCAGAGAGTATCTGAACAGGCCCCCAATCAAGCCCCCAATTTTGCCGGTTACAGGCGAATATGGGCGATCATCGGCAACCCGTGAATGAGCCATTTATAGCAGAATTCTGGGATTTTTCAACCATTCACGTGCATCGCCGAATGGGAATCTGGAGCGGGTGAAGGGAATCGAACCCTCGTCGTAAGCTTGGAAGGCTTCTGCTCTACCATTGAGCTACACCCGCATCGTGAGTTCCTTGCCGCGCGGATAGCCAATTTGTCAATCAGCTTTGCGATCACCACGGGATAGAATGGCCCAAATGATCGAAAAATCCACCAGAATCGGATGGCTTCAGACCATCAATCACGCTCACCAAACGCGCGGCCGCTTGGTCTGGGCTTTGCACATCTAGGCCTGATTTCACAAAGGGTACCGACAGCGGTGTGGATACAGTACCGGGATGAAGCGACACACAAATCGCCTCGGGCCGTGTCCGTGTTAGCTCGATGGCGGCACTATGTACCAGTTGATTGAGCGCGGCCTTCGACGCGCGGTAGCCGTACCAGCCCCCCAACCGATTGTCGCCGATGCTGCCGACACGCGCCGAAAGCACCGCGAAAACCGATTTTCCCTCACGCGGCAACAATGGCAAAAAGTGCTTTAAAATGATCGCCGGCCCGATTGTGTTGATCGCAAATGTCGTCGCCAAGGCACCTGCGTCAAGGTCACGCCAGCCCTTTTCGGGCGAAACGCCTTGCCCTTTAAGCAATCCGGTCGCCACGATTATCAACCGTATCGGCATACCGACAGCGCCAATCTCGGTCGCAACATCTGCAATGCTGGCTTCGCTCATGATATCAACCGGCAAGGCGCTTGACCGCGATAGCCGAACAACGGTCTCAAACACGCCCTGACCCTCAACAAAATCAGCAAGCGCGCTCCCGATCCCACCAGTGGCACCAATGATCACCGCGCAGCCACCGGAAGCGAATGATGTCATCATCATGCTAAGTTCTTTACGGCAAGTGTGATTGTCGGAACGAACAAGGGGAAAGGGAGGCGCTCATCCCGACGCGTCTGCTTTACTACGACCACACAGCTTGTCGACATGGCCTTAAGGTGGATATCCTAAAGACCCGCCTCAATCGCAATCCTTATGGCATCGGCGGTTGTCGATACGCCAAGCCGATCAAGTAAAGCGGCGCGGTGCATCTTCACCGTTTGCTCGCTCAAACCCAGCGAATGCGCGATTTGTTTATTAAGGTGGCCGGTTGCCACTTGTTCAAGCACCTCACGCTGACGCTTTGACAAAGAGTTGACCAGCATTGTCGATGCCATCCGACGCGCCGAATTGGGCTGCGGCGCATCAGCATCAAGTTCGACCTGCGACCCCAGAAAATATTCAAGCGCGCCATCTTTATCAAAGATTGGTGCAACCAACACGGCATTGCGAAACGGCGTTCCATCGCGCTTGTAATTGAGTATTTCAACAAGCACAGGCGCGTGCTTGCTCACACTCCGTCGGATCATCTCGGTCAGCCAGGGCTCGGTGGCCGGGCCCGAAAGAAAGCGGCAATTACGGCCGATGATTTCATCCTCGCCATAGCCGGTCAAATTCATAAAAGCCTGATTGCACGCAATTATAGGGTTATCGGGCAAGCGTGGATCGCTGATTACCGAAGCAATGGGGCTATTCTCAATCAACCCATTCAAACGCTCAGATGCGGAATTTTCGTCGAGCAAAACTCATCCCCAATCAAAACAGGGCGATACCTGCTTTGGATTGCGCTTGGCCATAGCATCGGTTCTGATCGAAGGGAAATAGGAAAATGTTATCCAAAAATCTGCAAGGCATTACAGCCATACCATCACACATGTCAGCGCGCCAAGGCCGGACGAAAGTAGCAACCGGAACGAGAAAAAGTCCTTTGATATCAATTTCTTGGTCAACAACTGGCGATCGATCAGTGGTGATAGCAACAGCCCGGTGCCGAGCACGGCAAGCGATGGCCAGGGCCATGTAGCGCCGATCATCCACGGCACTCCGCTCCCAAACGCGATCAGCGATGGCATAACCGCCGCGCCGTAAAGCCATGCCGGCGTGTCACCGCGCCCGCTGGCGATGCCCCACCACACGCCACCGACGAATGAAAAGATCAGCGCTGCATAAAAAAAGCCCGCACTGAGGGCAATGAAGCGATAGTCGGGCACGAGCGCGTTAACCACCGCAAAAGCTTGCGGCGACAAGCCAAGCAGACCAAGCCTCCGCGCATTAGGCGGCAAATTACGAAACGAAGCCCCGATCACCGGCCTATTACTTGCTGTCAGAGGGATTGTTGATCTGCTGAACACGGCGCCGCAAATAGAGCCACACAAGCCCAACCACGGGCAAGACGCTAGCCGCGACCAGATATTCGTATCGAATATGCGTTTCTATCGCCAACGCCCTGAGCGGATAGCTGATCAAAGACAGTGCATAATAGCTGACCGCGACCACCGACAAACCTTCTACCAAATGCTGTAACCGCAACTGACGCGCCGCATTTGTGTCCATCGAACGCAGCAAATCGCTATTCTGCGTTTGCAGCGTCATTTCAACACGGGTGCGTAATAGCGATGTGGACCGCTCAATCCGTACCGACAAAGCCTCCAGCCGCGCAACGAATGAGGCGCAGGTACGTGTTGCGGGCAAGAAACGCCGGTCGGTAAATTCCTGCAACGTCTGGAAACCTGCCAAGCCCTCGGCTTTCAGAGCATCAAGCCTGTCATTCGTGATTTGCGCATAGGCCGCCGTCGCGCTCATACGAAACGCGGTTTCAGCCGTAATCGCACTAACATTGGCAGAGAGCGTGCAGAGCTTATCAAGCAAGTTGGCATCAGCCTCGCCTTGCGCCATCCGCCCGGCGATTGCGACGAGCTCATTTTCTAATTCTGCCACCCGCGGCGCTTCTGATTGCGCCAGTGGCAATCCAAGCAGCGCCAAGTTCCGATAATTGCCAAGCTCTTGAATTTGCTGAACCAAGCGCCCCAAATCAGCCGGGACCATGCCATTGGCCGCGACAAGCAGCCGGCCAAAATTATCTGCGCGAACCAAAAAATCAGTCCAGATCCGCACACCGGCAATGTGACAGCTAACAAGTTCGGGTGCGCTAAAGCCAAGGCTGTCGATGATGGCTTCGGCGGTGGCTTCATCCTTCACAATGCCAATCCGTACCGCACGGATGGCACCGCCAGGCGCCGAAGTCAGCCACTCGATCGCCGCTTCGTCGACTTCGCTGGTTTCGAACGGATTGTCGGTCGACCGCGGCAAAATGACCGTCGCCGTAGTGGCTTCGCTGTGCCGTTCCCATAGGAAACTGGCCCCATCATCACGCTCACCACCGATATGACGATTGCGTATCAGCACCTTATCCGCATGAACGCCGGGCATTTTCTCCACATACGCTCGCTCGTCATCGCGCTCACTTGCGTCAACCAGTCGCACAACTTGCAACATGAGTGTCGGCGCCTGAAGTGGTGGCGTGCGCCGCATATGCATTTCGGAAACGACACGTTCGCGTAAGGGATGATCGACGAATGACAAGTCAGGCGGCTCCCATTTTCAAGACAGATGCCGTGGGTTAGCGCCCGGTTAGCCCCGAGTCCATTATGATCTTTTGGTGATAGTCAGCCCCCTGCCTTACCAGCGGATGGGTTATTTATCAGGGACCAATGTGCGAAACCGGTCAATCCCGCATTCGCCACCAGCGCGGCTGTGGATCAAATCGCGTTCACGGCAAATCTGCCCATCGGGCGTGTTTTTGACGTAGAAACCCAAATAGAAATCGATCGCCGAACAGCTTTTTTCCAGCTTTACGCGAAAGCGCGTGCCGCCTTTGATGATAAGATCAAGCGTGGTCGGGCTTGAGACCATCGCGGCGGCCATGCTGCTCCACTTGATGCAATTGGGTGCGCCCTTCTCTTTCCAGCGCGGGGGTGCGGTAACGGCGGGCGGAGCAGGGGTTGCGGGCCGGATACGGATGATTGTTTGGCGTTCTATGCGCATTTCCAGTTGCGCAAAAACAACCGGCGCGTCGGTCGCACGCGGCTCTTGCGGCCCGTCAACCGAAGCGACGGTCGCCGCAAACACCAAAAAAAATGTCATCGACACGCACTCATATGGTATCGCGATTGACGCGCTATGGTTGAACAGAGCATTAATTGGGACAAGCCGTTGACGTTTGATGACGATGAAACGCTACTTCGTGGTTTTGCCGCGATCATTGGTGATCGGGCGATCACGGTTGATCCCCACGATATGGCCCCGTGGTGCACCGATTGGCGCGGGCGGTATCACGGTCGCGCGCGCGCTATTCTGTCGCCGGCGACCACATCCGAAGTGGCGGCGCTAGTGACGCTCGCCCGCGCGCACAGTGCAACTCTCGTACCGCAAGGGGGCAATACCGGCACCGTTGGCGGGGCAACGCCCAGTGAAGCGGGCACTGACTATATTGTGTCACTGCGCCGTATGAACCGCATTCGCCACGTTGATGCGGTCGCTAACAGCGTCGTGGCCGAAGCGGGCGTCATTTTGGAGACGCTGCACAACGCTTTATTGAATAACGACCGGCGCTTCCCGCTGTCACTTGGGGCCAAAGGATCGGCAACGATTGGCGGGCTTGTGTCAACCAATGCGGGCGGCACGCAGGTTTTGCGCTTCGGCACCATGCGTTCGCTGGTGCTCGGGGTTGAGGCTGTTCTCCCCGACGGGAGCGTCTTTGAGGGCCTGGCAGCGCTCAAAAAAGATAATCGTGGCTATGACCTGACACAATTGATGATCGGTGCCGAAGGGACGCTCGGGATCGTTACGGCGGCAAGTTTGCGCTTGGTGCCCGCCATTCGCGACAGCGCAACCGCTTGGGTCGGTGTCAACAGCCCGGCTATCGCCCTGCGCTTGCTCCGCACCATGGAGGCCAGTTCGGGCGACGCTATCGAGAGCTTTGAAATCATTGATGCCAAGTCACTTGATGCCGTTATTGCCCAAATACCGGGCACGCGCCCGCCGCTCACCGCGCGCCACAAATGGCATATTCTGATCGACTATGTGGGTGAGTGTGCCGCCACGGCGCTTGAGGCGATGATCATGGCGGGCGCTGATACCGGATGGATTGAAGACGCAGTGATTGCGGCCAATTCGGCGCAATCGGCGGCGTTTTGGCACATTCGCGAATCGCTGTCGGCCGCCGAAAAAGCCACTGGTTCGGCAACGCAGCATGATCTGTCGGTGCCCGTCGATGCGATGCCAGACTTCATCGCATTAGCGTCTGCGGCGGTCGAGGCGCGATTTAGCGGTACAACCGCCATCGCCTTTGGTCATTTGGGCGATGGCAACGTCCATTTCCACGTGCGCGCGCCAAGGGACAGTGATCAGGCCACATGGCGCGCAACGCACGGTGACACTATTACGCGGTTCGTCCATGATCTTGTAATCGCTGGAGGGGGATCAATTTCGGCTGAACATGGCATCGGGCAATCGCTGCGCACGGAATTGGTGCGGTTATCGTCGCCAGCACGGCTTAGTGCGCTGCGCGCTATAAAATCTGCACTAGATCCGACCGGAATTATGAACCCCGGTAAGCTTGTCCCTCTTGCATCGGACATCGTCGCCGCATAGGGCCATGCCACTATTTCACATTCAGGAGTGTTTATTATGGCTAGTGCGCCACAAGCGGACCTTCCGCTCTTTTTTAATGATTTGGCGCCGCTGTCTTCGGTTGAGCACGCCACATGGCGCGCGCGGCGCAGCGAAGCCGCGCCCTTCTTTGCCAACCAACATGCCATTCCCGTTACGATTGACGAATTTGCCGTCGCACAGCGCCACTATCCGATCATCTTTTCGGTTGGCGATGCCCCTGTGCCGCTCGCGTTGATGGGCCTTAATGAAGGCGTAAATACATTTGTCGACGACGAGGGAAAATTGCTGAGCGACACTTATGTTCCCGCCTATGTCCGCCGCTACCCCTTCTTGCTCGCGCGGTTGCGTGAAGATGCTGAAGAATTGTCGCTTTGCTTTGATCCAAGCGCTGGCAACATTGGTCCGTTTGAAGATGGCGATCCGCTGTTTGAAGATGGTCAACCAACCGAAGCGGTGACGGCAATACTTGGCTTTTGCGAGCAGTTTGAACAAGCTGGCCAACGCACGACGGCGTTCATGCAGGAATTGATCGACAATAAACTGTTGATGGACGGCGAAGTATCGATTCAGACCGATGCTGAACAGCCGTTCATCTATCGCGGATTTCAGATGGTGAATGAAGACGCACTCCGTGACCTGCGCGGTGACACGCTCCGTAAGATGATGAAATCTGGGCTACTTCCGTTAATTCACGCGCATCTCTTTTCGCTAAGTGCGATGCGTGACATATTTGGGCGGCAAATGGCACAAGGGAAAGTGCCAGTACCTGGCCCGACCCTCAACTAAGGGCGCTACAAACAAGCGCGATCATGGCCCTTGAAGTCTGTAGCGCGGCGTCCTATGTTCATTTTTGAGGCGATGTTGCGTTCCCCCCCTTTCGCATCATTGTCTCTAGCGCGTCTTCGGATGCGCTTCCTCCCTGAACCTTGGCCACTCCGTGAAATCACGGGGTGGCTTTTTTCATTCGGCCGCTTGCATCAGTGATGACCGCATCGCTTCGTCGCTCAGCGAAGCCACAATATCGCGCACCAGATGCTGCATGGCGGCAACCCCTGATCCAAGCTGAGTGAGCGTGCCATCGAGATAAAGGCTTCGATCGATCTCAATTTGCAGCGCATGCACGTTGCGCACCGGATTACCGTGTCGTTCCAAAATATAGCCGCCAGCATAGGGCACATTGGTCGACTGGCTGATCTTGTGTGCCGCCACAATCTGACTCACCTGATCAGTAAAGCAGCTAAAGGCACTGCGGCCAAACAAATCACCGATTATCACGCGCGGGGTCGTGCGATTGGCGAGGGGCGCGAGCGGAGGCATTGAATGGAGATCGAGCACAATAGCGACACCAAAGCGCGCCACGATAGCCTCAATCATCCCCGAAAGCGCATCGTGATAAGGACGGTGATGATCAACCAGCCGCGCGGTAAAGGCATCGGCGCTGATCATCCGCTTCCAAATGTCGCCGCCCCGCGCAATCCGGCGGGGAATGATGCCAAGGCCGCCGCGCACCTTGGCTGATGCAATCGGCAGTCCGATGCGCATTCCATCGACAAGCGTCGGATCATATTCGCGTTCGGCCCGGTTGAGATCAATCCAAG
This sequence comes from Sphingomonadaceae bacterium, assembly GCA_046153565.1. Classification (GTDB taxonomy): domain Bacteria; phylum Pseudomonadota; class Alphaproteobacteria; order Sphingomonadales; family Sphingomonadaceae; genus Aquisediminimonas. The sequence goes on from JBJXDU010000095.1 coordinate 9,174, forward strand.
CCCGCGGCGTTGTCGCGATGATTGCAGAAAAACCATCAGCTACGACTCGATCAACCAGCTTATCGGCGAAGCGATCTTCAAGAGGCACCAAATCAGTAACGGAAAGTCGGCACAGCTGCGCTAGCGCATCAGGGTAAGCGCGCCCTGCGTGCGGAACCGAAATGAGCACCGGATGGCGCGGCACCGACGGGCCGAAACGAACATAAGGCAGAGTGGCAGTCACACCCCGTGCTAAATTGTCATTATCGCACAAGCAATGCTGGAATTTTTAAGGATTTGTCTGATATGGGATTTTCGTAACGCGGCAAGGTCGCAAATATTCGGGAACCGACGCGCATGACGCAAATTTTGCTGGCTGAAGATGACGATGTGATGCGCGAATATCTAGCGCGTGCGCTTGAGCGCGCCGGGTACAGCGTATCAGCAGCAGATCGCGGCACCACCGCATTGGCGATGATCGAAAGCGGCGAGCGCTTCGATCTGCTCCTGACCGATATTGTCATGCCTGAAATGGACGGCATTGAACTGGCGCAGAAGGCCGGCCTGATCGATCCCGATTTACGCGTGATGTTTATCACTGGATTTTCGGCGGTAACGCTGAAAGCCGGCCAAGCAATGCCCAATGCTAAAGTTCTTTCCAAGCCATTCCATTTAAAGGATTTGGTGATGGAGGTTGACCGGATGTTTGAGGTCAATAGCGCCACCAGCCTTAAGTGAGAGACTTGCCGGGATCAAAAAGCCTCGCTAGAGACGCAAAGCTTCGCAGCATTCGCTGCGCACATGTGGGCGTGTAGCTCAGTGGTAGAGCACTGTGTTGACATCGCAGTGGTCGCAAGTTCAATCCTTGCCACGCCCACCATTAAAAAGCCCGCTAAGTCAGTGACTTGGCGGGCTTTTTCATTGTCTACAGCTCTTTCTTTTTGTTTGGTTTGCGGTAAGAGCGCGGTGTTCCGGTGATCAAAGACTAAGCACCTCTAAACGGACCGGGTTGTGAACGCGCCCGGCGCGAGAGCCTCTATCTCGTCGATCACTTGTTCGAGAACAGTAAGCGAGCGTCGGAGGTAGTCTGGACGGAACGGAGCATATAGGTCACTGACGTCGTCAAACCGGTCGTGGCCAAGCCAAATCTCGACCTCGCCCCATACCTCTTGGGGCAGTCTCGACCGGAGAATATCCGCCATGGAACGCCTGATGAGTTTGAGACCACACTCCCCATCTCGTGACAGGCCTATCTGGGTGGTCATTGTCTCCCACGCCGACTTGACGCTCTGTACGCCAACAAAGTAGCCGTTTTTGGCCTTGAGCAGCGGTACGATCTGTCGCGGAGCTGGCACAACCGCACGATATTTGCGGGTCTGGCGGCGTCCCTCTGGGTTAAGGGCAATGACACGTCGCGTTGGATTCCATTGCTTGCGCGCCGCTGCTGTCGAGAAGTCGTGCGCGGCGTCCGGCCGCGCGAGCGTTGCGATGCTTATCTGTAAAAAGCAAGTAGATTGGCGCGGTCACGCAGCGCGCGCGTAACTACCCACCCCCTGCCGGATCATGCGGAGATAGCACCGAAGATGGTATGGAAAGGCTGATTTCCGGCGATGCGCGCGGTGTCGACGGTTGATCGCAGGGCGGCCTCGGCGTCTGCAGCCCAT
>JBJXDU010000096.1:0-20988 GCA_046153565.1 Sphingomonadaceae bacterium
CAAAGCGGACGTGGCAATCAGACCCTGCGTGGCCACCATCCTGCAAAAAGGAAGGCGCAGGGCAAACATTCCCCAGCGGAAGTCCCTTCCGCTGCCCACCCCCACTTCACTCGGCGCACAGTTGCGCTGTTTAATTGAACAATGTTTATTTTCTGCGCTTGGGCCTCCCCGCTTTTTTGCGGGTGGGGGCAATTCTATCTCACGCGAAGCCGCAAAGGCGCTAAGACTTGCTTGGAGTCTTGGCGGCTTCGCGTGAGGCAATAAGTCTCTCGGGCGCGCTATCAGCGCGCGCCGGTTCGCCTGACTGCGGTTTTGTGCGCGCCGACGCCGCCGGGTTTGCGCGGGTGAAATTGGCGTTTGGCTTCGGGTTGACCGCCGCGTGGGCTCTCTGAACGGCGGCCTTGGCGTTCGGGTTCGGTGCGGACGGGCTTGGGCAGTTTGGCCTTTTGCGCGTCAAAGTCAGCGGGCAGCGGCACGGGGTCTAACCGCACACCGGTTAGCTTTTCGATTTGCTTGAGCCAGCCCTTTTCCTCGCCGCAGACATAGCTGATCGCAATCCCTTCCGCGCCCGCGCGCGCCGTGCGGCCGATGCGGTGGACATATTGTTCGGGCACATTGGGCATATCGAAATTGAACACATGGCTCACGCCTGACACATCGATCCCGCGCGCGGCGATATCGGTGGCGATCAGGATCTTGATCTCGCCCTTGCGGAAGGCGGTGAGCGCGAGCGTGCGCTGCGGCTGTGATTTATTGCCGTGGATCGCCGCACAACCAATATTGGCGGCGTGGAGATGTTTGACGATCTTGTCCGCGCCGTGCTTCGTGCGGCTGAAGACGAGCGCGCGCTCGATGGGTTCCTTGCCCAACTGGATGGTAAGCAAAGCCTGCTTTTCAGCCTGGTTGATGAAGGTCACATATTGGCTTACGCGCTGTGCGGTCGATGAAACCGGCGTCACCGATACTTTGACGGGATCAGTCAGGAAGCGTGCGCCGAGTTCGGCGATCGTCTTGGGCATTGTTGCTGAAAAGAAAAGCGACTGGCGCTCCTTGGGGAGAAGCTTGTCAATCTGCTTCAAGGGCACGATGAAGCCCAGATCAAGCATCTGGTCAGCCTCATCAAGCACGAAAATCTCGACATTGCGCAGCGTCACTGCGCGCTGTTCGATCAGATCGATCAGGCGGCCCGGCGTCGCGACGAGCACGTCGATACCAGGTTGCAGCTTGCGGATTTGCGCATTGATCGGCACGCCGCCAAAGACGGCCTCGACCGAAAGCCGCGATCCCTTGCTATAGTCGCGGAATGATGCAGCAATCTGCGCGGCGAGCTCTCGCGTTGGTGACAGGACGAGAACGCGGCAATCGCGCATCGCCTTGTTCTTGGGATTTTCTTCGAGATATTGGATCGTTGGCAAAGCGAAGGCGGCGGTTTTGCCCGTGCCGGTTTGCGCAATGCCGAGCAAATCGCGGCCTTCAAGCAAGGGCGGGATGGCCTGCAACTGGATTGGCGTGGGGGTCGTATATCCTTTGGCAGCAAGGGCGGCGAGGATCGGCTTGGACAAGCCAAGATCGGAAAATTGGGTCATGAATGACTTTCACATATATGCGAATCTGGAGCGCGCCTCGATATGGGCGCGGCAGATAAGCGGGTTAAAATGACAACCCGCGCGAAAAGGGAAGCCTTGGGGCTAGAACGCGTCAGGGTCTCAAGCCTGTGCCACTTGTGGGTTCAAAACCCGGCGGACAATCACGCTGGCTGGACCGGGCAAAGCATCATGCCTTGCTGCGTTGCACAACGAGTAGGCGATAAAACGGTCAATTGCAAGCCTGATAGGGAAAATGGCTTGATCCATCGGCGCGAGACGCCCATCTACACGCCATGTTGATAGAAACCGAAACAACGCCGAATCCTGCCACGCTCAAATTTTTGCCTGGCCGCACCGTTATGGACAGCGGCACGCGTGACTTTGCGAGCCCTGAAGAGGCGGCTGCCTCGCCGCTTGCCGAAGCGCTGTTTTCGCTTGGCGATGTGACAGGCGTTTTCTTTGGCTATAGCTTCATTTCGGTAACCGCCGCGCCCGGCGTGCATTGGAACGACCTAAAGGCCGACGTACTGGGCATCATGCTTGATCATTTCACCGCCAATATGCCGCTCTTCCATCCGCCAAGCGCTGCTGGTTTTTCGGTGCCCGCCGAAAGCGATATGGTTGATGATCCCGCCGATGCTGACATCATTGATCAGATTAAGGATCTCATTGAAACGCGCGTCCGCCCTGCGGTGGCGGGTGATGGCGGCGATATTGTCTATCGCGGCTTTGACAAGGGCACGGTGTTTTTGAAGATGCAGGGGGCGTGTGCAGGTTGTCCGTCATCGACGGCCACGCTCAAAAACGGTATCGAATCGCTCTTGAAACATTATGTGCCTGAAGTAACGCAGGTTCTTGCGGTTTAATCAGAAAGGGTTCCGATGACGCTTCCCCTGAGCGCTGACGCGCTTGATCAGCTATTTGCCAATGCCCATACCAGCTATGCATACACCGATGCGCCGGTTCCCACCGAAACGCTACATGCGATCTGGGATCAGATCAAATTTGCGCCGACGTCGTTTAATTGTTTGCCTGCGCGGATCATCTGGTGCGTTAGCGATGAAGCCAAAGAAAAGATGGCTGGCTTTGCAATGGAAGCCAACGCCAAACGCATTCTTGCCGCGCCTGTTACTGCGATCATTGGCATGGACATGAAATTCTATGAACATCTGCCGCAGCTTTTTCCGCCCGCCGATGTGCAAGGACTATTTTCTGGCAATGCGCAGCTTGCCGAAACGACGGCGTTTCGCAATTCCTCGTTGCAGGGTGGTTATCTGATCCTGGCGGCGCGCGCCTTAGGCTTGGGTGTTGGGGCAATGTCGGGCTTTGACAATGCCGGTGTCGACGAAGCCTTTTTTGCGGGCACCGCCGTCAAGTCGAACTTTATCGCGACGATGGGGGTCGTTGATCCTGCGGGCAATTTGCCACGGCTTGCGCGTCCTGATTTCGGTCAGTTCAACACGATTATGTGATGCTGACGCTGGCGATTGAAACGGCGGGGGCGGCATGTTCACTGGCCCTGTTTGACGGCACTGATCTAATCGCTGAGCGCCATGAAGTGGTGGGGCGCGGTCATGCCGAACGTCTAATTCCGTGGATTGCCGATTTTCCAGACGGCGGGCGTGCGGACCGCATCATCATTGGCTGTGGCCCGGGCAGCTTTACCGGTGTGCGCATTGGTGTCGCGGCGGCGCGTGCACTCGGGCTGGGCTGGGGCATCCCCGTCATCGGTGTGTCGTCACTCGCACTCATTGCCGCGCGGTGCGACGAAGCCAGCTTTAGCGTCGCGGTCGAAGGTGGGCACGGCGAGGTTTTCATTCAGAATTTCAGCCGCTCGCCCTTGATCACTACTAATGCAGTTGTCTCGCTCGCGCCCGAACAAGCCGGCGTGCTTGCTCATGACATCATTGTCGGCAACGGTGCTGCGCGCGTCGTTGCGGCGCGCGGTTCGGGCCATGCTCGTGATGGGCACGCGCGCGCCGCCATTGCCCGGTTTTTGCCCAATACGCAATATCTTGATGCGCCGCGACCCATTTACGGTCGAGCCGCCGACGCAAAGCCCGCTTATGCATGATCATGTGATCATTACTACCGCGACTGCTTGCGATATTGATGCGATCATGCCGGTCATGGCGTCGTCGTTCGATCCGCAATATGGTGAAGCATGGACGCTGGCACAGTGCGTCGGCATGCTATCGCTTCCGGGCAGCTGGCTACTAGTGGCGCAGGCCAAAGGGCGCACTATTGGTTTTGCACTCAGCCGTATCATTGTTGATGAAGCTGAATTGTTGTTGCTCGCAGTAACGCGCACAAATCAACACGCCGGCATTGGCAGTGCGCTCCTCACGCATGTGCTTGACGATGCTAGGAAACGGGGCGCGAATCGGCTTTATCTCGAAGTTCGTAGCAATAATGGCGCCCGCGATTTTTACACAAATCACGGGTTTGTTGCGTGCGGCGAGCGTCAGAACTATTACCGTGGCATTGCCGGTCAATTGACCAATGCCGTAACGCTTTCTCGGCAAATTTCATTTTAGATGCAGTTTTACTTGCAGTGGCTTGTCGGTCGGTTTATGGCCTAAATCGGTCGTCATATGTCGGTACACCGACAAACCACCCACGCCCATAGAAACGAAAGTTGCAAGACATGATTGATACCTCAGATATGCAAGAAACCTATATCACGCTGACAGCTGATATTGTTGCGGCTCATTTGACCAACAATAGCGTTGCGGTCTCTGATATTCCCGTCCTCATCCACAATGTGCATAGCGCGCTCATCGGCCTCGGCGGCCCGGTTGTGGTTCCTGAAGTGAAGCAGGAACCCGCAGTATCGATCCGCGCGTCAATCAAGCCTGACTATATCATCTGCCTTGATGATGGTAAAAAGCTGAAGATGCTCAAGCGCCATTTGATGACGCATTATGGCATGACGCCCGATGACTATCGCGCGAAATGGAATCTACCCGCCGATTATCCAATGGTCGCGCCAAATTATGCTGAAACGCGTCGCGCGCTCGCCAAGAAAATCGGCCTTGGTCGCAAGCCAGGCAAGCGCCCCGTTAAGTAGGGCCAAAACAAATCTGGGCGGGTGATTGATTTGCCCCGTAACGGGCTTAAAAGAGCGCAATGGCCCGCCCGGATTTAATCATAGCATGACACGTCGAATCGACGTCGAGGCGCTATGCGCCGAAAAGGGCCTGCGGATAACCGAACAGCGGCGGGTGATTGCGCGCGTTCTTTCCGATGCTGATGATCATCCCGATGTTGAGGCGCTGCATGCACGGTCTGCGGCGATTGATCCGGGCATTTCAATCGCCACCGTTTACCGCACCGTCCGCTTGTTCGAAGAAGCAGGGATCCTTGATCGCCATGACTTTGGCGATGGCCGGTCACGCTACGAAGCGGCGCCCGAAGCGCATCACGATCATTTAATTGATGTCGAAACGGGTCGGGTTATCGAATTTGTCGATCCTGAGCTTGAAGCGCTGCAAAAACTGATTGCTGAACGGCTGGGTTTCCGCCTGGTTGATCACCGTATGGAACTTTATGGCGTCGCTATCGATCGTAAGGGCTGATCCCATCGGAACATGCCGGTTCGTGCTGCGCGCAAGCTGGGTGATTGCGGCGATTGCCCTGTGCTTGCCGCCGCATGCCTTGTGGCGATTGTTCAAACAAGCCTCGCCCTGGCCGCGTTTCTTCATGCGCATGGCCGCGCGGGCGTGCGGCGCGCGGGTGAAGCTGATTGGCAAGCCTTTGCGCCATGAAGTCTTCTATGTCGCCAATCATTTGTCGTGGATTGATATCCCGATCATCGGGGGTTTTACCGGCACTGCATTCGTGTCGCAGGATGCGATTGCGGATTGGCCCGTCATCGGCTGGCTGGCTAAGCTGAACCGCACCATCTTTGTGTCGCGCACCGATAAATTTTCGGTCGCCGATCAGGTTGCGTTGCTCCGTGATGCCATTGCTGAAAAGCAAGCGGTGACGATCTTCCCCGAAGGCACGACAACTGATGGGCGCAGCTTGCTGCCATTCAAGCCATCGCTCTTTGCGACGGTTGTGCCCCCGCCCAAAAAGCTGCTTATCCAGCCAGTTTTGCTCGATTTTGATCCCGTAGGCCCTGAAATTGCCTGGATCGGCGTTGAAACTGCGCCTGAAAATGCCTGGCGGGTCTTTACGCGCAAAGGAAGCTTTGAAGTGCGCGTCCATTTTCTTGAACCCTTCGATCCCGGCGACCATCCCGATCGCAAAAAGATCACTACCGAAACGCGCGACCGGATTGCGGCAGCCCTGTCGAAGACACTGGGCGGGTTGCCCGTGATATGAGGCCGCCCCCTAAAACATTCCACGTCAAATCATTCGGCTGTCAGATGAACGTCTATGACGGTGAGCGGATGGGCGAGATGCTGGCCCAAGAGGGAATGAACGCGGCAGGCAGCGAGGCGGATGCCGATCTTGTTGTGCTTAACACCTGCCACATTCGTGAAAAAGCCGTCGACAAAGTCTATTCGGATATCGGGCGCTTGCGCCGTGAAGACGGAACGCGGCCAATGATTGCGGTGGCGGGCTGCATCGCGCAGGCCGAAGGTGCTGAGATTCCCCGGCGCGCGCATGAAGTTGACATCGTCGTTGGCCCGCAAGCCTATCACCATCTGCCCGCGATGATTGACACCGTCGTCAACGGCAAGCGCGCAATCGACCTTGATTTGCCCGGCCTCACCAAATTCAGCGCGTTGCCGCCGCGCCGCAAGACCGGGCCGACGGCGTTCCTGACGATTCAGGAAGGCTGCGACAAATTCTGCACCTATTGCGTCGTGCCCTACACGCGCGGCGCTGAAATCAGCCGCAGTTTTGATGCGATTGTTGACGAAGCCCGCACGCTGATTGATGCCGGCGCGCAGGAAATCACCTTGCTCGGCCAGAATGTGAATGCATGGGCGCTTGGGGGCAGGGGCTTTCATGATCTGCTCGCCGCGCTCGATAAGCTGGCCGGGCTCAAGCGACTGCGTTATATGACAAGCCATCCCAATGACATGACACAAGGGCTGATCGATGCGCACCGCGATCTTGAAACGCTGATGCCCTTCCTCCATTTGCCCGTCCAATCGGGCAATGACCGGATATTGAAGGCGATGAACCGCAGCCACACCGCCGCCTCATACCGCGCGATCATTGACCGGGTTCGTAGCAGCCGGCCCGATATTGCCATTTCGGGCGATTTCATCGTTGGCTTCCCCGGTGAGAGCCACGCCGAATTCGAAGATACGCTTCGCATGGTTGACGATATTGGCTATGCCATGGCCTATAGCTTCAAATATTCGCCGCGCCCCGGCACGCCCGCCGCCACGATGGACGATCAGATCACGCCAGCGGAAATGGATGATCGTCTTCAACAATTACAGGCGCGCATAAATGTGCAACAATCGGCCTTTAACGAAGCGAGTGTGGGCAAACGCACAATGATATTGCTGGAACGCAAGGGGAAGCTCGATGGGCAGCTGATCGGCAAGACGCCGTGGCTGCAATCGGTCCATCTTTTTGCGGACGGTCACCGCATCGGCGATATGGTTGAGGTTGACCTTGTGTCGGCTGGGCCCAATAGTCTGGCGGCGACTCTCGCCACCAAGGAACTTCATGCCGCGTAAGCCAGTCCCCGCTCGTGTTGGCGAGCCAGCTCGTCTCGAAGTCAGTTTTGACAAAGCGCATTTGCTTGGTCAGCTTTTCGGCGAATTTGACCAGAATCTGGTGCTGATCGAAAATCGCTTCGGCGTCTATATCGCCGCGCGCGGCAACAAGCTTCAGATTGAAGGCGAAGCCGAAGCGATTGGCCGCGCGCGTGATGTGCTGATGGGCATGTATCACCGGCTTGGTCAGGGGCATGAAATCGACGCCGGTTCGGTTTCGGGGATGATCAGCATGGCGATGGAGCCGACGCTCGACGGCATCATTCGCGTCGAACATGACAAAGCGCCGCCGATCATGATCCGCACGCGCAAGAAAACCATTGTGCCACGTTCGGTGATGCAAGTCCGCTATATGGAGGCGCTCGTCCGCCACGACGTGATCTTTGCGCTCGGGCCAGCGGGCACGGGCAAAACCTATCTCGCCGTCGCGCAAGCCGTCGCGCAGCTGATCACGGGCAGTGTTGACCGGCTTGTCCTCTCGCGCCCTGCGGTTGAAGCCGGCGAGCGGTTGGGCTTCCTGCCCGGCGATATGAAGGAGAAGGTCGATCCCTATCTTCGCCCGCTTTATGACGCGCTCTATGATTGCCTGCCCGCCGAACAAGTCGAGCGGCGCATCGCGAGCGGTGAGATCGAAATCGCCCCGATTGCGTTTATGCGCGGGCGCACGCTCGCCAATGCTTTTGTGATCCTCGACGAAGCGCAAAATACGACGCCGAGCCAGATGAAAATGTTCCTCACGCGCTTTGGCGAAAATAGCCGCATGGTCGTCTGCGGCGATCCGCGCCAGATCGATTTGCCCGATCCCAGCAAATCAGGCCTTGCCGATGCGGTATCGAAACTCGAAGGCGTTGAAGGCATCGCAACGGTGCGCTTCGGCGTGGCCGATGTGGTGCGCCATCCGATCGTGGGGCGGATTGTTGAGGCGTATGAAGGGCCCGACAGCGCGCCACGATAGTGAGTGAGGCTGGGTGTTGGCCACCTTGCCGCCCATTATCATGCTCCGCCGTTAAGCATGCATTTGCCAACCGCCCCCGCCTTGGCGTAAGGGGCTGCGCATATGATTACCCAATCGCGCCGCGCGGGGCTGTCACTGGCCTTGTTCATTTTCCTGATCGATCAGATCAGCAAATATATCGTCACCGTCCCGCTCCAACTTGAGGCGGTCGGGCAAATTACGTTGTTGCCGATTTTTAATCTGACATGGGTCGAAAATTACGGTGTTTCGCTTGGGTTCCTGACCGCCGATAGCGAGTTGGGCCGCTGGTTGCTCGTCTTGATGACAGGCACGATTAGCGCGGGTGTGGCGTGGTGGCTGTGGCGCGAAACCAACCGGCAGGATGTCCTCGGGCTCGGCCTGATCCTTGGCGGTGCGCTGGGCAACATGCTTGACCGCGTGCGGCTTGGCCATGTGGTTGATTTTGCTGATTTGCATTTTGGTGACGTTCGCCCCTTTTTGGTGTTCAATGTTGCTGATACAGCGATTACGATAGGGGTTCTGGTGCTGCTCGCTCGCGCCCTTTTTGGTAAGGACAAGGCGAGCACGGCCAAAGTGGAGACTGATAATGCGTAACCTGATAATCGCCGCCACCGCACTGGTGTTGTTAAGCGGCTGCGGATCAAGCCGCGGCCTTGTGCGCGGCGGTGGTCCTGATGAATTTGCGGTGGTCCGGGCGGCCCCGCTCGTCATCCCGCCCGATTTCGCACTGCGCCCCCCCGCGCCCGGCACACCGCGCCCGCAAGAGGCCGATTCGTCAACGCTTGCGTTGCAGGCGATGTTTGGCGGCACCGCGCCGCGCAGTGCAGCAGAAACATCCGCAATCGGGCAAGCGGGTGGTGCGCGCGCGCAAGCCGGTATCCGTTCCGAAGCAGGTGATCCTGGCACCGTCGTCGTCGATAAGGGCAGCGTGACGCGCGACATCATCGTTGCGCCTGAGGGCCCCGGTGCCCAAGCCAGCGCGACGACGCCCAAATAAGCTGACACACGAAGGATGATGGCCCTCATCCTTCGTCGCTTGCTGACTGCAATCCCGACATTGTTTGTCGTGGTGCTTTTGTCGTTCATCCTGATGCGGATTGCGCCGGGTGGGCCATTCGATGGAGAGCGTCCGCTTGATCCCGCCACGCGTGACGCGCTGATCACCGCTTACGGCCTTGATCTGCCGCTGCCGCAGCAATTCTTGCGCTATATCGGTGGGCTGGCGCACGGCGATTTTGGCCCGAGCCTCGTCTACCGCGATTTCACTGTGACTGATTTGGTCGCAAAGGGCCTGCCGGTGTCGTTGACGCTGGGGAGCCTTGCCTTGGTGCTGGCATTGTTACTCGGGATAAGTAGTGGCCTGTTCGCCGCGAGCCGGGCGGGTAGCTGGGCTGACAGGATCATTGGCGCGGGCGCGACGTCGCTGACCGCCTTGCCTAGTTTTGTGACTGCGCCACTCCTCGTGCTGGTCTTCGGCCTATGGCTGGGCTGGCTGCCCGTTTCGGGCTGGAATGAGGGGGCGGCGCTCAACATGGTCTTGCCCGTCATCGCGCTGGCCTTGCCTGTTGCAGGCGCAATCGCAAAGCTGACGCGCGCGGGGCTGGCGGCGGCGCTGGCCGAAGATCATGTACGGACGGCGCGGGCGCGGGGTTTGACGCCGATGACTGTGCTGTTCCGCCATGCGCTCCGTCCCGCACTGGTGCCGGTGGCGAGCTATGTTGGCCCGGCGGCGGCGGCGCTGCTCACTGGGGCAGTGGTGATCGAGACGATCTTCGCGATTCCGGGCCTCGGGCGTTACTTTGTGCAAGGTGCGCTTAACCGTGACTATCCGCTCGTGCTGGGTGTGGTGGTGATTTATGCCGCGCTGATCATCCTGTTCAATCTGCTTGCAGACTTGGCCTATGGCTGGCTCGATCCCCGCGTGCGCGGATGAGGGTTCCGCTCACAATTACGATAATCATCATCCTAGCCGCGCTGATCGTGCCGGCTGTGCTGCCATGGGGCTATGACATTATCGACTGGGATGCCGTGCGCGCGGGGCCGAGCCTCTCGCACCCACTGGGCACTGATAGCGTCGGGCGCGATCTGCTTGCGCGGACTTTGGTCGGCACGCGCGTGACGGTGGGTGTGGCGCTTGCGGCGGCGGCGGTGGCGCTGATCATTGGCACGGCGTGGGGGGCTATTGCGGGTTGGGTTGGCGGGCGCACCGACGAGCTGATGATGCGTATAGTCGATGCGCTCTATGCGCTGCCCTTCATGTTCGTTGTCATCCTGCTGATGGTGGTTTTTGGCCGGTCGATCCTCCTCGTCTTTTTGGGCATCGGCGCGGTTGAATGGTTGACGATGGCGCGCGTCGTGCGCGGCCAAGTGATGCAGCTTAAGGAACGGCCCTTCATCATTGCCGCCGAAGCCGCCGGGGTGCGCCCCTTGCGCATCGTGACCGGGCATATCTTGCCCAATGTCGCAGGCGTCGCGATGGCCTATCTGATGCTGACGGTGCCGCAGGTGGTAATGGTCGAAAGTTTCCTCTCCTTTCTGGGGCTGGGCGTGCAGGAGCCGATGACCTCGCTTGGTATCATGGTGAAGGAAGGGGCCGACGATATGGATATTGCGCCTATCGCCTTGCTGCTCCCCGGCGGGATTTTGGTGACCTTGCTCATTTGCCTGACGCTGACTGGCGAAGCACTGCGCAACCGGTTTGTGCGATGAGTATCTTTGCAGTCGACAATTTGGGCATCCGCATCGCTAACCGCTCGCTGGTCGAAGGCGTGAGTTTCCGCATCGATGCAGGCGAATGCGTCGCGCTCGTCGGCGAATCGGGGTCGGGTAAGAGCCTGACGTGCCTTACTCCTTTTGGCCTGTCGCCGGGCCAAGCGAGCGGTTCGGCGCGGCTTGACGGGAATGAGCTTGTTGGCATCAGTGAGGCCGCGCTTCGCCCCGTCCGTGCCGCGAAGGTGGGTTTCGTCTTTCAACAACCGCTAACTGCGCTCACCCCGCATCTGACCGTCGGACGGCAATTGCGCGAAGCGGCGATGCAGGCGGGTGGAGCGGCACCGTCGCGGGGCAGGCTGGCCGAGATGCTCGCGCGCGTCGGGATCAGCGACGCCGCCGATAAACTCGACCACTATCCGCACCGTCTCTCGGGCGGACAGCGTCAGCGGGTGATGATCGCTGCCGCCATCGCACATGGCCCAAAGTTGCTCATCGCTGATGAGCCGACGACCGCGCTCGACGCCAGCTTGCGCGGCGACATTATGGCGCTGCTTGATCGGCTGCGTGCCGAGGCGGGGCTGGCGGTGCTGCTCGTCAGCCATGATCTGCGCAGCGTCGCACGCCATGCCGACCGGATCGTGGTGATGCAGCATGGCCGACAAGTCGAAAGCGGTGCGGCTTTGCTTGAGGCACCCAGCCAAGACTATACCAAAGCGCTGATCGCGGCCTCGCCGATGCTTGACCAGGCCTCGACGCTCCCCGCGCCTGGCGGTGATGTCCTGCTTGATGCGCAGAACGTGACGGTCACCTATGCCCGCTCCGGCTGGACGCATGGGCGGATGACCGCCGTTGATCAGGCCAGCTTGCACGTGCGTGCGGGCGAGGCGCTGGCCTTGGTCGGCGAATCGGGATCAGGGAAATCGACGCTTGGCCGTGCGCTGGCGCGGTTGGGGCCGATGGATAAAGGCCATGTTACGTGGCGCGGTGGCCCGTTGCCGCTGCGCGCGGCGATGAAGCCCGTCCACCGCCGCTATATTCAGCCGGTGTTTCAGGATCCGCTCGCCAGCCTTGATCCGCAGTGGCGCGTATCGGATATAATTGGCGAACCGCTGGCCGCGCTGCGCCCCGATCTGTCATCATGGGCGCGCGCGGGGCGCGTCAAAAGCGCGCTTCATGATGTTGAGCTACAAGCCGACTTTGCTGACCGTTTCCCGCGCAGTCTGTCGGGGGGGCAGGCGCAGCGCGTCGCGATTGCACGGGCGTTGGTGGCGGAGCCTGATATGCTCTTGCTCGATGAGGCGACGTCGGCGCTTGATGTGTTGGTTGCCGCGCAGATTATCGCGTTGCTCCAAAAGCTTCAGCGTGAGCGCGGGTTGGCGATCCTTGCCATCACGCATGATCTCGCACTCGCGCGGATGCTGTGCCACCGGATTGCGGTGCTTGATCAAGGGCGGATCGTCGAAATGGGAAAGGCGGACGATATCATCACATCGCCCGCCCACCCGGTCACACAGCGGCTTGTCGCCGCCAGTTATTAGTCAATTAGAACGAGGCGCCTAGCGTGAAGAGTACCGCACCGTCAGCACCGGAGGCTTCTTTGAAGGCGCGCGGTTTGATATCGGTGTTGACATAGGAAACGCCAAACGTCAGCGCTTTGTACGTCGCTTCAACGCCAACCGAATAATCGAAGATTTCGGGGCTTAGGTTGAAGTCACTCTTGTTATAGCCAACATGCCCCTTGACCTTGAGCGGCGTGCTAGGAATGCCTAGCGCATAGTCATTGTAGATATAGACCGCGCTCGCATTGCCATAGCCTGTTTGCTTGGGAATGAAACCAAAGCCAAGTTTGGCATTGAGAGGCCCGATATCCTTCGATGCCGACGTCAGCAATTCGATATAATCGACGGGCGCTGCGCCGGTTTGTTGCGGATAGGTATATTGTGTGACGTTGGCATCGACGGTGAGACCGGCAACAGTGCCACCCCATCCCGCATAAAGATCGATTTCGGTGCTGCCGAAAGCCGTATTGTTGGCCAGGCCCGAACCCCACACGCCGACATAGAAGCCACTGCTGTGTGTGATTGTTGCGGTGCCCTGAATTGTTGGCCTTTCACCCGACAGGCTAACACCGCGGAAACGATAATCTGAAACCAATGTGACGCCGCCGGTGATGCTGATCGCGGGCGTTTCTTCGGCGGCTGGCTCAGCGGCTGGCGCGTCTTGTGCAAAAGCGGGCGCGACCGAACTAGCAAGAGCGAAAATGCTGAGAGCAGCAAGAGTGATACGCATAGAATTTCCCCTTGGAAATAGGTTGGCTATCGCCCCACCTGCTGTGCCGCGCTCAGCATCTCCGCACTAGTGGACACGGGGCTTCGTCGTCGGCAGTCTGTCTTGGTCTGACAGTGATTATTGCATTGCACAACAAAAAAGTGACTTTGTCGCAGTCTTGATCGGCACCATGTGGCGCGAAGGCAACACTCTGATCAGCGTGCGGCGTGCGCAAATCGAGCCAATCCGTGCGCTAAATCAGCAATCAAATCACCGGCATCTTCAAGCCCAATCTGGAGCCGGACGACCGGCCCCGGCGCGTTCCACTGCGTCGCCGTGCGATATTTGGCGGGGTCGACAGGCAGCGCAAGGCTTTCATAGCCGCCCCAACTATAGCCAATACCAAAATGCTTAAGGCCATCAATCAAGCCAGCACGCGCCGCATCATCACCGCCCTTCAACACAAAACTGAACAAGCCCGAAGCCCCGTGAAAATCGCGTTGCCATATGTCATGACCCGGGCACGTTGTCAGCGCTGGATGGAGGACGCGCGCGACTTCGCTTTGCGTGGCAAGCCAGGTGGCAATGGCCAGTGCACTCTCCTGATGCCGCGCCATTCGCACATCAAGCGTCCGCAGCCCCCGCGCGGCGAGATAGGCGTCGTCGGGCGCCAAATGCTGCCCCAATTGCTGCGCAGTCTGCCTCAGTGCAGGCCATAAAGCGTCGTTGCTGGTCACCGCGCCGACCATCGCGTCGCTATGGCCAACAATATATTTGGTGCAGGCCTGAATGCTCAGATCAACACCGAGCAACAGCGGCTTTAGGTAAAGCGATGTCGCCCATGTATTGTCGATGAGGGTGACGATCCCGCGCCGCTTGGCGACCGCGCATATGGCGGGCACGTCCTGCACTTCGAACGTCAGGCTGCCCGGGCTTTCCATCCAGATCGCGCGCGTTCGGGATGTAATCAGCAATTCAATGTCGGCCCCGATCAGCGGATCATAAAAGATCGTCTTGATCCCCATCCGCGCCAGCACGCCTGACGCCAGCGCGCGGGTGGGATCATAAGCGCTATCGGTCATCAACAATTCGTCGCCCGGCGATAGCACTGACAGCAAAGCCGTTGCCACCGCCGCCACGCCCGAGGAAAAAAGCATTGTGCCGGCAGCACCGGGTTCAAGCGCGGTTAGCGCATCGGCAAGCGACCACTGCGTTGGCGTGCCGCGTCGTCCATAGAATAGCTTGCCATCGGCATTCGTTGCCGTTCCCCGCTTGAGATCGGCGACACTATCATACAGGATCGTTGACGCGCGCCACACCGGCGGATTGACGATCCCTCGCGTCCATTCGGCCCGCCGCCCGGCTTGTACAATGGACGTAGCGGGCTTGTCGTCGCTCACGCGGTGCCAAGCGCCTTGGGCGTGTCAGGTGACGCACCCCATTCTGACCAGCTACCATCATAAAGCGATACATCATGCTTGCCGAGCAAATGCGCGCCAAAGACCAAGGTTGCCGCCGTCAGCCCCGATCCGCAGGTCGCGGTGAATGGTTTATCGAGGTCAAGCCCGGCACCAGTAAATGCTGCGCGCAGATCATCGCCTTGCTTCCACGTGCCATCGGCGTTGAACATCTGACCATAAGGCAGGTTCATGCTGTTCGGAATATGGCCAGCCGCAACCTCTGGGCGGGGATCAGCCTCTTGCCCCGAAAAGCGCGCCGCACCGCGTGCATCGACCACTTGTTCGGCACCGCTCTCAATATTGGCCATCATCTGATCAAGCGTGCGGACATTCTTGTCATCGCGCCACACGGTGAAGTGGCGGTGGCGCAGCTTTTCCTTGCCTTGCGCTAAATCGCGCCCTTCGGCTTTCCATTTGGCAAGGCCACCATCAAGGATCGCAACGCCGTGCGCGCCGAACACCATCGTTAACATCCACCACGCGCGCGCCGACGATTTGAAAGGGCTATTGTCATAAAGAACGATCCGGCTGCCATCGCCCAGACCGAGCGATTGCATGCGGCTCGCAAACTTTTCGGCCTTGGGGAGCATGAGGGGCAGCGGGTTAGTCGCATCGGCAAGGCCCGCCAAATCCATGAACACGGCGCCTGGAATATGTTCTGCTTCATATTCAGCCGCTGCATCGCGCTCGTCGAGCAGAAGCGTTGCATCCACAATGCGCAAATCCGACGCGCCCATTTCGCCAGCGAGCCATTCGGTTGTTACCAGCGCATCCATAGTTACATCTCCAAATCTGTTGTGAATGGCGTTCTAGCCACCACATTTAGATTCGTCGAGACGTGGCTCGAAATTCGCTGGTAGAAATTCACGGGCCTGATCGCCATAAGCAAGTAATGACCCGCATGTTCCTAGGCCAAGAATCGGCCCTTCCCGATAATCCGCAAGCCGCTGTGCTTGATTATCCCGCCAATCCGCGCCCTGGATCGCCTTATCTCGTGCGGTTCACTGCCCCTGAATTCACGTCACTGTGCCCCGTTACGGGTCAGCCCGATTTCGCGCATCTAATGATTGATTATGTGCCCGGCGACCTGATTGTCGAATCAAAGGCGCTCAAACTGTTTCTGGGCAGCTTTCGCAACCACGCAGCGTTTCATGAAGACTGCACGGTAGGGATAGGGCAGCGGCTGTTCAGTGAGATGAAACCGCTCTGGCTGCGAATCGGTGGCTATTGGTATCCCCGCGGCGGCATCCCCATAGACGTTTTCTGGCAATCGGGGCCGCCGCCTGCGGGCGTGTGGATCCCTGATCAAGCCGTGCCGAGCTACCGGGGGCGCGGCTAACTCGTTTTTTTGCCAGTGAAACTCTGTTTAAATTGATTGTTAAATCTCTTCGCTTACCCCAAAATTAGAAACATAGGGCGCGTTGAGTATGGTGAGTAAAGGAAAGCGGATTCGCGCGGAAATTCCGGCGAACCTCGAACGGTGGGTCGCAAACCGCCAAGTCAGTGCCTATTTCAGACTCGTGGATGCCACCATTTGGGGGCAAGTGTTCAACGCGTTCGTGCTGACCATCGCGCTGTTTATCGCTGCACCGGTTAAATTGCCGGTCATCATGCTAGCAATCGTTCAAATCGGTCTCTTTGTGATCAGGGAGCGTTCGGCGCTGCGCAGGAAATCTGGTGTAGAAAAACTCGATCCCCAGTACGTAATCCGCCAAACAGTTTACAACTCGACCGGTCTGGCTGTGGTTTATGCCGTTGGGATAGCTCTTTTTTTCCCTTACGCAATCGCCCAGCTTCAACTTGTTATCGCGGTTGCGGCGACATCGATGATCACCGTGGCGAGCTTTGCGTTCCGTTACATTTTGCACTCCGCGCTCTGGTTTGTCGCCGTCATGACATCAGGATTTGTGATCGCGCTGTTGCAGCTCGGCACGCTCGAAGGCATTGTTTGCGCGGTCGTTGTCACTGCCGTCGCGGTTCGCATTAACATGATGAGCTCGGTCTCGAACGAAACATTCATCATTCGCGTGCTGCGCGAACGTGAGCTTAATAATTCGAATGAAACCGTTAAAATGCTGCTCAATGATTTTCAAGCGCAGGGATCTGACTGGTTGTTCGAACTTGATGTCAACGCGCGGTTGCTTAGCGTCAGCGACCGATTCGCAAATGCACTCGGGCTTGTACCAGAATCGCTCAACGGGCGACTGTTTGCCGATCTATTTGAACCAGGTCCAGAGCGTGACCAATTGGTCAGCCATATTACTGAAAAGCGCGCATTTCGTAGTCTATCACTCCGCGTGTCCAAGCAATGTGCCGATGAAGCATGGTGGTCAATCAGCGCGCGCCCCGTGGCCAAGAGCGAGACAAATGCCGCCCATTTCCGCGGTGTGATCTCTGATATCAGCGCCGCCAAAAAGGCCGATGCGCGCGTGCGGTACATGGCGCATTATGATAGCCTGACCGATTTACCCAACCGAACATTGTTCGTTTCGACGCTCAACCGCGCGTTCCTCAATCCAGAGGTGAAGCAACGGTTGGTGCTGATACTTATCGATATCGATCATTTCAAAGCAGTGAATGACATTTATGGCCATCCGATTGGTGACGCCTTTATCCGCCACGTCGGTGAACGCATTGCCGCCTGTACAAAAGACAGCGGCTTGGGCGGCGAAGGGCACATCGTGGCGCGTCTTGGCGGCGATGAGTTTGCGGTGCTGATGAGCGGAGAAGACGTTCGTGATCATTCGATTCGACTGGCGCAAGCCTTGGTTGATGATCTTGCGGCACCGTTCGTTGTTGGTGATCATACGATCAATTCCAGCGCTAGTATCGGCCTAGCTATCGCGCCAGAACATGCCAACAATGCCCAGATGTTACAAAACAATGCCGACATTGCGCTTTATGTCGCAAAGAATGCCGGCCGCAATCGCTGGGAACTTTTCGAAGCGGGCATGGACGTCGCGGTTCAGCAGCGCCATGCCATCGAGCGTGATTTGCGGCTTGCGCTCACCCGCGATGAGTTCCGGCTTTATTTCCAGCCGCTGGTCAACGTCGAAACCGGACTGCATACTGGATTTGAAGCGCTGATCCGCTGGGAGCATCCTGAAAACGGCATGGTGATGCCCAATGATTTCATTCCTATCGCCGAAGAATCGGGGCTGATCGTCCCGATGGGTGAATGGGTGATTCGCACTGCAATGGCAGAGGCCGTGCGCTGGAGCGAACCCCGCACGATTGCGATTAACCTCTCACCGGTACAATTGCGTAGCGCCAATCTCTTGCCAACGATCATCAATGCGCTGGGCGAAACCGGGCTAGACCCCGCGCGTTTAGAGGTTGAAATCACCGAAAGCGTGCTGCTCAACGATTGCGAAGCCAATATTGCGATCCTCAACCGCTTGCACGATCTGGGCATCAAGATCGCACTTGACGATTTCGGGACAGGCTATGCCTCGCTCAACTATTTGCGCACCTTCCCGTTTGACAAGATCAAGATTGACCGCACCTTTGTCACCGAACTGGGGTACCGCGCCGATTGCCGCGCCATCGTCAGCGCCGTGATCAGCCTCGCCAACAATCTGGGGATGTGCACGCTCGCTGAAGGTGTTGAGTCTGAAGAGCAATTGGCCGCCCTTCGTTCCGAAGGCTGTTCGATGGTGCAGGGCTGGTTGTTTGGAAAGGCAATGCCCGCCGAACATTATGCGAGCCTGCGCACGATTGAGGTGCCAACACTGCCCGCGCCGGCTGTTGTGCAACCGCCGGAGCGCAAGGTTGCATAACTGCGGCAAAGACTTCATTTATGCCTCGAAATTGTCGCATAGCGCGCTTATGTCTGTCTAATGACGGCTTTGCTCCATTTTCACCCGATTGGTATCGTTCCCGACGACATCGATTTTATGGGCCATGTCAATAATGCCCGCTATTTGACATGGGTGCAGGATGCAGTCGTCGCGCACTGGCAAAACCTCGCCCCGCCTGAGGCGGTGGCAGCGCATCTGTGGATCGCGCTCAAACATGAAATCACCTATCGCAAACCGGCATTTCTTAACGATGAAGTGATTGCGACGGTGATCCTTGAACGCGTCCAAGGCGCGCGTGCCTTTTTTTCCACGCTGATCAAGCGGGGCGAAGATGTGTTGGCCGAGGTCAAATCAAGCTGGTGCTGCGTCGATGCGATCACTCACCGGCCTTCACGAATTGCGGCTGATATTGCGGCGAACTTTTTCGTCAAGGTCGATTGAGACTCGGCGACTGTCATGCCGCTCCGTGTTTCGACGCTGGCCATGGCAGCGCGCATAGACGAATCACGGCAGGCGCGCTGGGCCTTGCGGACTGCCACGCCAAAACGTTCATTGCTCTGATCACATAGCGATGTCGCCGCGCGGTGTATCCGTAGCTTCAGGATTTGCTGGTCGTGCACGCTGGTCAGGTCAAGGCCCGCTGACGAAACACGCATGCTGACCTCCGGTTGAGCAAAAGCAGGGGTCGGTAACGTCGCAATCAGCGTTGCAGCCAGAATGAGCGAGGGGGTGCGTAACATCATAGTCTCCTTTTGAAGTGACGCCGCAATCATATGAAGCGCGGCGATGAGGAGGATGTGCCGCCGATTGCGCGCGGCGGCTTGCCCGATTTGAAGCGTGATCAGTCGATTTTAGAATCAGCAGATGGCGTCCGGATTCAACCAGTGATTTCAGAATCAGTCAGCACGGAGGCTACCGCCCCCGCCCGGCCGCGCGACTGATCGCGATCAGTTCGGCATTGGCGAGAATGGTGCCGGGCGACCCCGACGCTTTGATCGCGCGTTCGGCATCAAGCAACCGCGTCGCGACAATGGCGATGCGCTGGGCTGACCAGCGCCCCAGTTGACGGGTCACCGGGGCCTGCTCTTTCCAGAATAGGGCTTTGCCCACGCTCGCCACAGCGGCTTGTGCAGACGCCCCCCCCGCCATCTGCGCGCTCAATCGCACGAGCAGCTGAACGCGCTTGTTCATTGCACGGATGAGCGGAATACCCTCAATGCCCTCTTCGCCCAGCGCGGTGATCTCGCTGGCGACTTGCGCCGAATTACCCTCAAGCACCGCGTCAACCAGACGCGATAGCTCTCCGTCGCCGTTGCCCGCACTGATATGATCGAGCCCGTCGATATCGGCTTCTCGCGGACGGTCCGGCGCGGCATCAAGGTAGAGCGCGAGCTTTTCCACTTCACGCGCCATCACGGCGCGGTCATTAGCGGCAATCGCCACTATCCGGCGCGCGGCGTCGGGCGATAGCCGCAGGCCGTTTTCGCGGCCCAGAGCGGCAACGATGCGCTCGGCCTCGCCAGCATCAGGTGGGTAGCTTGCAAAGGCCAGCGCGGCATTATGTGCTAGGGCTAGTTTGAGCAATGCCGATGAGGGTTTAAGCGCACCCGCAATCGCAACGACGGGGTTGCCCGCCGCGTCTCCGCTAAGCAACGCCTCAATCGCTGGCATCGCTTCATCACCCGACAGCGACACCCGAATGTGTCGCTTATCACCGAACAGCGAGATTGAAGCGGCTTCGTCGGCAAGCCGCGCTGGATCAGCCTTTAGCGTCGCCCCGTCAAGGTCGACGCGCTCAGCATCACTCCCCACCGCGCGTTCAAGCCGCTTGGCGAGCGCGCGCGACCCAGCGTCATCAGGGCCGTAGAGCAGAAATAGGCGGATATCAGGCGGCACCGAATCGAGCGCACGCTCGATCTGATCCTTGCTCGCCTTCATTTGCGCGGCTTCATTTGGTCGTTGGGCTGGCCGCGCCGCCATTTTGGACAAAAACCGCAACGCGCGCGACGATCTGATCAGCGATGGTTTGTGAAAGCCGCTCAAGCGCCGAATTTTCAGCCGCCACGGTCGCATATTCGGAACTCACCACATCGATACCGGCATCGGTGCCCGCGCTTGCATCAAGCAATGATTTACCGCTCGCCGTGTCGATCAGCTGATAGCGCGCGCGCAATGTGCGCCGTTCGCGCGTGATCGCGTCATCGGCGCGCACGCCAAAGCCTGAAATCTTATCATCAAGCTCAATCACCAGCCGGTAACGCGCATCGCCGCCAGTTCCGAGCCGATCGAGCAAAGCCTGCCGCATAAGCCAGCCGGCCTTGCCATCAATCGGCGCAAGTTCGATTGAGCGGAGCGCTTGGCCAACGGCCCCGCGCTCGCCATTGCTGTAAAGCGGCTGGAGCCCGCAGCCGCCGAGCGCCGCCAGCATCACAAGAGGCAGAATCCATTTCATGCAACGATATTGACCAGTCTGCCCGGAACAACAATCACCTTTTTGGG
>JBJXDU010000097.1:0-12631 GCA_046153565.1 Sphingomonadaceae bacterium
TCGAAATTCGCGAGCTCTTTGCCAATTACCGCGATATGGCTGCGCGGATCGAAACCCGCTCACGTTACCTACAGGATTTTGCCGCCGCTGTTTCCCATGAATTCAAAACACCAATTGCGGGAATCAAGGGCGCGCTTGAGCTTCTCGACGATCACGGCGAAACGATGCGTGCGGACGAGCGTGCACGCTTCCTCACTAATGCCGGTGCTGATGCTGACAGGTTATCGCACCTAGTTCAGCGCCTGCTCGATCTTGCGCGCGCTGACATGGCGGAGGGGCTTGATGCCGAAGCAACCCCGTTGCGCGAACCGTTGCTCCGCATTGCCGATGCCCATCGGGGAGCGGCCTTTGGGGTTGAGGTTGAATGTCCCGACATCATTGTTGCTGTCCCGGCGGCAACGATTGAAGCGGTCGCGCAAACGCTGATCGAAAATAGCCGCCAAGCCGGTGCGACAGCAGTGCAGATCAGCGCTACCAAAGACGGATTGATGACGATATCGGATAATGGCCAAGGCGTGGCAGCGGGTGACCGTGACCGGCTGTTCGATGCCTTTTTCACTTCGCGGCGCAGCGAAGGCGGCAGCGGCCTAGGCCTTGCCATCGCGCGTTCGCTCCTGGCCGCAAACGGGGCGACGATCACGCTGGGCGCTTCGGATAGCGGCGCTATTTTCTTAGTGACGCTGCCAATCGCGCCTTTGCGCTAGGGAGACTTTGGATTTGATCCGCTATCGATTGCGACGACAGCAACCGCCACGGCAGCAGCGGCTGCCCCTATGCCTAACGCCAAGCTGCTAATGCCGCCACCACCGCCGCCGCTAGAGCCAGCCGTCGCTGACTGTGTGCCGGTTGATGCCTGCTGGCTATTCGCATTGTTCCGTGCCTGATTGTTTTGCTGCCGCTGGAGCGCGCTCACTGAACTGGGTGATGTGCGCAGTGCCGAGTCAAAGGCGCTATAGCCAGCCGTTGACAGCGTGAACACAATCGGAGGAGCGCCTTCGCGGGGCACAAATGCGGCTTGCCCGGGTGTGTCAATGTTGACCGTAACCCCGCCTGAAGTCACCGAGATCGCGCCAGGGGCTTCCCCACCCCTTGCATTGGGCCCAGGGCCGCGCAGAACGATCATCGAAGCCGTATTGGGGTCAACAGAGCCAGCACTGCCAAGGCCAGCTTCGCCTTGTGCAATCTGCGCCGCATATTCACCAACAGTACCTTCGATCATCGTGCCGCGAATGCCGATTGAGGCAATGGGGGTGCGCAGCGATGATTGTCCCGGATTAGCCTTGGTCGACTTGCCTGATAGGAAACGGAATGCCCCCTTGGCAATCGAAACGCCAACCGCACTAGCCTGACGGTTGGGATCATAAACGAAACGATCTACCAACAAGCGGCCATTGGGACCGATTGTCAGGCTTGATTGATCCAACAGCAACATTTGCAGCGTGCTCGCCTGAGCGGTAGTGATGTCATTGCCAAGCGCCACGCGGGCTTTGACTTGTGCTTGCGTAGCGGCGGATGCTGAATTCGCCTTCACTTTCACAATATTGCGCACCGCGGTGTTGACCCCCACCGTCTGGCTGAAGGCTGGAAACAAACCAAGGGTCACCGCAGCGATCGTGACAATCGCTGTGCCGCGTGTAAGGAAATGTCGCACTTTATTGCCCCCTTATGTAAACCTATTTCGTTGGTTTTGGTGTTGGGCCGCACGCCGATTCAACGCGCGACCAACCGGCGGCATCAATCGTTTCCGATGCCAGCTTTGATAATTCAAATCTCGCAGCTTGCCGATCATCCAAATCACACAGCAGCGCAGCGTAGCGTAGCCGCACCGGTGTAGCGTCGGGATCGTTGATCAATAGCCGTTCAAGTGTAGTCGCCGCGCCGCTCAGATCACCCGCGCTCACTTGCGCATCCGCAGTGGCGAGCGCTGCCGCGCCGTCGCCCGATTGATCGATCAACGCGTCAATGGTCGCTTCGGAGGCGGTCGACTGCGCGAACGCAGACGGTGCCCCAACCATAAGGCAGGTGGCAACGAGGAGAAGTGCGGGCGCGCGAGTCAAAAGCTTTGTCATGTCGGGTAGTTAACCAGAAGGTGGCGGCTTTGCCAAGTGGAATTAGCACCAAAAGGAATTAGTCCTTTTCCCCAGTGCGCGAGCCGATTTCGGCTATTTTTCCAACGCTTCAAAGACACCGTCCCAAGCCGGCGCTGGCGGATTGGCGATATAGTGCGCAATTCGGTCACGATAGATGGTGTAAAGCTTGGTCAAGCCATAACCATCGGCGTCGGTGGAAAGACGCGCAAGGCCCTGAAGCGCCTGATCCCAGTTTTGCGCCAAATAGGCGGCGCGCATCGCCTCATGATCTTGCGCAAATTGCGCAAAAGCGGCGTCGCTTGCGAGGCGGGTATCGCCGAGCAAGACGCGGACAACCTCGGGAGCATCGCGCCCCACTACGCGCACTTCGTCAAGCACCACGCTCGCAAAGTGCGTAATATGGGCATGGAGCGCACCGCCAATCGCAATCTCAACGCCGTAATATTTGGTCAGCCCCTCAATGCGCGACGCCAGGTTCACCGTGTCACCGATCAGCGAATAGGATAGGCGCTGCTTCGATCCCATATTGCCGACGCAACACGGCCCTGCGTTCAGCCCAATCCCGACCTTGACGGTGCCCGGCCATGGTTCGGCATCTTGCGCTTGCATTTCGCTGTTGAGCGTCTTCAACCGCGCGACCATTTCAAGCGCAGCATTCGCCGCATTTTCATATTGATCAGGATCGTCAAGCGGCGCGTTCCAAAAGGCGAGGATCGCATCACCGATATATTTATCGATCGTTGCCTTATGGCCGAGCAGCAAATCGGTCATCGGCGTCAGGAAACTGATCAGGAACCGGATGATCTCATTGGGTTCAAGCGTTTCGGATATCCGAGAAAAGCTGCGGACGTCGCAGAATAAGACGGTCATTGCCCGTTCTTCGCCGCCAAGGTTCAAATTCTGGGGATTGTCGGCAATCCGCCGCACGAGTTCAGGGGCGAGATAACGGTCAAACGCGCTATGGATATAAGCGCGCTGCTGTTCTTCGCGGTAATAGATGAGAACGGTGCCGAGCACATAAGCGGTGATCAGCGCAAGGATGGGCCAAGTGGGATCGATCAGGAAATCATATTGACTGAACGCCAACCAGCTGCCCCCGACGATGGCCAAGGCCGTCGCTCCGCCGAGCAGCGCGCCGTAAGCCGCGCCCAGCCTTGGCAGTAAAAGCGCGAGCCCAAGCCCAAAGATCAACAGCGCGGCCCGTTCGGCACCAACGATCCAATCGGGCCGATAAAGAAAATCGTTGAGGACGATTTGTTCGGTCGCCTGCGCATGAACGACGACGCCCAGTTCAGCCTTGTTAAGCGGGGTTGATCGCAAATCACGCAGGCCGATGGCGCTGGTGCCGACATAAACGATATGGCCCGCAAACAGACGCGTCATTTCGGCGGGTGGCAAGGCGCCTGAGAGGATTTTCCACGCCGGAATAATGCGTTCGGGCACTGGTTTGGTATAATGCAGCCATAATTCGCCAGCTTGCGTGGTTGGCACTTCGAACCCGGCAATCTGAAGCGCGACGACATCGCCGGGCGCGCCTAGTTCGCCACTGCCATCGCTGGTCTTGACCACAATCGACTGCGCCTGCCGCGCGATGCGGAGCGATTCAAGCGTAAGCGAAGGCAGCATCGTCTTGCCCTGCACCGCGATCAGTGGCGCACGCCGGATAATGCCGTCAGCATCCGCCTCGATGCTGAGGAAACCAATGCCGGGTGCCGCTTCACCGAGCGCAGGGAGCGGCAGGACTGCATTGCTATAATGCGGCACCGATGACGGCGATGTGCCGAGCACCGCAATCCCCGCCTTTGGCTCGGCAAGGCCAGACCTCGCTTCGTTGGTGAAGAAGAATCCGTTGACTGACGGGGTTGCCGCCAGCACTTGTGCCAATTGAGCGTCATTATCGGGCAAATCGGTGAGCGCTCTGGCAATGCCGGGATCAGAGGCGGCAAAACGTTTTGCCAGTGCGTGGGGCGATGTGCGGTCGGGTTCAGAAAATACGATGTCGAGCGAAATCGCGGCCGCCTCGGCTTGACCTAGCGCCAATATCAGCCGCGCAATATCGGTGCGCGGCCATGGCCATTGGCCAAAGCGCCGGATGGTTTCATCATCAATATCGACGACGCGCACCGCTGCATCTTTGTAAACGCGCGGCTTGATCCGCTGATAGCTATCAAAAACCTGAAGCCCGATGCTTTGCAATGCGGGCGAGATGATCGGGATCGGAAAGGTCTGGAGTGCCGCCATCACTAGAACCGCGACGATGCCAGGAAGCGTCTGGAGGCCGCGCTTGCGCCACCATGATTTTAGACCGTTGATCACAAACGCTGTTCCTGTCGCTTGATTGCCAATCGCCACATGAAGGGCACCCCCGGCTTTTGTTTGGCGCGTTATGATTGTGAAATCAACGCCTTCGCCCAGAGTTTATGCTCCGGTGCGGTTTAGGCCGTTCCCGTTTTCGATACCCGGCTGCGCTTGTCTTACCGGTTGGTCAGATCAAAGCCGGACACATGGCTAAGCGCCGCATCGACACGCCGTTCCATTTCCATCACATCGTCAGTCGGGGGCGCTGCCGTCACCATTTCGGCAGCCATCGCAAAATCGGATTGGATCTTGCGGTCGCTGATACTGGCCGTCATTTTGGTTTCCGGTGCGTCCATCTTATTTGCCGACTTCCAGAACGGAACCAAATCCCAAAGCGCGCCAAGCCTTACGCCCGTATAGAGCAAGGTTGCTTGCTCAATGTTGCAGCCACCCGCTCTGCATGCCTCATAGAACATGCGGTCAGCGGCGCGGCGATCAGCGCTATTTATGACTCTGCCGCAAGCAACGTCATGGACGATTGAGGCGCGCCGATACCGCCCGGTGTAAGGCGATCCCACCGTCGACCAGAGCGCTTGAGGGATACTGGCACCGTTGATGACCGATGTCTTGGGAGCATCCCACCGCTTGCCGGCAGCATCATCAAACCAGAAATCCTCAGTCAATTCCATATTGCGATCAGTATCGACGTCGGTGAGCCAAACCGTCGTGGGAAGGCCAGAAAAACCAGTCATAAACCACTCCGTTGCCGCTAGAAATAGAAAGCGCGATCGCTCAAAATCTCAATCCAATTTTGGTACAGGTTCGCAACAATTTGGAATTAGGAGCCATCACCGAAATTTCAATGTCCTAATATCAGCCATGATGCGACGGCTGGGCCACATCCCGCCCGGATCAATCTTCCTTGGCCAGCCGCAGCAGGCTCAGCGCCAGCAGCAGCGTTGCCAGCACGCCGGAGCCGCCCGCCAGCGGGATTCCTGCAAATATCTTAGTACCGCCGACCACCGACGCCGCGTTTGCGATCAGCGCGATGCCGCCAACCAGCGCGGTTGCCCCGCCCAGCAGCTTGCCGCCGCGCCCGCTCAGCCTAAGTCCGGCGACCAGCGCGGCGAGGCCGAGCATCAGCTTGGCGGCGTTATAGACGAAGAAGGAAAAACCGACGATCGCGCTCGCCGTTGGGGCCAGCGCCGGGACGGCGTCCGCAGCCTCGCCGAACGGGCCGAACAGGGTCAGGCCGACACCGACTTGCACGACATTGAGCGCCGCGCTGAACGCGATCGCCGAAAAGGCCAGTGTCAGCGCCTTGGACCGCACCATCGCCGCACCCGCCAGCGCGGCGAGGATAGCGAATATTACGCCCTCGCTGCCCCACAGCAGCTGTCGCGGCACGTCGACCTTGGCGATATACAGGGCGGTGTAGATCGATTGAGTGATAGCCGCGATGATCAGCAGCGTCGCGATGATTCGCACGGTGCGGTAATGCGAGAATTCCATAAATGCCCCCCTGTTTTGCAATTGTCGATATACCGCTCGTTCGCCCAAATTTGGTCACAGGTTACAGCCGATAGCGCTGCATGACGCAATTACGGTGACCCACGCACCTTTATCCGTTTAACACTGGCATCCGCCCTCTTTTTCCCAGCGACACCCGGTAGGGACGTCCCCAGCGGGAACAGGCTGTTCCCCGTTCACGCCAGCAATTCAACATCCCAGTAGAGCCAATCATGCCAGCTTTCATGCAGATAATTGGGCGGGAACCTGCGCCCCTGATCCTGCAATTGCCAGCTCGTTGGCCGGATCGGGGCCAAATGGAGTGACATATGCGCTTGTTTGGGCGTGCGGCCGCCCTTGCGCAGGTTGCAGGGTGCGCAGGCAGTGGCAACATTTTCCCAGGTGGTCTTGCCGCCTTGTGACCGGGGGATGACATGATCGAAGGTCAGATCTTTGCCGATCCCGCAATATTGGCAGTGGAACCCATCGCGCAAAAACAGGTTGAACCGCGTGAAGGCGGGGTGCTGCGATGGTTTCACATATTGTTTGAGTGCGATCACCGAAGGCAGCTTCATTGAAAAGTTCGAGCTGCGCACTTCGCGGTCATAGTTTTCCACGATATCCACACGGTCGAGGAATACGGCCTTTACCGCATTCTGCCATGGCCATAAACTAAGGGGGAAATAGCTCAAAGGCGTGAAATCGGCATTGAGCACGAGCGCTGGACACCCGTCAGGGTGTCGGCTCAGATCGGGGTGATACATGGTTTATCCAATTCCCTCTTCATATGGCCCCCTTTTACCGGTTAGCATGACAAACACATGACAGCATGCACTATATGATGGGGTCAAGAGGGGAAATGACCACAAAATTTATTACCCGCTTCGCGCCGAGCCCTACCGGGCGGCTTCATCTGGGTCATGCCTGGTCGGCTTTGTGCGCACATGACGCCGCGCGCGCGGCGGGTGGGCGTTTCCTTTTGCGGATTGAGGATCTTGATACGTGGCGGTGCCGGAGCGAATTTGTCGAAGGGATTTATGAGGATTTGCGCTGGCTGGGGCTTGATTGGGACGGGGAGGTGATGGTGCAATCGGCGCGGGCTGCGGCTTATGCCGAGGCTTTGGGTCGATTGCGGGCAGAAGGCCTGCTGTTCCGCTGCCGCTGCACCCGCGCTGATATTGCCGCGAGCGCGCCCCACGGCGAGGCGGGGCCGCTCTATCCTGGCACTTGCCGGGACCGTGATCATGATGACAGCGCGCCGCATTGCTGGCGGATCGATATGACCAAGGTCGTGGGCCTACCCGAAGATATCATCATCGCGCGCAAGGATGCGCTTGCCAGCTATCACCTCGCGGTGGTGGTTGATGATGCGGCGCAAGGGGTGACGCATGTGATCCGCGGGCGCGACCTCGAAGCGTCGATGCCCGTCCACATCGTCTTGCAACGCCTGCTTGGCCTGCCGCAGCCCGTCTATCACCATCATCCGCTGATTGTTGACGAAAGCGGCGAACGGCTGGCCAAACGGCGCAGGTCGCCCAGCCTTGCCGATATGCGCCGCGCGGGGCTTTGGGGCACCGATCTTATACGAAAGATGAGGGCAGGGCGCTTTCCCATTGGATTCGCCCGCCAACCCGCCTAGATGATGACGATGCAGATATTCCTCATCATTCTCCTCATCCTTGCCATGATTGGCGCGCTCGTCATGCTGGTGCGCGGGATCATCGCTTTTCTCAAAACCACCGAGGCCGATTTGAACAGCGGCACCGCAGGCCCAAGCCAATCGGGCATCCAGCAGAATAAGATGATGATGGGCCGTCTCGGCTTTCAAGCGATAGCGGTTTTGATCGTTGTCCTGATCATATCATTATCGCGCTCGGGCTGATCCTTGGTCAAGCTCAACAAGATTTACACGCGCACTGGCGACGATGGCACAACTGGCCTCGTCGATGGATCGCGTAGCCCCAAGGATGCGCCGCGCATGGCCGCGATGGGCGATGTTGATGAATTGAATGCGACGCTGGGGGTTGTGGCGCTGCATCTGGACGGCGAGGCGCTCGCGCGGGTGCGGATGATCCAGAATGATCTGTTTGATTTAGGCGCAGACCTTGCGACGCCCGGCGATGATTTTAGCCCGAGTGACATGGTGCTGCGGATCGTCGGCGCGCAGGTGACGCGGCTTGAGGATGAGCTTGACGCGATGAATGCGGCGCTTGCGCCGCTCACCAGCTTCATCTTGCCAGGCGGCACGCCCGCCGGGGCCGCGCTCCATAGTGCGCGCACCACGTGCAGGCGCGCCGAGCGGACGGCAGTGGCGGCGGCTAAGGCTGTGCCGCTCAACCCGCTGGCGCTGGCCTATCTCAACCGGCTCTCGGATTATCTGTTCGTCATGGGGCGCGCGGTCAATAGCGATGGCGCGCTTGATATTTTGTGGGTGCCGGGGGGCTCGCGATGAA
This sequence comes from Sphingomonadaceae bacterium, assembly GCA_046153565.1. GTDB lineage: Bacteria > Pseudomonadota > Alphaproteobacteria > Sphingomonadales > Sphingomonadaceae > Aquisediminimonas. The sequence goes on from JBJXDU010000097.1 coordinate 8,351, forward strand.
GATTATCGGCGTGATTGGCGCGGGTCAGATGGGTGCGGGGATTGCGCAAGTGTCGGCGCAGGCGGGCTATCATGTCCGGCTCTCGGACATTGATCTGGCGCGCGCGCAGGCGGGTAAAGACGGCATAGCCAAGGCGATGGCGCGCCTCGTTGAGAAGGAAAAGATCAGCGCTGAGGCACGCGATGTGGCCCTCGCGTTGATCGAACCCGTTGCCGGTTCGTCGGCCTTTGGCGATGCTGACCTGATCATCGAAGCCGCCACCGAGCGCGAGGAGATCAAACGCGCCATTTTCGCCGATGTGGGCAAAGTGATGCGCGGCGATGCGATCCTAGCTTCGAACACATCGTCAATTCCAATCACGCGATTGGCGCAAGCGTCGCCCGACCCCGCGCGCTTCATTGGCGTCCATTTCTTCAACCCCGTGCCAGTGATGGGGCTGATCGAAGTCATTCGCGGGCTCGCGACGTCGGACGAAACGGTGGCTGCGGTCGAAAGTTTTGGCCAGTCGCTTGGCAAAGCGATTGTCCATGCCAACGACGCGCCGGGCTTCATCGTCAACCGAATCCTGATGCCAATGATCAATGAAGCGATTTTTGCGCTTGGCGAAGGTGTGGCGAGCATTGCCGATATCGATACCGCCTGCCAGCTTGGCCTCAACCACCCGATGGGGCCGCTGACGCTGGCGGATTTTATCGGCCTCGATACCTGCCTCGAAATCTGCCGCGTGCTGCACGGCACCACCGGAGACCCCAAATTCCGCCCCGCGCCGCTCTTGATCAAATATGTTGAAGCGGGCTGGCTGGGGCGCAAGGTCAAGCGTGGGTTTTATGATTATGCCAGCGCGGTGCCGGTGCCCACGCGGTGACGCTTGACTTTGATCGCGATGGTGCCGTGCGTGTGCCGCGAGCGATCAATACGTTGGAGTGGATCGAATTTTTGGAGCCATATGCAGAGGCTGCAGCGGGCGTTCGCTTGCATGGCTTAGCGGGTTTGACGGAGCGACTAGGCACCGGTTCGGTTGCTTGCGATGTGGCGACGTCGTTAATAGGCAAACCCGCTCGGCCGGTGCGCGCTATCCTGTTTAACAAGACGGCCGCGAACAATTGGCCGCTTGGCTGGCATCAGGATCGTACGATTGCGATCGCCGCACGCCACGAGGTTGAAGGTTTCGGCCCGTGGACGGTGAAGCAGGGGCTACTGCATGTCGAGCCGCCGGTTGCCGTGATTGCGGGCATGATAACAGTGCGGATCCACCTAAATGATGTCGACGCGGATAATGCGCCACTCCGCGTTGCGCTCGGTTCGCACCTCTTGGGCCGGATTGCCGAGAGTGATTATGATGCGGTTACTAGCCGTCACGACATACTAACCTGCCTCGCCGATGCTGGCGATATCTGGGCCTATTCGACTCCCATTCTCCATGCTTCCGCAGCAGCGGCACGCCCGCGCCAGCGGCGGGTGTTGCAAGTTGACTATGCGGCTGAGCCCTTGCCTACGCCGCTCGAATGGGCAGGGCTTGGCTGATTGGCGCGCGCGCAAACCGATGCCTTTGGCGGGAATCATTTGATTTGATCGCCAATGAATTTATGGTGGAATCATGAACAGCACCGATCTTCAGCATATCGATGTCGACGACGCAGCGCTGCGGCTTGAAGAAATCGTCGAGCTTGTCGAATCAGGGGCAGTGCCCGGTTTTGTGTTGTGCGAGAATGGTGAACCATCGGCTCTGATGTTGCCACTCACTGAAAATCAACGCGAGTGAACCACGCCGATCCCGCCACGCTCGCTTTCTACTCCGCTGAGGCACCAACCTATGTCACCGCGCGGCCAGAGGCGGTTTGGCATCAGTTGCCGGATTTTCTCGTTCGCCTCCCCACGGGCGCCTCGATCCTTGAGCTTGGCAGTGGCGCTGGGATTGATGCCGCCTTTATGATCGCGCAGGGCTTTGCGGTTGAGCCAACTGATGGCGTCGCAGAAATGGCGGCACAGGCGGAGGCCCGGCTGGGCAGGCCAGTGCGGGTGATGCGGTTTGATGAGATTGACGCGGTCGAGCGCTATGACGCCGTAGTCGCCAATGCGTCGCTGCTTCACGTTCCGCGCGCTGGCCTGCCCGACATCCTCGCTCGGATGTGGCGCGCGCTTGTGCCGGGTGGCTGGCATTTGGCGAGCTATAAAACCGGCGGGGATGAGGGCTATGATGAATTTGGCCGCTATTACAATCGTCCGTCCGCTGAGCAGGCAGGCGCTGCGTATCGCTCCGCCGGGGAATGGTCAGTCTTCGAGGTTGAAGACAGCTTTTCGCCAGGCCATTTCGGCAAGCCAAGCGCATGGTTGACGATTATTGTGCAAAAATCATAAATCCATATGGGCACATTTATCTTGACAGCGTAACGCTTATATGGCACATATTGCAACGGTCGAGAGATGCGATTCGCGTTCTGGGCCGCTTTTCCGGAAAAGCTTGATTTAATCGCTCACTGCGCCATTGATGGCGCATCGTTTGGGGAATTGCCATGCCACGATCATTGTTCATTTTTTCGCTCATTTATGGCGGCCTCGTTTGCATGGCCGGCGTTTTGGGCACCAAGATAGTCGCGATTGGGCCGCTGACGGTTGAGGCCGGGATCATTGCGTTTCTGCAGCTGGTGGTGCTGTCGAGTGCGGTTTCCGAATTGCATGGCTCGGCGACGGCGAACCAGCTGGTGCGTTATGGCTTCATTCCGCTGATCCTGTCGGCGCTGCTTATCCAGCTCGTGATCGCGCTGCCGTCGGCGAGTTTCTGGACGCAGCAAGATGCGTTTGCGGGCGTGCTAGGGCAGGGGTCTCGGTTGATGCTCGCGGGGCTGATTTCCTATGGCATTTCGCAAACGCTCAACGTCTATCTGTTTGATAAGCTGCGCGAAGGCACGGGATCGATGGTGTGGTTGCGCGGCGGGATTGCGGCGGTGGCGAGCCAGATTGTTGATACCGGCATTTTCATCACGATTGCCTTTCTCGGGGTCCTGCCGATCGTGCCCCTGTTGGTCAGCGGGATCACGGCGAAGGTCGTGCTCTCAGTCATCATGGTGCCGCCACTCATTTCGCTCGCCGTATCGCTAGGCAAATGGCTTGACCGGCAAGGGGCGGCGGCGTCATAGCGCGCGCGATGACTATGCCCACGTCCCAGATCACGGCGCTTGCCAAGGCAGAAGTGCTTGTCGAAGCTTTGCCTTATATGCAGCGCTATGCGGGCGCGACTTTCGTGATCAAATATGGCGGCCACGCAATGGGCAATGCCGAGGCCGCGCGTGATTTTGCTGAAGATATTGTCCTGATGAAAGCGGTTGGGATCAACCCCGTCGTGGTCCATGGCGGCGGGCCGCAGATTGGCGCGATGCTCAAGAAACTAGGCGTTGAGTCGAGTTTTGTTGATGGGCTGCGGGTTACTGATGCTGAAACCGCCAAGATCGCCGAAATGGTGCTATCAGGCGCGATCAACAAGGAATTGGTCGCGTGGATCGCCGAAGCGGGCGGCAAAGCGGTGGGCATTTCGGGCAAGGATGGCGGGTTCGTCACCGCCGAAAAGGTGGAACGCACGGCGCGCGATCCCGATAGCCATATCGAACGCGCGATTGATCTGGGCTTTGTCGGCGAACCAAAACGCGTTGACCGGACGATCCTTGATACAATTTCGTCGGCGGGGATGATCCCTGTTGTCGCCCCGATTGGGGCGGGCGAAGATGGCCATACTTATAACATTAATGCGGATACGATGGCCGGTGCGATTGCAGCGGCGATTGGCGCGGTGCGCTTGTTCCTGCTCACTGATGTGGCGGGTGTTCTCGACAAAAGCGGCGCCTTGCTCAGCGATCTTGATCCCGCCAAAATTGCCGCGCTGCGCGCCGATGGCACGGTAAGCGGGGGGATGATCCCCAAGCTTGAAACCTGTATCGCGGCGGTCGAAGGCGGTGTAGAGGCAGCTGTCATTCTCGACGGGCGTGTGCCGCATGCCATGCTCGTTGAAATCTTTACAAAAAGCGGCGCAGGCACGCTCGTCCACCGCTAATTTCAGGAGTTTGTGCGTATGACTATGATAATCGGGATTATATCCTACCTGCTGTCGATCCTGCGGCTGATCATCATCGTGCATTTTATCATGCAGATTCTGGTCAATTTCAATGTGATCAACACCTATAATGATTTCGTCCGCGCGGTGCTGGAATCGCTCGATAAGATCACCGCGCCGATTTACCGCCCGATCCGCAAGATGATGCCCGATTTGGGCCCGATTGATTTTTCACC
>JBJXDU010000098.1:0-35228 GCA_046153565.1 Sphingomonadaceae bacterium
GGAAACCCTACCTATTGTCAATCGTCGGCTGCCGCAAAGCTGCGATAGCCAAGACACAGTGCCACGATCATCAGCATTTCGGCGATCATCGGCGCAAAGGCGGTCGGCGCAGCGCCGTCCAGCGCCAAACTGACAAAACGGCCGATCAGGGCAAAGCCGAGCAAGGCGAGTGGAACGAGCAGCGGCGGTGCAACTGCGCGCCACGCTCCGACTAGCGCAAACGCACCGCCTGTTAGAAAGAATGCCGGAAAATCGGCGCGGATCGTGGCCAGCCCCTGCGTTCCGACCGGCGCCACAAAGAACTTTTCGGCCAGCAAATGCGGATTGATCAGAAAGCCCAGTCCAATGGCGATGTTCAACAGCCCGACGGCCACCAGAATGACCCTCATCATATGTTTCATTAATTTCCCCCTCGTTTGGTCGTGACCCTCACATAACACAATGCGAGCATGATGATATGACATTGATCGTGCCAGTTTGTTCAGTTATGCTGAGAAAAATAACGGAAGCGGGTCGGCCATGAAGCGCGGTAGTAGACTTTTGATCGCGCTCTCGCTGATCGGGGTGGCGGGGTTTTTCCTCGTCACAGCGTTTCAGGCACAAATCGCAACCGCGCTGATGACCCGCATGGTCGACAGTCGTGTTGGGCGCGACGTGACCGCCAATCTGCCCGACGGTCTGCACGTGGCGCTTTGTGGCACTGGATCGCCCTTGCCCGATGCAACCCGCGCCGGACCCTGCTCGGTCGTGATCGCTGGCACCCATGTCTTCGTGGTCGATATCGGCGAGGGCGGTGCGCGCACCATTGCGCACATGGGCATTCCGATGGGGCGGATCGAGGGTGTTTTTCTGACCCATTTCCATTCGGATCACATCGATGGCATGGGGCCGTTGATGCTGATGCGGTGGACAGGCGCGGCGGCGACGTCCCCCTTGGCGGTGCATGGCCCGCCGGGGGTCAAGGCTGTGATCGCTGGATTCGACGCGGCCTACGCAACCGACAATGGCTACCGCTCGGCGCATCACGGGGCCACGATCGCACCGCCTTCGGGTGCAGGGGCGACACCGTTGCCGTTCGATCTGGGCAACGCCGATAGTGCGCTGGTGTTCGAAGCCAATGGCCTCAGGGTCACCGCCTTCCGTGTCGATCACGGGCCGGTCAAACCGGCGGTTGGTTATCGTTTCGATTACAAGGGGCGTTCGGCGGTTTTTAGTGGCGATACAGCGCCGGTAGCGACGCTCGTCACGGCGGCCAAAGGTGCGGATTTGCTTGTCAATGAAGCGTTGCAACCCGCATTAGTCAAACTGATCACGGCTGCACTTGATGCCAAGGGTCAGAAGAATACCGCTCAAATCACCCGCGACATTATCGGTTATCACACGACCCCCGAACAAGCCGCTGACACGGCCAAGGCAGCGGGCGTCCGCTTGCTGGTGCTCAACCACCTTGTGCCGCCATTGCCGCTCCGTTTTGCCTATCCCGCATTTCTGGGAGAAGCGAAGCGGCATTATGGCGGCGAGATTATCGTGGGCGAAGATGGCATGCTCTTCAGCCTGCCTGCTGGCACAAGCGAGATTGAGCGGAGGACGCTGTTATGAAAACGCATGCGATCAACTGTGCACGCCTTGTCGCAGCAAGCCTCTTGCTTGGCGCTGCACCGGCGCCCAAGCAGCCCAATATCGTCATTTTGCTTGCCGATGATTGGGGCTTTACCGATGTCGGCGCGTTCGGCGGCGAAGTCGCCACGCCCGCTATCGATGCACTGGCGATGGCGGGGGTGCGCTTTTCAAACTTCCACGTCGCGGGCAGTTGCGCACCAACCCGCGCGATGCTCCAAACAGGCATCAGCAACCACCGCGCTGGCCTTGGCAATATGCCCGAGACAATCCCGCCCGAGCACCGCGGCAAGCCCGGCTATGATATGATACTGTCAGACAATGTCGTCACGATGGCGCAATTGCTGCGCGATGGCGGCTATCGCACTTACCTCACGGGTAAATGGCATCTGGGTTCGACGCCTGACAAGCTCCCGACCGCGCGCGGCTATGACCATGCCTTCAGCCTCGCCCATGCGGGAGCCGATAATTTCGCGGATCGCCCGATTGAGGGCCTGAACGATCAGGCCGACTGGACCGAGGATGGCAAATCTGCGGCGCTGCCGAAGGATTTCTATTCGTCACGCTTCATCGTCGATACCATGATCCGTTACATTGATCAGGGTCGCGCGAGCGGCAAACCATTCTTCGCCTCGGTCAATTTTCAGGCGAACCATACACCAGTCCAAGCACCCGACGCCTATATTGCACGCTATGCCAATCGTTATGCCTCGGGCTGGAGCATATTGCGCCGCGAGCGCGCAGCCAACGCCGCCGCCATTGGAATCGTCCCGCCCAAGCCGGCAATGGCCGTGATGGGCACGACCAAAGACTGGGCCACGCTCTCTGACGCCGAACGCACGCGCCGCGTCCGCGCCATGGCCGCCTATGCAGGCATGGCAGAGGCGATGGACGAACAGGTCGGCCGTCTGGTCGCGCATCTGAAAGCGAGCGGCGAATATGACAATACGATCTTCGTCTTCCTCTCTGACAATGGCGCCGAGGCATTCGATGCAACGACCGGCTGGCTGGGCTGGCTCAACGCCAAGGCTTATTACGATCTCAGCACCGCCAATATGGGCCGCCGCAATTCGTTCACCGCGATCGGGGCAAGCTGGGCAAGTGCGGCCGCGTCGCCGTTGCGCGGCTATAAATTCACTGCGTCCGAAGGGGGATTGCGCGTGCCGCTCATCATGGCATGGCCAGGCAATAGGGCGATCAAGCCGGGGCGGATTGCGCCGCGCTTTACGCATGTCACCGATCTTGCGCCGACCCTACTCGCGGCTGCGGGCATCGCGCCGACGGGCCCGACCTATGCCGGCAGGCCCGTTGAGCGCATGGCAGGTGCAAATCTGCTGCCCGTGCTTACCGGGGTCCGCGATAGCGCCCGTCGGGATGACCAACCGCTAGGCTATGAGCTATCTGGGAATGCGGCGCTGTTTAAAGGCGATTATAAGCTGGTCAAAAACCTCGCGCCCACTGGCGATGGCAGCTGGAAACTTTACAACATCGTGCGCGACCCCGGAGAGGCCATCGACCTAACGCAGACCGACGTGCAGCGCGCCCACACTATGCAGGCCGACTATTCGGCCTTTGCAAAGGCCGATCAGGTGCTTTCGATGCCGCCTGGTTATCAATCCGAACAGCAAATCATACACAATGCGTTGCATGGTCAGTTGATCCCCAAGCTGTGGCGACTGGTGCCTTGGCTATTGATAGGATTGGCGGTTGGGATTGCCTTCATGATCTGGCGGCGCACGCGACAGCATCGGGCTGAACGGCGTTAACGCCGCGCCAGCCCCGTCTGCTCCATCCGCCACTTCATCTGGTCAAATCGGTCCTGCCCGAAAAAGGGCTCGCCATCGAACACCATTAGCGGCACCCCGTAATGCCCGCCGACGCGCTGTGCCTCCTGCGAGGCTTTGATTGCTTGGTCATAATGATCAGGGTCCGCCGCAATCTTCGCGTCAAGTTCTGCCAGATCAAGCCCCGCCCGCGCGGCGGCCGGCGCAAGGTGATCGCCCTCATGCCAATTGTCAACCGTCCCGCTCCAGATTGTGCGGCTGACTTCATCAATAAAGGCAAGCCCCTTGCCCGCTTCGCTCGCCGCCTGTCCCAATTGGCTTAGCCGGTAGATATAGGGTTGTTCGGCGGGATAGGTGCGCGTGGCAAAATCCATTTTGACAGGGTCGGGGTTGGGCCAGCGGATCGGTACGCTCAGATAGTCGCCGCAGCGGAATATGTCGCGCATCAAATAACTGAACCATAAAGGATCGACATTGGCGAAGAAATCAGCCTGTCGCACTGCAATCGGATAAACGATGCGGACGGTGCACGCCACGTCATAATCGCGCTCAAGTGCGACCAGACGCCCGGTGACCAGATAGGAATAAGGGGATCGAAATGACCAATATAAGTCGTAGCGCAGCGTCATGTCAGCGACCCCTTGGTTTTGATGTTGAGCTGGCCTGCAAGGCCTGCGGTGCGATGCTTCGATATCTCTGCATAGCCGGGATCCATAACCATCGTCTGCATTGCCGCAACCGAGGGATATTCGGCAAGCGCAACCATATCCCACAAATCCTCGACGTCGCCAAGTAACAGGCCCGTGACCGGTCCAGCATAGCCTGTTCTGCCGCCGACCTTTTCGACAAAGGCCCCCACCGCCGCGCCATAGCGCAAATAGGCGTCACGCCCGGAAAGATCGGCGTCACTACCGTCGGGATAATCGGCCTTTTCCTTGAATTTAAGCAGATTGACCATCACGAAAGGGCCATCTTCAGCCGCGCCGAAAAATGACTTAAGCTGATCGCTTGACGGAGTTACCGCATTGACAACATTCATAGTCTAGCGCCGTGTTGACAGGATGAAGGTTTCAATCATAGCCAGCAGCTGTTCGGGCTGGTCTTCCTGAAGAAAATGACCCGCATTTTCGATGATGACGTGAGGCTGGTCTTTCGCGCCAGGGATGCGGTCTATGAACGCCTTTTCGCCTCCTTTTGTCACGGCGTCACTGTCGCTGAAACAGGTCAGCACCGGTTTGTCGAACGTTGAAAGCGCCGCCCATGCGGCCGTGTTTTCGGTAACGGATGCATGTTCGGGCGTGATCGGCACCAAGGTTGGAAACTGCCGTGCCCCTTCCTTGTAACGTTCATCGGGATAAGGCGCGTCATAAGCGGCCATTTCCGCTGGGGTTAGATCACGGACGCAGCCGCTATTGACGATGAAGCCGGTTGGGAAGGTTTCAACATTCTGGCTGAAATCGAGCCAAGCCTTGAACCCCTCGGACCAGCCGGTCCCGATCGGCAAACCAGTATTGCCGATGATCAGCCGCGCAAAGCGATCAGGGAAAGCAGCAACGAGCCGCAGGCCGATCAGCCCACCCCAATCCTGACAGAAGAGCGTAATGTCCTTGAGATCAAGCGCGAGCAGCCAGGCCGTCATCCACGCAACATGGCGTTCATAGGTGTAATCCGTGCGGTCAGCGGGCTTGTCTGACTTGCCGAAGCCGATCAAATCGGGTGCCAGCACGCGGTGGCCATTCGCGGCCAGCGGCGGCACGAAGTTGCGATAGAGATAGGACCAGCTTGGCTCGCCATGCATGAGCAGGATCGGTGCAGCGTCTGCCGGCCCCTCGTCTACATAGTGCAACCGCAATGCGGTGCCATCGGCATCATCAATTTCAAGATAGTGCGGTGCAAAGCGGTAATCGGCAATATCGGCAAACCTATCGTCTGGCGTGCGCAGCACTTGCATATTGTCTCTCCTTATATTGGCACTAAAAATGCCAGTTTATGGCGATGGCGTCAACGGTGGCGGACGTCGATTGTCGACGAACCGCACGCCGATATGGTCGGTGCCAAGCCCGCGTTTCTGAAACTGGCGGGCAGCCGGGCGGTAACGCGCACAATAATTGCCGGCGCATAGATAGGATCCCCCTTTAATCACATGCATGTCGCGTTGCGGCCCATCCGGCTGGTCCGTCCATTCCCAGACATTGCCAATCATGTCGTACAGGCCAAAGCCATTGGGTGGAAAGCAACCGACTGGTGCACGCCCCCGATAGCCGTCAAGGCCCATGTCGCGCACTGGAAAAACCCCCTGGTAATAGTTAGCCGTTGGTGTGCCGTCGGTCGTCACCGGTTCGAGCAGCGCCGCTTGCCCGCCGCGCGCCGCATATTCCCATTGAGCCTCGGTCGGCAGGCTCTTGCCCGCCCAGTGCGCATAAGCCTTGGCATCTTCGTAAGCGATTTGGACAACCGGGGTTGTGGCCTTGCCGACGATGCCCTCCGCTGGTCCCGAAGGATGTCGCCACTGCGCGCCGATTGCCCAGCGCCACCAGTGCGGATCGCCTGGTGCAGGCGCCGCGAACACCGCCGATCCCGGTACACGCATTTCGGGGGGCGTTTCGGGGGTTACCGGTGGCGCGCGTTCGGCCATCGTCTTGTATCCAGTTGCTTTCACAAATGCGGCAAACTCAGCATTGGTCAGTTCGTGGGTGTCGATCCAGAAACCGCGCAGCGCAACAGGGCGTGGCGGCCCTTCTTCGGGATAGCGCGCATCATCTCCCATGATGAAATGCCCCGCTGGCACCCACCGCATCGCGCCTGATACCAGCGCACGGCAGGCCTTGGCAGTGGGTTCAGGGGCGCCCGGACCGCAGCCTGCAAACAACAGGCACATGATGATGCTCACGCGAAGCCGCTGCTTATTATTCATGCTCAATCTGCGTGAGAACGGCGTCGATCAACCTTAGCACAACGAACCGCGCCGCATCGACGCCGAGACCCTGATCATAACGAAGCAACCGCCACGCTTGAAAACTCATCGGCAGGTTGAGCATGTCGACTTGTGGCCGGTCTGCCGCAAGACTGGGTGGCAGGACGGCTTCGAGCGAGGAACGCTCGAAGCGCAACATCCGCTGATAATCCTGCATCAGAAATGGCGATTGGAATCGCTTGATACTGGCCGACATGCGGTAGGGCAGGATTGTTTCAAACACGCGCAGGCGCCGCTGGGTCAGTTCGCGCACACAGTCACGCCAAGGCATCGCAGGCATGGGCAGCAACATGATCGGCATCACAATGGCTTCGATATGTTCGGACATTTCCTGATAGAGCGAATCCATATCGTCAAAATGGCGAAACACTGATCGCAATCCTACGTTGGCGGCATGGGCAACCTTTGCGGCGCTGGGCGCGACATCACCGTTTTTGACAAGATCGAGCATCGCGGCAACGATCTTGGCACGGCTTGATTTGCTGCGTGCGTGCCGCCCGTCGGCGCGCGTCGTGGCGTTCGTCATCTTCGGATTGGCGCTTTGGGCTGCGGTCATTTGCGTGAGGGGTATATCCTCGCCTTGGACATGTCTAGCATCGCGCGATTATTGCATTGTTGCATTCATTATGACACGATCCGTGTTATAACATTCCAAAACGACCACGCCACAGGAGAGCATTGTCAATGACCGGATCCATGATCGGTGCTGCCGCATGAAACGATCGCTTCTCTGGATCGGAGGGATCGCAGCGCTTGGGATGGGCAGCTTCATGTTCGTGCCCGCAGTCAAGCACGCCGTCACGGGGGCCATTGCGCGCTCGGGCATCATTGCGCTGGTTCAGACCATCGGCAATCCGATTGCCGCCAACCATCCTGTCACGTGGGCGCAAGGCCCATCGGTCGCGCTGTTGGATCCCAAGCGACCACCAAATGTGATCCTGATCGTGGCCGACGACCTTGGCTATAACGACATCAGTTTCAACGGTGGCGGTGTTGCCGGCGGGATCGTCAAGACGCCCAACATCGATGCGCTGGCGCAGCAAGGCGTCGATTTCTCAAGTGGTTATGCCGCTAATGCGACTTGCTCGCCCTCGCGCGCTGCGTTGATGACAGGACGCTACCCGACGCGCTTCGGCTTTGAATTCACTGCCGTTGTCCCGTCATTCGCCGAAAGCGTCGGCCATGCTGGCGGAAACTCGCCAGTGCCGCTAATTTTCCACGACGAGCTCAATCACAATCTTCTCCCTTATCCTGAACAGGGAGTGCCGGGCAGCGAGATCACGATTGCAGAGGCGCTGAAGGGCCGGGGCTATCACACGGTCCACCTCGGCAAATGGCATATGGGTGAAGCCAGTGATGTGGCGCCCAACGCGCAGGGGTTTGACGAAACGCTCGGCTTTATGGCAGGTGCCAGCAAGTTCATGCATCAAACTGACGCAGCTGTCGTCAATGCCAAGTTGCCGTGGGATCCAATCGATGGCTATCTCTGGCCTAACCTGCCCTATGCTGTGCAGTATAATGGCGGCCAGCGGTTTGAGCCTGTTGGCCACATGACCGACTATCTGACCGACAATGCGTTGCAGGCGATAGAGGCGAATCGCAACCGGCCCTTCTTCCTATATCTGGCCTATAATGCGCCGCACACGCCGCTGCAGGCGACCAAGGCGGACTATGACGCGTTGCCCCAGATCAAGGACCACAAGACGCGCGTCTATGGTGCGATGATCCGCCAGCTCGACCGCCGCATCGGCGATGTGATGGCCAAACTAAAAACGCTGGGCCTTGATAACAACACCCTGGTTATTTTCACCAGCGACAATGGTGGGGCGTGGTACACCGGCATTCCCGATCTCAACAAACCGTTCCGCGGTTGGAAAGCAACCTTCTTCGAAGGCGGCATCCGCGTGCCGCTCTTTATGCGCTGGCCCGGCAGGATCCTGCCGGGCTCGAAATCGGCGCTGCCGGTTTCAGGCATCGACATGTTTGCGACAATTGCGGCGGTGACCGGGGCGGCCATACCGACCGACCGGCCGATGGATTCGGTCGACGTGCTTGCGGGCTTCGCATCCAGCCTGCCGCCGACGAAGCGTGTGGCTCCGCTATTCTGGCGGTCAGGCGATTACCGCGTGATTCGCGATGGCGATTGGAAGCTGCAAGTCACCAAACGGCCCGAACGAGCCTATCTCTATAATCTGGCGTCCGACCCTACCGAACAAATCGATCTCGCAGCGCGCAACCCAGCCCAAGTCACGCGGCTGCGCGCCATCCTTGAGGCGCAGAATCGGGGTATGGCCAAGCCACTATGGCCCGGCCTGATCGAGGCTCCCGTCCGCGTCGATGTCCCGCTCAATGCGCCATACGCAAAGGGTCAGGAGTTTGTATACTGGACGAATTGATATTCTCGCGCTGGTATCGTCGCCTCTGGATATGGCTTACGGCGTCTGATGCCGTTTGGTTGAAGGTCAACGTCGAACTATGGCGAAGGGATTTTGGCGGCAGCGGACATCATATGTCTCTGGGGCTGATCCTAACCGATCAAGCGCCGGGGTCCCCATTCGGGCTTGATACAACCCGGAACAGGCTCACTCTCGTCCCTCCCGAAAATTCGATCCGTCAAAATGGATTATCGCTTTGGCAATATAATATTGTTAGATCGCCGTGACGCCGTCGTCTCCTCCCTAACGAGTGCGCTTGATGACCAAAGTTCTTGTTACTGTCGATACGGAATTATCAGCCCTGCTCCATCAGCGCGGACTGACACCGCGACAAAATTTTGCGAGTTCGATTCTGGGCCAATGCAAGGCGGGCGAATTCGGTATCGGCTGGCAGATGGATCGGCTTGAAGCTGCGGGGCTAAAAGGCGTTTTCTTTGTCGATCCGATGCCTGCGCTCGTCTATGATGAGGCTATTGTGGCGAATATCGTCGCACCCATTATCGCGCGCGGCCATGAGGTTCAGCTGCATATCCACACCGAATGGCTCGAATGGGCAAAGGCATCGCCGGTCGGGACGCGTCTGGGGGGTAATCTGGCAGATTTTTCGCTTGAGGATCAGGTCACGCTGCTGACATGCGCCGCCGATCTGATCGAGCGGGCCGGCGCACCGCGCCCAACCGCGTTCAGGGCCGGAAACTTCGGCGCGAATGATGATAGTTTGCGCGCGCTGGCAAAGATCGGTCTGCGCTGGGACAGTAGTGTCAACGCAGCCTATCTGAATCAAGGCTGCAAGATCGGCTGCGACGCCGGGCAGATTGACCCGATCGCGCGGCACGGCGTTATTGAAGTTCCCGTCTCAGGCTTGTTCGACCGCCCCGGACGCATGCGCCCGGCGCAAATCTGTGCGCTGTCGACCCGCGAAATGCGCGCTGCCCTGTCCCATGCCGCGTCCCAAGGTCAGGATCCCTTCGTCATCGTCACGCACAGCTTTGAGATGCTGTCGCGTGACCGCAGCCGCCCGAACGGCAGTGTGATGGCACGGTTTGTGGCGATGTGTCACACCATTGCAGAGCACCCTGCGCTCGAGTCAGCCGGGTTCGACGATCTCGATGTTGCGCTAGCGGAGCCGCATGTGCAGACGACAAGCCGGCTTGAACCCAGCCTGATGCGGACGGCGGCGCGCATGGCAGAACAGGCGTTGGCGACGTGGCGCTATGAGCGACAGCTCCGCCCGATATGACCCGGCACCCAGTGGCGATCATATTGGGCGTGGACACGCCCATTGGCCTCACCGTCGTGCGCGAGCTTGGTCGGCACGGCGTACCAGTGCACGGGATCGGTAATTCGGCCGGGTCGATTGGCGCCGCGTCGCGCTTCTGTGCGTCGTTTTCGCAGCGCCCGCGTGGGCAGGAACTCGCGCAGTGGCTGCCCGGCATTATCGCAAAGACTGGCGCCGCAGCGTTGCTGGCGGTTTCGGAAAATGATCTGGTCGCGCTCGCGGCACTACCTGGAATCATTGGTGAGTGCCGCATTTTAACACCCCGTGCGGCAATGCTCGATCTCGTACTCGACAAGCGCAAGACGCTGGCCCACGCGGCCGCGCTCGGCATCGACACCCCGGCCAGTTGGTCGCCGAGCCGTGGCGACGACTTTGAGACACACATCCTCACCCTTACCTATCCCGTAATCCTGAAATGGCCCGATCCGACGCGCGTTATGGCTGGACTCGATAGGCACGGGATCGCGTTTCAAAAGGCCGAATTTGCTTCCGACCCCGGCGCGCTGATGGCCATTCTCGATCGTTACCAGCCGCTTGGCGAATGGCCGCTGGTGCAGGGCTATTGTCCGGGTGCCGGGCTGGGGCAAATGCTATTCATGTCAGGCGGGCGCGCAACCTTGCGGTTCCAGCATCGTCGCCTGCACGAATGGCCGCCAGAAGGGGGCGTTTCGACACTATGTCGCGCTGAGCCACTCGCCCGTCATGTCGATCAGATGCACCAGTCCGAGGCGTTGTTATGTGCCATCGGCTGGGAAGGCCCTGCCATGGTCGAATATCGCCACGACCCGCAAACAGGCCGCTACTGGCTGATGGAAATTAACGGACGCTTCTGGGGAAGCCTTCCGCTCGCCTGGCATTGCGGCGCATATTTCGCTTGGGAAAGCTATCGGCGCGCGATCCTTGGCCACACCGAACTGCCCGCCTTGCCGCGCTCTGATCTGCACGCGCGTTACATGATTCCGGAAACCCGCCGCCTGATCCGCATTGTGGCCGGGCGACAGGCAATTGCCGATCCTTATTTCAAGACCCGACCGTGGCGCGACATAGTGAGCTATGTGATGGGTTTTTTCGATCCGAATATGCGTTATTATGTGTTTAGCTGGGGCGACCCAAAGCCATTTTTGGTCGATTTGGCCAGCGTCATACGGAAAGCCTTGCGTTTGGAAAAGCGGTAACCAGGCGATCAACAGCGATTGATATCCGCTTAAGGCAGGTCAACATATAAGCATCGTCGAGTTCGAACGGATCGTGCAGATGCGGTGTGCCAGACCAGCGACCAAGCAAATTGCGGGGTTGGGCCGCTAAGCGCGGTAACGTCGCTAACCGGTGTAGTTGGCGCACTTCCATCGCGAGCAGCAGGTCACCGGGCAGGGGCTCATAATCTTCGACGCGCGTGGTTCGGTGACTGGTTAAATCATAGCCCATTGCGCTCGCCACGGCGACGGCAGGCGGATGCGCCGGACCACCGGTGTGCGTCGACAGGCCGAACGAGGCTGTCTGTGCCCCCCGTCGTATGGCAACCGCCTCGGCAAATGCGCTGCGACAAATGTTACCCTGACAGACAAAGACCAGCCGGGTTATGGTGGCTGGGTCAGCCGATTGGATCGCAGCAAGGCGTGCACCGACCTGGAGGTATGACAGCCCAAGCCGAACCGCACCGCGTGCAGATCCAAAACGGGCGACGATCATCGCTCAGCACGCGTGGGTTGTCGTGCCCCGAATATTTGCTTCGACACGATAGCTGCTCCTTGTACAATCGCCGCAGCCACCGGCTTGAACCGGTGCCGCTGGCCTTCGGTAACTAATGCGACCAGAATTATTATGCCAAGCGATGCTGCCGCGACGATCAGTCCGCGCCATGCGCCGAGCGGTGCGGTTGCCAGCAAAGCCGCAGCGAAAAGAATCGCGGGCTGATGCAATAAATAGAGCGTGAATGAGCGCGCCGCACCAAATCGGATCGGAGTTTCGAAAGGCGACAGGGCGCTCCAGAGCCACTGGCCCAGCCCCTTCGCGCCAACGAGGTGCAACGCCACGCTTAGCCCCAGTGCAGTGTCGCTGAACACGAACCGTGACCAGGCCAATCCATTTCGCCATAGATCATGCCCCAGCTGCGCCTCAAGGAATGCCCCACCAGCACGTGCCAGATGAAATTGGTCAAACAGCATCAGCATCGCAACGGGTTGCATGAATAGCGCCAGGCTCACCCACACCGGCAGGCGCGCCGAACCGCGCTCGACATAGGCTAGCCAGCCCATGGCCCATATCGGAAACAACAGCAGAATTTTCGGCCCGGCAATGACTGAACACGCGGTTACCAGCAGCCATCGTGATCGGCCCGAGCAGTAGAATGTTGCTGCAAAGATCGCATAATACCAGACTTCATACGAGATCGACCAATAGGGCGTGTTCGATAATATTTGAACCGAAACCCACGCCTCGTTCATCATCGCTGCGCCGATCGCCAAGCGGAGCAACGCCGATCCGTCGGGGATCAGTCCGGCATAATAATCGGGCGCAAGCGTTCGCCCGACGGTATCGAAGAGCAATGTCAACACAAGGCAGGGCAGTGCGACCGAATAGACTCGGGTGATGCGGCTCGTGGCAAACGCACTCATATCAGAGTCACGACTGCCTGCCGCGTGGCGGATTACGAATCCCGACAATACGAAGAATATCGTTACCGCTTCATGCCCATAGGCATTCCACGCCGACCGCTCAATCCCAAGGAACGGAAAGCTGCTGATATGAAAGGCAAACACTTCCATCGCCGCAACAAAGCGCAACAGATCGAGATAAAGAGACACGCCGCGGTTCATATGGCCTGTCGCTTAATCCTAAATCATTACCCAAACGAGAATGGTATTCACATTTTCTGTTTACTCAACACGGCATTGTTGACTGTTCCCCCGTCAGCCCCAACGTCCGTTCAAGCCGATTTTCACACGCGGCGAACCAATTGCAGTCAGCTGCAATTTGGGGATGATGCGACCGCTGGACGCTCTGACGTTCATAGGTGCGCCGCTCACCTATGGCAGAGACATTATGCGAGACGTGCGCCTGATCGAAAGGTAGTTTGACATCTATACCGGATGAATCGAGTAACACCGATGGCAACCTACGGCCAGCGCAACTATTCGCAATAGAGCCTGATCGCCACCCTGTTCGACGTAAGGGTGGCGTCAGCGCGGATCTTACCAGCCCCGATCGTCGTGCCGATCATCGTGCCGGTCGTAATCACGATCACGATCATAGCCTCGACGATCGCGATCATAATGATCATCATGCCGTCGATCATATCGGTTGTAATTTTGATACCGAGGGCGGTAATAATTTTCTTGGTAGTCATAATTTTGCCGATAATGCGGCCGATATGACCGATAATATTGCTGACGATATCCGTTATAATTACGTTGTTGATAGCCATTATAGCCATGATGGCCGCTAAAATGGCCGCCACCGCCAAATCCGATAAAAATTCCGCTACGGGCGCTTGCGGGGGCGGCCAGAACGAGCGTCGAGGCAAGGGCCGCGACGGCAAGACACAGGTTACGCATTACATTCCTCCTAAGTCAGATACACGACACACGAAGCAATGAGCGGTAGTTTTGCTCACGCGTAGGAGGCTAAGCCGTGCGATATTAACCACAAATTTATGAACGAACGCCCCATCGCAAACCGATCCACAACGTTCGGGGCGTCGCGCGTTCGACGATTCCGGTGGCGCTGATGGCGGCGTCGATTCGGGTGTCGGTTACATTTTCGCCGCGAATGATGACGGTGAGCCGATTGGTGACTGGCACGCTTGCGGTCGCGTCTAGGCTGACGGCACCGCGCAGGGTGCGGCTATTTTGGTCGTCTTCAAACTGGGCGCTGACATAACGCACGGTGGCGGACAGGCCTTGCCAGCCCAGCGTGGCGCTGGCGTTATGCTGGGCGACTTGGGCCGGACGCAGGCCATTGAGTGCCACCGCCGCGCCGCTGCCGCGCACACGTGCATCGGTTAAGGCATAGCTTGCGTCGAACCGCCAGTCGTTCGCGCGGTAGTGCGCGTCAAATTCAACGCCGTTGCTGGTGATCGCGTCAATGTTGAGCCGTTGACGGAAGGTGCCGCCACTTGCGACGAAACCGACACCGGCGAAGGTGCCGGGGCCGCGACCGATTGTCACATTGGCAATGGCGCTTTCCAATCGGTTGGTGAACGCGGTCGCCGACAGCCGCAAACCGCGCACAGGTTTGGCTTCGAGGCCGATTTCAACGCCTTTCATTCGCTCCGGATTGAGCGCTGCATTGGCAGCAGTGGCATCCGCCCCGACGCGGAACGGGCGATATAGTTCGTTGAGTGTCGGCAACCGCCAGCCGATATAGGCCGCGCCGCGCAGCAAGACCGGGCCAGCGTCATAGGCAAATCCCGCGCGTCCGGTTGGTTCCCAGCCTTGCCGGTCGGCAGGGCGTTCGTTTCGGATAAAGGCCCCGCTCGCCAGCGTCGTTTCGATCAGACGGCCATTTCGAATAGCCCAATGATCTATCCGCGCGCCCCCGGTCAGCGTCAGGCGCGCGATTGTTGCGCTCGCTTCGGCAAAGGCACCCAGCGTCTCACTCTCGCCGCCGCCTTCGCGTCGCCGCGTTGGCAGGCCCCCGACAAATGTGAACAACTCGTTCGTTTGCCCAGTCGTGCGCCGCCAATCGCCGCCCAGCCGCACCTCAAGCGCGGTGCCGGTCGGGGGCCGCACCTCAAACCGCGCGCCAACCCCAGTTGAGGGGACGTTGAACTGATCAACCGTCTGCGTGACGGTCGCTCTCGCGGCATCGAGAGCGACAAAGCGGCTTTCAAATTTGCGCAGTTGAACATAGGCAAGCGCCGACCATGCCCATGCGCCGCGGTGGATCAGGCGAAGGCTGGCGTCGGCCCCGTCACCGCCATTGCTTGACAGGATTGTGCCGCGTGTCCGCCGATCAGTGAAGGCGAGGGCGCTGGCTTGCAACTCAGTCCCGTTCGAAACGGGCACGACGGCCCGTGCGGATAATGTTGCCTGTTCATAAGGGGCAGCAATGTCGGCCGGGCCGCGCTGCGCCGCGACTATCGGCACGAAGCCGTCGCTGCGCGCATAATTGGCCGCGATGAACGCCGATCCGCTGCCAAGCGCCCCACCGATGAGCGTGCTGGCCTCAACGCTGTTGCGGCTGCCATAGGCGGCGTTCGTCGTCACGCCCGAAAGGGTGCGGGCATCCACTGATTCAAACTCAATCGTACCCGCGAGCGCGCCGGCACCGTATTCGCCAGACCCACCGCCACGCGTCACGCGAATAGTGCCTAGCCGCTCAGGCGCATAGGCTGGCCACGTGATCCAGCCACCGAACGGATCGCTTTGGGGCACGCCGTCGAGAACCAGCAACGCGCGGCTTGATGCATTGCCGCCCAGCCCGCGCAAGGTTGCGCCTTGGCTAGTCGCATTGGCCGAACGCGAATCGCTACGCCGGAATTGCGTGAGCCCGGCGACGTCCTTTAACGCATCCTCGATCCGGCCCGATGCGGTGCTGGTCAGGCGATCTCGGTCAATCGTGACAATGTCATAAGCGGCGTCGCCCTTGGCGCGCGGCAATGCCGTAACGATGATCTCGCTTGTTTGGGCAACAGCACAAGCCGGCATGATCAGCGCGGCAAGCGCACAGATGATCGGGGGACGGGTCATGGTCTCTCCCTAATCGCTTATTTGCAGGGGCGTAAAGCCTCAGCCATCGGCAAGCACGACGGGCGGTTTGACCGCGTCAGGATGCGCGCGCGCAAATGCATCGATGACGCTGCACGCCGCATCAATCCGCATGAGCGTCGGGAAATCATCAAGCGGGGTGTTAAACCGGCGCGCATTGGCCATTTGCGGGACAAGCAGGATATCAGCAATGCCCGGGGCGTCACCGCCCAAAAAGGGGTTGGCCGCGTCCGCCATCGCCTCAAGCGCGGTGAAGCCTTCGCTGATCCAGTGGCGATACCAATCGTCGCGGACGGTTTCTGCCACGCCAATTTTGCCCAGTCGTTTGAGCACGCGTAGATTGTTGATCGGGTGGATATCGCACGCAATCGTCAGCGCCATCGCCATATTGTGCGCGCGTAAGGTGGGGTCAGCGGGAATGAACCGCGGTTCGGGGTAAATGGTATCAAGCCATTCGATGATCGCCAGGCTCTGCGTCAGCCGCACGCCGTCGACGGTCAGCATGGGCACAAACCCTTGCGGGTTCATCGCCTTGTAGCTGCCCAGTTGATGGTCACCCGCAAGCAAGCTGGTTTCAACGGTTTCATACGCCAACCCTTTCAGGTTGAGCGCAATCCGCACGCGGTAACAGGCCGACGATCGGAAATAGTCATAGAGCGTGATCGTCATGCCGTTCTTGATCCCCATATTTCGCCAGTCGCGTTTCGAGCAACGCAATCAGATCGTTGACGGTCTTCGTCCCCGAAAAGTCATGCGCGGCAACAATTGTGGTCAATCCCGATTTCTGTTCCAGCATGATGACAGGCAGCGTGACGGCGACGTTTGGCCATGCTGCTTTGAAGTCAGCGCGGTGATAAAAATGCGTCGGCATTGGCAGTGCTTTGATCCACCGCCGCCACTGTTTGTCCATGGTGAACACGCCGTAGGTGATCGCGCACAAATCGCACGGGTAGGTATCGGGCGACAGCGTCTTGTGGACCGAGTCTATCAGCGCGTTTAGCAAGCCTGCTTCGGCATTGTAGACGCAGATTAACTTCATTTGGCGGGCATGGCCTTTATCCATTCGCTCAGCAGCGCCAATCCTTCGGTATGCGCGGTGGCTCGGCCGAGTTCGGGCATCGCGATCCCCGGATCAGTGCTCGCGAGACGGTATGTCATGATCGACCGCTCAGGATGGCCTGGCTCAATATCATGATCAAAGCCGCCTGATCCCCGTCCAGCAGCGACAGGTTCCTTGCGGATGCCCGTCGTAATTCCAGCGGGTTCATCAAATTCGAGATACAGCCCCGAATTGCTCGCGGCTCCCGCCCGGTTGTGGCAATGCGCGCAGTTAACGTCGAGATAAGCGCGCGCACGCTGGTCAAGGGATCCGCTCTTCGCATCATTCCAAGCGGGCAGGGCGCGCCGCGCTGCGACGCCGATGGTCAACAGATAAGGTTTAGACAGGTTGCGCGTCTTGGGGCCAATTGGTGTGATCGCGCCCGCTCGCTCGTGACAATCGCGGCACTGATTAACGTTGGGCACGCTATAGCTGATCGCGCGCTTGCTGCCGTCATTGTGCACCCACGATACATCTACGCGCGTGCCAGCACGCTTGAGCGTTGCGTCTTGACCGTCAGCATCCCACACATAGGGCAGAGTCACCCAGCCACTGGTGCGGTGGATGAGTAATCGTGTTTCGATCATCCGGATATTGGCGGTGGGCTGGCGCATGTCGGCGGGATACCCAAAGCTCTTGATCAAGACGCTGCCCACCGGAAACCCAAGCAGCCCGTCATGATCGCCTGCGTCTACCGACGTGCCCGACGGCACATAGGCAAAGCGGAATTTTTCTGCATAATCGGAAAAGAGCGGGGTCTTTAGCGTGTAAGGGATCACTCCCTTATTCAGAACGCGGCCTTGCGCGCCGCCGAGCAGGCGAAATTCAGATAATTTAGTTGGTAATGCTTCGCTCTGGATCACCGCATCGTTGACCGGCGGCGGCGCGCTGGTGCTGACCAACGCCGCCCAGATCAAGACACTGGCCGCCAAACGGATCACCGCGCGCGGGCCGCCATGGCTTCGGGCAAGACGATGGGGTTGGGACGCGCAATCGCGACCGCTTGGCTCAGATCAACCGGCCCGGCCTTGCCATTTGGCGTAAGCGTAGTGCCCTCCCACATGCCCAGCGACAAGGCAGGCACAGTTTCGTGGATCGCGATGCCCGATCCGGCGCCGTCCCAGAGGATCGGAAACGAAACGCCCGGCGGCAAAGCGGGAACACCGCGCCCGCCGCTCAGCTGCGGTGCCCATCCGCCGCGCCCATGCCGGTTTGGCCCAATCACGACGTCGCGCGGCAGGGGGTTATAGGTCTTGTCATTAAATTCGCGCGGGAAACCGATCACCAAGACGTTTGCAGTGCTGTTTTCGCCAATTGCATTATTGAAGACATGGACGTTGCGGCTGGCCATCACCATGACGCCAGTGCCGACGGGAACGCTCGCGACGATATTGCCCTTTGGCGCGAAGTTGGGGGTGTCATTCTGTTCAATGCGGTTCGAGAAAATGCGGATATCATGTCCTCCCATCTGCGGCAGGTTTGGCAAATCGAACACGAGGATGCCGCCGGTATTATGCATCGCGACATTGCTGTAGACGTCCGCGCCGTAGCAATTTTCAATCTCGATCCCGGCGACGTTGAACATAGCGGTTGAATTGCGGACGATGATGTTGCGCGATTGGCCAACATAGATGCCCGCATCAGACGCGCCCTTCACCACCACCTGATCGATAAGCACATCTTGCGATTCGACCGGATAAATGCCGTATGATCCGTTGCTTTCCTTGGGGCCACCGGTCCATTCGACGCGCAAATTGGCGTAGACGATGCGATCTGCCCCTTTCGATTTTATGCCGTCGCCGCGGCTGTCTTCAATGGTAAAGCCAGTCAGCGCGACATCATCAGACGTCACGAGCAAGCCCTCACCCGCGCCCTTTTGGCCCTTGAAGCTCAAAAAAGTTCGGTCAGGGCCTTCGCCGCTGATCGTCACATTATCGACTGTTAGCGACAGTCCGTCGGTCAAATCGAACCGGCCTGCGCCAATTGCCACAATGTCGCCGGGTTTAGCATCAATGAGCGCAGTCTGAAGTCGCTCTTGCGCATTGGCACCAGCGGCGACGGTTAAGGTTTTGGCCATGGCGGGCGTGGCAATCAGCGCAGCGATGGCGACGAAAAGTGAAGAGATATGTTTCATGGCCAAATTTATTGCACTAATCGGATCAGAAGCCAAGTAAGGAACCCTTATGCGTAACCTGTTTTCAGCTATGTTGTTAGTCACATTTGCCACGCCAGCCTTCGCCGCTGCGCCGGTAACCGGGCGTTGGCTGACGACCGAAAAAGACAGCATCATCGAAATCGGTCAATGCGGCGCTACCGTGTGCGGCAAAATTGCCAAGATTTTGCGGCCTACAAAGGACGGCAAGCCTCCTTTTGACACCAATAATCCAAACCCGGCATTGCGCACGCGCCCGATTGACGGGTTGGTAATCCTTTCTGGCTTCGTGGCCAATGGTCAATCGTGGAAAGGATCAATCTACGATCCGCGCGCGGGTAAGACCTACACATCGTATTTGACCAAGCTCGCCAATGGCAATTTGAAGGTGCAGGGCTGCGTCGGGCCATTTTGCAAGTCGTTCGTCTATACGCCGACGAACTAGCCGCTAAATCAATCCGATTTCGCGCAGCCGCTGGTGGAGATAAGCATCCGCCGTGATCGGATCGGGATATCGATCGGGGTGATCGGCGTCGATACAGCCGGCCAAGGTCTCAATGCTGAAATCAGAGGCAAGGTGCAGGAAAAACGGCATTGAATAACGTGGCATATGGCGGCGCTCGGGCGGGGGATTGATCACACGGTGCGTCGTTGATGGCAGTTTGTGATTGGTCAGTCGCTGAAGCATATCGCCAACATTGACCACAAGCGCGCCTTGTGGGGGATCAATGGCCAGCCACTGCCCGTCCTTGCCCAGCAATTGCAGCCCCGCTTCTTCGGCACCGAGCAAAAGCGTGATCAGGTTGATATCCTCATGGGCACCAGCCCGGATACCATCAGCGTCGATGGGGATCGGCGGATAATGGAGCAACCTCAGGATCGAATTTCCATTTTCAACGGGGCGTTCAAACCAGTTCGCCGCCAAGCCAAGATGGCGCGCAATCGCCGAAAGCAGCTGGCCGCCCGCTTTATCAAAAGCGGCGAACAGCGCGGTCATGGTGACGTGAAAATCGGCAATCTCGGCAGGCCAGACATTGTCGGGCATATGATCACGGTAGCGATGGCCCGCGGGCAAATCGCGGCCGACATGCCAGAATTCTTTCAGGTCATGTTTGTCGGCGTCTTTGGCAATTTCGGTTCCAAACGCAGTATAGCCGCGCTGACCGCCGCCCCCCGCGATCAGGTAGCTACGCTTGGTCTCAACCGGCAGCGCGAAAAACTCGGCGGTCACGGCCCAGGCCCGTTCGATCAACGCGGGTTCAATCCCGTGATCACAGACAATCGCAAATCCATAATCTTCAAACGAGGCGCCGAGTGCGGCTGAAAACGCAGCCGGTGACGCCGACCCCTGCGCCAGCGATAGCGTGGGAATCGACGATGCCACGCTTATTCGCCGTTCACTGATACCAGTTTCAGGCTGGCATCAAGTGTGACGCGGTGGCTCATCCGGCCATCCAGCTTCGCGCCATTTTCGATTGAAACCGTATCATAAGCCAAATCGCCGGTGATCCGCGCCGTGCGCTGAACGACAAGGGTCGCCGCATTGATTGTCCCTTCAACCGTGCCGCCCAGCGTTGCCTTTTCAGCGCTGACATTGCCCTTTATCCGACCGCCAGGTCCCAGAATCAAAGAATTGCAGGCCAGATCGCCCTCAATCGTGCCATCCAAGTGGATATCGCCATTGCCCGATACATTGCCGTGAATGACAACCTCCGCGCCAATGAAGGAAAGCACGTTGCCGCCACTCTTGACGCTCACTGGACCATCACTGCCTTTGGTACCCCATGCCATGTATCCGACTCCCTACTTTGATTCTGTACCCCGTCATTAAGACCGGCGCGCGTCACCCGCAATCAACGATGCGATCAGATGATTCCGCCGCCCAGCATCAATCGGCCTACGCAAATGACGATCACAACAATGTTGAGATTGCGCCCGATATTGCTTTTCGACATCGCGCCCAGCGCCAACCCGATCACCGCAATCGGCACGATCAGCCAATTCATCCAGCCAAGCAGCGGAATAAAAGCGGGAAGCGCGAGCAGAAGGGCGAGAAGGCCAAACAGGATCGAGGCGATGTTAAGCATGAGTGCGTTATGCGTGAACAGCCCCGAATTGCAACCCTCACCAGCGGCAGCGGCCAAAAATCAAGCGCGGTCAAAACGCTCTTGACAAATCGGAACATAGACAGTACAAACACTGGATCGCGACGCCGAATCGCGCACTACATCGAAGACGGCCTTTTGAGGCACCTGCGAGGGATGTGCCTTTTGTAAAAATTTTCACCCCTGTTCACATCCGGCCTCGGGCAGTTGGGCCCTGTCTCGAGCCGCCACCCGTCGTCTTGATGTCCGCCCCGCGCAGGTGGTCAGCGCGTTTCGGATACGACAATTATAGGGCCAATTGATGCGCCGGTATCGCTTCTACCTGAGGCACCGTCCCACAGGCTGGATACATAGCCATCGAGGAACAGGGCATTTTGGCATTTGAGATGATCGCGAAAGAGCCGGGCAAATTTACCGAATGATATACGCGCTTTGCTGATTGCAAAGATTGGTTGTCCCGTCGGGCCGATGCCGACACCGTTGCGAATATAGCGTGAGGCCCCGTCGGCGGAAAAGCGGGGATGCAATTTGCCCTCATTTACCAGCATCGGCCCCGATTGCGTCGCGATTTGTAGTTCTGGATGCGCCTCCAGGTCAAAGGTTGCGCTGTCGGCAACATGGGCACCGTTGCGGTCAACCCAGAACACGCCGTTGGGCATTAAATGAAAATTGCCACCGCCATCGCGCAGGTTGATGGGATGACGAACCTGACCGCCTTCAACCGATAGGCCGATGGGTTGCCCCTCTGTATCGAACATCCCGCCGTTCATCGCAAAGGCAACATCTTTCGCCTTGCTGCCTAAAAAGGAGCGCAAGGCCGCGAAGCTGCGCAGCGGGCGCTGTTGATCGTCGCTGGTGATTATCTGGATGCGATGTCGTTGGGGATCATAGCGGCAAATGGTGAATTCATCGCGCTCGAACATCGTGCTTGTGCAGGCGCTCTTAACATTTGTGGGCGATGCTTTTTGCCACCCACCCACTATCCATAGCCCGACAAGCGCGATTGCGATTACCGCGACCGCGCTGAACACGCGCTTCATTGGCCAAATCGCGCGGCACCGGCTTGGCTAACGGCTTCGCGTGCGGCGGCGAAGAGGGCGCCGGCCTTGGCTTCGCATTCGCGCTGTTCATAGGCGGCATCGGAGTCTGCGACAATCCCGGCACCCGCCTGAATATGCATGACGCCGTCTTTGACGACCGCCGTGCGCAGAACGATGCAGCTATCCATGCTGCCATCGGGGCTGAAATAACCAACCCCCCCTGCATAAGCCCCGCGCGTTTCGCTTTCGAGTTCGGCAATAATCTCACACGCGCGGACTTTGGGCGCGCCGCTCACAGTGCCGGCGGGGAAGCCTGCAAACAGGGCGTCGAGCGCATCTTTGCCAGTCGAAAGCCGCCCCACGACGTTTGAAACGATGTGCATAACGTGGCTATAGAATTCGACGGTATAGCTATCAGTTACGCGCACGCTGCCAGCGGTTGCCACCCGGCCCACATCATTGCGACCAAGATCAAGCAGCATCAAATGTTCGGCCCGTTCCTTCGGGTCGGCGAGGAGCGAGGCACGGTTTTCGGCATCTTCAGTTGCCGATTTGCCGCGAGGCCGCGTACCGGCAATCGGCCTGATCGTGATTTCCCCATCACGCGCCCGGACAAGGATTTCGGGGCTTGATCCGATGATTGAAAAGCCGGGAAAATCGAGGTGATAGAGAAAAGGTGACGGATTGATCCGCCGCAGTGCGCGGTACAGATCGATGGGCGGAAGCGTGAAAGGCAGGGTGAAACGCTGCGCCAGAACCACCTGAAAAATGTCACCCGCCACGATATAGCGCTTTGCCGCGGCCACCATCGCCGCGTAGCGCCCAGGCGGCAATACGGGCTGAGGCGCGGGCAGTTCGGGCACCTCACCCGCGCTGCGGTCGCGCGCAAGCGGGGCGGCGAGCCGCGCGCTGACCGCCTCAATCCGGTCAATTGCGCGCGCCAATATCGCCTCTGCATTGCCCGTGCCCGGCCAGATTGGCGAGGCTATGTAAAGCTGGTCAGACAGCCGATCAAAGACGAGCATTACCGTTGGCCGAACAAACAGCATATCGGGCACGCCGATGTCGTTGGCGGGCGGGCGTGGCAGACGTTCGACCAGACCGATCGTCTCATACCCAAAGAAGCCAACGAGGCAGGCTAGCACGCCGGGGAGGTCGGCTGGCATATCAATCCGGCAATCTGCCACCAGCCGCCGTAGCGCGGGCAGCGTTGATTCCGCAGTTGGCACATAAGCATCGCGGTTGGTTTGCCACTGTGCGTTGATCTCGGCCGCCTCACCGTGCGCCCGGAACACGAGATCGGGGGCGAGGCCAATCAGGCTATAGCGACCGCGAACCGCGCCGCCTTCGACCGATTCAAGGATATAATCGCCGCGACCGCTTTCGAATAGCTTGAGCGCGGCCGATACCGGGGTTTCGGTATCGGCAAGTTCACGGCGCCAGACAAGGGCGGCCTTTCCTGCCTTAATCGCGGCCAGCGCCGCCGCATCGGCTTGCGGCGTCACTGCGGCGCGGCGCCGGTCAGGCTGGCCTTGAGCTTGGCGATGGCAGGGGCATTGCGCGTTGTGCCGACTTGGGTGCGGATCGCACCAATCAATTGCGCGCTATATTCTTGGGCAAGCAATTGTTTGAACTCATTAGCCACTAGCGGAATCAGCCCGGGTTGCCCGGCGGGATCGCCCGATTTGATCTGATCAAGATAAACAACGAACCAGCCTTGATTGCCAGGTGCTTCAAGCGTTTTGGCGCGCTTTGCCGCCATACCAAATAAAAGGCCCAGCGGCGGGGGCACTTTATCGCCAGCGCGGGCAATGTCTTGCCGCTTGCCACCAATGGGCTGAGGGCCTTCAACCTTCACACCCGCTTTTGCGATTGCCGCCGCCATCGTCATGCCCTTATCAATATTGGCGGCAAGCGTTTCGGCAATCTTTTTGGCGGCGCGGCTGGCGCGATCGGCGATGAAATCGCTCGTCACTTGCGCTTTTATGGCAGCGATGGGGCGCGGGGCGGCGGCATTGACGCTGTCAAGGTCGTAAAGCGCAAAAGCCTGACCGGGGCTGATCGTTGCCACTGCGGCATCGGCATCGGCTTCCTCTTGAAACGCATCTTTTAAGATTATCGGCAATTCAGGCCCCCCTTTGAAACCGGGGGTTGACGGCGGAATGCCACCAGCCGTGACCGCTGGCGTCGATACAAAGGTCAGGCCTTCGGATTTGACGACGTCATCAAATGTCGAACCACCATCAATATCTTCCTCAAGCTTGGCAACAAAATCGGCGATGGCCCCGTTGACCTTTGCCTTCGAAAGTTCAGCTTCAAGGTCTTTACGCACGGCGGTTAGCGGCTTTGCGGCGGTTGTTTGAACTGAAACAACCCGCACCACATGCCAACCGAGCGGCGATTTAAGCGGAGGAAGCGTGGAACCCTTCGCCGCCTTAAACACTGCGTCAGCAACGCTGCCCGAACTTAGCCCAGCATAAGAAGATTGATCTTGTGGATCGAGCAGAGTGGCTTCCGAGCCTGCGGCTTTGGCAGCGGTGGCCAGCGCAACGCCACTTTTCGCCTTCTCAGCAATCGCTTTGGCGCTGGTTTCGCTTTGCACAATCACTTGCTCAAGCGTGCGCTTTTCGGTGGCGGCATAGTCGCTGGCTTTGGCTTTGTACGCCGCTGCTATTTCCGCCTCGGTCGGTTTGACCTTGCCCTCAAACCGGCTGCGATCAAAGAGAGCATAGCGCACAACGCGGGTTTCAGGGACTGTGTAGCGCACCAAATTCCGCGAATAGAATGTGTTGATATCTGCATCGGTCGGCGCTGCACCCGGCGGCACCGCCGCCGCGCGCACAAAGGCAACTTGACCAACACGCGATTCGAGGATCAGCGACGCATAGGGTGTAACCAACTTCGCCGATCCGTTCACGCCGTGTCCGGCAATAAAACGCAGGTTCGATTCAAAAATGCCACGTCCAAAATCGGCGCGGACATCGGATTCGTTCAGGCCACGCTGTTGCAGAACGCCGCGAAACTTCTGCGGATCAAAATTTCCAGTTGGCCCCTTGAACGATGGTATGCTGGCAATTTGCCCATCGATTTGCCGCTTGCTGGCGGCCATGCCGAGTGTGCGCGCAAATTCTTGCACAGCCAGAGTGTCAACGATGCTGTTGATTGTTCCTTCGACGCCGCCCGCATTGGCAAAGGCCAGCATATCAAGACCGGGGCGCTCTTCACGGGCATTATCGAGGCTGAGGCGCACGCGCCGTTCGGCCTGTGCTGCGCTGACGCTTTCATTGCCGACGCGCACGAGACTATCGCCAATGCCCGAAAACGAACCCAGCCCGGTGGGGCGTTCGATGCTGGTGATCGCAAAGGCAATGAGAATGAGCGCAAAAAGGCCCAGAACGATGGGTGACCGAAGCGCGCCGCGAAAGAATGAAATCATTAACGCTGTGTCCAACTTGATGGATAAAGGAGCGCTTGCCATAGGGCGAGGGGACGCCCGCTTCAAGCGGACTGTTGGTGGGGGATTATCGTGATGCGCAAACTGATTGCCGGCAATTGGAAAATGAATGGCGGCCTTGGCAGTCTGGGTGAGATTGGGGCGGTTGCGTGCGCCGCCGATCTGCATGATCAGGTTGATGTCGCGCTCTGCCTGCCCGCCACCCTGATTGCGCCTGCCGCACAGCGTTTTCCGTCGTTTCTGATTGGTGCGCAGGATTGCCACGCCAAGCCCACAGGCGCGCACACTGGCTGCCTTTCGGCGGCTATGCTAGTTGAGGCAGGGGCTCGTATCGCGATTGTCGGTCATAGCGAAAGGCGCGCCGATCAGCAGGAAAGCTCAGAAGATGTATGTGCAAAGGCGGTGGCCGCAATGGCTGCGGGCATGGTTGCCATCGTGTGTGTGGGGGAAACCGAAGCGGAACGCGACGCGGGCAATGCCTTGACCGTTGTGCGCGCGCAGCTTGCCGCGTCAGTGCCGCCAGATGCTAGTAGCAAGCAGCTTGTGATCGCTTATGAACCCGTCTGGGCGATAGGCACAGGGCGGGTGCCGTCAGTAGATGAGATCATGCAGATGCACGCTGCGATCCGCGTAACACTCAGCGGTCGGTTGGGGGATAGCGCTCTGCGCGTTCGGATCCTCTACGGTGGTTCGGTCAAAGCATCGAATGCATCAGAATTGCTGGCGTTGGCCAATGTTGACGGTGCTTTGGTAGGCGGTGCAAGCCTGACCGCCGCCGATTTTGTGCCGATCATTGCGGCCGCACAAGCAATTGCGCGTGATTAGGTTGATCAGAGTGGCAGGCTCGGCTAAGGCGCGCGGCTAAGCTTGATTTAGACAGATTGACCCAATTCCATGTATACGTTTCTGCTCGTTCTCCATGCCCTGATTGCCGCCGCACTCGTCGGGGTCATCCTGATGCAGCGCTCCGAAGGCGGCGGGCTCGCCGGGGGCGGGAGCCCGGCTGGGCTAATGACGGCGCGGGGTGCGGCTGACTTTCTGACGCGGACAACATCAATCCTCGCGATTTTCTTTGTGGGGCTCTCAATCGCAATGGCGGCGGTTGCGACCATGAACCGCGCGCCAACCAAGATTGATACGTCACTTGCCAAGCCGCTCACTCCATCAGTTCCGCAAGCGCCTGCTGTTCCCCTGGCGGGCGGGGCCGTGCCGCCGCCTCCAGTTGAGTCGTTGCCACAACCGGCGCAGACTGTGTCGCAACAAGTGCCGATAGCCGCTTCTGGTGCGAGCAAGACAATAGCGACCAAGGCGGCTGAACCCAAGCTCACCGATCGGGCAGTGAGGGGTGACACATCGGCGCTAAAGCGTGAGGGGGCACCGCTACCTACGCTCACAAGGCCTGTTGTCCTCCCCGCCAAAGCGTCCGAAGCCCCCAAGGCAGAGATTGTTCCTCCGGTGATCACGGCACCGCTCACCAAGCCAGCCCCCGAAAACGCTCCACAATAATTTTCGTAGATTGGGATTCGCGCGCTTGCCCAAAGTGCATTTGGGCGTTTAAGCCTTTTCTCCCATGGCGCGGTTCATTTTCATCACCGGCGGCGTGGTCTCCTCGCTGGGTAAAGGTCTCATGGCAGCGTCGCTGGCGGCGCTGTTGCAAGCGCGCGGTTATCGCGTGCGTATTCGCAAGTTCGATCCCTATCTGAACGTCGATCCGGGGACGATGTCGCCCTATCAGCACGGCGAAGTGTTCGTCACTGACGACGGGGCCGAAACCGACCTCGACCTTGGTCACTATGAACGCTTTACCGGCGTATCAGCGCTGCAATCAGACAATGTGACCGCTGGGCGGATTTATCAGCAAATCATCACGAAGGAACGGCGCGGCGATTATCTTGGCGCGACAGTCCAAGTCATTCCGCATGTCACCGACGAGATTAAGGAATTTGCGCAGGCCAGGATTGACGATGTTGATTTCGTCTTGTGCGAAATCGGCGGGACGGTTGGCGATATCGAATCGCTGCCGTTTATCGAAGCGATTCGCCAGCTTCGCAATGATGTCGGCCGGGCCAATACCGTATTCATCCATGTGACTTTGGTGCCCTATGTGGCGGCCGCGGGAGAGCTTAAAACCAAACCGACGCAGCACAGCGTTCGCGAACTCACCAGCCTTGGCATTCAGCCCGACATATTGTTGTGCCGCACCGAACATCCGCTGCCGGCCAATGAACGCGCCAAAATCGCTTTATTTTGCAACGTCCGCAAAGAGGCGGTCATTGAGGCACTTGATGCGTCGAGCATTTACGGCGTGCCGCTGCAATATCATGCCGAAGGGCTTGATACCGAAGTGTTGGCGGCGTTCGGTCTTGAAGCGGGCGCGGCACCCGATCTGACGCGGTGGAGCGATATTCTCGAACGCGTCCGCAACCCGGAAGGCGCAGTGACGATTGGCGTCGTTGGCAAATATGTTGGCCTGCCTGACGCGTATAAGTCACTCAACGAAGCGCTGATCCACGGTGGTATGGCGAATCGAGTCAAGGTCAATATCGTTTGGATTGACGCCGAATTGTTTGAACGCGGCGACGCCGATATTGCGGCGCACCTTGAGCCGCTCCACGCCATTCTCGTCCCCGGTGCGTTTGGCGAACGCGGCGCGCAAGGCAAGATTGAAAGCATCCGTTTTGCCCGCGAACGCAATGTGCCATTCTTCGGCATTTGCTTTGGCATGCAAATGGCGTGTGTTGAAGCGGCGCGTAATCAAGCGGGGATTGCGGCAGCATCGTCAACCGAATTCGGCCCCACTGATGAACCAATTGTTGGCTTGATCACCGAATGGATGAGCGCCGAAGGCCTGCTTCAGCAGCGCGAGATGGGCGGTGATTTGGGCGGTACGATGCGGCTTGGCGCATATGATGCGACGCTCGCGGGCAATAGCCATGTCGCCAGCATCTATGGCACCACCGCGATTGCTGAGCGTCACCGCCACCGCTACGAAGTCAACGCCAATTACCGTGATCAGTTGGAAGCCAAAGGGTTGGTGTTCAGCGGCATGTCACCCGATGGCACGCTTCCTGAAATCGTCGAACGGCCAGACCATCCGTGGTTTGTGGGTGTGCAATTCCACCCTGAACTTAAAAGCCGCCCCTTCGAACCGCACCCCTTGTTCGCCAGCTTTATCGCAGCGGCGCTCAAGCAGAGCCGGCTGGTCTAGCGGTGTAGTTCTTGACATTGGACAATACTTCGTCCAATCATCGATGGATGCAAGCCATTAGCTATTCCGAAGCCCGCGAAAATCTGAAGTCAGTGATTGACCGGGTTATCGCCGATTCCACCCCCATCACGATCACGCGTCAGCGCGGCGGCGGTGCGGTGCTCATTTCGGAAAGTGATTGGGCGTCGATTGAGGAAACGCTGTATCTGTTGCGGTCACCCAAAAATGCCGAACGACTGTTGGAAGCAATTCGCGGTCTGGAAGCAGGCGAGGGTGTTGAGCGAGAGCTCATCTACCCATGAAGATCATTTTCTGGCCAACTGGTTGGGAAGATTATCTCCATTGGCAAGAAAATGACGAAAAACTGCTCGAAAAGCTGAACGGCCTTCTCGAAGAATGCCGTCGCCACCCGTTCAAGGGCACTGGCAAACCCGAACCGCTCAGCGGCAATCTGACCGGATGGTGGTCGCGGCGGATCAATCAGGAGCACCGGCTTGTTTACCGCGTGAGCGGCACGGGCGCAGCGCAAGCGGTTGAAGTTGCGCAGTGTCGCTATCACTATTGAGTGTCGCTACCCGTAGTGAGCGTGGCACGGGCGCTGTGGCTCAGCCCGTCGCTGGATTAGAATCGTTCGTCGCGCGGGCGGTATCTTGCGGGCTTGGCTGCGCTAGAGCGATAGTGATGTCTGTTTCAAAAGCGCTTGGCGCGCTCGCCCTCCTCGCTCTTGCTTCGGCATGCGTGCCGCCACCTCGAACGCCGCCGCCGTCGTCTGCAAAGCCGAACTTCATCCCGGCACCGCCGCGCACTGCGGTTCCGCGACCTGTACCGCCCCGGATCGTTGCGCCGCCGCGTCCGCAACTTGATCCCGAAGCAAGCGGACGCCTGACGCCGCCCCCTGCGCTCTTTCCCGCGCTGCGCAGCCTCGCCGAAGGCTTTAATGGCAAGGTCGGGATTGCGGTAATGCGCACCGATGGCAATTGGTTATTTGGTCATCTAGCCGAGACGCACTTTCCGCAGCAAAGCGTTTCGAAGCTGTGGGTGGCGCTCACCGTGCTCGACGGGGTTGATGCAGGCAAGATCAAGCTTGACCAAAATGTGCTCGTGACCCGCGATGACCTGACCTTGTTCAACCAGCCCATTGCCCAACTGGTTGGCGATGATGGTTATCAGACCACTGTGAGTGATCTCCTCAGCCGCGCGATGACCAAGAGCGACAATACCGCCAATGATCGCTTGCTAAAGCTTGTTGGCGGGCCCGAAAAGGTGCGCGCGACACTTGCAACCAAGGGCTTAGGCAACATCCGCTTCGGCCCTGGCGAACGCGCGCTGCAAAGCAAAGCGGCGGGGCTGGTGTGGCAGCAAAGCTATGCCACGGGTAATGCGTTCAAGGCGGCGCGCGCGAAATTGACCGAAGAGGCACGGCTGAAGGCGCTCAATAACTACCTTGAAACCTTGCCCGATGGGGCAACGCCGCAGGGGATTGTGACCGCACTAGCGCGCTTGAAACGCGGCGAGCTTCTGTCTGAAAGATCAACGCGGCTGATGCTCTCGCTGATGGATGAGGCGATTACCGGGCACAAACGCGTGCGCGGCGGGGTGCCCTTCGGTTGGCAATATGGCCATAAAACCGGCACCGGACAGGAATTGGCCGGACGCAGCACCGGCTATAACGATGTTGGCATCATGACCGCACCCGACGGCGTCAGCTATGTGATTGCGGTGATGATCGCCGAAACGCGCGTGGGCATCCCGACGCGCCAAGCGATGATGCAGGGGGTAAGTGCGGCGATTGCCGCCAACCATCAGCGTTAATCATCTGTCGCCAAATCGGCGCGGCATTGCTAAACTACCCCGATAATGTCACAAAATCATCTCTATCTGATCGACGGTTCGGGCTATATTTTCCGCGCCTATCACCGTTTACCGCCGCTCACCAATGTGCGCGGGGAGCCAGTGGGCGCGGTCTACGGCTATACGACGATGCTGTGGAAGCTCGCTGAGGCGCTGCATAAGGCCGACGGCCCCACGCATATGGCGGTCATCCTTGACGCGTCGGGCAAATCATTCCGCAACGATATCTATCCCGAATATAAGGCACACCGCCCGCCCGCACCCGAAGACTTGGTGCCGCAATTCCCGATGATCCGCGATGCGACGCGCGCCTTCAGCCTGCCGTGCATCGAGGAAAAGGGGCTTGAGGCCGATGATATCATCGCGTCCTACGCGCTGGCAGCCGTGCGCGAAGGGTGGAAGGTCACCATTGTTTCATCGGACAAGGATCTGATGCAGCTCATTGACCCGGGCAAGATCGACATGCTCGATACGATGAAGAATATCCGGCTTGGGCCTGAGGCGGTGGTTGAGAAATTTGGCGTGGGGCCTGAAAAGCTTGGCGATGTGCTCGCACTGATGGGCGATAGCGCGGATAATGTGCCGGGCGTGCCGGGGATTGGGCCAAAGACCGCGACAAAGCTGATGCTTGAGTTCGGCTCGCTCGAAGGCGTGCTCGGCGCAGCGGCGGCGATGAAGCCTTCGAAGATGCGCGACAATCTGATCAGTTTTGCTGAACAAGCGCGGCTGAGTCGGGTGCTCGTCACGCTCAAGGATGATGCCGCGCTGCCTGAACCGCTCGACGGGCTATTGCTGCGGGAGATTCCAGAGGCACCGCTTCGCGAATTCCTTGAACATCACGGGTTCAAATCTTTGCTCGCGCGCGTCGGCGGGGGTGGGCCAGCTGATCATAGCACGATGAAGATGGTCAATCAGGCCGCGCACGTTCCCCCGCCCGCGCCAGTTGAGGCACCGCCGCAAGTGCCGTTTGATCGCGAGCTTTACGAATGCGTGCAGACTTTGGACGCGCTCGACCGATGGGTCGCCGAAGCGCGGCTTGCCGGGGTGGTTGCGGTTGATACCGAAACCGATGCGCTTGACGCGATTGAGGCAGGGTTGGTCGGCATCAGCCTTGCGACCGCGCCGGGGCGGGCCTGTTACATTCCGATTGCGCATGGCAGCAATGATATGTTTGCCGATAATCCAACACAGATTGCGCTTGGCGATGTGGTCGCGCGGATCGGGCCGCTGCTCGCTGATCCGAGCGTGATCAAGGTTGGGCATAATATCAAATATGATCTCAATGTATTGCTGCGCTATCTCAATCCTCCCCTGAAAGGGGAGGGGGACCATCCGAAGGATGGTGGAGGGGGGTATGCGGATGTGAATCCACTTCCGCCTGTATCGCTCAACGGCGCACCCCCCTCCGCCGCTTCGCGGTCCCCCTCCCCGTCCCGGGGAGGATTGATCTTTCCCATCGATGATACGATGGTCATGTCGTTCAACCTTGATGCGGGCCGTCATAATCACGGGATGGATGAGCTGGCGCAGCTTTATCTAGGCCATCAGTGCATCGCGTTCAAAGATGTGTGCGGCACGGGCAAGAACCAGCTGACATTCAACCAAGTGCCGCTGCCTGACGCCACGCGCTACGCGGCTGAAGATGCCGATGTCACTTTGCGGCTGTGGCATTTGTTCAAGCCGCGCCTGTCCGCCGAACAAGTCACGCGCGTTTATGAACGCGTTGACCGTCCGCTGGTCGCGGTGCTCGCGCATATGGAGGCCGAGGGGATAAAGGTTGACCGCGCCGAACTCGCGCGCATGTCTGCCGAATTCGCCGAAGGGATTGCGGCGCTTGAGATCGAAATCCATGCGCTGGCGGGCACGCCCTTTTCGGTCGGCAGCCCCAAGCAATTGGGCGAAATCCTCTTTGGCCAAATGGGGCTCAAGGGCGGCAAGAAGGGCAAATCGGGCGATTATTCTACCGACGTGACTGTGCTCGAAAAGCTAGCCGGCGAAGGCGTGCCGATTGCGAACAAGGTGCTTGAATGGCGGCAATTGTCCAAACTCAAATCGACCTATACCGATAGCCTCCAGGAACAGATCAACCCCGCCACTGGCCGCGTGCATACCAGTTATTCGCTCACCGGCGCACAGACCGGGCGGCTGTCTTCGAACGATCCCAATCTTCAGAATATCCCGATCCGCACCGAAATCGGGCGGCGCATTCGTGAGGCCTTTGTGGCTGATCCGGGGAACGTTTTGATGTCTGCTGACTATAGCCAGATCGAGCTGAGGCTGGCCGCCCATATGGCCGATGTGCCCGCGCTCAAGGAAGCCTTCGCCAAGGGCGAGGATATCCATTCACTGACCGCAATGGAATTGTTCGGAGAGGTCAACCGCGATACGCGCGGCCGCGCGAAGACGATAAACTTCTCGCTGCTTTACGGCATTTCGCGTTGGGGGTTGGCGGGGCGGCTGGGCATATCGTCGGATGAAGCGCAGACAATGATCGACCGCTATTTCGAACGCTTCCCCGGCATCCGCAGCTATATTTCGAACACGCTGACTGAGGCCAAAGAGACGGGCTTCACCAAGACCCTATTCGGGCGCAAGACGCATTTTACGCGGATCAACGCGGCGAACCAGACTGAACGGCAGGGAAGCGAACGCGCCGCGATCAATGCGCCGATCCAGGGCACAAGCGCCGATATCATCAAGCGCGCGATGGTGCGGATGCTCCCCGCGCTGGCGCAGGCGGGATTGCCGAAGGTGCGCATGTTGTTGCAGGTTCATGACGAATTGGTATTTGAGCTGCCCGCAGGCGATGTTGCCGCTGCGTCAAAGGTGATTGAACAGGTAATGGCGACCGCCGCTGAACCCTTGGTAAAGCTTGACGTGCCGCTTGGCATTGAAATTGGCACTGGTGCCAATTGGGGTGCCGCGCATTGACGATCGCCGCGCCGCCCGTTGACGATATTGCTGCACTGGCCACGGGAGGCCGAACCAACGTCATCGGCTTTTGGTTGCGCTTGGCTGCGCGGATTCCTTTCCTTTTCATCGCTGGCCGCGTTTACGGCCCCGAAGATTTAGGGCGCATGGCCTATGCGATATTGATCGTCGAATTTGCGGCGCAATTGGCGACGATGGGCTTGCGTCGCGGGCTAGCGCTACAACTCTCACGTGATGACAGCATTGCGACGCATGAAGTGTGGGACGCGCTGCTCACCGTCTTCATTGTGTCGATCCCGGCGACGATCCTGCTTATCCTTTTGCCGAAGACGATGTTCCCCAACAGCGCGGTTGAGGGGTTTGAAAGCTTATTGCCGCTCGCCATTTTCCCGATAGCGGCGGCCGACGTGATGTTGGCCGCGCTCGCTTACCGCTATGATATCAAAGCCTCGGTGCGCGCGCGCGCGATCATTGAGCCGTGGACGATCAGCATTGGTGCGGGGTTATTTGCGTTGGTGTCGCTACGCCACGGATTGCTAATGGCTTACGGCCTATCAATAGCGGCAGCGTTTTTCGCGGCGATGGTGCCGTTCGTGCGCAGTTACGGGCTGCCGTGGGGATGGCGGCCAGCGCCGGTTCGCGTCATAACGCTGGCGCGGCGCAATTTGCCGATTGCGGGCGCAGAGGCAATTGAATGGGCGACGCGGCGGATTGATCTCGCGATTTTGGGGCTGTTCGTGTCGCCAGCGACCGTTGGCATCTATTATGTCGCACAGCAGATTACGAGCCTGCCGCAAAAACTCAAGACCAGCTTTGATCCCGTGCTCGGCCCTGTCATCGCGCGCAAGCTTGAGGCCGGCGATAAAGCGGCGGTTGCCAAGCAGATCAGTCAGGTTGGCTTCTGGATACTCGCGGCACAAGCGGGCGGTGCTTTGTCGCTTGGCCTGCCAGGGCAGGGGGTGCTCGGGATCGTTGGCCCTAATTTCCCGCTGGGCAACGGGGCGTTAGCATTCTTGCTCCTCGCTGAAGTCGCCGCTGCTGCTGCCGTGGTGAGCGAGGCGGCGCTTATCTATATTGCCAGCTGGCGGAATTTGTTTGTCTCACTGGTGATGATCGCGGTGCAGGCGGCCTTGAGTTTCGCGCTTATCCTCTCGATCCGGTCATATGGCTATAATGAATATTATCAAGCGGTTGGCCCCGCCGCCGCGCTCGCCATTGCGATGGCGATCGGATCAATGATCAAGACGCGGCTGGCCGGTCATCTGCTTGGGTCAACCGTCGCAGTATGGCGATGGCCCCTAATTTTTGCGACCGTAGCCGCTGGAATTGTCGGCGGCATTTCAACGCTTGGCCCCGAATGGGTTGAAATCATCATCGGCATCCCGCTCATTCTGATCACTTATGGCTGGATCATATGGAATAAGGGCTTTGGCGAGGAAGATCGGGTGCTGTTTAAGAAGGCGGTCTAGAGTATCCGTGATGGTCAAGCCATAGATTCCTTCCACAAACGGTTTGCTTTGAGCAGGGCATTTGCCATGATGACGAGTTTTCGCATGATGGCGGTGATAGCGACCTTTGCAGGTTTTCCGGC
>JBJXDU010000099.1:0-28923 GCA_046153565.1 Sphingomonadaceae bacterium
ATGCCCTCGCGCTTGCTCACGGCTTTTCCGCCGGGAACGCCGATTGACCGGGTGACGCTTGATGAGGCGGTCGCGCGGATTGGTTCGCTACTTGGCGGAGATAGCGCGAAGCCAACCAGTATAATGAACCAACCTGCCAATGAGCGGCAGCGCCACATCAACATCGAATAGGTGCCGCTCGCCCTCGGCGCGCTCGGTGGCAGTGATGCGCGGCAAGAGGAAGCGGGGCAAGGGCAGGCGCCAGAGCGTGCCGCGCGCGATATGCATGTCGATCCCGTCCGAATGGGCGTGCAGGGCAAGCGCAAGGCCGAAGGGGCCAAAATGTTCTTCTATAGTGTCGGGTGCGGGCCGTTTCATCCGGCTGTGCATCACTTGACCGGGCCAGATGCGGTGCCAATCCTCGCTGCCGTCGGGGCTTTGTTCAATTATGACAGTGACGGGCACTGGCGAGGGCGCGTGGGGAAAGGCGAAAAGCCGCGCGAGCAAGCGAGCCATAGGCGACGTGCCGCGCGCAGCCGTCCCCTCGCCGCGCCAGACCAGCGCAGTTGCGGGGCTATGGATCGCCTGCGTCGCGGCGGGTAGCTGATGAAAGCGAGTGCCAAGCGCGGTTTTGAAAAGCGGCGGTTCCGCGGGCCGCCGCTCTATTCCCGTCATCATGCCCAGCGCGGTGAAGTCCGCCGCAAAGGCAGCAAGGTCTAGGAACCCAACGCAAGGGGCAGCGCCGCGCCACGCCAATTGTCCATCGCGCAGCTGGCGCGCAATGCCAAGCGCAGCGAGGATCGGGACGTGCGGACCAATCGGCCCTTTTGCGGCCAACCACCAGTTGGCGAATTGACCCTGCCCTGCCTGATCCTGCCCGCTCGCTTCAACTAACATGCCGCCCATATCATTGCCGAACGACTGAAGCCTGTCAGCGGCCCAATTGAGCAGTCCGGCAAGCGGCAACAAGGTTTTCATCAGCCGCATTCGCACCAGCCAACTGAGTAACGCGAGGCCGAGATGCATGACCGACAGTTCAAGACTTGCCGAAAAACGCGCTTCGACTCTTGGATTATGACGTGCGACCAACAGGTCAAGATCGGGCGTGTCGCACAGGCTGGCCCAGCGTCGCCCGACGTGTGGGATGGTAACGCGGTGAGCGCCATTCCACCCCCATCCGCTTTGCCAACCGCCGCGCGCGAAATGGCGGAGCGGTTGGCCGACGCCCGCCAAAATGGCCGCAACTACCGCCCGGCCGCGCTTTTGCCGGTTCGATGGGCTGATCGTGACGCGCAGCGAATCGATGCTTGTCCAGTCCTGTGTCAAATCGGTGACCACCACGTCGCTGAGTGCTGGCGTGGAACTGGCCCCGCTAATGATGGCGACACCGGCCGCCTTTGCTGGCGCATCAAAGCGCTCGATATCGCCCACGAAGCTACGGCCATCGGCAATGTCGCAATAATGCACGCCCGCCGCGATGCAGGTTTCGATCAGGTGCGTGTCGGCGTTTTGAAAGGGCCCTGACGTGTCGATGACCATGTCGACTTTATGGGCTTGCAAGTCCGCAGGCGTGAGCGTCGACCGATCAAGCGTAGCGGTCGCGCAGCCGAGTTCGGTGGCTAAAGCGTCAAGTGGCTCCTGCCGCCGTCCTGCGATGATCAGCCCAATCCCCGGCTCATTAGCAAGCAACCGCGCTAGCCGCTCGCCGAAATTGCCGCTCGCCCCGATCACCATGATATGCATCATCATTTCCTCACTTGACATTTCTACAGAAATGCCTGATATTTCTGTTATGACAGAAATAGATGAAATGCAAGCGGCTAAGCCTCCTCTCGCGGTTGAACAATTCATTCTGCGTTGGGGCGATATGGGCGGGCAATGGGGCGTCAACCGCTCGGTCGCGCAGGTGCATGCCTTGCTCTATCTAAGCGGAAAGCCAGTGACGGCGGAAGATATTGCCGATCAGCTTGGCCTGGCGCGTTCCAATGTGTCCACTTCGCTCAAGGAGTTGATCGGGTGGAAATTGATTATGCGGGTGCCCGTGATGGGAGACCGCCGCGATCATTATGCGGCGGAAGCCGACATTTGGGAAATGGTGCGCCGGATTGCGGCGGGCCGCAAGGAACGCGAAATCGATCCGGCGATGGCGGCACTCGAACTGTGCGTTGCGGCTGCGGATGGCGACCCGGCGCTTGACCCTGTCGCGGCCAAGCGGCTTGCTGAAATGCTTGCTTTCCTGCGGACGATCAACGGCTGGTACGGAGAAATGATGACCGTGCCGACATCCAAGCTGATGATGCTTATCCGGATGGGATCCCGGATCATCCGTTTCTTGGCATAAAGGAGAGCGCGCGTGGTACAGCAGGAATATACTAATGTCGTCACGCTGCACCCGGCCTCTGCGCGCCTTTGTGCTGCGCCGCTGGGTGATATGCGGTTCCGCGCGCTGCTCGGTGCCAAGGCGTGGGCGGAGCTGCCGCCTGCGGTTCAGGCGCGCTTTTCCAAACGGCTGAGTGGAGCAGCCAGTGTCGTTTATCAGGGCGAAG
Source organism: Sphingomonadaceae bacterium (assembly GCA_046153565.1). Taxonomy (GTDB): domain Bacteria; phylum Pseudomonadota; class Alphaproteobacteria; order Sphingomonadales; family Sphingomonadaceae; genus Aquisediminimonas. The sequence continues at coordinate 2,526 of JBJXDU010000099.1, forward strand.
TCGTCGAATGTCGTGTGAGCCGGCTGGGCTGGTGGCTTGCGCACGCGTTGCGGATCATCGGCGCGCCGCTTCCCTTAGCCTGCGATACGCTTGTCCCGGCGACGGTCACGGTCACAGAAGATGAAGCAAGCGGCGGCCAATATTGGACGCGCCAATATGGCCATCATCGCAGCTTCCCCCAAGTGATCCAGAGCGGCAAACGCTTTGGGGGGCCGACGGGGCTTGAAGAATATGTCGGCGGCGGCATTGGCGTGGCGCTTACGCTCGCGGTGCGTGACGGCGCGCTGTTATTTGTCAGCGATCATTATTTCCTGAAGTTCGGCGCGTGGCGGGTGAGGCTACCCCAATGGCTAAGCCCCGGGCGTTTGACCGTTGGTCACACTGACTGTGGCGATGGCTGGTTTGCTTTCACTTTATCACTTGATCACGCTTGGTTTGGCAATCTGATGGCGCAAACCGCGCTATTTTCTGACGCGCATTAACCGCCCCCTTGAATTTCTGCGAATCTCCTGTTAACGGCCCCCTCAACGAAGTAGCATAAGGCTGCTGCGAACCCTTATTTTTTGCTTTTGGGTTTTGGTTGTCCCAGTTGCAACCAGCCCTTTGGTTTTTTTGGAGTGTGACGAATTTATGCAAATCATCGTTCGCGATAATAATGTCGATCAAGCGCTGCGGGCCTTGAAGAAAAAGCTCCAGCGCGAAGGCGTTTACCGCGAGATGAAGCTGCGTCGTCACTACGAAAAGCCATCGGAAAAGCGCGCCCGCGAAAAGGCTGCTGCCGTCCGCCGCGCGCGCAAGATGGATCGCAAGCGCGCTGAGCGTGACGGTGTGAAATAGGGGCTTAGACTAATGTCAGTTACGGCGGTTCCGCTTCAACCCACGCCCAAAGGCACGCTCACTAAGCTTTTTGTGGGGGTTGGCCTCGCGGTCCTTGCAGCTGGTGGCCTTGCGTGGGTCGGAACGGCAAATGCCGTTGGCGCGCAGTGCGGTGCGAACGCGTTCGCAGCCGTAAAGGGCAAGACACTTGCACCCGTCACCACGGCGACCGGCCTCATGTATCAAATTATCACGCCCGGCTCAGGCCCAACCCCAACCGATGCCGACGTGGCGTTGGTTAATTATAAGGGGCGCCTGACCAACGGCAAAGAATTTGACGCCAATCAAAAGACGCCTTTCCCGGTAACCGGCGTGATCCCGGGCTTTACCGAAGGGCTTAAGATCATGCAACGCGGGGGAAGCTACCGCCTGTGCATCCCCGCCGCGCTTGGCTACGGCGCTGTTGCTAACGAACGCATCCCGGCCAATTCGACATTGATATTTGACGTCGATCTGCTTGATTTCCGCAGCATGGCCGAAATTCAGGCGATGCAGCAACAATTGCAGCAACAGGGCGGTGTCCCGCCGCAGGGCATACCCGGCGGGCGTTGAGCGCTAAAGAGGTGAACTCAATCCGTCGATACGCCGTTTCGATGGTTCGACAGGCTCAGCACTCAACGACTATTGAGGATAAGCGGGTCTTAAGAGATTGGGCTTACCGCCTTTACTCACTTCGCGACATCTGGATGCAAGCTCGTCCCCGCGCGGCTCCCGCGCATCGCGGAGAACCAGCTGATCGGGTTGAACAAGCTGCTGGTGCCATCAAGCGAGAAGGTTATGAATTCAGCGCGTCCGCCCAGATTTTCCCATGGCACGGGCCCGCCCAGCCCGTTGTTGATCACGGCCACCCGGCTATCAGCTGAATTATCGCGATTGTCACCCATCACAAAGACATGGCCTGCCGGGATGGTGATTGCCGGATAATCGTCAACATCGGGCTTATAGCCCATATCGACCGTATCATAGCTGCGGCCATTCGACATCGTTTCGCGCACGATGGGGAGCTGGCAATAAGACTTGCCATCCTTGCCCGTCACCTGGCGGCCAGGATACATATCGGGCGAACAATCGCTATTGGCGTCCATCGGGATCAGCCGTTCGGTTACGGCAGAGCGCGTGATCGGTACATTGTTGAGTATGACAGTGCCGCCGCGCACTTCGAGCCTGTCGCCGGGAAGTCCGATCAGCCGCTTGATATAATCGATCTTGCTGCCGGGGGGTGTGATGATCACGATATCGCCGCGTGTGGGCAGCGCGCCAAACAAGCGACCTTTCATGAAGGGCAATTGATAAGTCCATGTGTCAACCGGCTGTCGCAACACCACGCTGCGAAACATCGCAATTGGGTCTGGGATCGTCGGCGAAACATAGGACCAGCCGTAGGGAAATTTGCTGACGACAAGCTGATCACCCTTCAGCAAGCCCGGCACCATCGATTCAGACGGGATGAAGAAGGGCTTGGCAATGACGCTGTGAAAGCCAAGCACCGCAAGTAACAGCCAGAAGATTCCCTTAATTTCTCCCCACCAGTCAATAGGTGCCTTGGCAGTTTTGGTCTTGACTGCGGTAGTGCTGGTGTCGGGGAGGGGTGTGGCTTCGGTCACGATTGCATAGGGCTTTCTGGCAAAGGGCGAGCTTCAATGATCACAAAGGCCTGTGCCCATGGATGATCATCGGTGAGTGTAAGATGAACAAAGGCTTCATAGCCCGCAGGAACCATCGCGTCGAGCCGCGCTTTGGCCCCGCCGGTGAGCGCCAGCGTGGGCGCACCCGAAGGCGCATTGACCACGCCGATATCTTTCATGAACACGCCGCGTTTGAAACCGGTACCAACCGCTTTTGAGAATGCCTCTTTGGCAGCAAATCGCTTGGCATAAGTGTCTGCGCGCGTGAAGGGGCGTTTGGCTGCCTTAGCGCGTTCAACTGCTGTGAAAACGCGGTTTTCAAAGCGTTCGCCAAAGCGGTCGAGCGAATTCTGGATTCGCTCGATATTGCAGAGGTCAGAGCCAAGGCCGATGATCACCGTGCCGTATCCATCAATGCGCGCATCCGCCGCACACTCTCATCCAATCCAATAAAGATCGCCTCACCAATCAGGAAATGACCGATGTTGAGTTCAGCAATCTGAGGAATTGCGGCGATGGGCTGGACATTGTCGAAGGTGAGGCCGTGGCCGGCATGCGCCTCGATGCCGTTCTTGGCGGCGAGCGCGGCAGCATCGGAGAGGCGGCACAGCTCGATCTCCGCGCCTTTCTGATCGCCATCCAACAGCAAATGTGCATATTTGCCCGTGTGAAATTCGACGACTGGCGCACCGAGGCGGATGGCGGCATCAATCTGACGCGGGTCGGGTTCGATGAACAGACTGACGCGGATCGCGGCATCACGCAACTGTGTGACAATTGGGGCGAGGTGATTATGCTGCCCCGCTGCATCAAGCCCGCCTTCGGTCGTCCGCTCTTCGCGTTTTTCGGGAACGATGCAAACGGCATGCGGGCGGTGGCGCAGCGCGAAGCTAAGCATTTCGTCGGTCGCCGCCATTTCAAAATTGAGCGGCAGGCTGGTCGCGGCCATGATGCGTTCGATGTCACTATCGCGGATATGTCGCCGGTCTTCGCGTAAGTGCGCCGTGATCCCGTCTGCGCCAACCGCCGCGACGATCTCGGCAGCGCGCACCGGATCAGGATGGTCCCCGCCGCGCGCATTGCGGATCGTGGCGACATGATCGATATTGACGCCGAGGCGAAGCGTCATGCGGCCACGCTCCGGCTGCCCGGCTTGATCGGTGGGATCGCGGCCAGTTCAGGGGGCAACGCATCCGCTTCATAGCTCGCCACCTCAAGCCGGATCAGCGGGAAGAAGGACACGCCCAGATCAACGGTGCCATTTGACCGGTCAACCAGCGCCGCCGCCGCGATAACCTGCCCGCCTTCAGCCGCAATAGCCTTGATCGCCTCGCGGGATGACAGGCCGGTGGTCACGACATCCTCCATCATCAACACGCGCTGACCGGCTTCGATCCGAAACCCGCGGCGGAGGTGGAAAATGCCGTCTGGGCGTTCGAGGAAGATAGCGTCGACACCGAGCGAGCGGCCCATTTCATGCCCCACAATCACGCCGCCCATTGCGGGTGAAACAACGATATCAATGCACTCGCGAACATCAGCGGGCAAGCGGGCGACGAGTTCATCGGTCAGCATTGCTGCGCGCGCAGGGTTCATCAATACGCGGGCACACTGCAGATAGCGCGCACTTCGCAATCCCGACGACAATATGAAATGTCCTTCAAGCAAGGCATCTGCCGCTCTGAATTCTGCCAAAACTTCTTCGTTGGTCACACTTTTTGCCCCGCGCTACGTCTGCTAACACGAACTTCAGATAAGCGTCATATCGTCGCGCCGCAACGGCTACGGAAAATTGCGCATCAAAAGCTTGAGACTGGCAAAAGCCAAGCCTATAGCGCGGGGCCATAGTCGCAATACCATGTTGCTGTGCGGCGAAAATCTCGTAAAGCCCGGTGACGGAAATGATAACAGGAATGAGCATGTTTAAATCTGCACTTTTGGCGATTAGCCTTGCTTTTGCGCCGGCAATTGTGATGGCGCAGGAAGCGGCACCGACCGCACCAGCCGCGGTCAGCACCAAAGTCGACTCGACCGCGCCTGCCCCAGCAGCTGTGCCGCAAACCGCGCCGACCGCAGGTATTGGTCAGCCGATTTCGGGTAGTTACGGTATCCAAGCGCAGGTAACCCCTGATGGCCGTCAGGCGCAGTGGATGCACGATGTGCTATTGATGCCGATCATCACGCTCATTTCGCTATTCGTGCTTGGCCTGCTTGGCTGGGTGGCGTTCCGTTATCGTCGCGCGGCCAATCCGGTCGCGTCCAAAAATTCACACAATACGATGATCGAAATCATATGGACGTTGGTGCCGGTATTGATCCTGGTGGTGATCTCAATCCCGTCGATCCAGCTGCTCGCGCAGCAATATAAGCCTGCGGGCAAGGGTGCGATCACGGTGAAGGCAACCGGCAACCAATGGTATTGGACTTACAATTACCCTGACTATGGCGATTTTGAAATCACATCGAACGGTCTGTCGGATGCCGCCGCGAAAGCGGCAGGCGAACCCCGTTTGCTGGCGGTTGATAACCGAATTCTGATTCCCGTTAACACGCCGATCAAGTTGATCACGACATCAAAAGATGTGATCCATAGCTGGGCGATGCCGGCGTTCTGGGCCAAAATGGATGCGGTTCCGGGGCGCTTAAACGAAATCAAATTCACCGTTGACCGTGAAGGCGTCTATTACGGGCAATGTTCCGAACTATGCGGCGCGCGCCATGGCTATATGCCGATTGCAGTCGAAGTGGTAAGCCGCGCGCGCTTTGACGAGTGGATCAAGAGCAAGGGCGGCACGCTGCCGGGCGCAACTGCCCCCGTCGCGGCAGCTGCTCCGGCGACACCACCGAGCATCACAAAGATTGAAGCGCCAACCGTCCCCGCACCTGCGGTTCCTGTTGCTGTTACCAAGTAAGGCTGAATATAATGTCTGATACAACCGCAAATGCCCATGATTTTGTCGCCGCGCACGGCCATGCCCATGCGCATGATGATCACAAGCTCAGCTTTTTCCAACGTTGGTTCATGTCGACCAACCATAAGGATATCGGCACGCTCTATCTGATCTTCGCAATCACCGCTGGCATTATCGGCGGCGCGATTTCGGGCATGATGCGGATGGAACTCGCCGAACCCGGTATCCAGTGGCTTGAATATTGGTCAGGGCGGCAGGGTGATGAAGCGCTGCACCTCTGGAACGTCCTGATCACGGCGCACGGCCTGATCATGGTGTTCTTCATGGTGATGCCCGCCATGATCGGCGGTTTTGGCAATTGGTTCGTTCCGATCATGATCGGTGCGCCCGATATGGCGTTTCCCCGGATGAACAACGTATCGTTCTGGCTGTTGGTCCCCTCCTTTGCGATGTTGCTCGGGTCGGCATTCGTGCCCGGTGGCACGGGGCTTGGCGCTGGTACCGGCTGGACGATCTATGCCCCGCTGTCGACAAGCGGCTCGGTCGGGCCGTCGGTTGATATGGCAATTTTCTCGCTCCATCTCGCGGGTGCGTCGTCGATTTTGGGCGCGATCAACTTCATCACCACGATCTTCAATATGCGCGCGCCGGGCATGACCTTGCACAAAATGCCTTTGTTTGTCTGGTCGATTCTTGTGACCGCCTTTCTGCTTTTGCTCGCACTGCCCGTGCTGGCCGCCGCGATCACGATGTTGCTCACTGACCGCAATTTCGGCACGACCTTCTTCGATGCGGCTGGCGGCGGTGATCCGGTGCTTTACCAGCATTTGTTTTGGTTCTTCGGCCACCCCGAAGTCTATATCATGATCCTGCCGGGCTTTGGCATGGTCAGCCAGATCATCTCGACCTTCAGTCGTAAGCCCGTTTTTGGCTATCTCGGCATGGCTTATGCGATGGTGGCTATCGGTGTAGTGGGCTTCATCGTCTGGGCGCACCACATGTTCACCGTCGGCATGAACGTGAATATGAAAATGTATTTCACTGCCGCAACGATGGTGATCGCGGTGCCGACCGGCATCAAGATTTTCAGTTGGATTGCCACGATGTGGGGCGGATCAATCAGCTTCAAAACGCCGATGATGTGGGCAATTGGGTTCATCTTCATGTTCACCGTTGGTGGTGTGACGGGTGTTGTCCTCGCCAATGGCGGCATCGATAATTATACGCATGACACTTATTATGTGGTGGCGCACTTCCACTATGTGCTCTCGCTCGGCGCGGTCTTCTCGCTGTTTGCGGGCTTCACTTACTGGTTCTCGAAGATGAGCGGACGCCATTTGAGCGAGAGCCTTGGCCAGCTTCATTTCTGGATGTTCTTCATCGGTGTGAACCTGCTTTTCTTCCCGATGCATTTCCTCGGGCTTGATGGGATGCCGCGCCGTATTCCTGATTATCCCGATGCTTTTGCTTATTGGAACGGCATTGTCGGCTATGGCTATTTGCTGATGGCGGCGTCGATGGTCGTATTCTTTGCCAACATTGCTTATGCGCTTGCCGCTGGTCGCAAGGCGGAAGACAATCCGTGGGGCGAAGGTGCTACGACGCTTGAGTGGACTCTCTCGAGCCCGCCGCCGTTCCACCAGTTTGAGACATTGCCCAAGATCGCCTGATCATGGCTTCAACCCCTCCTCTCTCCCCGCCACTTGTGGCGACGACCGACTGGCGTGACTTTCTGGCGCTGCTTAAGCCCGGCGTTGTGCGGTTGGTTGTCTATACCGGCCTGTCGGGGCTGCTCGCAGCGCCTGTCGCGATCAATCCCGTCATCGGCTTCACAGCGGTACTGTGTATCGCGCTTGGGGCAGGGGCAGCCGGGGCGCTCAATCAATGGTATGAGTCTGATATCGATGCGCTGATGAAGCGTACGCAAAAACGACCGCTGCCCGCTGGCCGGATGGACCGCGAAACGGCGTTCCAGTTTGGCGTTGGCCTGTCCTTCTTCTCGGTGTTGCTGATGGGCGTTGCGGCAAATTGGCTTGCGGCGGGCATCCTCGCGATCTCGATCCTCTTCTATGTGCTGGTTTACACCGTCTGGCTCAAACGACGCACGCCACAGAATATCGTCATCGGCGGCGCGGCAGGGGCGTTCCCGCCGCTGATTGGCTGGGCGGCGGTAACGGGCGATGTCTCGGCATTGCCGATCCTGCTGTTCGCGCTCATCTTCCTCTGGACGCCGCCGCATTTCTGGTCGCTCGCTCTCTTCATGAAGGCTGATTATTCAGCCGCCGGCGTGCCGATGCTCCCGGTTGTGGCGGGCGAGCGGACAACGCGGCATCAAATCGCACTCTACACGCTGCCAATGGTGGCGGTGGCGATTGCGCCGTGGCCGATGGGGCTGACGGGGTGGATTTACGGCGGCACGGCAACGATTTTGTCGCTGCTATTTCTGGCGCTTGCGGTGCAGGTTGGCCTGCGCAAATCTCAGCCTGATGACAATATGAAGCTCGAGAAGCGCTTGTTCGCTTTCTCGATCCTCTATCTATTCGTCGTGTTCGGCGCGCTGCCCTTTGACCGCTGGTTGCTGCCATGAACCAGGATGAGTTTAACAAACGGCGCAAGACCCGTTCGCTGATCACAGCAGGCTTGCTCGTCGGACTGGTGCTCTTGTTTTACATGATCACGCTCGCGCGTATCGGGAGCCGATTCTGATGGATCGCAACAGCCGCACCGCGTTGATGGCGACAATATTGGTCTTTGCGATGGGCGGACTTGGTTATGCCAGCGTCCCGCTTTACCGCATTTTCTGTCAGGTGACGGGCTTTGCGGGTACGACGCAAGAAAATGTCGGTGGGCAGGCACCGGGCGCGCGCATTGGCAAGACAATGTCGGTTCGCTTTGATGCCAATCACGTGAACGAACTGCCGTGGATATTCAAGCCCGAGCGGCCCCGCGAAACGGTCACGATTGGCGAGCGCGAAATTGCTTTCTTCGTCGCCAAAAACCTGTCGGACAAGCCGATTACGGGTGCCGCCAGCTATAATGTGTCACCGGCAGCGGCGGGCGCTTATTTTACCAAAATCCAGTGCTTTTGCTTCACGCAGCAGACACTCAAACCCGGTGAAGAGGTGCGGATGCCGGTAATCTATTATGTTGATCCCAAAATCCTTGACGATGTGGACGCGCGCGACATATCGGAAATTACGCTGAGTTACACATTCTATTCCGTGGACGAATCCAAAAAGCCAAGCTAGTCAGCGGCTGCGACACGTCCAAGCTACAGAAAGAAAACTAATGTCTGGTGCCAAGAACCACGATTATCACATTCTTCCCCCCGATATCTGGCCGCTGGTCGGGTCGCTTTCGGCGGGCACGATGTTTGGTGGGCTGGTGATGTGGATGCACAAAGTGCCTGTGGGCACTTATGTTGGCCTTGCCGGCCTCGCTGGCGTGCTGCTGACTTTTTACAGCTGGTGGTCGAATGTGATTAAGGAAGCGCATGCGGGCGATCATACGCCGGTGGTGCAGCTTCATCTGCGCTATGGCATGATCCTGTTCATCGCGTCTGAAGTGATGTTCTTCGTTGGCTGGTTCTGGGCATGGTTCGATTATTCGCTGTTCCCCGTGCCGCTCACGATTGACGAAGCGGGTGCGGTTACCAATTTGATTGGCGAAAAAGGCGCGGCGGCAGCGGCAATGTGGCCGCCCAAAGGGATCGAAGTGATTGATCCGTTCGCTTTCCCGCTGCTCAACACGCTGATCTTGCTCTGTTCGGGCACTACGGTGACGTGGGCGCACCATGCGCTGATCCACGGTGACCGCGATGGCCTCAAAAAGGGTCTCTGGGCAACGATTATCCTCGGCGCGGTCTTTACCTGCATTCAGGCCTATGAATATGCCCATGCGCCGTTCCACTTTGCGGGCACCAATTACGGCGCAGCCTTCTTCATGGCGACGGGTTTCCACGGCTTCCACGTCTTGGTGGGAACAATTTTCCTCGCTGTCTGTTTGGTGCGTTCCTACCAAGGCCATTTCACCCCGCGTCAGCATTTCGGCTTTGAGGCGGCGGCTTGGTATTGGCACTTTGTCGACGTTGTGTGGTTGTTCCTCTTCGTCGTCATCTATGTCTGGGGCGGCTGGGGTGCACCGATCCACGCCGGCTAATGGCGCCGCTGTGGCATCTCGCCCAGATTAACGTCGGGCGGCTGATCGCGCCTGCATCTGATCCACTGGTCGCCGATTTTGTGGGCGCGCTTGATGCGATAAATGCGGTGGCCGATGCCAGCCCCGGTTTCGTCTGGCGGATGCAAAGCGATAGCGGCAACGCGCTTGATATTGCGATCAACGATGATCCCCAGATGGCCGCGAATATGTCGGTGTGGGAAGATGCTGATGCGCTCTTCGCCTATGTCTATCGCAGCGCACATACGCCGTTCATGGCGCAGCGCAAAGCTTGGTTTGAGCGCTTTGACGGTGCTTATCAGGCATTGTGGTGGATTCCGGCGGGCACAATTCCGACGCTTGATGATGGTCTGGCGCGGCTCTGGCGATTAGATCGGTTCGGGCCAAGTCAGCATGCTTTCACCTTCAAATCGCGTTTCCCCGCGCCGGGAACCAAAGGGCCGGTAGTTGATATGCAGCCCGACCCGTGGTGCATGGGGCGTGCATAACGCACCGAGCACGGTGTCAGCAGCGCTTCACGGCCTTTGCCCCCGTTGCGGCGCAAAGGGGCTGTTTGAGGGTGTGATCAGCTTTTCGCCGCGCTGCGCGCATTGCCAGCTTGATTTCAGCCAATTCAACGTTGGCGATGGCCCTGCAGCGTTCCTGATCATGATCGTGGGCGGCATTGTTGTGGCGCTCGCGGTGACCGTGCAGCTTGCCTTTGCCCCGCCCTTTTGGGTACATATATTGCTCTGGCTGCCATTGACGCTCGCAATGGTGGTGGGCTTGCTTCGACTGGCGAAAGCCGCGCTCTTGATCCTTGAATTTCGTAACGCCGCGCGTGAAGGGCGGCTTGTGCCATGACGCGATTGCCGATCATTTCGACGATCATTGTCGGCGGCGCTGTGGCGGTGATGATCGGGCTGGGCGTCTGGCAACTCGGCCGTGCTGAGGAAAAGCGCGCGCTCATCGCGCAATATGCGGGCGCAGCGGCAAAGCCTGAAATGGCCTACCCGGCCATCGGAACCGACAGCCGTTTATGGTTCCGCCGAGCCAGTGCGCTATGTTTGGAGCCTGCATCAATCAAGGTCGAGCCGGGGCGCAACCGCAAGGGGCAATCGGGCTGGCGTCATATTGCACAGTGCCGCACTGGCGCCGAAGGGCCGGGGCTGGTCGTCGATATTGGCTGGTCTGCAGGCTTTTCTGTCAAAGCGCCGTGGACAGGTGGCCCTGTCAAGGGCGTCATCGCGCCGCAGCCCGACCACCGCAGCGTGATTGCCAAGGGGCTGGGGAGTGCAGCGCCGGGCCTGATGCTCGTATCAAATACCCCCGCTACGGGGCTGGAACCAAGCGCGCCGCCTTCGCTTGATGATGTGCCCAACAATCATTTGGCCTATGCGGTGCAATGGTTCCTATTTGCCGGGATAGCAGCTTTAATCTACATGTTGGCGCTGCGCCGCCGCGCATGACGCTGCCCAGCGACCCGATCTTCTATGTCGTTGCCTTGATCGCGGTGATCCTAGTCGGCATCGCCAAAGGCGGATTTTCAGGCATGGGCGCGCTCGGCACGCCGTTGATGGCGCTGGTGATTGATCCCGTGCGCGCGGCGGCAATTTTGCTGCCGATCCTGATTGTGCAAGATGTCGTTGGCGTCTGGGCGTTTCGCAAGACATGGGACAAGGATTTACTGATCGTCATGTTGCCAGCGGCCTTTGTCGGCATCTTCCTTGGATGGGCAACGGCTACGTTCGTGTCGGTGAGCGTGGTTGAGGGGATGGTTGGCGGCATCGCGCTGTTGTTCGGCCTTTACCAATTGCGCGGTCAACATCGTCTGAAGGTAAGCAGTGACGCGGTGCCCTCGCGCTGGTTTGGCATCCCCTTTGGCATTGCGTCAGGCTTCACCAGTCAGATTGCGCATGCGGGCGGCCCGCCCTACCAGATGTGGGCGACTTCGCGGCGTTATGATCGGGAGATGTTTGCGGGCACCTCCGCGCTCTATTTTGCCGCCGTCAATTGGGCGAAGGTGCCTGCTTATGCCGCCCTTGGTCAGTTTAGCCGCGATAATCTGATCCTGTCCGCCATCCTGCTGCCCGTTGCCGTGATCAGCACCTTTGCAGGGGTCTGGCTTGTCCGCCGCGTTTCAACTGCCCGATTTTATACGCTGATCTACACGCTGATGGTGGTTGTTGGTGCCAAGCTGATTTACGACGCGCTTGCCTAATTGTGCCTGCCGCCGCTAAGCGCTGGGGCGCTATGAAATATATCAGCACCAGGGGGCGCGCTGCGGCGCTTGATTTTGAAGGGGCCACGCTTGCCGGGCTTGCGAGCGATGGGGGACTATATGTTCCCGACAGCTGGCCACAGTTGACCGAGGCCGAAATTGCCGGACTAGCGGGCCTGTCTTACGCCGAGACCGCCGCGCGCGTGATGCGGCCCTTTGTAGCGGGATCGCTCAGCGACGCGCAGTTGACCGACTTGTGCGCACGCGCTTATGGCAGCTTCGCGCATGCGGCCGTCACACCGGTTACGCAGCTTGATCACCAGCATTGGCTGCTTGAATTATTTCACGGACCGACGCTGGCGTTCAAAGACGTCGCGCTCCAGCTAGTCGGGCTGTTGTTTGAAACCTTCCTTGGCCCCCGCGACACGCATCTGACCGTGATTGGCGCGACGTCGGGCGATACGGGTTCAGCCGCGATTGATGCGCTCGCTGGCCGTGACAAGGTTGATATCTTCATGCTCCATCCGCTCGGGCGCGTCTCGGACGTGCAGCGGCGGCAAATGACGACGGTGCTTGCGCCCAATGTTCACAATATCGCGATCGAAGGCAGTTTTGACGATGCCCAGGCGATTGTGAAGGCGATGTTTGCTGACGCCGAAATGTCGAGCCGCTTGGCGCTGTCAGCGGTCAATTCGATCAATTGGGCGCGGTTGATGGCGCAAGTCGTTTATTATTTCTACGCGGGCGTTCGCTTGGGCGCGCCCGGGCGCAAAATCGCTTTCTCGGTGCCGACGGGCAATTTCGGCGACATATTTGCGGGCTATGTGGCGACGCAAATGGGTCTGCCCGTCGAGCGCTTGATTGTGGCGACCAATGTCAATGATATCCTCCACCGAGCGATGACCAGTGGCGATTATAGCCAAGGGACAGTCACCCCCACGTCAACGCCGTCAATGGATATTCAGGTCAGTTCAAACTTTGAGCGTCTCCTTTTTGATCTGTCGGGGAAGGACGGCGCGGCGATTGCGGGCATGATGGCGGGCTTTGAAGCGACCAAGGCAATGGCCATCCCCGCCGATATGATCGCGAGCGCCAAGCCGCTCTTTTCAAGCGCACGGATTGACGGTGACGGCATGGCAATGGCGATGCGCTGGGCGCATGAACACGCAGGACAGGTGCTTGATCCGCACACCGCGATTGGGCTGGCCGCCGCGCGCGAGGCCGGGCTCGCCACTGATATTCCTATCGTCACGCTGGGCACCGCGCATCCGGCCAAATTCCGCGACGCGGTTGAACGCGCGATTGGCGTGCGGCCTAGCCTTCCGCGCAGGCTTGGCGGGTTGATGGATCGGCAGGAACGTTATGATACGCTCCCCGGTACGCTCGAAGCCGTCAAAGCCTATATCATGGCGCGCGCCGTTATGGTTGGCTGATGGGCCTGATCACTATCGTTGGCGAACCATGGGCTGATTACGGCCTGATCGATTCTGGCCATGGCCGCAAACTTGAACGCTATGGCAGGTATCGCTTCATCCGCCCTGAGGGCCAAGCGCTGTGGGCACCGGCATCGCCAGATTGGCAGGCCGACGGCGAATTCATTCCCGGTTCGGATGAGGATGGTGGCGGTCGCTGGGAATTTGCCCGCGATGTGCCGCGCGATGGCTGGCCGCTGCTGTGGGAAGATGTGCGCTTTCAGGCGCAGACAACGCCGTTTCGGCATCTTGGATTCTTCCCCGATATGGCCCCGGTGTGGCGCTGGATGCAGATGCAGTTGGAGCGACGCAGCGACCCCGCTGTCATGAACCTGTTCGGCTATACTGGTGTTGGTAGCCTCGCACTCAGCGCCGCTGGTGCCGCCGTTACGCATGTCGACGCGTCAAAAAAGTCAGTCGAAGCCGCCAAGCGCAATGCGGGGCTTTCGGGGATGAGCGAGCGCCCGATCCGCTGGATGATCGATGACGCCGCCAAATTTACCGCCCGCGAAGTGAGGCGGGGCAAGCGTTATGACGGGATCATCCTTGATCCCCCCAAATTCGGGCGGGGGCCAACAGGCGAAGTGTGGCGGCTTGAGGAGCATCTCCCGGGATTGATCGCTGATTGCCGCGCCTTGCTTGATGCACAGTCTGCCTTTCTCTTCCTGACCGTCTATGCCGTAAGGATGTCAGCGCTCGCCATTGGTGAGTTGGTGCAGCAGCATTTTGCCAATCTTGGCGGGATGGTGGAATGCGGGGAGCTAGGCGTGCGTGAAGAGACACGCGGCCTCACCCTGCCCACCGCAATCTTTGCCCGCTGGTCGCGCGCCGCCGACGATGAACGCGCTTCGCTCCTTCCCCGATCACGTTGTTAACGATAGATTATCGCTTATGCCATAATGGGTGCGCTTTGCGTTAGGTTTGGAAGGGATCGACCGTTGTACTGGCGACACTTCAAAAACAGCTGGACAGCAACGTTTGCCGCCATGGTCAGCGTGATTATGGCGATGCTGCCGGGCGCGGCGTTGGCACAGGTGTCGCCATCGACAACCTTCTCAACCGCCGGGAACTGGACATATACAGTGCCGGCAGGCGTCTTTTTCGTCAGCGTGCGTGCAGCGGGGGCCGGCGGCGGCGGCGGCGGCGCGGATGCCAATGGGGCAGGCGGCGCTGGCGGCGCTGGCGCGGCGATAACGGTCACACTGCGTGTTACGCCAGGCCAAGTCTTGTCGGGGGTCGTTGGCGGAGGCGGCACAACGGCCTTTACTGGCGGCTTTGTTGCTCAGTGTCAGGGGGCAGGGGTCGCGTCCGCATTTGGCGGCGGCGGCGCTGGTGCTAACTCCAATTGCGCGTCGGGCGGCTATAGCGGTGCAGGCGGTGCTGGTGGTGGTGGCACGTCGGTGGCGCTCGCGGGCACAATTGTTGCCCAAGCGGGCGGCGGTGGCGGCGGTTCTGGCGGTGGTTGGAACAATCCAGGTGCAGCTGGTATCGCAGGCCTCAGCACCATCGCGCAAAGCAGCGGTTGCGGTACGCTTGGCACGGGCACCGCTGGCACGGTCTTCAACCTCGACGGAGGCGCAGCGGGCGGCGGCGGTGGCGGATTTCCCGGTGGCGCGTCAGGACGAGGATCGGGTGACGATGGCAGCGCAACGGGCACCGTCGGAGCTACGGGAGGCGGAACGAAGCTTGGCGGCGGTGGCGGCGGGAATTGCTACAATACGACCGCAGCCATCATTTCAGCGGCGGCGAGCGGCACCGGCGGCGCGGGCGCTGCGGGCAATGCGACGGTCAGCGGCACAGCACCGGGAACGGCAGGAGCGTCGGGCTCGGTTGTGGTTACGCTGCTGCCATCGGTGATCGTTGCCAAAACGAGCACAGGCGGGGTGGGAACGTTCAGCTTTACGGGAACCAATGGTGTCACCCCTCAGTCACTCACAACAATTACCGCCGGCACTACCGTGGCGGGTACACCGCAACTTCTCACAAGTGCGGCTGCGTCGACGGTTATCACCGAGTCTCCAATTGCGGGTTTTTCTTTATCCGCAATCAACTGCACGGGCCTGGGCAGCGGCGGGACGGCAACAGTCGATCTGACGGCACGAAGTGTAACGCTCACTGCTGCCGCCATTTCTGCGGGTGTGGCGGTCACCTGCACTTTCACTAACCCGATTGGGCTTACTGTTCAAAAATTGAGTTATGTCGTCTGGGATCCGGTCAACGGCGCTGTCAATCCAAAGGCAATTCCAGGGGCCGAAGTTCGATACTGCATTACGCTCACGAATGGCGCCGCGAGCCCGGCGGCAACGGCTCCCGTGATCAATGACACCATCCCAGCAGGTGAAACCTATGTTGCGAACAGCGCGTTCATAAACGGCACGGTCAGCATCAGCGGCGTTTGTAATACGGGCGCATTCGTCAACGGCGCCCGAGTAACAGCTGCTACGGGCAGCGGGTTGTCGGGAAGTGCCGGGGGAACCTTTTCAGCTGGTGCCATTTCCGCAACGCTCAGCACAATTAACCCAGGCGCTACGCAGACGCTCTATTTCGATGTGATCATCAACTGAGCCGGTCACTCACGCAACGCCCTGAGCGCCGCCCCTGCCGCAAACGGAGTGAGCGCACAGAGCAGCAGCGACGCCGCTCCAAGCAGTTTGAGCGCGCTGCCGCTGGCGGGATCAAGTGACCCCGCACCAAAGATCAGCAAAGGCACTGCAAGGGGCAGCATCAGCAAGCCAGCGAGAGCGCCGCCGCCGCGCAATCCGGTCGTTAAGGCGGCGACCATAACGCCGAGAGCCGCAAGGCTGGGCGTGCCTATCAGCAATCCAATTTCAAGCCGCCACACTGTGCCGCCTTCGAGCCCCAATAAGGCGGCGGCAGGGACGGTGGCGAGCATCAATGGCGGCCCGAAACTCAGCCAATGCGCGATCATTTTGGCAATTGCGATCATCTCGTCGCTGACACCGCGCACGGTCAACTGATCGAGAACGCCATTTTCGGCATCGGGCGCGATCAGCCGGTCAATTGGCAAGAGCGCGGCCAGTAAGGCCGCAATCCACAGCACGCCTCCGCCGGTGCGCGCCAGCAGCACGCCGTCAGGCCCCACGCCAAAGGGATAGAGCGTGGCAACAAGCAAGAAGAATATGATCGGCAGCGACGCGCCACCGCCGAGCGCCAGCCGTACATCACGCCAGATCAGTCGGGCCATCATGCCAGCACGACCGGCTTGGCATCCGCCAGCATAATCGGTTGATGCGACGCCACCACGACGATGCCGCCGTTGGCACGGTGAGTGGCTATCGCCTGTTCGAGCAACGCGATAGAGGCAATGTCGAGACCGTTGGCGGGTTCATCCAGCAACCAGATGGGTGCTCCGCCCGCAATCACGCCCGCAATCACCGCGCGCTTCTTTTGCCCGGTTGATAATATCCGGACGGGCACGGTCGCCAGATGCGCAATGCCCATGGCTGTGAGGCCCGTTTCAACAACGCCGCCGTCCATCGCGGCCCAAAAGCCCAGCGCTTTGCCAAGCGGCTGGGCACGGTCAAGGGCTGTGGTTTCGCTGGTTAACGCGATCCGACCGTTTACTGTCACTAAGCCTGCCGCCGGTGTCAGCAGCCCTGCAATCAGCCGAAGCAGGCTTGATTTGCCGATGCCATTGGGCCCACTCACCAACGCCGCCTCGCCCGCGCCGAGCGTCAACGAAAGTTTTGAAAAAAGCAACCGCCCGCTGCGTGCACAGGCAAGATTTGCGAGCGTAAGCGATTGACCAGACCCCATCATTGCTGCGACATAACCACAAGCGAACGATGAGGCAAAGCGCGATGATTGAACAATTGACCGAAGCCGAGCGTGCCTATGCGCTCGATCAGCTATGTGATTGGGACTTTGACGAGGCGCGCGATGCCTTCACTCGGCAATTCGTCTTCGCTGATTTTTCAGCCGCGTTCGCCTTTATGACGCGCGTCGCGCTGCTGGCCGAAGTGCAGGATCATCACCCTGAATGGTCCAATGTCTGGAACCGCGTCGATATCTTGCTCACGACGCACGATGCCGGCGGGCTGTCTGCGCGTGATGTGAAGATGGCAAGCGCCATTGATGCCTTACTCGACTGATCCGTCACGGTTAATCCAGCGCTTGCTCAGGAACCAGGCGATGCCGACGATGACTGTCAGGATGCACCCCCCGGTAATCACCCAAAAGGCCGTCGGATCATCTGTGTAGGGAATGGGCACATTCATCCCGAACAAGCCCGTCACGAAGGTGAGCGGCAGGAAGACGAGCGCGTAGATTGAGAGGAGTAATGACCGACCATCCATTTGTTCGGCGTGCAAGTCAGTCAATTCATCATGCACAATCGCGGCGCGTTCGCGTACCGCTTCAAGTTCTTCGGCCATGCGCGAAAAGCGGTCGGACGCTTCGTGAAGATGCATCCGGTCATGCTCATCAAGCCAGTTCACCGGCGCTGTGGCCAGCTTTTCAAGCGCCTGGCGCTGTGGCACGACGAAGCGGCGATAGTGAATGGCTTGCGACCGTAGCGCACTGACGTCGCGGCGGATCTTGTAAATGCCACTGCCCGCCAGATTGACTTCAATCGCATCAAGTGCGTCGCCGAGAGCGGCAATTTCGGGATCCAGATCATCGGTGGAACTCGTCGCAAAGGCGGTTAGCAAATCGCCGGGATCCTTTATCTTGCTGTCCAAAAACTCACGCACTACGCGGTCAAGCGAGAGCGGGCTGCGAAAACTTAGCGAAATGACGCGCCCTTTTTCTGCCCAAAACCGCAGCGAGACCAGTGCATCTGGATCATCTTCGGGCGTCTTGCCAAGCCCGCGCATATTGATGAGCGCGCCGTGACCGATCACATCGCAGCGCGGTCGCGTTTCAACGGCGAGCAAGGCCGACCGCACGACATCGGGAATATCATCCTGCGTCGAGAGCCACGCCCGCACATCACTTTCGCGCCCGTCGAGATGGAGCCACAGCAAATCAGCACGGCCAAAATGCTGCGCACCTTCGGGAAAGGGCAGTTCGGCAGCCTCACCGCCGGTATATAAGCAGGCTCGCATCAGCTATGCTCCAGATAAAGGGTGATCCCCGCTGGTGGCATTGCCGGCATTGCTTCGCAAGCAATGCGAACCGCATCGGCGCGGGCGCGGGTGAGGATGGCCAGGGCAATATCGCGGCGGTGATAGATTGTATCGGCTTGCCCCAGCAACCGTGCTTGTTTGAGCGTGAGGTCATCGGGGTTATCCGACGTGATGATCAATTTATGCAGCGCGGCTTCGGCAGCCCCGGTGTTGTCCAGCCAGCGTTCGACACTGTCGGGCTCCAATGGCGAAAAGGGATCAAGTGGGCCGCCAGCCGTGAAGGCGCTATCGATCACTTGCCGTCGGTCTCGGGCATCAGGCCAGCGCATCCGCAGGCTCGCGCGCAGGCTTTTGAGCGTCGTCGCCACATGACCGAGCGTTGCGGGTAACATGGCTTCCAGCCGTTGGCGCAGGGCTTTGGCAAGGCCGGCTGATGCGCCGCCGGTGCCGATGGCGATGATCACGGGATTGCGGTCGATAATGGCTGGCAGGGTAAAATCGCAAAGCTGTGGCCGGTCGACTGCGTTAACAAGGATGCCACGCGATTTGAGACGGGCGGTGGCGGCGCGCGCCTCACCTTCCTCTTCAATCGCGACAATGGCGAAAGTTGCGTCACCCTGTTCATCAATGATTGTTGCCCCTGCGCGTTCAAGAATGCGGCGCTTGGCATCTGCGCCGTCACCGTGGCCGAGCAGGATGACCGGGCGGTTGTGAAGGCGAATAAATAGGGGGAGGCTATGCATAGGACTCTTGTCGCGTGAACTGCGCGCTTTGCCAAGTGACACGCGCAAAGTTTTGCGCCGTTCCGTCAATTGCCTGCGCGCCCTAACCGTTTAGGATTAACCGTCTTTCGTGGTAAATGGCCTTTTCACCACCGCCATTCCGTTTCATAATCGCCGCGCAGTTCAATTCTCAGTCTTTAAGGTTTAATCTACCGTGACCGCTCTTGTTCGTTTTCCGCGCTTTTTCGTGACAAATGCCAGCGCCTGCCCCTATTTGCCGGGCAAGGCGGAGCGCAAGGTATTCACCGAACTCAGCGGCGCGCATGCCGCTGAACTCAACGATGCGCTCAGCAAGATTGGGTTTCGGCGGAGTCAGGGCGTCGCTTACCGGCCCAATTGCATCAATTGTTCGGCATGCGTGTCAGTTCGGGTATTAGCGCAGGAGTTTCAGCCCAACGCGACACAGCGCAAATTGCTGCGGCGGAATGCCGATCTTGAGATCACCGCCTGTCGGCCTTGGTCAACGCAAGAACAATTTGATTTGATGCGCCGCTATCTCGAAGTGCGCCACCCGACTGGCGGCATGGTGGGCATGGATGATATTGATTATGCTGACATGGTTGAACAAACCTCGGTCAACAGTTTTGTGATCGAATATCGCGAACCGTCGGTAGACGGTCGTCCAGGGCGGCTGGTCGGGGCTTGTTTGACTGATCAGCAGGATGACGGCCTGTCGATGGTCTATAGTTTCTTTGAACCCGATGATGCCAACCGCACAGGCCTGGGCAGCTTCATCATCCTTGATCACATCATCCGTGCTGGTCGCGCGGGGTTACCCCATGTCTATCTCGGCTACTGGGTTCAGGGGTCCCCACGGATGGCGTATAAAACCACATTTCGTCCGCTCGAACGGCTCGGGCCCGATGGATGGCGTCGGTTTAACCAGGCGGATGCAGCACCGCTGGGCGTACCGGATGTGGGGCGGTTGCGTGCGCTGGTGTGATTCGCCTCGCTAGGGGCTTGGCGATAGAGCGGCGGCACGGTAAGCCAGACACTGTGCTGACCTTTCCCAATATCCTCACGCTCTCGCGGATCGTGACAGTGCCCGTGCTGGTCGCGCTCTTATGGTACCCCGGATGGGAGCTTGGCTGGCTGTTGGGGTTTGCGCTCTATTGCCTGATGGGCGTGACCGATTATTTCGATGGCTATCTCGCCCGGGCGCAGGGAACCGTCTCAAAACTCGGTATCTTCCTCGATCCGATCGCTGACAAGATCATGGTCGCGGCGGTCATTCTGATGCTGGTGGGTACGCGCCATGATGCCGCGTCGATCACGGGGATACAGTTGATCCCCGCGCTGATCATCTTGCTGCGCGAAATCACGGTTTCGGGCCTGCGCGAATTTCTTGCTGCGCTGCAAGTGTCGGTGCCGGTATCGCAATTGGCCAAGTGGAAAACCGCGTTTCAGATGATCGCGCTTGGTGCGCTCATTCTGGCCGGAGGGTTGCCAGCGCAGCTATGGATCCGCGCGGTTGGTATTTTTTCGCTGTGGGCGGCGGCTGCGCTGACCCTCGTTACCGGCTGGGATTATCTCCGCGTCGGCATCAAGCATATGGATTGATCGGTGGCGATTTCGGTTCTCTACTTTGCCTGGGTGCGCGATGGCACGGGATGCGACAGCGAAAGCGTTGATCCGCCTGCCAGCGTTGTGACGCTGGGTGATCTGGCGCGGTGGCTGGCGCAGCGACATGCCGTGCTTGCCGACCAGAGCCGACTGCGCGGTGCGATTGACCAGGTGATGGCGTCGCTCGACAGCCCGATTGCGGGCGCGCGTGAAATTGCCTTCTTTCCCCCGGTGACGGGCGGATGATCATCGTACGCGTTGGCGCCGCCGATTTCGATGTCGCGGCGGAGCTGGCCCGGCTTGAGGCGCTGGGCGGCGGGGCGGTGGCCAGTTTTACGGGCATAGTGCGGGGCAGTGCTGACTTTGTCAGCCTGACGCTCGACCATTATCCCGCAATGACACAGGCCGCGTTAGAGGCATTGGCGAAGGCGGCGGCGACGCGCTGGCCCTTGCACGGGGTCACGATCATTCACCGCGTGGGAGAATTGGGGAAAGGCGCGCGCATCGTGCTGGTCGGTACCGCGTCTGATCACCGCGCAGCCGCACTTGAGGCCTGCGCCTTTTTGATTGATCGGCTCAAAACTGGCGCGCCCTTTTGGAAAAAGGAACGCGGCGCAGATGGGGTGGAAGTCTGGGTTGATGCCCGCAATAGCGACGATGCGGCCGCTGCGCGCTGGTATTAGGCTTCGCTATTGGCAGCGCGCAACACATCAGCAAGCAAGCTGAATTCTTTGCCGCGCGGGCTTGCCTTCCGCCAGACGAGGGCAATCGTGCGCGCGGGATGATCGGCGTTAAGCTTATGCGCGGTAATATGCGTGCCGGCGAGTATCCCGGCCTCAACCGCCATGGCAGGCAGCATCGTGACGCCAAGACCGTTTTCAACCATTTGCACCAATGTGTGAAGCGACGTGCCCAGCATCGACGTTTCGGCGCGCAGTTCGGGTCGGTTGCACGCCGATAGCGCATGGTCCTTTAGACAATGCCCATCTTCGAGCATCAAAAACCTCGTGGCATCAATCTGATCAGCGGTCACTGGCCCTGCCGGGGCTTCCCCTGCCGGAAAGGCGACGAGCAAATGATCATCGAACAAAGCTTCTGCTTCGGTGTCGCCGCACGGATAGGGTAACGCCATCAGCACGCAATCAACGTGACCGCGATTGAGCGACTCGCACGCCACCGCGCTGGTTTCTTCGCGCAAGTAGAGTTTGAGTTCGGGCCAGTCACGGCGCAACATCGGCAAAATTCGCGGCAATAGGAAGGGCGCAATGGTCGGGATAACCCCCATGCGCAACTCACCAACCAGCGGCTTGCCCGATGCGCGCACCATGGCACCCAGCTCATCAGCTTCGCGCAGAACACGCCTTGCTTTGTCAGCGATGCGGTCGCCCAGTGCGGTGAAGCGCACCACACGGCGGGTGCGTTCGACCAGGGTAACACCAACGAGCGACTCAAGCTCTCGCACCCCGGCAGATAAGGTTGATTGCGTCACAAAACAGGCGTCCGCCGCTTTGCCGAAATGGCCATGATCATGCAGCGCCACCAGATATTGCAGCTGCTTGATCGTAGGGAGGTAGACGCTCATTAATCGCCTCGCTGACTTTATTCCCGGCTATTAATCGAAAAGACCGGCATTATGAAAGCGATTTGTAGAGGCTGAAGAGGCTGGTCGCAGTGAGAACAATCCCAACCACCAGCAACAATCGTTGCGGCTGGATATGGCGCGTGACGAACGCGGCGAGCGGCGCTGCGGCCATTCCCCCGATCAGCAGGCCAAAGGTCGCCAAACTGAATGCCTCCCACCCTAGCTTGCTGATAAAAACCACCGATGCCGCGACCGTCAGGAAGAATTCGGTAGTATTGACAGTGCCAATTGTTGTGCGCGGCGATGATCCCTGGATCAACAGGTTTGACGTGACGATGGGCCCCCAGCCACCACCGCCCGCCGCATCCAGAAAGCCGCCGACAAAACCAAGCGGCGCGATGAAGCGCGGCTCGCGCGGCTGATGCGCATACCCCCACGCCTTGTAGAGCAAGTAAACCCCGATGCATGACAGATAGGCCATCACAAATGGTTTGGCGATTGAGGCATCAATGCTGGTCAGCACATAAGCGCCCATGACAGCCCCGCCGATGCCGGGAAGCGCAAGCCGCGAAAACAGCCGCCAGTCGACATTTTTGTGCAGAATATGGCTTATCCCGGATGCAGCGGTTGTAAACATTTCGACTAAGTGCACGCGCGCCGATGCGGTCGCGGGGGCAACGCCGAGCATGCTGACCAGCAGCGTGTTGGTGATCACTCCAAAGGCCATACCAATCGCGCCATCGATGAGCTGAGCTACAAAGCCAATGGCAATGAATGGCAACAGAGCGTAAAGGTCAAAGCCGAAAAATTCCATCATGCCCCTCGATTAAATTCCTATTAAAAAGATAGGATTTTATTGACGCGCCGCAATCGCCATGCACAGTCGCCTGCCGTGAAATTGCCACAATCTAGCCCCTCTAGAAATTAGCACTGCAAACACCTAGATATTGTTTGTTGGGTGCGCGAAAGGTTTTCCGATGCTGAATGGTTTGGTCGCATATCTGGATTCTATCAAGGCGCGCGATCCGGCACCGCGCTCACGGTGGGAAATTCTGACTTATCCCGGATTATGGGCCATGGGGTTCCACCGCATCGCGCATTGGTTGTTTGAGGCTGATCTCTACTTTTGTGCGCGGCTGGTGAACCATATGTCACGGCTGTTGACCGCCATCGACATCCATCCCGGGGCCACGATTGGCCGTAACTTCTTCATTGATCACGGTTTTGTCGTGATTGGCGAGACCGCTCTGATTGGTGATAACGTCACTATGTATCAGGGATCGACGCTGGGCGGGACCAACCCGACCGGCGGCATCGGCGGCAAGCGCCATCCGACCATTGGTGACAATGTGATTGTCAGTTTGGGTGCGGCGATCCTTGGACCAATCACCGTGGGCGCGGGCGCGCGAATCGGTGCCAATGCCGTCGTGACCAAAGATGTCGCCGAAGGGGCCACGATGATTGGCATCCCCGCACGGTCAACGCTCGTCGAAGTCAAACCAGCGACGCAGGATTTTGTCCCTTACGGCACGCCGTGCACCGAACGATTCGATCCTGCCACGCAGCAATTTGAGATCCTCAAATGCGAAGTCGAACGGCTGCATCGGCAATTGGCGGCACTTGAAGCCGCGCGGGCTAGCGAGGGTGAGGCCAAACGCGCCTGATGGGTGTCATCACTCTTTTTCCCAATGGTGCGACACAAACTGTCTTCGACCGGGGCGAGCTTTCGCATATCCTTGACCTGTATGGCCGCATGGTGGCCGCCGGCCATTGGCGCGATTATGCGATTGATCTTGGCCGGGATGCGGCGGTGTTTTCGGCGTTCAGGCGCGCCACCGAACGCCCCGAATTCCGCCTTGAAAAGCGCCCCAGTTTGCGCAATCGCCAAGGCCAGTGGACGCTTTACGGCGAAGCAGGGATGGTCTTGCGGCGCGGGCATGAACTGGGGCCTGTGCTCGCGCCGGTTGAGCGACGCCTGATGAAATTGGTCGCCGATTAACTCAGCAGCATCTTCACGCCAACCACCGCGAGCACACAGGCAAGCGTTACCCGCAGCGCGTCATCGGGTATGCGCCGCGTGGCGAGCGACCCGATGATGATCCCGGGTATTGATCCGATGAGCAAACTGCCGAGCAGCATCATATTGACGTTGCCCATCAAATAATTGCCAATCCCGCCCACGACAGTCAGGGGAACCGCATGAACAATGTCGGTCGCAACAAGCTTTTTGGCGTGCATCCGCAGCGGATAGAGGCACAGGATCATCGTCACGCCAAGCGCGCCCGCCCCCACCGAGGTGAGCGTCACCAGCACCCCCAACAGCGCACCAGCCACAATTGTTAGTGGCGCTTGGATTGACCAAGCCTGATGCCCCGCGCTGCGTTGATAAGAACGGCTCCAGTCAACAAAGCGCTGACGAAACAGGGTCGCAATTGCGGTGAGGATCAGGACGATGCCAAGGCCGTTGAGAATCGCGCCATTCTTGATCTGCGTTTCGTGCGTCAGTGACAAGACGATCAGGGTCGCAACCGCAGCGGGCAGGCTGCCCAGACAAAGCCGCTTGAGCACCTGGCCATCGACCCCGCCTTGCCGGTGATGAACGATCCCGCCACATGCCTTGGTGATCGCGGCGAACCACAGATCAGTGCCGACCGCAGTCACCGGGGCAACGCCGAACAGCAGGATCATGATCGGTGCCATCAACGATCCGCCGCCAACTCCGGTCAGCCCGACGAGAATGCCAACGCCAAAGCCCGATAGGGGATATAATAAATCTATCACCCGCCCCTTTCCTGATTCGCGTGAGCATTCATCTACGACACGGTGTTGGCGCGCCACAGGCTGAATTATTTGCGGCGATAGTAGCGCGGCTTTGCAGGCTTGCCCAGCGGGGGGTAGGCGGGGTGATCTATCCCCCCATCAACCGCGCCATCACCGCGCCCGATTGTTCGCTACCCGATGCGGGCACGGTCTCCCCCGTCCGGTCAGAGATTTCGGCCCAGTGAGCAGCGACGCCTTCGGGCGTACGGTCGGCTTCGCCAAGGATGGCACCTTTGGTGAGCGTCACGTTGGCGGTATGGAAGAAGCCAGCGCCTGCGCCCATAATCACATTTGATGGCGCATCTTCGCTCACCAGAAACAAAGCGGCGGGCGCGACATTTTCGGGCGAGAAGGCCTTGAACGCTTCTTCGGGGAAGATGTCAGCGGTCATCCTTGTGCCCGCAATCGGCGCGATCGTGTTGCAGCGGACATTATATTTAGCACCTTCAAGATAAAGCGTCTTGGTAAGCCCCGCGAGGCCAAGCTTTGCCGCACCGTAATTGGCCTGGCCAAAATTGCCGTAAAGCCCGGTTGATGATGCCGTCATCAGAATGCGGCCATAAGCCTGTTCGCGCATCATATCCCACACCGCCTTGGTGCAATTCGCTGACCCGACAAGATGCACATCAATGACGAGTTTGAAATCCTCCATCGTCATTTTGGTGAAGCTCTTATCGCGCAAAATGCCGGCATTGTTGATCAGGATATGGACGCCGCCCCACGCTTCTTTGGCCTTGGCAACCATTTCGACCATCTGATCATAATCGGTCACGCTGCCGCCATTTGACATGGCGGTGCCGCCCGCTGCCTTGATTTCCTCAACCACCGCAAGTGCTGCATCCGAATGCCCCGTTCCGTCGCGGCTGCCGCCCAGATCATTGACGACAACCTTCGCGCCGCGTTTCGCCAGTTCAAGCGCATAAGCCCGGCCAAGGCCGCCGCCTGCTCCGGTAACAATGGCAACACGATTTTCGAAACTGATGGTCATGACCCGCACTCCTTAAGCTGAATTTGGCGCGGTCATTATCAATTGCACAGCACTTGGCAAGCGCTACCCCGCCGACGTTACGGCATGCGGCTGACCGTCGGGGAGGTGATCAAGATCGGAGGGCCGGCCCGATAACACGCGCCACCGTGCCTGCCAGCTGGTTGCCGCCGCAAATGCCATCGCCATAACGCGCCACTGATGTGTCGCGATCACAAAGGGATTGTGACTTGTCACTGGTTGCGTGAGGCCGTAGCGCAGCCCGCCTTCCTCGGGTTCGGCGACATAGGTGCCGAACAGTCGATCGAAAATGATCAG
>JBJXDU010000100.1:0-18059 GCA_046153565.1 Sphingomonadaceae bacterium
ATGGGCTGCAGACGCCGAGGCCGCCCTGCGATCAACCGTCGACACCGCGCGCATCGCCGGAAATCAGCCTTTCCATACCATCTTCGGTGCTATCTCCGCATGATCCGGCAGGGGGTGGGTAGTTACATATAAATTCAAACCTCTGAATTTAATATTATTGAATTAATAAGCTAAAATAGAGTGGTTCTTTGACTATTGGATGAGCAACATTTCGAATATGATTCTGAATTTAATATAAGTCTATGGCCAAGGTCAATAGCTGATCGCAACGACGTTGCGTAATTGATGTAGCCATCCTCCTTCTTGGCACGAAGTCGCAAATTACGGTGCCAGTTTTCTAAATGCACTAAATAGCCGCGCACCACGAAGCTTGGTCGGGGTTGCGGGGGCAGTCGCAGACAGGGGTTACGATGACAGTTGCAATAACCCCCACACTATCCTTGCGATACCGGCATCTCGTAGGTCGCCTGATGCCATGAACGAAGCAGAGTTTAGAGGTTATTGCAACTATCACTGCAACCGCTCCCCCGCTGAGGTAAGAATCACGTCGGAACCTGTCCCATCTTGAAGCGGTGGAAAACGAATCGTTTGCCGCTGCCCGGTCATCGTTTAGCGCTCGGGTCGATGGCTAAACGGCGATGGTCCTTTCTCAAATCTCCCGCGCTGTTGTGGCCAATTGCGCTGCTGCTGGCCGGGCTGGATGCCGCTGGACTCTATCATTTGGCGAATGGCTATGCGGCCGACGCAGCGCGTGACGCGCAACTGAGCGCCGCGCGCCTGAAGGCCGCGCAAACGCCCCCGGTGCCGAAGCCTCCCCCGCCGCCCGCAATGATCACCCCGCCTTCGGTGGAAGCCATGCTCCGGCAAGGCACGTTGATCGTGATCAGCAAGAAATCGCAGAATATGTTCGTGTTCAGCGATGGCGCGCTGTGGGCGACGACGCCGATATCTACCGGCAAGCGCCGTCATGAGACGCCTTCGGGGGTGTTTCCGATCCTGCAAAAGCACAAGCTCCACCGTTCGAACATTTATAGCGGTGCGCCGATGCCCTATATGCAGCGCCTGACCTGGAGCGGCATTGCTCTCCATGCTGGCTATGTGCCGGGCTATCCCGCGTCGCACGGGTGCATTCGCATACCGCGTGCGATGGCGCAGTCGCTCTTTAAGCTTACCACTGCGAGCGAAACCACGGTGGTGATTGGCGATGCCCCCCTTGAGACGGAGCGGCATGCGCAGCAATTTGCTCTTACCGCGCAACTGCCGGTGCATTCAGCGCTCGCCCCGCCGTCCGTTCCGCCGCCTGCGCCCAAGCCCGCTGTGGTGCTGGCCAGCGCCGCCCCTGCGCAACCGCGCCCGATGCTTCCCGCAGTCTCGCCACCAGCCGCATTGCCGCCAATTGCCCCCATGCCTGCTCCCCCTGTCGCCGCGCCAGCAACTGTGCCGCAAGCCGCGGGGGGGCAGACCATCCAGCTAACCGCCGCACCATCGCCAGCCGAAGCCGAGGCACACTGGGCGCGGATGCTGATCACACGTCCTGACCTCAGCCGTTTCCAGAAGAGCGTGATGCCAGCAGTCGTCAATGCCCGGCTTGTCTATCGCCTGCGCGTTTCGGGCGCCGATGCCCATAACTATTGTGAGGCGTTAAAGCGTGACGGGATCAGCTGCTTGACCGTGCGTTAGAGTATCGGTGATGGTCAAATCTCTCACCTGACCCTAGCCAGCCGGGCATGCAGATTTGCGGAGACGCGCGGATCGTTCCATGCCACTATCATCCCAAGCACTCGCGACAGGAGTGCCAACGATAGGAGTTGAGCCATGACCGCAATTTTTCTGCATCATTATCCCACATCCCCTTTTGGTGAGCTTGTACGGACGGCGCTGGGCCTCAAGGGGCTGGCGTGGCGGTCGGTGACGATCCCGATGATGATGCCCAAGCCTGACCTTGTCGAGCTCACCGGCGGCTATGCGCGGACGCCGGTGTTGCAAATCGGGGCCGATCTTTATTGCGATACGGCGGCGATCCTTGATGCGCTCGAAGCGCTCCATAGCGAACCCAGCCTCTATCCGGCGCCGCTCGGCGCGGTGCACAAGATCGTGGCAGGCTGGGCAGGGGCGGCGCAATTCGCAGCGCATGTCGGGGCGGCCTTCAAAAATGCGCCGGCTGACATGTTGCCGCCGGGCTTTGCCGCAGATCGTAAGCAGCGCTTTGTCGGCTTTGATTTCGAGGCCATGCCGCGTTTTGCACCGCACCTTGAATCGCAGGTGCTGGGCGCGGTGGCGTGGATCGATCAGACGCTGTCGGATGGTCGGCACTATATTGGCGGCGATGCGCCTGGTCACGGCGATATGGCGCTTTATTCGAACTTATGGTTCGTCAAATCGATGCCGTTCGCGGCGGATTTCTGCGCGACTGCCTTTGCCGCGCCTGCGGTTTCGTCATGGTATGATCGCATGGCGGCCATCGGACATGGCACTTTCGAAGAGGCCAGCGCCGAAGATGCCATTGAAGCCGCGCGGGTAAGCGAACCGGCCTCGGTTGGCGGCACGGTCGACGGCTTTGCCCCGCATCAGCGCGTGGCGATCCGCACCGAACAATCAGGGGATCAGCCGGTTGAAGGCGAGCTCCTGCGCTGCGACGCGACGGGCATAACGGTGGCGCGGACGAGCGAGCGAGCGGGGACGATCAATGTCCACTTTCCCCGCCTCGGCCAGATGGTGACGCCGGTTTGATCGGCTACGTATCGGTGTCGGTAGCCGTCTCGTCAAAACGTGCAAAGGCCGCCATATTTGCGGCATGCCAATCGCGACAATCACCCACATCGCGTCGCCCTATGTGTCTTGCAAGAGTGGTGGAGATGTTGGAAGGCAGGCATTAGATTAACGGCGTGTTCTTTGGGTCGCTTGCATCGTAGCATTCAGGTTTGCGAAAGCGCTTGTGTGGCTATGTTGTTTCAGAGGCTTTTTGAATGTGAATGGTTAGCGCAAAAGATGGATTGCATTGGTCAAAGTGCTACCTAGCTTCAGTCCACAATGAAACAAAATGGGTCGAATATGAAACAGATGCTATGCAGATCTTCGCTTATCCTCTGTGTGGCCGCTGCCACCTTGGCTGGTTGTGGAGGCGGGAACAGCACTACGCCTCCGCCTCCAGTCGTTGCACCGCCGCCGCCGCCCGCGCCTGCCAACGTGACCATTTCGGGCCTGATGACGTTCGACCGCGTGCCCAATAATCGGACAACGAACACGCTCGATTATGCCAATATTCGTCAGGCACCGATCAGGCGGCATGTGGTCGAGGCGCTCGATGGTGCCGGCGCGGTCATTGCCACGACCAGCACCGATATGGCGGGTCGGTATAGCGTCACTGTCGCTTCGAACACGCCGGTACAGATGCGGGTGCGGGCGCAATTGTTGAGCACAAGCGGCGCGACCTACAATGTGCAGGTGCTTGATAATACAAATGCAAATGCGCCTTATATCTTGGCGGGTAGTCTTGTCAGCTCGGGTGCTGCCAATTCGACGCGGGATTTGAATGCGGCTTCGGGTTGGGGCGGGGCGTCATATACGGGCCCGCGTGCTGCGGGGCCCTTTGCGATATCGGATTCAGCGCTTGAGCCGATAACGGCAATCGTTGCGGTTGACCCCACCGTTACCTTCACCCCGCTCAATATATTGTGGAGCCCCAACAACCGGCCAGCAGACGGCAACCTATCCAATGGCGATATCGGAACATCATTTTTCTCGAGTAATAATGGACAGCCCTTTATCGCGCTGCTGGGAGCAGCCGATACCGATACCGATGAATATGACTCGCACGTTATCGTTCATGAATTCGGCCACTATGTCGAAGGAACATTGTCACGGTCAGACTCGATTGGGGGAAGCCATACCGGCACTGCGGCGCTGGATTCGCGCGTGGCGTTTGGCGAAGGCTTTGGTAATGCGTTTTCAGGGATGATGCTGCTTGATCCCATATATCGCGACAGCTTTGGCCCTCGCCAAGCGTCAGGCTTTGCGATCAACGTTGAAAATAATGTCTTTTCGCCAACGGGCTGGTTTAACGAAGGTTCGACGGCGTCGATTTTATACGATATCTTCGATTCAAATTCGGATGGCGCAGATACGATTTCGGCCGGCTTTGGCCCGATTTACCGCGCATTCCGTGATGACGCCTATCGTAACACGCCGCTCATCACCAATATCCATTCCTATCTGGGGGCCATTGCAACGCAGCCGGGTGTTCCAGCGGCGGGTCTGGATGCGTTGATTGCCCAGCAATCGATTGGCAGCCGGCGCGCGGATGCGGTCGGTGAAACCAATAATGGCGGCATTTCCTTCATTCTGCCATTTTATAAGACGGTGACTGTTGGCGGGCCGCCTGTGACGGTATGTTCAACCAACGTGCGCGGGATCCAAAACAGGCTCGGCAATTATGATTTTGCGCGGTTGACCATTCCCTCGACGCGCTCCGTGACTGTGACTGTGCGCGCGACGAGCGGGCCGGCGCTTGCAACGACTGATCCCCTGTTCGAAATTTACCGACGCGGCACGACAATCACGTCGCGGGATATTAGCGGGACGACGGTAGAAACACAGACGCTTTCGCTGGCCGCCGATGATTATGTCATCGCGGTCGCCAGTTTCGTGAACACCACGATGACCACTAGCATGCCGAACGGAGATCAGGCCTGCTATGACTTAACCGTACAATGATGACTGGATTTCACATGACAATTTCTCATCCCACGATCAAAATCGCGCTTTTGTCGGCGCTGTTAGTCACGGTTGGTGCCTGCGCAAAAGAGACAGCGAGTGCTGCAAAAACCAGTGCAACCACAGGCACCAAAGCCGCCCAAAACCGCACTGTGAAAGAAGGCGCAGCGCTAGATTTCTCATTCCGCATGCAAACGCCGGTGCGCGCCAATGCTCCGCACAGCGTGACGATCGATATCGAGCATGGCTATGCCGGACAAAGTCTGTCGCTGGCGGCAAATGCTGACGGCGCGGTGCAGCTGGGCACCACTGCGACCACTATATCGTTGACCAAAGGGCGCGCTGCGTCATGGACCATTCCCTTCACCGCGACAGCGGACGGGACTTATTATATCAACGTGATTGGTCAGGTTGTTGGGCCGGACGGCGTCATGCTCGGCCGTGCCTATGCCGTTCGGGTTGAGGTGGGCAATCAGATCGCCAAACCTAAGCTAACGCCCAAGGAAGTGGTCTTGCCAGCGCAGGAAAAGATCAACTGATCTTGCCTGTGTGAGGGCTGTGGCCTAAATTGTGTGGTTGTATTAGCGATCAAGGGGTCTGTGCTATGGCGCACGAAAGGCGCATCGTCACTTGTGCAGGGCCGGACGATCCCCATGCTTTTGATGGTATCCCGGCCCAACCGCGGCAGGGTGATCTAGATGTCCGCTGCTCGGCTTGCGCTGGTTATGGCCAGTGGAACAGCGAAATTGACCTGACCAGCCAGCGCTCACAGCGGTGCGTCTGCCTTACCTGCGACGGGCGTGGCTGGATCGAAACGGGTGATGATCTGGTGCCTTCAAACGATATCGCCATGTCCCCCGAAGGCTATCCGCAATGGGTCGTCCGGCTTGATCCGGCTGGTGATCAATGAAAATTGGCCCTCGGATGACAATCATGCATCCGTTGCGACGAGGTCTAGCGGGCGGGCTGTGCATGCCCTAATCGGCACACTGCAGGCCCGATAGCGTGGTTCGTTTTTGGCCGGAATATTGTGACAATGGATTCAAAAGATGCCTTTATCGCGGGTATGATAACAAGCTGCATTGATGCGAACCCATGTTCGTCACCCCGGCCTGCGCCGGGGCGCCGACAACGCGTCAGGCAAGAATGGGCCCCAAGGATGCAGTGGTTGTGATGCTCAGCGATACCGACAGCAAAATCATCGACGGCCTTGTCAAAGCAAAATCGGTAACTGACGATTATCGCCGTCGTCCACCCAACGATATGATGCTGGCGATGATCAAGGAGTAAGCCTTGTGTCCAAAACCGAGTTGCCAATGGATCACGATTGCGCTTAGCGTAGCTGCGCTATCACGCGGCTGATGAGGGATTGAAATCGTGGGCATTTTCTCGCGCTGGTTCAAGGCGAAGCCCCCGGTACTGCGCTTGCCTGCGCCCGAGACGCCGCTTCCGACCTACGAACCAGCCCTGCCGCCGCCGCAACGTAGCGATTTCGAACGCGAGCGGTTCAGCCGTCCGATGATGGCAAAAAAGGCGCATATCATCGTCTTTGCCAATGAAAAGGGCGGAGTGGGCAAATCGACGACGGCGTTCCACACCTGCGTAGCGCTGTGCAATGCGGGTGAGACGGTGGCCGCGCTTGACCTTGATCTGCGTCAGCGTACGCTTGGCCGGGCGATGGATGCGCGCGAGGATACCGCACGGCATTACGGTGTTACTCTGCCCGGACCGCGCCATGTGGTGCTAAATCAGGCAAATGAAGCGGGGCTCGAAGCCGAAATCCGTATGGCGCAGATTGATTGTGGGTTTGTGATCATCGATGTCGGCGGGCACGATTCGCCTATCGCGCGGCGGGCGATCTTCATGGCCGATACGATCGTGACGCCCGTTAATGACAGTTTCATCGATCTTGATATGCTTGGCCATATCGACATTCATACCGGTGAATTCAAAACACTGGGCCCCTTCGCGCGGCTGGTCGAGCATTTGAAGGAGCCAGGCCTTGGCCACCGGGCCCGACCGCTCGACTGGGTGGTGATGCAAAACCGCTCACGCAGCCTGGCCTCAAAGAATGAGCGCAAATTCCTTGACGCTTTGCGGGCCATCGCGCCGCCTGCTGGCTTTCGCTTGATACCGGGCTTGCGGGAGCGAGTGATCTACCGCGAGCTATTCCCGCTTGGGCTGACATTGTTTGATCTCAAATTCATCCCCAGCCTTGGCCGTGCGCAACCCGCCGCGCTCAAAGAACTGGCCGAGATGCTGGCGGCGCTTCAGCTACCCAGTCAGACAACGCTCAAAAGTGACGCTTTCTATGCCGGGGAAGGGTGAGCGGCAAATCTGGTCAGCATTGTTGACTCAGCCAATATGTCCGCAGCGCCAGCAATCGCCCTAGATCCATAGTCGCGGTTGCGTTGAACATCTTTGAAATGGAGCAGCGTGATGCCATTGTCTTCAGGGTCAATCCAGCACTCGCAGGTCTTTTGGTGGGCCACGAAAAAAAAGGGGGATGTTTGCACACCCCCCATAAGCGTCGATTATCGGGTCTGTCCGTCGCGTCGTTGGTTGTGGATGCTGCGGCTCGCGCGATCTTGCAGTGTCTCGATCCGCGCCCGTTCATGGCGGCTGAGGCCACCGCCGTCGGCACGGCTCCGGGCTTCGTAGCGGGCGATTTGGGCCTGCTGGCGCTCAAGCCGTGCGCCTTCGCGCGCCGTTAGTTGGCCCGTGCTGATGCCGTTTGCAATTCGCACGGCTTGGCGATCTTGTCGCTGGTTTATGCGCGCATCGACGGGTGCAGCGGCAATCGCGACTACACTCAAAATAATGGCAGAAATGGCAGTTGGGTTACGCATAACATATCTCCTTTGTGGATGGGGTCATCCACTGCAGATACGGGCGGGAGACAATTTACCTTCGCAAGATGCTTAAAAATGCGATGAAGCGAGACCGTTTGAACTGATCGTTCGCATGAAATCGCGTCGGGCAAGAGTTAAAGTGTGTGCCGACTAAAATTTATAGCCAGCTTCCACCCCGAACTGTCTCCGCGCGCCTGGCGAGATGAACGATCCGCCAAATTCGATTGCCGGAATGGCTTCCGAAATATATTTCCGGTCAAACAGATTGTCCGCAAAGGCCGTCAGCGTCCAACTCTTGCCTTCCAATCCGAAGCGCAAGTTCATCACGCCGAAGGCATCACGCCGCGCAGCACTATAATCGCCATTGCCGACGACCGGCGGCGCAGCGAATAACGAGGCGGGCAGCAGTGCGCTGAATACGGTGGGGCGGTTCTGATTCTGGACGGTGTGGAACACGGTCGGGCCCGTGATACGGTAATCGGCGCGCATCAGAACTTTGATGGCATCGGAGAGCGGCGCGTCAATTTGCGTGCCCAGATTGATCGTATAATCCGCTGTATAGGGGGATTTATTGCCCACTGTGTATGTGCGCGAGCTATTCCGCTTAATCTCGCTATCCGTCAGGTTGAACCCGCCAAAGACGCTCCAGCCGGTGACGATCTTGGCGCTTGTGTTGAGCTCGAAGCCCTTCACATCGACGCGGTCAATGTTGGACACGACGCGCAGCAGCCCGAAGGAGCCAACAAAAAATTCGAAGAATTGCAAGTCAGTAATGCGCGTATAATAGCCCGCCAGATCGAACGTGATGCGGTTGTTGAACAGCGATCCCTTGATCCCCGCTTCAAAGGCACTGGAGCGTTCCTTGCGATAACGATCGTTGATCAAAACATTGGCGTTGATCGTGCCAAAGGCACCAGTCGTATTGTTGAAAAACTGATTGACCGTGGCTGACGATCCCTGATTGTTGAAGCCGCCCGATTTGAAGCCAACGCCCCAGTTGGCATAAATGTTGGTGCGGGCGTTAGGCGCGAAGCTGATGCTGAGCTTTGGTTCCAATTGACGGAATGTCTGGCTTTGATCGGGGATAGTACCCGTAGCAGGCAAGCCTGGGTTGATCTTCGCCCCGGTGATGGGATCGAACACATTGGGCACACGGTTCGATACGTCCCGCGCTTCAATGTCATAGCGCAACGCGAGCCCAACTTTGAATTGATCGCTAAGCTTATAGTCTGCCGATCCGAACGCTGCGTAAACATTGGTGCTGAACTTGTCCGAATAGAGCTGAGAGGTCGGATTGTCTGATCCCGGCGCATTGTAAAGATTGCGCGTGATGCCCCGCCCGAGATCGGCACCTAAGCTGACACCGACATCACGGTCGATATGCAGATAATATCCACCCAACTGCCAGCTGAGCGGGCCGTTCCCGGTGGAGGCCAACCGGATTTCAGTGCTGACGTCCGTCTGGTTGCGCGTCTGATATTGCGTGCCGTCGCATGTCGTTGGACTATAAGGGCCGAAGGTTGATCCGCTAAAGTTGAAGATGAACGGTACCGGGATGGTTCCGATGACGCCGGGCGGATTTACGGGGAAACCTGTGTTTGCCGCAGTCGACGCAAAGCAGGCATTCTGGACGGCAATATTCGTCGCATTGGCGGGGGCGCCGAATGCGGGGGAAATGTAGCGAGCAAAGTCAGCCGATGTGCCGTCCGCGCCGAGCTCCTGTCTAACGTCTGAATACAGCGCCCAAGCGGTCAGCTTTGCCGCGCCAAAATCATGATCGAGCTTGACCGAGGCGTCAAAGCTCTTCTGGTTATTGAACGGGCGAATATTGCCATAATAGCGGAACTCATGTGCATCGACATCTTCGTTGAACGCGCCGCCCAGCAAGGGCAGATGGAAAGCCGCGTTGAAGTTGATCGACGCGCCCGAGAGCTTGGAATAGCGCGCTTTGACATCCAGATCAGTCGCATCGCCCAACTTGGTGACGAAACGCCCATCGACCGCCCAGACTTTTTGGTCATCAACCACGTTTCTGTTTTGCAGGAACAGGTTGCGGTAAAAGCCATCGGTCTTGCGATAATAGCCCGAGAGGACAACACCACCGCCGCCAATCGGGGCCGAGATATAGGCCGACCCTTCAAATGTATTTTGGCTGGCGTAGCTGACTTTACCACCGCCTTCGAGCCTATCGCCGGGCTTCAGTGTTGAAATGACCAGAGCACCCGCCGCCGCGTTGCGCCCATAGAGCGCGCCCTGAGGGCCCTTAAGCACTTCAATCTGGCGGAGTGTTCCCTGATTTTGGTTGAGCTGGGCCGAATTGGTTTTGAGAATGCCGTCAACAACTAGCGCGACCGAGCTTTCCGCGTCGCGCGCGCCGTTGATGCCGCGGATGTTGATTTGGGTATCGCCTGCCTCGGCTGTGCCCGTCACGATGGTCACACCCGGCGTGAGCCTGGCAAAATCCTCAGCATTTTGGGTACCGGTTTTGGCAATCGTATCGGCGCTGAGCACGGTGACCGAAGCCGGAACGTCGATCAACCGCTCATTTTGTCGACGCGCTGTTACGATGATATCGCTCGCTTCCGCGGACTCAGCTTCAGCCGACTGTGCGAGCGCAGGCATTGCCGTCATGCCCAACAAAACGACAGATCCCAACAAAATGACTTTGGTTGTGCGCATTATCATTCTCCCCGTGGCCAAGCCGTGTCACCAAGTCGCTTGTTCCCCGCTGTTTCTATTGTATACAGTAAGCAAAGGTCAAGCCTAGGAGAAATGGCAGAATGTCGCGTGCATCGGATCATGCCTATGCCACGATCAGGGCGATGATCCTGTCTGGCGAATTGCCGTCGGGTGACCAGATCCGGGAGGAGAAAATTGCCGAAAGTTGTGGCGTTTCCCGAACTCCCGTGCGCGATGCGCTCCGTCGGTTGGAGGCAGAATTGCTGATCCGCAAAAGCCCGTCACAGAGGAGCTTCGTCGCCGATTGGTCGCTAGACGACGTCGAGGATTCGTTTGTCTTGCGCGCCATGCTTGAAGGCCATGCGGCGAAGCGCGCTGCCGCCCGGATTGGCTGGATTCTGCTTGAGCGACTAAAGGCCCATAACGATTTGATTTTGAACGCGGTTAGCAGTTTGCAACCAGATGTCGGGGTGTTTCTTGAGCATAATCGCGCCTTCCACGCCATCGTGCTTGAATCGGCTGAGTCCGCACGTCTCGCCACTATTCTTGGCCGTGTTATCGAGCAGCCGATAGTATGGCGAACCGCGCAGAATTATGGTCGCGACAATCTGCTCCAGTCGCACCGCGAGCATGACGAACTCATTTGCGCATTCGAGCGGCGCGATGGCGACTGGGCTGCGGCGATCATGACCGGCCATATCCGTCGTGCCTTTCATGCTTATGCCGATGCGCACCAGGCTCAACGCGGCGATCTTGAACAAGCAGCGGAATAGGTGGCACTTGATTTTGTACACAAATATGCGAGTGTAACTGCTATGGCTCAGTCAATCGAATTTGTTGAAGTTGGTGCGCGAGACGGGCTCCAAAATGAAAAGCAAATCATCGCGACGGCAGACAAAGTAAACCTGATCAACCGCGCCATAGACGCAGGCGCCAGACGGATCGAGGTGGCGAGTTTCGTTAGCCCCACGCGTGTGCCGCAAATGGCCGACGCTGACGCGGTGTGTGCTGGCCTCCCCAATCGTGACGATGTGACCTATATCGGTCTGGTGATGAATGCGCGCGGGGCGCAGCGGGCAATTGCCACAGGGCGGATCAATCAGCTGGGCGCAGTGACGGTTGCGAGCGATGCGTTTTCCATCGCCAATCAGGGGCAGACGAGCGACGAGTCGGTTGCGGTGGCCAAGGCCATCATCGGCATGGCCAAGGATGCGGGGCTAACGGGTCAGGTGACCATTGGAGCCTCCTTTGGCTGCCCCTTTGACGGAGAGGTCGCCGAAGACCGGGTCGTTGCCATGGCTGAGCGGCTGGCCGCAGCTGATCCGGTTGAAATCGGACTGGCTGACACAATCGGCGTCGGTAACCCTGCGCATGTGACGCGGCTGGTTAGCCGTATCCGCGCTGCGATTAATCCGATTCCGGTGCGAGTTCATTTTCACAATACGCGGGGTACGGGCCTTGCCAATGTCTGGGCCGCTATCGAGGCGGGGGCACGGATTGTTGACGCGTCGCTTGGCGGTTTGGGCGGGTGCCCCTTCGCGCCGGGGGCTGCGGGCAATGTGCCGAGTGAAGATGTGGTGTACATGCTCGAACGGGCTGGCATAACAACGGGCATGGATTTGGAAAAATTGATCGCGGCTAGTTTGTGGTTGAGCGATGTGATGGGACGTAAACTGCCAGGAATGGTCGCACAAGCGCCGGCCTTTCCCAAAGCAGCATAAGGAGCATGAGCGGATGAGTTACCGGCTGGGTGTCGATGTGGGGGGGACGTTCACCGACCTTCTGCTGTTCAATGAAAAAACGGGCACGTTCTGGCGACACAAAACGCCCTCGACGCCGCATGACAGTAGCGAAGGCATCATGGCAGGCGTCAGCGCTATCTGTGCGAAGGCCGGGGTGGATGCCAAGGAGATTGACTATCTCCTCCACGGCACAACGGTTGCGACCAATGCGGTGCTCGAAGGCAAAGGCGCGCGCGTTGGGCTGATCACAACCGAAGGCTTTCGTCATGTGATGCAGATTGCGCGCAGCTTCGTTCCGGGCGGATTGGCGGGCTGGATTATCTGGCCCAAGCCAACGCCGCTCGCGGCTCTTGAAGATACGGTCACCGTCAAAGGCCGGATGAATGCGGCGGGCGAAGAAGTCCGTCCACTTGATGAGGGCGATGTGCGCAGTGCGCTGACCCACCTAAAGGCACAGGGCGTTGAGGCGATCACCGTGTCGCTGATCAATGCCTATGTGAATGGGGCTCACGAAAAGCGGGTTGGCGCGATTGCGCGCGAGATGATGCAGGATGTGCCCGTTTCGCTCAGCCATGAAGTCTTGCCCGAAATGCAAGAATATGAGCGGACCCTAACGACCGTCGCCAACGCGGCAGTTCGTCCCGTTGTCAGTAAATATGTCGCGAGCCTGCGTGACAAGTTGCTTGCCACGGGGATGGTCGGCAAATTGTCGCTGCTCCGATCGGATGGCGGGTTAATGTCAGCGGCCAAAGCGCAGGAGCATCCGGTTAACATCCTCATGTCTGGCCCCGCTGGCGGCGTCACGGGAGCGCTTTGGGTTGCCAAAAATGCGGGGCTCAAAAATATCCTCACGCTTGATGTCGGCGGCACCTCGACTGACGTCGCGCTTATCGAAAATCTCGAGCCTCGTCGCTCGCGAACGACTGATGTCGGGCATCTTTCGGTGCGCGCTTCCTCGCTTGATGTGAAGACGGTCGGCGCGGGCGGTGGTTCGATTGCCTATGTGCCAGAACTGACCGGGGCACTGCGCGTTGGCCCGCAATCAGCCGGGGCCGTGCCGGGGCCAGTGGCTTATGGCAAAGGCGGCGAAGCACCAACGGTAACCGACGCCAATGTCGTGCTTGGATATCTGCCCGAAAATCTGCTCGGCGGCAGCTTCACGCTTGATCGCGAAGGCGCAAAACGCGCGGTGCAGACCATTGCCGATGCGCTGGGGATCGACCTGATGGCCGCTGCGCGCGGGATCATCGATATTGTGAACGAAAATATGTTCGGCGCGCTGCGGATGATCTCGGTCCAGCAAGGCTATGATCCGCGCCATTTCGCGCTGATGGGCTTTGGCGGCGCCGGGCCGCTCCACGTCAACGCCGTCGCGCGGTTGATGGGCAGCTGGCCTGCTGTCTCTCCCGTCTCCCCCGGCGTACTCTGTGCCCTTGGGGATGCGACCACGCGGATGCGAACCGAGACGGCGCGGAGCTTCTCTCGCCTTGCCAATACGACCCAGGCCGATGAGCTGATCGGCATCTTGAAAGAGATGGAGGTACAGATACGCGGCGAACTCAAATCGGACGGCGTTGCCGACAGCGCGATCGAAACCGAGTTTGAGATTGACGTGCGTTATGCGGGTCAAGCCTTTGAGGTGCCTCTGACGATTACGCTGGATGTGTTGACGCGCGACGGCGTTGACGGCCTGCTCACGCGCTTTGACGCAGAGCATCTCCGCCTCTTCACCTTCAACATGGAAACCCCGCACGAGATTGTGAACCTGCGCGCGGTGGCACTGGGGCAGACGCTCAACCTGCCAGCATCTGAACTACCCAAAGGCGATGGGAACCCGCAGGCCGCCAAAATGCGCGATCACACACTTTGGATGGACGGACGCGAGCAGGCGGCAATTATCTATGACCGGTCCAAGCTCCGTCAAGGCGACGTGATCCCCGGCCCGGCCATTGTGATCGAAATGGATTCGACCACCCTCATCGAAACCGGCTGCGTCGCGACTGTCGATGCGGTTGGCAATATCCTGATCAATCTGGCCTGAGGAGCACGACATGCCCGCCACCATCATCCAGACCAACGCCACACCCTTCAACAAGGTCGAAATCGATCCTGTCACGCTCGATATTATGGAAAATGCGCTGCGCAATGCCCGTATCGAAATGGATGCGACGCTCGTCCGCACCGCCATGTCGCCCGGCATCCGTGAACAAGGCGATGCATTCCCGCTGATCGCAGATCATACCGGCAAAATGATCGTCGGCCAGTTCGGCAGTTTCATCGGGGGCTTTCTCCAGCAGTTTGATGGCACTTTGGAAGATGGCGACATGATCTTCCTCTCTGACCCCTACAGCTGCGAAGGCGCGGTCAGCCATTCCAATGATTGGCTCGTCCTGCTTCCCGTGTTCAAAGATGGCCGCCTGATCGCTTACACCGCAATGTTCGGCCATATGTCTGACATTGGCGGCAAGGTCGTGGGATCAATGCCGATCAACGCCCATTCGATCTTCGAGGAAGGCGTCCGCATTCCGCCTGTCAAAATCTGGAAGCAGGGCGTGTATAATGATGATCTGATCAAGCTGATCATGCATCAGACGCGCAAGCCCGATTGGTGCCAAGCCGATTTGAACGCGCTCATCGCATCATGCCGCGTCGCCGCCCGCCGCGTGATCGAAATGGCCGAACGGTTCGGCGATGATGTCTATATCTCTGCCACGCAAGACTTGCTGGCGCGCAACCACCGGGCGATGAAGCAGTTGATTGGCATGGCGATTGGCGAGGAACCAGTCAGCTTCGAAGACTATATCTGCGACGACGGCATGGGCGCGGGGCCCTACAAAATCAAATGCACCATGTGGCGTGAGGGCGAAAAAGTCATACTCGATTTCGCCGGGACCGATCCGCAGAGTCAGGCGTCGATCAACTTCTTCCTCAACGAAAATATGTTCAAGATGTTCTTTGGCATCTACATGATCATGGTCTTTGATCCGCAGATATTGTTCAATGATGGCTTCTACGATCTGATTGACGTCCGTATCCCTGAAGGCTCTTTGCTCAAGCCGAAATTCCCCGCCGCACTGTCGGGTCGCACCCACGCGCTTGGTCGCATTTTTGATATTCTAGGCGGGTTGCTCGGCCAGAAGACCCCTGAATTCCTCAACGCAGCGGGCTTCTCCTCAAGCCCCCACCTCTTCTATTCGGGTAACGACAAAAAGGGCGATTGGTTCCAGCTGTTCCAGATCGGCTTTGGTGGCATTCCCGGGCGACCAATGGGTGATGGACCCGACGGCCACTCACTCTGGCCGGGCTTCACCAATGTGCCCAACGAATTTCTCGA
This sequence comes from Sphingomonadaceae bacterium, assembly GCA_046153565.1. GTDB lineage: Bacteria > Pseudomonadota > Alphaproteobacteria > Sphingomonadales > Sphingomonadaceae > Aquisediminimonas. Next base: position 15,321 of record JBJXDU010000100.1, read on the forward strand.
ACGCTATTTCCCGTTGATGATCGAGCGGTACGAGACCGAACCCGATAGCGGCGGCGCGGGCCTCCACCGGGGCGGCAATGGCATCCACATGACCTACCGCTTCCTCGCTGGCGGCACGATCTCGATCCATGATGACCGCTGGTTCGTTCCTCCTTGGGGTGTCAATGGCGGCGAACCCGGCAAGCGCGCGCGTAAAGTCTTGGAGAAGGCTGACGGTAGCCAGACGATCATTGGCAACAAGATCGAGGATGTCCATGTTGAGGAAGGCGATCAGCTCCACTTCATCACATGGGGCGGAGGCGGCTGGGGCGATCCGCTTGAGCGTGATCCGGCATTAGTTGGCAAAGAAATCACCCAAGGCCTTGTCAGTATCGAAGGGGCAAGGGACTATGGCGTGATCGCTGATTCCGCTGGCGTCGTCGACGCCGTGGCGACTGTCGCCTTGCGTGCCAGCTTGCGCGCGACCCGTCCCGCGCTTGAGCTGTTCAATTATGGCCCCTCAATTGAAGATCTCCGCACATCCTGCGCGAATGATACCGGTCTCGCTGCGCCGGTGCAGCCGGTGTGGGCGACGGTTGAAGCTGCGGAGTAAGGCGTGCCAAACAAGGGTGCATTGGATGGCCTGCGCGTCATCGAAATGGGTCAGCTGCTGGCTGGCCCCTTCTGTGGTCAGCTGCTCGGCGACATGGGTGCCGACGTCATCAAAGTCGAGCCGCCCGGAGAGGGCGATCCCATGCGGCTATGGGGTCAGGGCGCGGAAAAGGTGCAGTGGGAAGTCATCGCCCGCAACAAGCGATCGGTTTCGGCCAATCTTCGGGTTCCGCAGGGACAGGCGCTGGTCAGAAAGCTCATCGCGACGGCCGACATCTTGATCGAAAATTTCAAACCGGGGACGATGGAAAAATGGGGTCTCGGCCCCGACATCCTCCATGCTGATAATCCGGGACTGATCATTGCCCGCATGTCGGGTTATGGGCAAACGGGCCCTTATAGCGACCGTGCCGGTTTTGGCGGGATTGGCGAAGCGATGGGCGGCTGGCGCTATATTGTGGGGGAACCGGATCGTCCGCCCAGCCGCATGGGCATCTCGATTGGCGACACGCTAACGGCAACCTATGGTGCCATGGGCGTGCTGGCTGCGCTTCACGTCCGCACAAGCACCGGCAAGGGGCAGGTGGTTGATGCCGCCCTGTACGAAAGCGTGTTGCAAGTGATGGAAGGGCTGGTTCCCGAATATGATCGCGGCGGCTTCATCCGCGAACGCTCAGGCTCAGTTCTGACGGGTATCGCGCCGTCGAATGTCTATAGCTGCAAAGACGGCGAATATATGATTGGCGCCAACAAAGACTCGCTCTGGGGGCGGTTGGCCGCCGTAATGGAGCGACCCGAATTGGCAAGTGATCCGCGTTACGCAACGCATTTGGCGCGGGGGACAAATCAGACTGAGCTCGACGCTTTGATCAACGAATGGACAAGCAGGCTGACCATCGATGAAGTCGATGCGTTTATGATCGCTCATTCCATTCCTGCAGGCCGAGTTTACCGCGCGCCCGAAATGCTTGCTGACCCCCATTTTCAAGCGCGCGAGGCGATTATTGACGTCGAGACCGAGCGCTTCGGCAAGCTCAAGATGCAAAATGCGTTTCCCAAACTCTCGGAAACGCCCAGCTCTATCCGCTCGCCAGCGCCATCGGTGGTTGGGCAGCATAATGCGGAAATTTATGGCGATTTGCTCGGCATGAGTGCTGCCGAGATATCGTCGCTGAAGGGTGCAGGGATCATCTAATGGCGCGCGCGCAGAGCGATCTCACTGCCAATTATAGCGGCGCTTTTGATGGTCATCTGGCGTTTGGCAAAAGTCCAGCGCTGCTCATCGTCGATTTCGTGATCGCCTATCTCGAAAAAAGCTCACCCCTTTATGCAGGGGTCGAGGATGCCCTCGCCAGCACTGAGCGGCTACTGGCAGCCGCGCGGGCGGCGCATATTCCGGTGATTTTTACCACTGTCGTGTTTCAACCAGGCGGCGCAGACGGCGGATTATTTTATCGCAAAGTGCCAGCGCTTAAATGTTTTGATGCAGGGTCGCCCCTTGGCGCTTTTCCGCCGAGCCTTCAGCCCCGTGAAGGCGAAGTGGTGATCTCGAAACACTATGCCTCAGCCTTTTTTGGCACCGCGCTGGCCTCGCACTTGCGTGCGATGGAAATCGATACGCTGCTGATCACTGGCGTTTCGACCTCAGGCTGCATTCGCGCGTCAGCTCTCGACGCCCTCCAGCACGGCTTTGCCCCCTTCGTCGTCCGGGAAGCTTGCGGAGATCGCCACGCAGCGCCGCATGAGGCAAGCCTGTTCGACCTTCAGGCCAAATATGCCGAGGTCATTAGCGAGGCTGAGGCAGTGAAGCATATCGGTGGCCGCGATCCCGGACTATAATCAACGGATATCTCGCTCCCCCCGTTCTTGAAGCAAGTTGATGGTGGGCGTGGCAAGGATTGAACTTGCGACCACTGCGATGTCAACACAAATCCGTCACCTAAAAATCTTGGAAAACGGCCACTTTCCAATAAAATTATGGTCAGAACAAAGCAGGAATATCATTGTATAATGGCTATTTTTACCGCACTTTTACCGCATGAGCTTTGCAGCCCAGCCGAAGGGCTAATCGGCAACATACAACGATTCAACTCCCACTGGGTCGTATTGGTCTCTTAGCCATCAATTCAGGCCATAAGGCGTAAACCG
>JBJXDU010000101.1:0-8879 GCA_046153565.1 Sphingomonadaceae bacterium
ATCCGCGTTGAAACGCGCAGCGGCGATACGCCGTCTGACCGCAAGAAGCGCCAGCGCGTTGATCCGCCGCATATCCTGCTCACCACACCGGAATCGCTCAGCTTGCTGCTCTCTTACCCCGATAGCGCGCTGATGTTTGCGAGGCTCAAAACGGTGATCATCGATGAAGTCCATGCTTTCGCGACGGGCAAGCGGGGCGATTTGCTAAGCCTCTCGCTGGCACGGCTGCAAATGCTAGCACCCGCCATGCGCCGTGTCGCGCTATCGGCGACGGTGGCTGATCCGGTGGCCTATCAGGATTGGCTCAGCAATGCGCCCGTGCGATTGATCATCGGCGATCCCGGCTCTGACCCAGTGATCACCATCCTGCTCCCCACCGGCGACGTTCCCTGGGCGGGCCATTCGGGCAAATATGCTGCCGCCCAAGTGATGGCCGAAATTGAAACGCACGAGACCACCTTGGTCTTTTGCAACACGCGCGGGCTTGCCGAGCTGATTTTTCAGGAATTGTGGAAGGTCAATGAACTCAAACTGCCGATTGGCATCCATCATGGCAGCCTTGATATCGAGGCACGGCGCAAGGTGGAAAATGCAATGGCGGCGTGCAAGCTGCGCGCTCTGGTCGCGACCGCGAGCCTTGATTTGGGGGTTGATTGGGGGAATGTCGATTGCGTCATCCAGATGGGCGCGCCCAAAGGATCATCGCGGCTGCTGCAGCGGATTGGCCGCGCCAACCACCGGCTTGATGAACCAAGCGAGGCGATCCTCGTGCCCGGCAACCGCTTTGAATATCTTGAAGCCCAAGCTGCGGTTGATGCGGTGCACGCCGGTGAGCGCGACGGCGATGCGTTCCGGTCGGGCGGTCTTGATGTACTCGCGCAGCATATCATGGCGTGCGCGTGCGCTGCGCCCTTTGACGAAACGGCAATGTTTACCGAAGTGACGTCGGCATATCCCTACCGAGGCCTACCACGCGCCACCTTCACGCGCATCCTCGACCTCATTTCGACCGGCGGCTATGCGCTCCGGGCTTATGACAAGTTCAAACGGCTGGTGCGCGAATCATCGGGGCTATGGCGCGTCAGCCACCCCAAATTTGCCAGCCAGCACCGATTGAATGCAGGCATCATCGTCGATACGCCAATGCTCAGCGTCCGCTTCAAAAATGGCCGCAAGCTTGGCCAGCTTGACGAATATTTTGCCGCCTCGCTTAGCCCGGGTGACTGCTTCTTTTTCGCCGGGGTCGCGCTTGAGACAGTGGGGGTCGACGCGACTGACCTGATCGTCCGCGCCACAACCCGCTCGGCGCGTATCCCCAGCTATGCGGGCGCGCGGATGCCGCTGAGCACGCGCCTTGGTGACCGGGTTCGTGCCTTCCTTGATGACCGCAGCCAATGGTCGCGCTTTCCCGCTGACGTGCGTGAATGGCTGACGATGCAAGCGCGGCGATCAATCCTGCCCACCCCGGATCAATTGCTGATTGAGACATTCCCCCGCGACGGCCAACATTATATGGTGGTCTACAGCTTCGAAGGCTGGAACGCGCACCAATCGCTTGCGATGCTGATCACCAAGCGGATGGATGCCCAAGGGTTGCAGCCCGTTGGCTTTGTCGCCAGCGATTATGGCTTTGCGATCTGGGGGTTGAAGCCGGTCACCAATCCCGCCAGCCTGCTCTCGCCAGACATATTGACACATGAATTTGTTGAATGGATCGAAGGATCGGCCCTGCTCAAGCGCGCATTTCGTGAGGTGGCGGTGATTTCCGGGCTGGTTGAGCGCCAGCACCTTGGCACCAAAAAATCGGGACGTCAGGTGACCTTCTCAACCGATCTGATTTACGATGTGCTGCGCCGTTACGAACCCGACCATTTGTTGCTTGAGGCCGCATGGGCCGATGCGCGGTCGCGGATGACTGACGTTGGTCGGCTGGGTGCTTTGCTTGACCGGGCGGCGGGGACGATGGTGCATAAGGCCCTGCCCTATATTTCGCCGCTTGCCGTGCCCGTGCTGATGCTGATCGGGCGCGAGCGCGTGGCGGGCCCTGATACCGATGATGCGATATTGATCGAGGCCGAAACACTCGCGGCCGAAGCGATGCGGGTTTAGATTCCGCCCTCGAACGTCTCGCGCCCAGTCTCACCAAGTGCCGCGATCAGCGCATCGCCGCACGCCGTGAGTGCGGCTTCCGACGTTGAACGAATGACAAAGTTCGATCCCACCCGGCCTTCGCGGAAGAAGGGATAGCTGCCAATCTGGCACCCGACATGTGCTTTTTCAGTCGCGCCCAGCATCACGGCAATCTCGCTTTCGGGCACCCAGCAGCCAATGGTGCGCGCGATCAGCGGCTTGCCGCCTTCGAGCGTGCCCGTCAGCGCATCAAGCATCCCTGCGGTAATATGCGGCACGCCCGCCATGATGAAGATATTGCCGTGGCGGATTCCCGGTGCGCCCGACATGCGGTTTTCGATGAGCGTGGCACCATCGGGCACCCGCGCCATCCGCAGCCGCGCCTCAGTCAGCCCGCCGCGCTGTGCATAATAACCCTCAAGCACCGCGCGCGCAGTGGGGTGGATAACCACATCAACGCCCAGCGCCTCGGCAATCGCATCAACCGTAATATCATCATGCGTCGGCCCGATCCCGCCTGTTGTAAACAGATAATCGTTGCGAGCACGCAAGGCATTGACCGCCTCAACAATGGCGGCAGTTACATCGGGCACCACGCGCACTTCTGCGAGGCGGATACCCTGCAAATTGAGCCACAGCGCAATCTGCGCCACATTCTTGTCCTGCGTGCGGCCAGAAAGGATCTCATCACCAATGATGACGAGCGCGGCGGTGTAAATACGGTCAGTTGTCATCTTGCCGCCATAGCCCGGATCGCGGAGGCTTGAAAGGGCGAAGCCACTCCTTTCGGTTTTGACGATTTTTTAACGAATTAATGACGATCTGCATTTGACAGATTTTTTCATAAAGTTCAAATACATACGTACGCTGCATTATAGCGCATTGTGTGAGTAACATTGTCAATATCATTAAATAATTTGTTTACCTGTTTATTAGGAGGATGACACATGTCTGCTTTAAGTGTAAGTTTTATTAATTACTCCAAGGTCGATTGGACTCGGGATTTTTATGGTTACGTCTATCAAGAAGTGCTTTCAAACCCTGGTGTAACGCCAGGGCCGACGCTGCAAGCCATGTCTGGCAAGCAATCCATGTCGATCGATCAGATGCTATCGACGCTTGATCAGGGGCCGCTTGAAATCTTCTGTTGCTGGCGCAGCCCCGACGGCTACCGTATCGGTGTCCGGTTGGTGGCGACGTTCCAGATGTTCGGCATGGGCTATCGTCCGACCTGGTTTGTAATGTCGGATCAACTGTCCCCCAATACACATCCCAATTGGGTGCAGTCGGCCGATGATCCGTCAACGCCCTATACGTGGAGCGGTATCCCGTTCAGCGTCGTTAGCACACCTGATTCAGAGCATATGTCGCTCAGCCTTTCGGTGCAGATTGGAGACGTTCGTCATGGCTGATTTGATGATCCGTTATTCATACGGCAATTGGTATGCGATGATTTCAAATTCGCAAATCGATTATAAATTCGCTGGTGCCACGGCCGAAGATCAGATTGTTCAAGTCCAGGCCTTTCAAAACGCGATGGCCGATGGTGGGCAATCAGTAGTCGACGGGATGAGCACTTTTTTTTCAAACATCCCCGAAGATCAGGAGGCCGATGTCTTTGCGCAGCTGTTTCAGACCACCGACGAGCTCTATTATCAAGGTGCGTTGGTATTCGAAGCGGCCGAAGACAGTTTCCTGATCGATGATATAGTCGAAGCTGGAGAGGCGCTGGCTGCGTTTCTCTGACCAGCCTTGTGCCTGTGCCCTCGCTGACCAGACAGCGAGGGCATATTCGCGTAAAACACATTTGTGTCAGTCGAGCAGCACTGAATATCGCAATGACTATGCGCGCGGAAAATGGATCAAACTAAAGCCATCGCGCTTTAAGCCGTTGCGAGCAGGACCCCCGGCTTTTTGCGTCGACCTTTGTCAGCGTAAAGGCGCATATCGGCTCTTTTGAGCAACTCGGTTACATCGCATGCGCCTGGTTTACCCATGGCGGTGCCGATGCTTGTGCCAATGCTGATCGCTGTGCCATCATAAACGAAAGGCAGTTTGACGGTATGGCGAATGGCCTCAATCTCATGGTGCGCCTGCTCTTCTCCCTTAGAGATGTCGAACATGACTGCGAACTCGTCGCCGCCAAGCCGCGCAATTGAACCCGCGCTCAGGCAAACTTTGCCCATTCGGCGAGCGACTTCCTTTAGAATTTCGTCTCCCGCATGATGGCCATGGCTATCATTTGCCATCTTGAAACCATCAAGGTCGGCAATCGCCACCAGTGGTATGCCACCCTCCTCGATCAATTCGCCCAGTGCATTAGTGAATGCTCGTCGATTATCGAGTCCAGTGAGTGGATCAGATTTGGCCAAAATATCAAGCTCACGCTGTGCGCTCAACATCGCTACGGTTTCGCGAAACTTCGATAGCACAACGTCGCTTTGGAGCAGCGTTATGAGGATCATCATGACTGCCATCGATCGCACGCCTAGGTTAGGATAGGAAAGCATCTTGATCGCGATGGGGGCGACCGACATTATCATGGCAGCAATGGCAGCTCGTGGCACATTGATCAGACATGTTGCGCTGACCAGTCCGGCAATCCCGATGAACACGGGGGCCACCATGCAATAATAGCGCTCGGTTTCGTTAAACGCGTTAATACACCACAGACCAGCAAGAGCACCAAGGCCGATTGAGGCCAACATGGTGTTGTGTAGACGGTCAGCGATGGTCTTAGGATCGTCCAACAAGGGCTGTATCCGGCTTCGTATCCAGACGAACAGGCAAAAGCCCACAATGATGGCTGGCGGACCGAATTGTTGCCACCATGGCAAATCGCCAAACACTGCCATCGCCATCGCCACAGCGCTCGCAGCAATGCAAAGGCAAAGGCGCGGCAAAACCTCATGGAGACGGGCATTCTGAAGCCTCAACAAAGGTTCGCGAAGCACGACCGGGACTGGTGCTGTGAAAGGAGAATACCACGCAAATGTGTTGGCAGTGGCCTGCCAGCCTGTAGTGACGCTCATATTTGGTCAGTCCCCAACCCGATAAGTCTATGATATCGTAACGCTTAAATCTTGTTAATGGCTTAAGACTGTTAATCAGGATGATGCGCTGCCAGCAAATGCTGCGAGCGGAGCGCAATCATCTTCACCCACATATATCGGATCAAAAACCAAACAACCCGCCGGTTCGCACCGACGGGTTGGTAGGCAGTGTAGAATGACAGTCAGTGGTTAAGCGACGCCACCAATCACTGACTTCACTTCCATAAATTCGCGCAGACCGTAGACGCCGCCTTCGCGGCCATTGCCTGATTGCTTGTAACCACCAAAGGGGGCATGGCCGTCGGGGCCCCAATTGTTGATCGTCACGATACCAGCGCGTAGTTTAGGCGCGATGGCTGACGCTTTGGCGGGATCGCCTGAGATAGTGGCGGACAGTCCGTAGGGCGTAGCATTGGCGACGCGGATGGCATCATCCTGATCCTCATAGGTCATGAGCGTCGCGACCGGGCCAAAGATTTCTTCATTCGCGATCCGCATATCGGGGGTGACCCCGCTGAACAAAGTCGGGCGGACATAATAGCCACGGTTGAGTTCGGGCGGCAGACCCGTGCCGCCGGTTTCAAGCGTCGCGCCTTCATCGATTGCCGATTGGATCAGGCCCTGAATCTTGTCATATTGCGCCTTGTTGACAACAGGTCCGATATGCGCGCCTTCGGCCATTGGATCGCCAACCTTTGTGCCATCAAGCATGCCCTTGATAAAGGTGATGGCTTCGCCTTCCTGGCTTTTATGCACAAGGATACGCGTCGGCGCGATGCAGCTTTGCCCGGAATTGACGATCACGCCGGCGACCGTTGGCGGCAATACGGCGGCAAGGTCAGACCCTTCGATCACGAGATTGGCGGCCTTGCCACCCAGTTCGGTGTGGACGCGCTTGACCGTGTCTGCTGCGGCCTTTGCGACCAAAATCCCCGCGCGCGTTGATCCCGTGAAGCTCACCATGTCAACATCAGGATGCGCTGCAATCGCATTGCCCGTCGTTGCGCCGTCACCTTGAACTAGGTTGAACACGCCCGCAGGCACGCCCGCCGCATGGAGAATCTCTGCAAAGATCGCCGCATTGCCGGGGCATTCTTCCGAAGGCTTGAGCACCATCGTATTGCCCGCCGCAATTGACGGCGCGACCTTGAGCGCAATCTGGTTGAGTGGCCAGTTCCACGGCGTGATCATGCCGACAACGCCGATGGGTTCGTGAACGACCTTTGTCGTGCCGACCATTTCTTCGAATGTGAATTCGGAGAGCGTCTTCATCGTATTGCCGAAATGGCCAATCCCCGAATAGGCTTGCGCAGTGCTCGCGAACGAGACGGGCGCGCCCATTTCCATCGCCATTGATTTGCCGATATCGGGAACGCGCTTTTTAAACTCTTCAACGATGCGGCCAAGCAAGGCCATCCGGTCCGCAACGCTGGTCTGGCTAAAGCTATCAAACGCGGCGCGCGCGGCGGTGACGGCTGCATCAACATCAGCCTTCGTGCCAATGGTGATTTCGGTGCAGGCTTCTTCGGTCGATGGGCTGATCACTTCGTGGCGGGTGCCGCCTTGGCTTTCGACCCATTCACCATTGATATAATGCTTTAGGTAGCTGTCCATCGTCTCTCTCCTTTGCGCCGACTCCGATTGCGGCAATGATCTATGATGTGGGGCTTATGCCGTGTGCGTCAACCGCGTCGTTACGCTTTGGCGGGGTTGATTAAATATTTCTCACCCGTCGCGCGCTTGTTATACGCCGCAAGGATTTCGAGATCGAGCGCCTCAGCAAGCGAGATTTCGCGCGTATAATGGCTCGCAAAGGTTGTCTTGAGTTCAGCCATCACGCGCGTACGCATCGCCATATTCGCTTCCATCCCGATTTTCATGAGGAACGACGTGAGCAACCAGCCGCAGCAATTCCAGATGAGGCCATAGCTGCGCGTCAGCACCGTCGGGCTCATATCAAGCCCGCCATAGATATAGACTTGTTTGAGCACCGTTGAGCCATAGCGGCTATAGACTTTGGCGTTGCGGTTGGCGGCGGCTTCCATTGCGGTCAAAATCTGGTTGGCAAGTTTTCCCCCGCCAATCGCATCGAAAGCAATCGTCGCGCCGGTGGCTGCGAGCGCCTCGGTCAGATCATCCATGAAGGTCGGCGCCGACGAATCGCAAATGTAAGTCGCGCCGATATCACGCAGAATCGCGGCTTGCGCGTCGCTGCGCACGATGTTGACGAGATCGATGCCGTCCTTGATGCAAATTTTGTTGAGCATCTGGCCAAGGTTTGACGCAGCGGCGGTATGGACGAGCGCCGTATGCCCTTCACGCCGCATCACTTCGGTCATGGCCAGCGAGGTCAGCGGGTTGACGAAGCATGACGCGCCTTCGGCAGGCGTGGTGCCCTCGGGCAGCACCATGCAATCACTGACGCGCGCAAGCTTATACTGCGCATAAGTTTCGCCGCCGATGAGCGTGACGAGCTTACCCATCAACGCCTGTGCTGCGGGCGAACTGCCCGCTTTCACAACGATGCCCGCCCCTTCATTCCCAACTGCCATCGATTCGTCGAGCCGCCCCGCCATCGCGCGCATATAGGCTTCAGGGATGGTCGCGGTAATCACCGGGCCATTTTCGTTGGTTGAACCGACCGCCGTCGACATGTCAGCGGCACCAACGAGCAAGCCAAGGTCCGAAGGATTGATCGGTGCTGCGTGCATTTCGACGACGACGTGATCAGGGCCGGGTTCAGACATTTCGACCCGCACCAGCGATAGTTGGAGCGTGCCGTTATTATTAACAAGCGAATGGAGCTGAAGATTTGAGTTCATTGTTACGTCTCTCCTGACATGGTTGACGTTAACGTTAGCGGAGATCACACCGCGTGGGTAGGGGGAAGTGGGGTCACACATGACAAATCATAATGTGCGTGTCGACTTTGGCGTTTCGGGTGCCATTGCCTCCAGTGTCGGTAGCACAATCAATTGTGGACGCGGACATATAGTACACCTATGCAAGCCGCTCACAATCAAAATGAACCATTTGCTAAAAGATTCGCTCGTTAGAACCGCCGTCCGATGACCCCCCAAATCCTATTCATTGCGCCTTTGTTGGTCGCAGCTGTAACGCTGCTGCTTTGCCTCAACGCGCGAGGTATCTGCGAGCAATTGGGCATTATGGACGTTCCCAACGAGCGCAAGCGACACCGTAACGCGACACCATTGATGGGGGGCGTTGCCCTACAAGTCGCGTTCCTACCCATTGCCGCAGCGCTGGTGTTGACGATAGCACCCCCTGCGCTGATTCAATCATTGTTGATCTGGCTCATCTCGATTGTGGCGATGACATTGGTCGGTATTGCGGATGACCGACACTCTTTATCGGCCCGCAACCGGCTGTTAATGTCGTTTCTGGTCTTTGGCTCTGCGGCTATTCTCGATCCATTGTTCACAGTTCGCGTGCTTAATTTTGAACATTTTGGGTTTGAGCTCGGCCTCGGGACGACGTGGCTCGCGATCATTTTTACCACGATTTGCTGCGTTGGATTGGTCAATGCAGTCAATATGGCGGACGGCAAAAATGGTCTTGTGATAGGGTTGTGCCTTGGCTGGCTTGGGCTGCTGGCTTTTCGCGCGCCGCCTTCATTGTTGCCGTTCATCTTTATCTTGGCAGCGATGCTAATCATTCTCTTGATCTTCAACATGC
>JBJXDU010000102.1:0-11721 GCA_046153565.1 Sphingomonadaceae bacterium
TAGGCCACGTCAACGGCCGGCGAGGTCTTGTCGGCGTATTCGATCTCGGCCTCGGCCAGCGCCGAGCCGCAATCGAAGCACCAATGCACCGGCTTGACGCCGCGCGCGAGGTGGCCGCGCTCGACGATCCTGGCCAGCGCCCGCAGCGTGTCCGCCTCGAAACGGAAATCCATCGTGCGATAAGGCTTGTCCCAATCGCCGAGTACGCCCAGGCGCTGGAAATCCCGGCTTTGCCCGGCGATCTGCTCGGTCGCGTACTCGCGGCATTTCTGCCGGAACGCGGCCGTGTCGAGCTTGTCGCCGACCTTGCCGAATTTCTTCTCCACCGCCAGCTCGATCGGCAGGCCGTGGCAATCCCAGCCGGGCACATAGGGCGCGTCCTTGCCGAGCAACGTCTGCGTGCGCACCACCATGTCCTTAAGGATATGGTTGAGCGCATGGCCGATATGCATATCGCCATTGGCATAAGGCGGGCCATCATGCAGGATGAATTTCTCGCGCCCCCGCCGTTTGTCGCGCAGCTTTTGATACAGCCGCTCGCTTTCCCAGCGCGCCAGAATGCCCGGCTCTTTTTGCGGCAGGCCAGCCTTCATGGGGAAATCGGTCTTCGGCAGGAAGACGGTCGAGCGGTAATCTGTTGGTTCAGTCATAATGAAGCCAGCCCTAAGCGAGGCTGCACTCGCCCGCAAGCTATCGCCGGATGGCGGGGCCAATCAGTGCGGCATCATCAACCCAGAGATAGCCATTATAATCGCGCGGCACCTGCGGTATTTGATCAAGCTGATCGATGCCTTTCAGGCCGCTGCCCGTATCGCTATCGGTTACAATCACGCGCGTGCCCGCCGCCTCCATCCGCGCCATGAAGCGTTTGGGCCAGCCCGCGACTTTCCATTTTTGATCAAGCGGCACCAGCATGGTTTTCCCCGCGCAGCTATCAGGCACCAAGCCTAACCAGCCACGCACGACATAATCGGCAAAGCAGGTGCGGCCCTCTTGCACTGTCCAGCTCCATGCCTTGGGCGCGTGGGCACGAATGATGGCGATAGCGGCAGTATCGCCAGTGAAGCTGTAGCGTTCGTCAATCGGGCGCTTCAGTCGGTCAAATACCGCCAGCGCCTTGGCCGCATCGCCAACACGGATGATATATTCATAACGCGGCAATTGGGTGAGCGCCTGCGCCATCGCATCGCAGCCCGGCGCGCCCGGAACATCGATCAGCAGCCGCCCGCCTGAATCGATCACGGCACGCCGCATGCTTTCAAGCGAGGGGCAGCCCGCTTTACCCGCCGTGCGCGATGCGATCATTTTGAGCGTGCCCGTTGGTTCCCCAACCAACCAAGACGCATTCATGAACGAAATGATGACCAGCCCGAGAACGAGTGCCCACCCTAGCCATTTTACCACTTTCATCGCACCACTTCCCCCGTGGCACGCTTATTGTGCCAATAAATCTCTCGCCCGCGCGCAGTCCTTGTCCATTTGAGCAATCAGCGCATCGAGACTGTCAAATTTCGCCTCAGGCCGCAAATAGGCATATAGTTCAACTTCGATCATTTGCCCGTATATCGATTCGGCGAAATCAAACAAGTAGACTTCAAGTAATTCCTTGGGTGGATCGAAGGTCGGGCGAATGCCAATATTGGCAGCCCCCTCAATCACGCGTCCATCGGCCAGCCGCGCCCGCACTGCGTAAATGCCGTAAGCGGGCCGCAAATAGCTGCCCATATCGATATTGGCAGTGGGATAGCCGATGGTGCGACCGACTTTGTCACCGTGCTGGACAATGCCCTCAATCGCAAATGGGCGGGTGAGGAGATGCGTTGCGGTTGGGCAATCTCCAGCGCGCAGGGCATCGCGGATGCGGCTTGAGGAAACCACATCGCCCCCTTCCGCAACGGCGCTAACGGCCTCGGTCACAAAGCCAAATTCAGCGCCTAGTGCGGCCAGCACCGCGACATTGCCGTCTCTGCCTTTACCAAAGGTGAAGTCTTCACCCGTCACAACACCGCCAAGCCCTGCCAGTCGCTGCGCTGCAAATTCGCGTGCCGATAGCGCGGCAAGTTCTGCGGTGAAGGGAAACACGATCATCGCATCGGCCCCCGCTTTGGCAAAGAGGTGCTCACGCTGATCAAGGCTGGTCAGGCGAAACGGCGGGCTATCGGGCTTGAAATAGCGGACGGGGTGCGGATCAAAGGTCGCAACGAGGGCGGGAACCCCCTTCGCCTTGGCGAGCGCAAGCGCGCGCCCGACCACCGCTTGGTGACCGCCGTGAAAGCCATCAAAATTGCCAAGCGCGACGATTCCTCGGGCATAAGCCTCAGGAAGTGCCGAGCTGCCGTCGAGCCGCTCCATGCGCGCCGCTATAGCCGATCAGCCTTGCGCTTCAACCGCACAAAATCAAAAGCAGGGTGCGTCCCTTCGGCAAGATGCGGTTCGCGCGAAACCTCCTCCCAATCCGCGCCAAAGGGATCAATCCGCGCGTCGCCTTCGGGTGCCAGGTGCACTTCGGTCAGCTCAACCCGGTCGGCGCGCGGCAGGAAGAGCGCGTAAATTTCCGCGCCGCCGATTACCGCAACATGAGGGGCATTGGCGATCTTGAGCGCTTGATCAACGCTCTGCGCAACTTCCGCACCCTCCTCAGCCCAGTGGCGATCACGCGTCAGCACGATGTGGCGGCGGTCGGGGAGCAGGCCGGGCAGGCTGTCAAACGTCTTGCGCCCCATGATCATCGGCTTGCCCATCGTCAGCTGCTTGAAATGGCGCAGGTCAGCGGGCAGGTGCCAAGGCAATTTGCCCTTATTGCCAATGATGCCATTGCTGGCGCGCGCGACGATGAGGATGATTTCAGGATGATTCACACCGCCACCGGCGCAGAAATATGCGGGGCGGCGACATAATCGCTGATCACAAAATCCTCATATTGATAAGCATCGATGCTATGGGCGCGGCGCGCAATGGTGAGCTTCGGCAGCGGCCCCGGCGTGCGTGTCAGTTGCAGGCGCGCTTGATCAAGATGGTTTGAATAAAGGTGGCAATCGCCCCCTGTCCACACAAAATCACCCACACCAAGCCCGCATTGATCAGCCAGCATATGGGTGAGCAGCGCGTAGGAGGCAATGTTGAACGGCACGCCCAAAAACACGTCGCACGACCGCTGATATAGCTGGAGGCTAAGCTTGCCGTTCGCGACATAGGTTTGGAATAAGCAGTGGCACGGCGCGAGCGCCATCTGATCAAGTTCGGCAGGATTCCAAGCCGAAACAATTTGGCGGCGAGAGGCGGGGTTGGTGTTGATTTGGTTGATCAGCCCGGCAATCTGATCAACTGATATCCCGCCTTCACCGCGCCAATCGCGCCACTGTTTCCCGTAAACCGGGCCAAGATCACCCTCTTCGTTCGCCCATTCGTCCCAGATGCTGACCTTGTTAGCCTGCAACCATTTGACATTGGTATCGCCGCGCAGGAACCATAACAGCTCGATAATGATCGAGCGCAAATGCAGCTTCTTGGTCGTCAGCAGCGGGAAACCCTGCGACAGGTCAAAGCGCATTTGATGGCCGAAAACCGATAACGTGCCAGTGCCCGTCCGGTCAGCTTGGGGGGTGCCCCCGGTGAGGATACGCTGCATCAGATCGAGATAGGCTTGCATCGCTATCCCTTATGCATTCACAAATGTTTTGACTAGCGCTTTAGCCGCTATCTGTTGTCACTTAGTGGTGGAAATTCAGTTATTGTGATGCTTCCAGCTTCGTCAATTTCGACTAGCTTGTTGATAAGGTCGCGTTCGCTGGCGATCCGATCCAACACGAGCGAATAAAGCGCGATCTGCCCATCATAATCCACACTGGGGAGGATAATGATAAGCCCTGGGTGCACGTCGAAACTTCGATAAATGGGTCGAAAATCGACTCCGTTGTTGGTAACGAATATACAGTCTTCGGCGAGCGAAAACGCACTTAATGATTGGTCACGATAGCCGTTGAACTAAAGCCAATTGACATGAAACGCAGTGTATCCCCGCGCTCTCCCCAGCGTCGCGAGGTCGGGCGTCAGGCATTCGTCAATCAGGAATTTGAACATCAATGCCATGCCCCTGCGCCCAGCGAACGACGGCCTCAATCCCGCCCACCGGCAGCGAAGGGTAGCTTTTCAAAATATCAAACCGGGTTGAACCGGATTTGAGAAAGGCGATTATCGTGTCGGCGGGAATGCGCGTGCCGTTCACACAGGGGCGACCCCCCATAATGTCATGTTTCTCAACGACGTCTATTTCGGCAAGCGGCAGATCAATAATCCGCATAAAATCCTCCATCAGTCGCAGTATAGCATGACTGATGGGTTCTTTACAGCGCCGCCTTCAACGCCTCCACCAAATCAGTCTTCTCCCAGCTGAAGAAATCACCGTCGGGCGTGCGACCGAAATGGCCATACGCCGCCGATGGCTGATAGATTGGCTTGTTCAGCCCCAGATGCGTGCGGATGCCCTTGGGTGTCAGGCGAACAAGCTGCGGCAATATCGCTTCGAGTTTGGCCTCATCAACCGTGCCGGTGCCGTGCAGATCGACATAGACTGACAAAGGCTCGGCCACACCGATCGCATAAGACAGCTGGATCGTGCAGCGCCGTGCAAGGCCTGCGGCGACAACATTCTTTGCCAGATAGCGCGTAACATAGGCCGCCGAGCGGTCAACCTTGGTTGGGTCCTTGCCGCTGAACGCGCCGCCGCCGTGAGGTGAAGCGCCGCCGTAAGTATCGACAATGATCTTGCGTCCGGTAACGCCCGCATCACCGTCGGGCCCACCGATTTCGAAGCGGCCCGTAGGGTTGACGTGGATCACCGTATTGTCAGTGATGAAGCTTTCGGGCAGCACTTTTTTGAACACGCCGATCACATAATCGCGCAGCACCTGATAAAGTGCGGGATCACCTTCGCCGCCGTGATAATAATAGCCCGGCGCATGCTGGGTTGAAACGACGAGCGCTGTTGCCTCGACGGGCACTTCGTTTTCGTAGCGCAACGTCACCTGGCTCTTGGCATCGGGTTCAAGGAAGGGGGCGACGCCTGAATGACGGTCGGCGGCCATCTGCTCAAGGATTTTGTGGCTGTAATAGAGCGTTGCAGGCATATAGTCAGGCGTTTCATCAGTGGCATAGCCAAACATGATCCCCTGATCGCCAGCGCCTTCATCTTTGTTGCCGCTTTCATCAACGCCCATCGCGATATGCGCGGACTGCGGATGAAGGTGATTTTCGAAGGTCAGATTCTGCCAGTGGAACCCGTCTTGCTCATAGCCAATCCGCTTGACCGTCGCGCGGACCGCCGTCTGGATTTCTTCCTGCGCGCCGGGAGCCCAATTGCCGTCGGTATCGATCATGCCGTTACCGCGCACTTCGCCCGCAAGGACAACACGGTTAGTGGTGGTCAGCGTCTCGCACGCAACACGCGCCTGCGGATCCTTTGACAAGAACAGGTCAACGACCGCATCCGAAATCTGATCGGCAACCTTATCGGGATGGCCTTCGGATACTGATTCAGAGGTAAACAGGAAACTGGCGCGCATCGATTTTGATCCTATTGCATATAAAGAAAGCTTTATGTGCGGTTCCCATAGCGACGCTTTAGGTGAAGTGCAACGGCTAGGACGACAAGCAGGAACGCCAGCACAAACGGCATCACATTGCCGAATTTCGAAAACAAGGTCGGCGGCGCAGGCATGGGCAGTTCGGTTTCGATAAAGCCTGGCTGGCCAAGCGGAACGCTGTTGACCACAATCCCGCGCGCGTCGATGATAGCCGATATGCCCGTGGGTGTAGACCGGACGATCGGCATGGCTTCTTCAATGGCGCGCAGCCGGGTTTGCGCCAAATGCTGCGGCGGGCCCCACGCGCCAAACCATGCATCGTTTGAGGGGTTGAACAGAAAGTCTGGGCGATTTGCCCGATCAATCACATGCCCGGAAAAGATGACTTCATAGCAGATTTGCACGCCGATTTTGCCAAAGGCCGGAATCGAAAGGCTGCGCGGCCCTGGTCCCGGCCAAAAATCAACCGTTCCCGGCACAAGCCGTGAGAGCCCGATTGCCGTCAACAACGGTTTGAACGGCAGATATTCGCCGCCCGGCACTAAATGCGCTTTATCATAGCGTGCGAGCAATTGCCCCTTGGCATTGACTGCAAACAAGGCATTGCGGGCACCGACCAATTCTTGTTCGATAAATGGCCCGACTTGCGTGCGCTTGAAATGGCGTTTGACGCCGCCCGTCAGCAAAATGTCTTGCGGCCCGAGCAACCGGACAATCCGCGCGCGCGCCGCCTGCGCCTCACCATCTTGTTCGTCGAGATAATCGGGAATCGCGGCTTCAGGCCACAGGATCAGCCGCGGTTTGCTCCCCGGTTTCCCCGACAGACGCTCAAGTTTGCCAAAATTGACACCCGCAAACGCCTCTTCATGCTTATATTGTTGGCCGATATTGGGCTGAATTACCCGGACCACGGGTCGGTCGATCCGGTCGGGATAGGGGAATAGGTCAAACCGGTTAATCGCCGACGCGGTTATCGCCAGCGCCATAAACAATATGACCGGGCCGCCAATCGCATAGGCCGGCCAGGTGCCATCGCGGCGGCCGTACTTGATCCCCGCAATCCAGCGCGGCACCCACAGCATGATGATCCCTGCCGTTACCGTTATCCATGCCGACAGACCATATGTGCCAACGACGCGCGCCGTATCGCGGACCAGCGGCACATCGATCAACACCACCCCAAGCGGGTTCCATGCAAAGCCGGTAAATAAAGTGGCGCGCAACCATTCGCAGACAATCCAGCTTGCCGCAAAAATGAGGATGAAGGTGGTGCCATTGCCCCGACCCACGCGCCACGCCGCCGCCGATGCAATCGCGCCGTAAGGGGCCATGATCAAAGAGACTATGATCACCGCGAACCACCCGAAATATTCGGGCATACTATCCTGAAAATGAAACGCCCCGGCAATCCAATTCAACCCCACCAGAAAATGCCCAAGGCTGAACAGAAATCCGCGCGTCGCGGCACTGCGCAGCGAGGTCGCTTGCTGAACCGCGGCCAAAAACAGCGCGAAGGCAATGATGGTCACCGGCCATGCACCCAGTGGTGCAAAGCCCAGCGCCGAGGCCAGGCCACAAATGAAAACAAAGGATTTGGGGAAACGAGTCACGCTCAGCGCTATACTGACAAAATGCCCGAGTGAAAGTGGCTTGTGTTTGGGGCCCAAGTGAAACAAACCAAGATAATGAAATATTGGCTTTTATTCCTCGTGATGATCAGTGCGCAGCCGGCATTCGCCGCGCCGCCGGATCAAGCAGATGACCGTATCCGCTGCGTCGCCGCGCTCGCCATCCTTGCGCATGACCAACGGAATGGCGGCGAATTAGGCACTTACCCGCCGCTTTCGGTACGCGGCGCGCGCTTTGCGCAGCTTGTGGGCGATGCTGTGATGCGCGAAACCAAGCAAAGCCGCGAACAAGTGCGTGACTATATCCTTGCCGCCGTTGCCGAATTCCAGAAATCTGCGTCAGCGCAGCCCAATCCCATCATTGCGCAAGCAGCACCCTGTCTGGCGCGGCTGAACAAGCTGGTGCCCCCGCCGAGCCTGCCACACTGTGCCGCGATTGTCGGCCTTGCTTATGATGACGTACGCGCGCGCGAAGGCTTGACCAAATCAGCCAAAGATTTGGCAACGATTGCCGCTATCCTCGCGGGACGAGCGCGTGAAGAGCTGCGCGGTGAAGGCAAAACCGAGGCTGAGGGCGACATCGTGCTTGGCTTGGCGCGCGAGGCGGCGGTGCGTGACAAACGCGAGCCTGACCTAGAAACCTGCTTCGAACGCGCGCGGCCTTAGCTCACTGCGCCAATGCGGTAACCCGCCAAATCCGGTTGCCGCTATCATCGGCCACCAACAGCGCGCCCGTTTTGTCAATGATCAACCCCGCTGGCCGCCCCTGCGCATCGCCCTTGGGTGTCAGAAATCCGGTCAGCACATCAGCCGGCTTTGCGTCCTTTTCGGGGAATCCTAGGCTGTTGAACGGCACATAGATCACTTTATAGCCCGATGCTGGCACACGGTTCCATGATCCGTGCATGGCCACAAATGCCCCGCGCGCGTAATTGGCACCTAGTGTCGGCCCCTTGCTGAACGCCAGACCAAGTGCCGCCACATGCGGCCCCAGCGCATAGTCAGGCTGGCGGGTATATTGCAGCAATTGCTTGCGGATCACTTTCACACGGCTGTCTTCATAGCGCCCCCAATAATAATCGGGCCAGCCGAAGAAGGCACCAAAATCAACCGCCGTCAGATAATCGGGCGGGCCATCGCTGCCCAGCATATCGCGTTCGTTGACCGTCGCCCACAACGTTCCCGAAATTGGATTGAACGCCATGCCATTAGGATTGCGCATACCATTGGCAAAATTGTCGAGCGACTTGGTCGCGAACACATATTGCTTGATCTGCGCGCGATCCTTTTCGCTCGCCATGCCATTTTCGCCGATATTCGAATTTGATCCTATCGTTACATAGAGTGACGATCCGTCGGGCGCGGCGATCAGATTGCGCGCCCAGTGATTGTTGGGCAATTGCGCGGGCAACTCAAATAGCTTTTGACCTTTGGAAGCGATCTTCAGGTCACCCGTTTGATAGGGGAAGACCATCACTGAATCAGTATTCGCAACATAAAGCTGGTTCTTGATCAAGGCCATACCGAAAGGCGAATTGAGTCCGCTGATCAACACCGAGCGCTGGTCCGCGACACCGTCACCATTGGTATCGCGCAGCAAGGTGATGCGGTTGGCCGATTTTGAAGCCCCTGTGCCCTTGGCGATCAGATTGCGCGCGACATAATCTTCAACCCCGCTTATCGGTCGCTCGGGCGCCGTGCTTTCGGCAACCAGAACATCGCCATTGGGCAATTCATACAGCCAGCGCGGATGATCAAGCCCGTCGGCAAAGGCTTTCACGGTCAGCCCCGGGCCTGCGACGGGCGCTGTATTGCCCTTCCACCCGATCACGTCAGCAACGTTGATCGTCGGCACAGTCTGCGGGCGCTGCTCGATCAGCTTGGGGGCGGCACCTTGCACTTTTTCAAAGGGCAGCTGTGCAACGTCAGGGCGGCTGAGGAACCAGCCTGCACCAACCAGCGCCAGGATCAACAGAATCGTAATCGTGATGATATGTTGACGACGAGTCATGGATCAATTTCACTCACTATTTGGTGCAACCTGATCCCGTTAAAACGCCAAAAATGCTCGGTTTGCAAGGGGGAGATTGAGGCTTACCGATGCGAACAGCCCCGATCACGCACGCACTGCCCTCGCTTTGCTTGATATGCTATTGCCGTATCATCACCTATGTACGGACCGCGCCATGCAGATTGCGATTTTAACATTTGACGGATTCAACGAGCTCGACTCGTTCGTTGCGATGACCATTTTGGGCCGTATGAAAGCCAAAGGCTGGGCCGCGCATATCACGTCACCTACGCCCGAAGTCACGTCGATGAACGGCGTGACGGTCAAAGCCCAAAGGCCGCTCGACTTTGCCGCAGAGGCCGATGCGGTGTTGATCGGCAGCGGGATTTACACGCGGCAGATTGCGGCTGACCCGGCACTCCTGGCCCGCTTGTCGCTGGACCCCGCGCGTCAGCTGATCGGCGCGCAATGTTCGGGCACGTTGCTGCTCGCCAAACTGGGCCTGATCGGCGATTTGCCCGCTTGCACCGACTCGACGACCAAGCCGTGGGTGATCGAAGCGGGCGTCACCGTGCTCGACACGCCGTTCATCGCGCACGGCAATGTCGCGACCGCAGGCGGCTGTCTCGCCTCGCAATATCTCGCCGCATGGATGATCGCGCGCCTCGCCAGTCTGAGCGATGCTGAAGACGCAATCCGCTATGTGGCGCCAGTGGGTGAGAAGGACAGTTATGCGAGCCGCGCGCTGTCAGCGATTGCGGGTTTTTTGCCAGCTGCGGATGCGATGGCGGCTCAGGCCGCTTAGCGTGTGACGACCTATAGTTGAGCTGGTCGTCCCTCTCCTATCCCCACTATCGGCGCGTGAAGCCGCAGCCGCGTGGCCCGCCTGGCATCGCCGTCGGTCACTTCGATTCGCCAACCACTGGGATGCTCAATAATCTCGCCGACTTGCGGCACATGGCCTGCGAGCACAAAGGCAAGCCCGCCCAGCGTATCAACGTCGCCGTCAACCTCGGCCAAGCGCGGGTCGATGGCGGTCGCGACATCTTCCAGTTCGGCGCGCGCATCGGCATCATAGTCACCGTCCCCCAGATCAATCAGCATCGCGACCGGCGCGTCATCATGTTCATCCTCAATCTCGCCGACGATTTCCTCGACCAGATCTTCGATGGTGACGAGGCCTTCAGTGCCTGAATATTCATCGATCACAATAGCCAGATGCGTTTGGCTCGCGCGCATATCGGCGAGCAGATCAAGCACGCCCATCGCGCCGGGCACATAGCGCGGCTGTCGGATCAACGCCTCGATCGTCGGCGGCGGCGCGGCCTTGCTGGCGAGGATATCAAAGACATCCTTGATATGGATCATCCCGATGATCGTATCGAGGCTGCCTTCATACACCGGCAGACGGCTATGCCCCGCATCGGCAATTGCGGCGACGAGCGCGTCAAAGCCGATATCGGCGGGCACCGCGATGATATCACCGCGTGGCACCGCAACATCGCCTACCGTCCGTTCGCCAAAATGAAGGAGGTTACGCACCATCTGGCGCTCGACCGGGGTCAGGTCGCCCTTGGCGCTATCGCCTTCCTCCTCATGATCATCGATGGCCTCTTCAATCTGGTCGCGCAGGCTGGCCTCACGCTCACCGAAGAAAAAAGCGCGCAAGCCCGCCCATAATCGTCCATTACTTGTCTGGGTGCCGTTACTACTTTGGTCGTCTGGCATGGTAGTTGAGTTAGTCCTGTATCATCTGATAGGGGTCGTGAAGGCCAAGTGAAGCCATGATGATCTGTTCCAGCGCTTCCATCGCATCACCCTCCGCCTCGTTTTGGTGATCATAGCCTAACAGATGTAGCGTGCCATGCACAATGAGATGTGTGGCATGCGCCACGGTTGGCACGCCGCGCTCGCGTGCTTCAGCTTCGCAGACGCCGCGCGCAAGGATGATATCGCCGAGCAAGACTTCGCCGTCGTCGGTGTTCGTCAGCGTTTCGATGAGATCGGGCGGCACCATCGGGAAGGAGAGGACATTGGTCGGTCTGTCCTTGTCTCGATAGTCGCGGTTGAGCGTTTTGACTTCCTCGTCGTCCGCAAATTTGATTGACACTTCGATGATCGCATCAAGCGCAGCCAGATGGGCATGACGCGACGCCCCAATCGCCGCCGAAACCGCGCGCGCGGCCAGCGCTTCCCAATCCTGATCATCGCCCCATGTTTCGGCCAAGACCGCTGTTTCAATCATCGCGCCGTCCCTTCGCCAATCGATATGGCAGTGTGATTAGCGCGGCCAGTGCGCAGTGCCCATCCCCACAGTGATGAAAAGCGCGCGCCGCGAGCGCAAGATGGTGCTCACGAATCTCCTACAGCGCTGGACGTGGCTGTGCATCAGGTGAAGTGGGGGTGGGCGCAGACGCTTGTCTGCGGGGGTGTTGCCGTTGCGCTTACCTTATTAAGGATCAGGCCGCGCAGGGACTTTTTGCCCTCTCCGCTTTGCTGG
>JBJXDU010000103.1:0-6915 GCA_046153565.1 Sphingomonadaceae bacterium
CCGAAATGCAAGTACCTATTCGGGTCAAAATAACATGAGCCGCGATTTTCCAGCGTGGCGATGAGATGGGCATCAGCTTTCTGCGCGACAAGTGAGTGTGTGCCAGAGTTATCAAGGCGGGTGTCGAATATTTTCGGACGTTCGAACAGTGACGCGGATGGCCTAAAAGCGGATATTCAGATCTTATATGTTTTCGCCGCTAGCCTGCCAGAACGATAAGTGCTTTCGGACACCCCGGTAACCATCTTAATAATATCTAAGCGGTCTTCATTTACCAGACAGCACAGTGTTTGGATTTCTTGCTGGTCGGTTCAATGTCTTTTTTCAAACGGTGGTTCTCTCGTCCCGATAGCGCGAGCGATGCACAAAAAGCGGACGATAGGGATCCGTCCCAAGTTTCGCTTCGTCGGCGAAGTTTCACGAATTTGGCACTAGCCGAAAGTGAAGTAGTCGTCGCTAAACCTGTAGAACCAAAAGTGCAGCAAGCACCGAAAGTCGAGAAGAAGCCGAGCGCTCCGAAAAAACCAACCGTTGAAACGACGACCGTGATGGAGAGCATTTCAGTCGTGCTGCGCCGTCAGGTGCCGATCCGGTTTGACGAGGAGGCACGCTCGTGGATCGGCGGCTTGCCCAAAATGCCCGCCGGGATGGATTGGCCACGCGCCAAACCGAAGAAGCCGTTGCACTTTATGGCACAAATCAATTGCGCAGATTTACCGCCAGAATTGTGGGGCGGCTTGGGTCCGCGCGAGGGCTGGCTGCTGCTGTTCGCCGACATGGAAGCGCTCACCGAGCAGGAGAAGCGCCCCTTTGCGCGGGTGTTTCATGTAACCGAATTGGGGCGAGAAGCCGAACCGCCTTCGGGCCTTTACTGGGCGCGTGACGACCTAGTCGATGTCAGCTGCGTAAAAGGAGCTTTACCCGGCGCTCAACGACAGCATTTCCGCCAATGGCCAATCGATCTAGTGCCTCTCTCTGCAGACACGAGCGGGCTAACCGGGAGAGAGCTCTATGGTGCCCCGGAGAGCGAGTATATCCTTACCGAAACAAGCGGGTTTGCCATGATAGACCGCCCGATGACGTGGCGCGGTGCTTACACTATCCTCGCTGGTCTCGTCACAAAGTATGATGCAAACGGATATGAGAGCAATTGGCGTGGCAACAGTTTGGGCATGCTCGATTATCCAGAGCCCGACATTAGCGAACGTAACGGCTTTTGGAAGGAGCGGCGCGAGCGGATCGCAGCGCAACTATCAGGTGGGTATTATTGCCCGGAGTTTACTGAAGCTCAGGCACAGCTTGAGGCTCAATTGTATGAGGAGCGTCGTCAGGGTTGGACGCGCCGCGCATTCAAAGTTCTTGAAGAAACTGTGGTGCGGGATGCCGACAGGCTTGAAAGTTATCGCTCAAAGGTTGCTGAGGCTCTGGTTCGCGGAGACGAAAAGCAGGCAAAGCAAGACCAGGGCTCGGTTGAATATTACGAAACCCTTTTGACCAAGTATGAAGAAGATCGAAGCTACCTAAAGGCCTTGTTTGCCCAATATCCAAGCGAGGAGGCTTTTGTTGCGGAGATCAATCGTGTCGGTCGTGAGCATCTCGAATGGGCACAGCGCACACAGGATCAACTCCGTGCTTTGCTCGATCATGCTGGAATGAACGACCTAGACGCGCTAATTGCGCCCAATGACTGGGACGATATTGCAGCCCAATTAACAAGCATGAAGAGCTGTTTCTGGCAAAAGACCTTTGATACCGCTCTGCTGCGCAAGGTGGAGCGCAACGTAAACTACGCCTCTCTGCTGCGCGAAGTTGCCCGTGACGAGGCGCTTGATCGGTATGTCTCGTCGCCCGCCTCAATTGGTGCGCTCGATGGGGACATCGTTGCGGAGCTCGAACCGAAACTGCGGCATCTAGAATCGGAGCGACCGCACAAGATGGGCGGCATGATCGACTCGGTCTACGACGATCCGCTAAAGAAGGGCCATATCTTGCTGTTCCAGATTGCATCCGACGCGGCGACCGGATGGATTATGGGCGATCTTGGATTGCTGTACGTGTCCATCGATGCATCGGACCTGAAGGCTGGCTCGTTCGACAATGTGAGGTCGTGGCTAGAAGCGTAAAGCGACGGCGATGCTGAGAACGTTGGTTTTTGGCGTCCGCTTTTAGGCCTTTCAGTCCTAATAGCGGACCGTCAGCATCCCCCAACTTGGCCGACAATGCCCCAAGCCCGCACAACCCCAAACCAATCGTGGTTCAGCCATTTGCTGCGCGGGTCAAATTGAGGAATACATGTTCGAGATCGGCCTCACGCGTGGAAACGTCGACGATGCCGTATCCTGCGGCTTGCACCGCGCCCAGCACGTCGCCGGCATTGGCGGTGACTTTGGAATAAGTGATTGTCAGCACGCGGCCATCTTTCACCGCAACCTTTTGGAACACTGGCGAGACGGGGGCTGCCGCCACGTCGCGGTCGACGGTCACTTCGACGACCTTTTCTTGCGCAAGACCGAGGAGTTCCTGCGTTGGCAGGTTGGTAATCAGCTCACCGTGGTTGATGATGGCAATCCGGTCGCAAAGTTCTTCGGCTTCTTCCAGATAGTGGGTGGTAAGGACAATCGTGACGCCTTGGCGGTTGAGTTCGCGGACATAGGCCCAGAGTTGCTGGCGAAGCTCGACATCAACGCCCGCTGTTGGTTCATCAAGCACGAGGATCGGCGGCGAATGCACCATTGCTTTGGCCACCAGCAATCGCCGCTTCATGCCGCCCGATAATGATCGCGCATAGGCATCGGCTTTGTCGTCAAGAAAGACTGCCTTCAATAATTCCATCGAGCGCCGCTTCGCCTTGGGCACGCCGTAAAGTCCGGCCTGCAGCTCGAGTGTCTCAAACGGAGTGAAGAAGGGATCGAACAATATTTCCTGTGGGACAATCCCGATGCTCGCTTTGGCATTACGGGGATGTTCGTCAATGTCGAAGCCCCAGATATTCGCGCTGCCGCTCGATTTGCGCACCATGCCCGACAATATGTTGATGATCGTCGATTTGCCCGCGCCATTGGGGCCAAGCAAGCCGAAGACTTGCCCGCGCGGCACGTCAAAAGTGACGCCCTTCAGCGCCTCTTTGCCGCCTTGATAGATTTTGCGGAGATTTTCGATGCTGATGGCGGCCTCGGTCATGGCGTTGTGCATAACGACCGCGAGGCGCAACCGCAAACGGGCAATTTGTAAATGCGGATTAACCACAGGCCTTTAGATGATCTTAGGTCGGCTTTGTTAGTGGTGATGGCATGGGAACGAGTGTGTACTTGCGTAAACTATTGAAAACCCTTGCCTGTGGCGCGATGATGCTGGGCGGAGGGAGCAGCGCGTGGGCCGCATCGGCAACCGCACCCAGCCAAGCTGTGCTCGTCGCTCCCTTAAGCTTCTTCGTTGTCGACGAGCTCGATTTTGGCCGGATTCTCGCAGGGGCAACGGCTGGTACGGTCGTAATCGCCCCCAGCGGCGCACGCACGAGCACGGGTGGCGTTACCCTCATCAACAGCCCGACCGCACAGCCAGTCAATTTCGCAGGTCGCGGTCGCCAAAATCAAATTGTCGCAATATCGCTTGCCACCACGCCTAACCGGCTGACGCGCATTGGGGGCACGCAGACAATGGTGCTGGATACGTTCGTGATCGGCAGTACGCCAACCGCGCCGATCACCACGGCGCCAACCCAATTCCGGATCGCAGGCCCGGGCGGTGTGTTCAACTTCCCGCTTGGCGCAACGCTCCGGGTGGGTGCCAATCAGACGCCGGGCAATTATGCCGGCACGTTCGTGATCACGCTCAACTATTTGTAAGCCGCCCTGATTGCGTCGCCCCGTCGCCCTCGCTAAACACGCGCCATGACCCACGCCCCCGAAACCATCCCAGTTAAAACCCGCCGCGTTGCTTGTGATGGCGCCAGTGACATTCCGGGCGGCGCCGCACTTGGCCATCCGCGCGTTTGGCTTGAGATTGACGAACGCGGCTATGTCGATTGCGGTTATTGTGATCGCCGCTTCGTTCTGGCGGGCGGGCCTGCTGATCACGCCTGAGGCGCGCTGCCGCGCCATCTATCAATCGCCAATCGTCGCCCCTATATGGGGAATATGACCATGCAAACCGACCCGCGCCGCTTCCTCTACCGTGAGGGCAATATCGATCCTGCCAGCGCTCAGCGCCTCACCGCGCAGCTGCTCGGCAAATGCGATGATGGAGAGCTTTACCTGCAATATAGCGCGTCCGAAGCATTTGGCTTTGACGATGGCCGCCTCAAGACCGCTGATTATTCGACGCACACCGGCTTTGGTCTGCGCGGGGTTTCGGGCGAGATGACGGGCTTTGCGCATGCCAATGAACTGAGCGAGGCCGCCATTCGTCGTGCGGGCGAAACGCTCACTTTGCTTGATCCGGCCAAGGGCGCACCCGCTCCCCCGCCGCGCCAGAGCAACCAGCATCTCTATACAGACGTCGATCCGATGGGCCTGATCCCGTTCGCTGATAAGGTCGCGCTGTGCCAGGCGATTGACGCGGCGGCGCGCGCGCGCGATCCGCGCGTAGTGCAGGTGTCGGCGAGCATCGCCGCGAGCTGGAGCGTGATCGACATCATCCGCGCCGATGGCTTTACTGCCACCGATATCCGTCCGCTGACCCGCCTGAATGTCAGCATTGTGTGCGAACAGAATGGGCGGCGCGAAAGCGGATCGTTCGGGATTGGCGGGCGCTACCTCTATGACAGTCTCTTCGAACCCGCGACATGGAACCGCGCCATTGACGAAGCTTTAGCACAAGCCCTCGTCAACCTTGAGAGCGTTGCCGCCCCAGCGGGCGAGATGACCGTGCTGCTTGGCCCCGGCTGGCCCGGCATCATCCTGCATGAAGCCATCGGCCACGGGCTTGAGGGTGATTTCAATCGCAAGGGCACCAGCGCTTTCTCAGGCCGCGTGGGTGAGCGCATCGCGGCACCGGGCGTCACCGTGGTCGATGATGGCTCAATCGCCAACCGGCGCGGCTCGCTCAGCATCGATGATGAAGGCACGCCGACCGAGGAAACGATCCTGATCGAAGACGGCATTTTGCGCGGCTATATGCAAGACCGCCTCAACGCGCGCCTGATGGGCGTCGCGCCGACGGGCAATGGTCGCCGCGAAAGCTATGCCCACGCCCCGATGCCGCGCATGACCAACACCTTCATGAAAAACGGTAATGATGATCCCAGCGAATTGCTGTCGCGCGTCAAAAACGGCATTTTCGCTAAGAGCTTTGGCGGCGGGCAAGTTGATATCGTGTCGGGCAAATTCGTATTCAGCTGCACCGAGGCTTATAAAATCGAAAATGGCAAAATCGGCGCGCCGGTCAAAGGCGCAACTTTGATTGGGGACGGCCCCAGCGTCCTCACCAAAGTGATGGGCATCGGCAACGATTTCGCGCTCGATGAAGGCATCGGCGTGTGCGGCAAAGGCGGGCAGTCAGTGCCCGCCGGGGTTGGGCAGCCTTCATTGCTGGTCGCCGGATTGACGGTTGGCGGGACGGGGTGAGGGGTGTTTAAGAAGGACTTCGCAAAGATATTTTGGGAGGAACAACCACGCTGGTCAATTTGGCTGTTTCGCGTCGTCACTATGCCATCTTTGCTCATAATTTTGATATCCGTGTTTTTTAGCACCCACGGAGAAGGAACTCCATGGTGGGGCATGATTGCTATGGGGATGTCAGCCCTCGGTATGAGTGCGCATTGGGCTTGTTACCTGCGCCGTCCAATTTTCTGAGCATTCACAGCTCAGTTGCGGGTGGGTAGTTTTAGGAGTTACGGTTAAGTTACGGTTATACGTGCAATAACCCCCAAGCTATCATTGCGATGTCCGCGTCTCGGAGGTAGCCTAATGCCATGAACGAATTAGTGTTTAGGGGTTATTGCAACTGTCACCAAAAATCTGAGCAGGATGTCAGAAATGAACCACAAGTCACTTGAGAAAGTATGGACTGTAATTTTTGTTTCGGCAATGTTAATCGGGATTTATTTTTACATAATTTCATATTCAAATAATTTGACAGATAAGCAAGCAGGTCTCTATTCATCTTTTATCGGAATATTGGGTTTTATGTTAATATTGATACGAAAAATCGGAATAGTGATCATTAATAAAATAAATAAAAAGTAATTTTGGGGTTACGATGAAAGGAGTTACGAAGTTACGGTGATGTTGTGGACGGCGCTCTTGGTTACGGTGAGAGTTGCAATAACCCCCAAACTATCCTTGCGATACCGGCATCTCAAAGCTAGCCTGACGCGATCAACGAAGCAGAATTTGGGGGTTATTGCAACTATCACCATAAGCGGCAAGGGAGTGTGTGACGAAAGTCCGCTCCTCCTCGCATCCCTTGCGCCGCTTAGGCATCAGAGTTCCCCCTACACCTTGGCGTCTTTGCGGCTTGGCGCGAGATAAGTTCGCGCCTCTGCGCGAACCAATAGCCATGGTTCCCCAGGCTCAGGCGCTGTAGGAGAAATCGACATATGATCATGCTTTGTTCTTGACATCGCGAACCAGATAGACTATGTGCACCCCATAGCCGGGCGATGCTAACGCCCGGTGATGCCTCGGTTTTGGCCGGGGGTGGGCGCTGAAGCGGGCTTTGGGGGGTGGTGTGATCAACCAGCATACCCAAAATACCAACCGCATCAGACCGGTTTGATCGCTCGGGAGACCTTGAGCCTTTTCGAGAGAGATGGAAACATCGAACGGCTCGGAAAAGGCGGACAACAAGAGCTCCCGGCGCTGGTGGTTAGGCTTTGGCCACTATGCGAAAATGATCAGACCCAAACCAAAGCGGACGTGGCAATCAGACCCTGCGTGGCCACCATCCTGCAAAAAGGAAGGCGCAGGGCAAACA
>JBJXDU010000104.1:0-7033 GCA_046153565.1 Sphingomonadaceae bacterium
AGTCAATCTCGATGTCGGTGAGGAGCGGCGTCCGGACCGGATTTCTGGCGGAAGGCCGGTCGAAATCCGGTCGGCGTCTTACGTGCCCGCCGGGATGTAGCGCGGTCCGATGACCATCGGAAACACATATTCATAGCGGCCCGCTTCATAGGAAATCGTTTCGACGTAACTGATGACGATCCGTACCTTTTCGCGCGGCGGCACATTCGCCACCGACTGCGTAAAGATATTGGGCCGTTCCTGGTCAAGCAGCGCCGCGGTGGCGCCACTTTCGCGCGCCGCTTCATAGATCTCGCGGGCTTCCGCGCGCCGTTTGATCTCGCCGCGGATGGTTCGCGGCCCGATCTGCATGGTCAGGGCATCCACCGCGCCGGTGTGTGAAAGGGGAAACCGGTAGACGGCTTCGACCGGATCGAGAAAGGGATTGCCGAATGTCTGCGTGACGGTCGTCCGCGCCAGAAACGCACTGATGTCAACGGTGACATCGGTGCGTTCGAGCGGAAAAAGCGCCCCGGAACCCGGCAGACTGGTCGAGGATTGCAGTTCGCCGCTTTTGATGACGCCTGGGGTTCTGGACGGCTTGCGTGTAACGGTGGGCCAGTGCGGTTGCAGAAGTTCGGGGCCGGTGTCGTCGGCCCACGCCAGCCGTGACGGGATGAGGGTCGAGAGAGAGGCTCCCGACCGCCCATCATGGAGGTTTTCCCATGAATATGCATCGGCGAGCAGTATCGCGATGGATGCGACCTGCCCGATGAAACCTATGTCCGCCTGACCGAGATCGACGCTGAAATGACGCCGCTGACGTCTCGCCCCGTCGCTTTTGAACCCGATGAGCAGGCGCGTGTAGGCGTGTTCGTCTCACTCACCCACGACGGTCGGCTGCGGGTCGACCGCTGTTATGTCGGGCCCGAAGACGAACCGGTTGCCGAAGACACCGGTGTGCCTGTTGGTGCTGAAGCAGTTGAGCAGGCATCCGGCCCGGCGATCATATGCGAGACGTCCAGTGTTTCCATCGAGGAAGCACATGACCTAATTTTTACCGATGAAGCCGTCCGAAGGGTGATAGCTGTGCGGATAAACCGTGACCAAGAATGCCGCAAAATGGCGATTTCGGACTTACGCCACAACGGCGATAAATCGCGATTCGTTCGCGATGGCAACGACATCAAGTTCAGGCGGTGCGACGGACAGCGGTGTTTCTTATCATTGTTCACGTCTGTAACGCTAGCCGTCGTCAAAGCGCACCTTCTTTTTCGATCAAAGTCCGTTTGCGTTCAGTTCCGTAAGCATAGCCGCGCAGTGTGCCATCGGTGCCGATGACTCGGTGGCAGGGGATGAGGACCGCCACTCGGTTTGCGCCGTTCGCCGTTCCAGCGGCGCGGACGGCCTTGGGTCGACCGATGGCCGCCGCGATCTGGGCATAAGTGCGCGTTTCGCCCGGTGGTATCCGTTGAAGCTCTTGCCAGACCGCCTGCTGAAACGCGGTGCCTTGCACGTCAAGCGGAAGTTCGGGCATTTGTGAAGGATGATCGACAGCGGTAATCGCGCCCTGCAGCAAGCGATCAAACGCCGTGTCGCCGGGTTGGAGTTCAGCATGCGGAAAGCGGCGGCGAAGATCGGCTTCATCCTCGTCAAAGGACAAACAGCAAATGCCCTTGCTCGTTGCGGCGAGCAACATCGCGCCAAGCGTCGTTTGCGCTATCGCCCAGCGGATCGTTACGCCTGATCCGCCATTTTTCCACGCGCTCGGCGTCATTCCCATGCGTCCTTTCGTTCCCGCATAAAAGCGGCTTGGCGCTGAATAGCCCGCTGCATAGATGGCATCGGTGACACGCGCGCCGCCCGCAATAGCCATTTCCGCCCGCTTGGCCATCTCGCCGCGCACAAAGGCGGCGGGCGTCACCCCCATGGCTCGTTTGAACACTCGGTGAAAATGGTGCGGCGCATAGCCAGCGGCGGCCGCCAGCCTGTCTAACGAAACCCGCTCATCACTCGCCGCGATCAGCGCGAGCGCCTTGGCGACGCCGTCAGCATCACGGCCAACATCATCGGGCAAACAACGCTTGCACGCCCGGTAACCAGCGGCACGCGCCTCAGCGGGTGTCGGGTAGAAGGTCACATTCTCGCGCAACGGCCGCCGCGCGGGGCAGCTTGGCTTGCAATAGATGCCCGTCGTGCGAACAGCGCCGACGAACTGGCCGTCGCGTGACCGATCGCGTGCATCGAAGGCGGCGAAGGCCAAATCTCGATCAATCTGTTTCACCTAGCGGGTGTAGCGCGATTTGTGCGCGCCTGCGTCCCAAAACTTGCGGTCAAACTTTGGGTACCACATGCCCGCGAAACCAGTCGACGAGTTCCTCTTCGGAAAGCTCTCCGGCGGCGAGGGCGAGAAATGCGACGACCAGTTCGGCGTCGGTGGCGTCTAACATATATCCTTTGAGCATAAGAAAGGTTTCCGAAACCACTGCGGCTGTCCGCTTGTTGCCATCGACAAACGGATGGTTGCGCGCAATCCCATAAGCGTAGGCCGCCGCCAGCGCCGCCGCATCGGGTTCACCGTAAGCCACCAGATTCTGCGGGCGCGCCATCGCGCTTTCTAGCAAGCGACCATCGCGCACGCCCTCTCCGCCGCCATGTTCGGCAAGCTGCTCTCGGTGGGCTGCCTGGGCCACTGCGAGCGCGACCCAGATCCAGTCCTGAGCCATACTCTATTTGGCGAGTTCGGCGAGCGCCCGCTTGCGCCGCGCCATCACATCACGCGCGGCGGCCATTTGGGCATCGAAATTGGGTTCAGGCGCAGAAAGCTCAATCCCACGCGGCGTTTTGGCAACCGCAAGCTCCCCGCCGACGACAGCATCGAGGTGCGCAAGCAATTCCTTGGGCAGGACAACACCTGCCGAATTGCCAATCTTGGTGATTTTGAGTTGCATGTTCATACGGAGGTTATAACGCGCTGCGCCCGCAATGGCAACCAACTTCGTCATTGCGCCCTTCGAGGGCGCGCCGTAATCCCTGTGCCAACATGCCCATCGACCTTCAACCCACGCTCATCGGTCCCCATCTCAACCTGCGACCGATGCGAGCGTCCGACGAGGAGGCGCTTTGTCGTGAAGGTGCTGGCTAAAGCCTCACACTTACCATCGTCAAAAATCTTAAATGATCAGGCTGCCTTGGCCTCATCCTTCTTCGCAAGCGCCGCCAACATCGCCCCGCGCAAAATGGCGTTCATCCGCGTTTGATAACCGGGCCCACCTGATTTCAGCCAGGCGACGACATCCTGATCGACCTTCGCCGTCACTTGCTCCTTAAGCGGACGATAGAGATCGCCGCGCACGGCATTTTTGAAATCTTCCTTGGTCCATTCAGGCATATCGGACAAATCGATTTCGCTGTCGGGCCGCGCAAATAGCGCGTCGAGCCGGGCTTCCTCTTCAGGGGTGCGGGGAGGCAGGCTATCCAATGTGTATCTAACGATCTTGCTCTTCATAATCTCGCCTTTCGTGCCGCGTTACAGGCCGCGCTGAAATAATGCGGATGACTTCATTGTCGGCCTCATCCCAAATGAGATGGGCAACCAGAAGAATCCGGTAGGGGCCAGCTTCTCCAATCGTCTGCCAACGCACCTCACCATTTTCAAGCCGGTCGTGCTGCGTTAGGCGGAGCGGATCAGCAAAGACTCTCGCCGCCTCTTTGAAACCCACCCCATGCTTCCTTTGGTTGGCGAGATCCTTTGCCTCGTCCCACTCAAAGATCATACCAGCCATGGCATGTGAATAATTACAGAAAGATAATTATTCAACCCCCACAGGCCCGAAACAACCCCAACGTCCGCTCGCGCGCCAGATCGCTGCTTTCCGCATGATAATCTTTGCGCCGGTCCGAATTGAATCCGTGATTGGCATCGTAGACGAATATCTGTGCGGTCGGATGGGCCAAAGCGATGAGCGCTTCAACGCCGTCCATCGGAATACCCGCGTCATAGCGGCCAAAGTGGGCGATTGTCGCGCATTTGGGGGCTTGGTCTTTGAACATGGTCGGCACCAGACTGCCATAATAGCTGCTCGCGGCGGCCAGATCATCGCTGAGCTGCGCCATCCGCCAGGTGATTGACCCGCCATAGCAATAGCCGGTCATGAACACTGGCCCCTTGCCTTTGAGCGCATCGACACAGGTCTGCGCATCCTTCACTGATAGATCAAACGGATGCAGTTCGCGCGCCAGCTTGACCGCGCGTTCGAAATCGGGGCCGGTATAATCGCACTCAAATCCCGGCGCTTCGCGGTCGAACAATCCGGGTGCGAGCACTTCATAGCCGTCGGCGGCATATTCTTGCGCTAGCTCGCGGATATGATCGGTGACGCCGAAAATCTCTTGAATCAGAACGAGACCGCCCTTGCGCTCGCCACTTGGTTCGACGTGATAGACCGCGACATCCTTACCGTCGGACATTATCATCCGAATCATTGACCCTTGCATTTTTGGCTCCTCTGCTCTTTTGCCCGTTTTGGTCTCGGCCGTGGTAAAAGGGAAGAATGAATGAGCGGGATCGACAATATCTTAGCACTGAGCGCGCTCCATGAAGTGGAAACATCGCCGCTGACACGCGAAACACTTACCGAAATGCTCGGCAATGCGTTCCATAGCGCCACTGCTGGCGCAGGGCGCGATGGTTATCTGATCGCTTTTGATCAGGACGGCGATTATGACAGCATCAACTTCACATGGTTCAAGGAACGCTATCCCCGCTTCGTCTATATCGATCGCGTTGTTGTCGCAGCCCACGCGCGGGGGCGGGGGTTAGCGCGCGAATTTTATGACGCTTTGTTTGCCCACGCGCGCGACGCGGGGCACGAGATTGTGACGTGCGAGATCAACATCGATCCGCCCAATCCCGGCTCGCTCGCTTTCCACGCCGCGCTTGGTTTTGTCGAAATCGCACAAGCGCAACTCAGCCCCACCAAGCGCGTCAGCTATCAGCGTTTTGATCTTTGATGTGATGCGGCGATCAGGTCTATCTTGCATCGCACCAAAATCGTTGCTAGGCGCGCGGCACTTGGACGGGGTTGTCATCAGCCCGTTTGACGTCCATCAAAATTTCAACGTCTCAAAAGGGCATATCACGCGTGGAAACTTCCGGCGGCATTCAGGCTAGTCTCAGCGGGCGCTACGCTACCGCCTTGTTTGGCCTTGCCCATGATCAAAATAGCATTGCGGCGGTCGCGACGAGCCTAGACACCGTCAAAGCGGCGCTTGACGAATCTGCCGATTTCCGTGCGCTCATCGCCAATCCGCTCATTTCACGCAGCGATGCGACCAGTGCGGTTGCTGCGGTTGGCAAGGCGCTGGCGGTTGATGGCCTCACCGCCAATTTTTTGGGTGTTCTTGCTCAAAATCGTCGGCTGGCAGCGCTTGGCAATGTGATTGCCGATTTCGGTGCGCTTGCAGCGGCCCACCGCGGCGAAGTGACCGCGCAGGTGACCAGCGCGCATGCGCTCGACAGCGCGCAGGTTGAGGCGATCAAGGCACAACTCAAAACCACAGTGGGCCGCGACGTTGCGGTCTCGCTGACCACAGATCCCGCTATTCTCGGGGGATTGATCGTTAAGATCGGCTCCCGGATGATCGATTCGTCGATCCGCACCCGTTTGAACACCCTCGCTCACGCAATGAAAGGCTGACGGCATCCGCTGTCGGTGAAAGGCTAATCCATGGACATCCGCGCCGCTGAAATTTCGAAAGTTATCAAGGATCAGATTGCGAGCTTTGGCTCCGAAGCCCAGGTTTCGGAAGTCGGCTCGGTGCTCTCGGTTGGTGACGGTATCGCCCGTATTCACGGCCTTGATAATGTTCAGGCCGGTGAAATGGTCGAATTTTCCAACGGCGTGCAGGGCATGGCCCTGAACCTTGAAGCCGACAATGTCGGTGTCGTGATCTTCGGGTCAGACGCGGCGATCAAGGAAGGCGACGTCGTCAAGCGGACGGGCACGATTGTGGACGTGCCGGTTGGCAAGGGTTTGCTTGGCCGCGTTGTTGACGGTCTTGGCAATCCAATCGACGGCAAAGGCCCGATTGTCAGCGATCAGCGTTCGCGCGTTGAAGTCAAAGCACCCGGCATCATCCCGCGCACGTCGGTGCATGAGCCTGTGCAAACAGGCCTCAAGGCACTTGATGCGCTCGTGCCCGTTGGTCGCGGACAGCGCGAACTGATCATTGGTGACCGTCAAACTGGTA
The DNA here is from genome assembly GCA_046153565.1 of Sphingomonadaceae bacterium. Lineage (GTDB taxonomy): Bacteria > Pseudomonadota > Alphaproteobacteria > Sphingomonadales > Sphingomonadaceae > Aquisediminimonas. The sequence continues at coordinate 6,232 of JBJXDU010000104.1, forward strand.
AAACTGCGGTCGCCATCGATACGTTCATCAACCAGAAAGAAGCCAATAAGGGCAGCGATGAGAGCAAGAAGCTTTATTGCATCTATGTTGCCATCGGTCAGAAGCGTTCGACCGTCGCACAGATTGTGCGTCAGCTCGAAGAAAATGGCGCGATGGAATATACGATCGTGGTCGCCGCCACTGCGTCTGAACCAGCACCGCTCCAGTTCCTTGCCCCCTATACGGGCTGCGCGATGGGCGAATATTTCCGCGATAACGGCATGCATGCGGTAATCGTTTATGACGATCTGTCGAAGCAAGCCGTCGCTTACCGCCAAATGTCGCTGCTGCTGCGCCGTCCGCCGGGCCGCGAAGCCTATCCCGGTGACGTTTTCTATCTGCATAGCCGCTTGCTTGAGCGCGCCGCAAAGATGAACAAGGATAATGGCTCTGGCTCGCTCACTGCGCTGCCGATCATCGAAACGCAGGCGGGCGACGTTTCGGCCTATATCCCGACCAACGTGATTTCGATCACCGATGGCCAGATCTTCCTTGAAACCGATCTGTTTTTCCAGGGCATCCGTCCCGCGATCAACGTGGGTCTGTCGGTGAGCCGCGTAGGCTCCGCCGCGCAGACCAAGGCGATGAAGAAGGTTTCTGGCTCGATCAAGCTTGAGCTTGCCCAATACCGCGAAATGGCGGCGTTTGCGCAGTTCGGATCGGACCTCGATGCTTCGACGCAGAAATTGCTCAATCGCGGCGCGCGCCTGACTGAGTTGCTCAAGCAAAAGCAATATTCGCCGATGCCGTTCGAAGAGCAAAC
>JBJXDU010000105.1:0-3066 GCA_046153565.1 Sphingomonadaceae bacterium
CTCAGCGCGTGAATGTTGATTTCCCTGCCCCCATGCTAACCAAACTCGAAGCCCACGCCCGCAAACGCGGCGTGACGCGGCAGGCGCTGATTAAGATGTGGCTGGCGGATCGGCTGGAGGCGGCGGGTTAGGGGCTCGTTAATAGTGCATCATGAAAACTACTGATTGGCATGAGGGGCAATGGGTGGGGTGACCTACCCAAAAGTTATTCATGGCGGGGGTAAGAGGCGACACTGCTTTCGCTTGCAAGGCCGGGGTGCATGGGGAATATATTGGTCATGATCGAGATTTCTTCCCGCAAAGACCTGAAACAATGGTTGGAGGATCAACCCAAAGACTGGGCGCAGATCATTGCAGTGCGGGCGGCGATGCGTGCCCTGCCTTTTCTCGGGCAAGCTGATGGTAAGTGGCTGATCAGATTTTGTTTGTTGCCAATTCGGGCGAACGCCATATCATGGGCTGCGCGCAATTTTCCAGCCCATGATATGGGTTCTGCCGCCGATGCCGCCTATGCCGCCGCCGCCAACGATGCCGCCTATGCCGCCGCCAATGCCGCCGCCTATGCCGCCGCCGATGCCGCCTATGCCGCCGCCGCCGCCGATGCCGCCTATGCCGCCTCTGGCGCCTATGCCTCCGCTTTCTGGCGGGCTGTGTCCTTGGATTGTGAGTGGTTGAGCAAACAGGATCATGGGGACGGCACCGCGCGCGTTATGACGCGTCGAAGCCTGTGGTTGGCCCAGCCACCCAACGGATGGAAAGCGGACTGGCAGAAACTTGCCGCTACGCTGATTGAAATCGACCCCAACTATCAGGTCTGGATCGATTGGTTCGACCGGCGCATTAGCGGCGAGCCCTCCGCGTTTGATATTCCCGGCGACAAGGGCCGCATTGAGGACAAGAAAATCCTCATACGCCTAGCCGATGCCACCCATAAGGATTTCTGGGGCAAAGGCCATGAATATGTCAACGCCACGCTGAAAGGCTGGATCGATGAAGCCCGCGCGCGTGTGGCTCCGCCGCCCCCGGAAGACGAGACCGAAATACCAGTGCCGCCGCAAGCTGAAGGAGCCATTACTTACGGTGTTAGTGACGAAGGCAAAGTTGATCGTTTGCAACCCTCCGATCAAGTGCACCTGCGCGATGTGCCCGATCAAAGGCGCAGCTACGCCGATTTGCGCGAAGCCGTTATCGACCTTCTCGAAGAAGGTCAGCGGCTCGGGCCTCGCTTGACCCGCGCGCTCGAACGGTTCATGCAATCGCTCCCCGAACGCTTTGAAGACGCCGAAGCCTATCTAGTCTGGCGTGATGGCAACGCATTGCGCCGCCTCTATCGCGCACACCGGCTAGTTGCTGATGGGAAAGAGCCAGACCCCGCGCGGCTCGAAGCGGTGGCTGCCGAAGGGTTAGGCGGGGTGCTTGACCTATTCAATCCTTTTGCTTTTGCCGACGAAGGCATCCGCGCGAAGGACGAGCAACGGATTTCGGCGCAAGAACAAGCTGATGCAAGGGTGGAGGCCGCTGCTGCTGCGCCTCTCATCCCGGCGATTTTGGCCGCGCCTGAAATCGCCACGCCCGATGCCCTCGATGACATAAAGGCCGATACCGAGAATGCCGATCTGCCCGCAAATGATCCTTATGCAGCGCAGGTGGAAGACCAAGCCAATCGCACAAAACGCAATTGGATTGCGGGCCTTTTAGAGGGTGCCCGACGGGCAATTCGGAATCCTAAACTGATCGGCGGGCAGATGGTCGGCGGTGCCGCCAAAACTGTTGGAGTGGTTACTGCCGCTTCAATCATGGGCTCCAACTACGGTCCGCTGCTTGAATTCGTCGCGGTAAATGCATCGATATTGCAGACCTATGTTGGTATCGCCTTTTCAACTTACCCCGATTTGCCCGGGCTTATTGAGCGAATAAAATTATTTGTTGCGGAAAGATGGCGTCTCTAGTGCGCGCCGACGCAGCGTCAAAATGTATAACTAACCCCACCCGCGACAAACACTTGATTGGCGCTGCCCCGTATCGATGTCACCGGAGACCGCGCTGCATCACCGCGTAGTCGTGAATAGGTGACGAGGCTGAACAGGCTCCAGCCGCCATCCAGCGCATTGCCCGACAGATCATAGCCACCAAGCAGCGATCCGCTGACGCTTTTCCAGCCGCCTTTTGCGTCAAACACGGGCAGGCTGCTGCGCCTGCTCCCTGCCTGATCGACTGAAAAATAAGTGCGCGCATAATTATCGCTGACATGGTCAGCGCTCACTGACAGGCTGGCGAAGGCCGCGCGCGATAGGGGGGAGGAATAGGAAATTGCTGGGGTGGTAACATTGCCATTATGCGCGCCTGCCACATCCCATGCGCTATCGACCGTGACCGAAAGCCGATCAAAAGGGTTGATCAGCTTGGTGAGGGTTACGCCTGCGGTAAGCCCCGCCTCAATCGCGATTTTGCGTGTGCCGAGCAGGCTGACGAAGGGATCGTTAATGTCGAAATTGCGGTCAAACCGCGCGCGCAGTTGGGGCCCGAGGATTAACTTTATCCGCGACGCACTGTTGGTATCGCGGATGACGTCAACATAAAGCCCAGGGCCGCGCGCGCCAAAATCAAACCCCGATACGCTGCCCTGGATGATCGGCGCGGGTGTTACCTCATAATCATTGGAGCCTTCATAGCTTGGCCGAACGCCAGCGCCGATGCCAATTGTCACGAAATCGCCTGCAAATACGCTGTTGCTGAGATCAATTTGCGGCGGTGAGTCAGCTGTCTCTTGCGCAGTGGCAGGCGCGTGCCAGCCAGCAATTGCGACTAGGAGTAACGACGTGGGTAAATAAACCTTGCGTGGCATTGGGGAAACACCTTTTCACACAATCAACTTGCACCCCCCGCCGGAATTGGTAACCCAGTTATGGGCCGCTTGTCCAGCAGTGTGCAGATCACTGCCAGGGCAATCGGGTGAACGGGATAAAACGATCCTCCCCGAGCTTGTCTCGGGGAGGTGTCGCGCCGAAGGCGTGACGGAGGGGTGTATTCTTTCACAATCGCCCCACCACCACTCGCTCCGCGAGC
>JBJXDU010000106.1:0-19059 GCA_046153565.1 Sphingomonadaceae bacterium
TTGTCGATTCCTGTCACAGACAATGCCAAGACTCTCCATCGGCCTTGACCTCCAAAACCCTTCCCTGCAAATATTGCCAATGGCTTCCGAAACGACCCTCAACGCCAAGAATCTCGCCGGACTGGGCGCTGATCGGCTTGCTGAGCTGCTGCTCGAACTGGCACAAGGCGATGCTGCGGCGAAGCGTGGTCTGCGGATGGAGCTAGCGAGCCGCAACGGCGGCGATGTCGGGGCGGAAATTCGCAAGCGGCTTGCGTCGATTGCCAAGTCCCGGTCTTTCATCGACTGGCGCAAGATCAGGGAGCTAGCCCATGATCTCGACACGCAGCGCACGGCGATCATGGCGCATGTGGCGCCAACAAAGCCCGTCGACGCTTTTGACCTGCTCTGGCAGATGCTTGAGATGGCGCCGAAAATCTATGAGCGTTGTGACGACAGCAACGGCACAATCGGCACTGTCATCAGCATGGCACTGGACGATCTGGGTACTGTCGCCTGTCAGACTAAGCTGGACCTGAGCAAGCTCACAGAGCGCGTGTTTGAAGGCGTCTGCGCCAATGATTATGGCCAGTTCGATGGCCTGATCGCTTTGATGGCGGGGGCACTGGGGCAGCAAGGGCTTGGCACGCTTAAAACCAAGTTCGAGGAACTTGCGGCGAAGCCCCCGGTAAAGCCCGATAAGGCTGAACGGCGCATCATCGCCTATGGCTCGAGCGGCCCGATGTATGAGGATGACTTTGAGGCTAGCCACCATGCCCGCACCGTCAAAAGCGCGCTCACCGACATTGCCGATGCGCTTGGCGATGTTGATGGCTATATCGCGCGGTTTTCGGAGGAGGATCGCACCAACCCGGCCATCGCTGCCGGGATCGCCGAACGGCTGCTAGGTGTCCAGCGAGCAGAGGAAGCCATGGCGGTGCTCGCCGGGGCCGAAGCCAAATCGCAAAACGGCGGCCACTGGCCCGATTGGCTGCGGGTGAAGATCGATGCGCTCGACGCTTTGGGGCGAACGGATGAGGCGCAGGCCGAGCGTTGGGCTGTATTCGAGCGCACGCTGAATCCAGAATATGTGCGCGCCTATCTCAAGCGGCTGCCCGATTTTGATGACGACGAAGCTGAAGGCAGAGCACTGACCCATGTTCAGCAATACGCCAATTTTCATCACGCGCTGTGGTTCATGATCGAATGGCCTGCGTTCGATCGTGCGGCGGAGCTGGTTGTGGCTCGATACGGCGAAATTGACGGCAATAATTACGGGTTGCTGACCCCTGCCGCTGACGCGCTGGAGCAGAGCCATCCATTGGCCGCCACATTGATGCTGCGCGCGATGATCAACTATTCGCTCGATAAGGCGAAATCCACGCGTTACGGCCATGCCGCGCGCCATCTCCAGACCTGCGAATATCTGGCCAAGCGAATTGAAATGTTTGGCGACCATGCTGATCACGACGCCTTTGTTGCAGGCCTCAGGCTGCAACATGGCCGCAAGAGCGGGTTCTGGGGTGCAGACTGACTGTCGATGCGCTGCAGCTCCGCCCGGGTAGGCCAGCGCTAATGTTCCGAACGTGTCGGTGCCGACAATCTTGAACAGGCCACCCGTCACCAAGCAAGAATACCGGCTTTGCCCGTTGCGCGGAGGCTATCATTCATTGGCGCCCCCGTATTGCACGGGAGCCACCCCCAGCCCTGAGCTGCAAAAGAAAAGGCCGGAGGTTTCCCCCCGGCGCTTTATCCATATGGTATGCGACGGCTTAAACTGCGCTGATTTGTGCCACGTCAATCTTGAGGCCGGGCCCCATTGACGAGCTGAGTGCGGCCTTGCGCAGATATTTGCCCTTCGCGCCTGATGGCTTGGCCTTTACCACCGCATCGACCAGCGCATCGAAATTGGCGCGCAGGTCTTCGGCGGGGAAGCTCGCCTTGCCGATGCCTGAATGGATGATCCCGGCCTTTTCAACGCGGTATTCAACTTGTCCGCCCTTGGCAGCCTTAACCGCTTCGGCGACATTTGGTGTTACCGTGCCAAGCTTTGGGTTCGGCATCAGGCCCTTTGGCCCGAGGATTTTGCCGAGACGACCGACAAGGCCCATCATATCAGGCGTCGCGATGCACCGATCAAATTCAATCTTGCCGTTCTGGCAGATTTCGAGAAGGTCTTCAGCACCAACCACGTCAGCCCCAGCGGCCAGCGCTTCTTCAGCCTTTGCGCCGCGTGCGAATACGCCGACGCGGACGATCTTGCCCGTACCCTTGGGAAGCGTCACGACGCCGCGCACCATTTGATCGGCATGGCGCGGATCAACACCGAGGCCGAGTGCCACTTCAATCGTCTCATCAAACTTTGACGTTGCGTTGGCCTTGGCGAGCGCAATCGCTTCGTCAACGCCGTGGAGCTTTTCGCGGTCGATGGTTGACGCGATCTTCTTTGCTTTCTTGCTTACAAATGCCATGATCTCAGCCCTCCACCACTTCAAGGCCCATCGCGCGTGCGGAGCCTTCGATGATCTTCGTCGCGGCGACAATGTCGTTCGCGTTCAAATCCTTCATCTTGATTTCAGCGATTTCGGCGAGCTGTGACATTTTGATCTTGCCTGCGCTGATCTTGCCGGGCTCTTTCGAACCAGCCTTAAGACCAAGCGCCTTCTTGATCAGGAAGGTTGCCGGCGGCGTCTTCGTGATGAACGAAAAGCTCTTGTCGGCATAAACGGTGATGATCGTGGGGATCGGCATGGCTTTTTCAAGGTCGCTCGTCGCGGCGTTGAACGCTTTGCAGAATTCCATGATGTTCACGCCGCGCTGACCAAGTGCTGGGCCGATTGGCGGCGATGGATTGGCGGCACCCGCAGGCACCTGGAGCTTGATATAGCCCGTAATTTTCTTTGCCATGTGTCTCACTCTGTTGCTGGGCTAAAAGCCCGGTTCAAGTTTAGCGGTGATAGCGGCCAAAGGGCCTCCCGCATGATTCCCTTTAATAGGGAGGAACTCGCTTAGCGGGGGTTGGTGAAAAAGGCAAGCACGTGATGCAGGCTTACCGCGCCGCGACAAACCGATGTCCCGCCCGATCCTTGATCGTCGTCGCTGGATCGAAAATCTGGCCATTCATCGCGATATAGACGCCCGGCGCCAACGTCTGCGCCGCTGCAAGCGCAAAGCCGACATTGAAAGCCGCGTCGCTGGTGCGGAGTGCAGCGGGCTGCATCGCCCCTGTCAGCACAATCGTTTTGCCCATTATCGTGGACAGTAATTTCGCAGTCTGGACCATCGTGTCGGTGCCGTGGGTTACCAATATCTGGGTCGCGTCGCTCGCCTGCACTGCAGCATGAATGCTCGCGCGATCATCGTCGGTCAGATCTAGGCTGTCCTTGCGCAACAGCTGCGTGACGCGGTGCGGAGCCAACATGCCATTTTCGGCGAGCATATCGGGCAACGCGGTGGGGCCGATTTGATATTCGGACAAAGCGTCAAAATAGACTTTGTCTATCGTGCCGCCCGTGGTGAATATATCGATCACCCAAACCCTGACCTTATCTTATTTCGCGCGTTCGACCTGCTCAAATTCAAGCTCAACCGGTGTTGCGCGGCCAAAGATCGAAACACTCACCTTGACGCGCGCCTTATCGAAGTCGATTTCCTCAACCACCCCGTTAAAGCTGGCAAACGGCCCGTCGAGAACCTTGACGCTATCGCCGATTTCATAATCGACCTGAATCCGCGTTTTGGGTGCGGCGGCGATTTCGGCTTTGGTATTGAGAATGCGCGCGGCTTCGGCTTCGGAAATCGCTTGGGGCTTACCCATCGAACCAAGAAAGCCAGTGACCTTGGGCTGATCCTTGACCAAGTGATAGACATCATCATTCATGTGCAGCTTGGCCAGCACATAGCCGGGGAAGAATTTCTTTTCCGACTGAATTTTCTTGCCGCGCCGTACCTCGGTTACGGTTTCGGTCGGCACTTCGACCGATTCGACGAGCGCTTCGAGGCCGAGCCGTGTGGCATCGGCCATGATCGCATCGCGAACCTTGTTTTCGAAGCCAGAATAAGCGTGAATGATGTACCAGCGTGACATTATAGTCGTTTCAATCCCAATTTAGCCAACAAAGCTCAACAACATGCGCACAATCCAGCTGAATAGACTATCAAGACTGAAAAAGAACAGCCCGAGCACCGACGCCATGATGATCACCATGATCGTTGTCGTTACGGTCTCCCGGCTTGTCGGCCACACAACGCGCGCAGTTTCGGCACGCACTTCGCGGATGAACTTGCCCGGATTGATCTTCGCCACTTCAAAAATTCCATTCTTTGTGCCGCCTAAACGGCAATAAACAGGTACCCGCTTCGCACCAACCTTGACAGGTCAGCGAAGCGATTACCCGCCCTCGATTGATCCCGCATTAATCGCACCCTTGCGCTTATGCAAGAGTGGCAGGAGCGGAGGGACTCGAACCCACGGCCCTCGGTTTTGGAGACCGATGCTCTACCAACTGAGCTACGCTCCTACATGCGTGACGGAGCGCCTTAGCGGCGGCGGGGAGGGAGTGCAAGGGGGCGATTGGGATCGGCGCCACCGTTGTTCCCCGGCGGAGGCCGGGGTCCAGACGGGCCCGATAGTTTGCGGTTTCGCACCGTCTTTGAGAAGGGACTGGGCCCCGGCCTCCGCCGGGAAACGGATTTTGTGTCATGCAAAGTGAAGTGTATTGCCAGCCGTGCCCCCGGCGCGGCGTTTTCTCCGGAGGCGAGTTTGTTGTCCACCGTGCCCCCGGGCACGGCGTTTCTTCCGGAGGAGAGTTTGTTGCCAGCCATGCCCCCGGCATGGCAGGAAACAAACTGGTGGAGCCTAGCGGGTTCGAACCGCTGACCTCTTCGCTGCCAGCGAAGCGCTCTACCAACTGAGCTAAGGCCCCATCGATTTGGGAGCGACGCGGATAAGCCCGCGCCGCGCCGAAATCAAGTCCTGCTAAACTTCGTCCTGCGATTCGCCAGTATCAACGCCCAAATCATCGTCTGTGCCGATATCAACTTCGTCATCAGGCGAGATTTCGGCATCTTCGTCGACTTCCAATTCGTCGAGATCATCGCCCAAATCAGCATCGGGCTTGGCATCGGCCTTCTTGATTTCCTCATACGGGGCGGCTTGCTTCGATTTCAGGATTGGCTCAGGATTCCATTCATTACCGCACGAAATGCAGGTAACGGGATCTTCCTTGGTCAAATCGTAAAAGCGCGTTCCGCATTTCGGGCACGATCTTTTGGTGCCCCATTCAGGCTTCGTCATGAGCCCATAACCTTTCTAGAATCAAAAGCGCCGGGAACTGGCCCCGGCTGATGAGGCGCGCCTTGCCATAGGCGGGGGCCGCTGTCAAAAGCCGCGTCGATGACCAGTCCCGCTTCGTTTTGCCTCAGTGGCCCGCTCACCGGCACGATCACCGTACCGGGCGACAAATCAATTTCGCATCGATCACTGATGTTGTCCGCGCTTGCGATGGGCGAAAGCGTGATTGATGGCTTGCTTGAGGGCGAAGATGTTCTCGCCACCGCTGCCGCGATGCGCAGCATGGGCGCGCAGATTGAGCGCGGTGCCGATGATAAGTGGCGTGTCTGGGGTGTGGGAGTGGGCGGCCTGATGCAGCCCGCGACCGCGCTTGATATGGGCAATAGCGGCACATCGACACGGCTGCTGATGGGGCTTGTGGCGAGCCATGCGATCACTGCGACCTTCATTGGCGATGCCTCGCTCAGCAAGCGGCCGATGGGCCGGGTAAGCACGCCACTCGGCCTGATGGGTGCCGATATCACCGCGTCGCCGGGCGGCAGGTTGCCGCTGATGGTGCGCGGGCTTTGCCCTGCGGTGCCTATCGAATACCGGCTGCCGGTGGCGTCGGCGCAAGTCAAAAGTGCAATCCTGCTCGCGGGGCTCAACACGCCGGGAATAACGCGTGTGATCGAACCCGTGCCAACGCGCGATCATAGCGAACGGATGCTACGCGGCTTTGGTGCAGACCTGACCGTTGAAAGCGATCATGACGGCGTGCGAACAATATCAGTGCGCGGTGAATGCGATTTGACGCCGCAGACAATCACCGTTCCGGGGGATCCATCATCTGCTGCCTTTCCGGTCGTCGCGGCGTTGCTGGTGCCAGGGTCTGTCATCACCGTCGCCAATGTCGGCCTTAATGAAACGCGCAGTGGACTGTTCAAACTGCTCGCCGCGATGGGCGCTGATATTGCTTATGGCCAGCAGCGCGAAGTGGGCGGTGAGCCTGTTGCCGACCTTACCATTACTGCCTCCGCGCTAAGCGGTATTCAACCTGATCGCGCCATCGTCCCCAGCATGGTCGATGAATTTCCGATCGCATTCGTTGCCGCCGCCATGGCGAAGGGCCGCAGCGTATTTCGGGGGCTTGAAGAACTACGCGTTAAGGAATCTGACCGGATCAGCGTCATGGCTGCGGGCCTGCGCGCGATTGGCGCGCGCGTTGAGGAAATCGAAGACGGCTTGATCATCGATGGTCGTGACGGCGATCCGTTCCCCGGCGGCGCGATGGTTGCGACGCATCTTGATCACCGCATCGCGATGAGCTTTGCGGTGGCGGGGCTGGTTTCGGCAGCGCCCGTTACGATTGACGATATCACGCCGGTGCAGACCAGCTTTCCAGGGTTTGCCGCTATGCTTGACGACCTGCGGAGGAATGCACTGTGACGCTAACACAAATTGGTGATCTATTGGGTTTCCTGGGCGCAGGTGCGATCCTCGCGGCTTATGGCTATACGACATTTGGCAAGCGTGATCCCGATGCGCTTTATCATTTGCTCAATCTGGGCGGCGCTATGTTGCTGGGTGCGTCGCTGACGATCAATTATAATCTGGCATCGCTCTGCCTCGAAGTCGCGTGGGGCGGGATTGCGCTATACGGGCTGATTGGCCGGCTGCGGTCACGGCGGCCATGATCATTGCGGTCGATGGCCCTGCGGCATCGGGAAAAGGCACGATAGCGCAGGCCTTGGCGGCGCATTTTGGCTTGCCGCATCTTGATACCGGGCTGCTCTACCGCGCGGTTGGCGTGGCCTGTGCGCGGGCGGGGGGCGATCCTGATAGGGTCAGCGATGCGCTGGCTGGCTGCGATTTTGATGAGATGCTGCTCGCCGATCCTGAGCTACGCAGCGAAGCGAGTGGCGCGCTTGCCTCGCGCGTTTCGATCCATGTGCCGGTGCGCGCGGCGCTGCGCGCACGGCAACAGGCGTTTGCGCAGCAGCCGGGCGGCGCGGTTCTGGACGGGCGCGATATTGGGACGGTGATCGCACCTGCGGCTGACGCCAAATTATTCGTGACCGCAAGCCCCGAGGTGCGGGCACAGCGGCGGATGAGCGAAGATCCAAGCGACTGCTATGACACGATTCTCGCGGATATAAATGCGCGCGACGTCCGCGATTCAGCTCGGTCTGCCGCACCTTTAATCCGCGCGCACGACGCAGACTTGCTTGATACTAGCGACCTGACTATAGGCGCAGCCGTCCAACGAGCGATTGCGCTTGTGGAGGCTCGTCTAAGGCGCTGAGGCTTTTAGCCCGCCTGTCCCGATTTAGATGGCCCTCACGCGCGCAACCATTTGAAGGATGCCCTCCAGATATGGTGTCTGGTGGGCAATGCGGCCACAAGACCTTCGGATTCAACCGAATGGCCGGAAATAGTCAATTAGGAACGTAACATATGGCCTCTATGGCAAATCCAACGCGCGATGATTTCGCGGCGATGCTCAACGAATCACTAGGCGGCGAAGACCAAGGCTTTGAAGGCCGCGTGGTCAAAGGCACCGTCACTGCTATTGAAAATGATATGGCCATCATCGATGTTGGCCTCAAATCCGAAGGCCGCGTGCCGCTGCGTGAATTTGCGATGCCCGGCCAGAAGGCTGATATCAATGTCGGCGATGAAGTCGAAGTTTATGTTGACCGTGTTGAAAACGTCAACGGCGAAGCGATGCTCAGCCGTGACCGCGCGCGCCGCGAAGCGGCATGGGATACGCTTGAAGCCGAATTTGAAAAATCGAGCCGCGTCGACGGCGTGATCTTTGGCCGCGTCAAGGGTGGCTTCACCGTTGACTTGAATGGTGCTGTGGCCTTCCTGCCCGGCAGCCAGGTTGATATCCGCCCCGTCCGCGACGTCACCCCGCTGATGGACATTGTGCAGCCGTTCCAAATCCTCAAAATGGACCGCAAGCGCGGCAATATCGTCGTTTCGCGCCGCGCCATCCTTGAAGAAAGCCGCGCCGAAGCGCGCACTGGCCTTATCTCGACATTGGCCGAGGGCCAGATTATCGACGGGATCGTCAAGAATATCACCGATTACGGCGCGTTCGTTGATCTGGGCGGCATTGATGGTCTGCTTCACGTCACCGACATCAGCTACAAACGCGTTCAGCATCCTTCCGAACTAATCAACATTGGCGATTCGGTGAAGGTGCAGATCGTTCGTATCAACAAGGATACACAGCGTATCTCGCTTGGTATGAAGCAGCTTGAGACCGATCCGTGGGAAATCGCGGTTGAGCGTTATCCCGTCGGCACCAAGCTGTCGGGCCGCGTGACCAACATCACTGAATATGGTGCGTTCGTTGAACTTGAAGCCGGCATTGAAGGCCTTGTCCACGTCTCAGAAATGAGCTGGACGAAGAAGAATGTCCACCCGGGCAAGATCGTTTCGACGAGCCAGGAAGTTGATGTTATCGTTCTTGAAGTCGATACCGAAAAGCGTCGCATCAGCCTTGGCCTCAAGCAAGCCGTCGGCAATCCGTGGGAAGCTTTTGCGGCTGAACATCCCGTCGGCAGCCAGATTGAGGGCGAAGTCAAGAATGCCACTGAATTCGGCCTGTTCATAGGGCTTGAGGGCGATGTTGATGGCATGGTGCACATGTCCGATATTGCGTGGGGCATTTCGGGCGAAGACGCGCTTAACCTGCACCGCAAGGGCGAAATGGTCACTGCGATCGTGCTTGATATCGATGTTGAAAAAGAACGCATCTCGCTTGGTATCAAGCAGCTTGAAAAGGGTGCACCTGCCGTTGCTGGCACCACAGCATCTGCCGCATCAAGCCTTGCCAAAAATGCCATCGTTACCGTGACTGTGCTTGAAGTGCGCGATGGCGGGCTTGAAGTACAAGCGGGCGATGACGGCGCGACTGGCTTCATCAAGCGCACTGACCTTGGTCGTGACCGCGATGAACAACGCCCAGAACGCTTCCAGGTTGGACAGAAGTTTGATGCAATGGTGATCGGCTTTGACCGGTCGAAGAAACCCAACTTCTCAGTCAAGGCCATGCAACTTGCCGAAGAGAAGCAAGCTGTTGCGCAATATGGTTCATCCGATTCGGGGGCATCGCTTGGTGATATCCTCGGTGAAGCACTCAAAGCGCGCGACACAAAGAAGTGAAGCCAATCATGACAAATAGCTGATCTTACTTGATTGTTTTGAAAATGGGGGGACGGACATATGTTCGGCCCCCTTCTTTTTGTGCATTTCACTTGCATTTTAGATGGTTTCGCGTGAATTAACGACGAATGGTGCTGTGACCAATCGCTTATTGCCGCGTTGTGTGCGACAGAATGCGATTGTGGTGACGTCTCGTGGGGAGACATCGTCTTGTTGAATACAGCCCTTCGGGGGTAGTCATGATTCGGTCAGAACTCGTTCAAGCGGTAGCCGCTTCGCATCCTGGGCTAACAGTGCGTGAAATTGATCACATTGTGTCGGTCTTTTTTGACCAGATTTCGGATCAATTGGCCAAAGGTGGACGCGTGGAATTGCGCGGCTTTGGTGCCTTTTCCACGCGGTCGCGGCAAGAACGGATTGGGCGCAATCCGCGCACCGGCGAACCTGTCGAAATCGAAGCCAAACGCGTTCCCTATTTCAAAGCGGGTAAGCAAATGGGGCGGCGGCTAAATTTAGGCGGGTGATTTGGCTTGACGTGAGCGGCTTCGCCCTCTTTGAAGGGATATGGCCTGTGGACGTGGCGAAATCGGTAGACGCAGCAGACTTAAAATCTGCCGACCTTATGGTCTTGCGGGTTCAAGTCCCGCCGTCCGCACCAGCCTGATCGTTGCTTTATTGCCGGTTGGGGCGCTCACCGCGTGCAACGGCACCACAAGCAGCGCGCGTGATCCCGCCATCCTTGTCCGCATTGCCGAAGATGAAGCCAAGAGCCTTGACCCGCAGGCGATTTCGGATCTCGCGTCGAGCCGCATTGCTGCCGATCAATTTGAAGGGCTGACTCGCTTTGCTGCCGATGGCCATGCCGAAGCCGGGCTTGCGGCAGCGTGGCAAAGCTCAAGCGACGGGTTGGTGTGGCGGTTTACCTTGCGCCCTGGTCTGCACTTTTCGGACAATGTGCCGATCACGCCCGCCACCTTTGTTGCGGGATTTGCCCGGTTACGCGATGCCAAGACGGCATCGCCCGTTGTTGAACTGTTTGAGGCTATCACATCGGTGCGCGGCGAGGGTGCGGACGCGGTAATGGTCAGGCTGCGCCATCCCTTTCCGGCCCTCCCCGAACTCATGGCGCATCCCGCAATGGCTGCATTGCCGCTGCACCGCGCGCAGTGGGTCAGCGAACGTCCGATGGTAACGTCGGGGGCTTATCAACTGACGCGCTGGGCGCTGGCCGATCATATCGATTTGCGGGCCAATCCGGCGTGGCACGGCGGGGCACCGCGCATTGCGCGCGTTGAGTGGCGGCCTGTGACTGATACGCTGGCGGCGTTGCGCTTGTTTGAAGCAGGCGGTGCGGATGTGCTTGGTGATATCCCGTCGGCGCGGCTGGCGTCAGTCAAGGCGAAGCTCAGCAAGGCGGTCCACATCGCGCCCTATCGCGGCGCTTATTATTTTGCCTTCAATACGCGCCGTGCCCCCTTTAACGACGTGCGCGTGCGCCGCGCCTTGTCGCTTGCTACCGAGCGGGTCTGGATTGCGCAGTCATTGATCGCCACGGGGATCACGCCTGCGTGGGGGATAGTGCCACCGGGGATCACCGGCTTGGCGGACTATCGCCCGGCGTGGAGCGCGTGGCCGCGTGCCAAGCGACTGGCCACGGCGCGCGCGCTCCTCCGCGCGGCTGGTTACGGCCCGGATCGACCGCTCAGCTTCGACATCCGTTTCAATAGCGATATTGACCACCGCCGGATATCGGTGGCGTTGGCGGCATTTTGGAAACCGCTTGGCGTCGAGGCGCGCTTGCTCAATAGCGAAGCGTCGCTTCATTTTGCGAGCCTGCGCCGCGCCGATTTTGCGCTAGCTCGCTCGGGCTGGATTGGCGATTTGTCGGTGCCCGAAAACTTCCTCGCCGTGCACCGCAGCGACGGCGGGCCGATCAACTATTCAGGGTTTGCGGACCCAACTTATGATGCGGCGCTCGATAATGCATTGCTTGTGGCGGATCCCGCGGCGCGCGCCGCCGCGATGCGGGTGGCCGAAACCCGGTTGATTGATCAAATGCCGATCCTGCCGCTTTATTATTATGTCTCAAAATCGCTCGTCGCGCCGCGTGTCAGCGGATGGCGCGACAATGCCGCCAATGTTCACCCGAGCCGGACGCTTGGGTTGATCAAATGAAACCAAGGATCGCCCTGCTGCTGCTGATCGCGGGGCTCACAGCGTGCACCACCGCCGAAGATGACCGGGCGATCACGATGAGTGTGATTGGCGGCGCGCCAAAATTCATGGACCCGGCGGGCAATCGGCTTGATCCGATGGGTGCGCTGACGATGGCGGCAACGGCGCAAGGGTTGGTCGCGCTTGATGCGAGCGGCGGCGTGGTGCCGGCACTCGCCGAACGGTGGATCGTCACCGATGATGGCTTAAGCGTCATATTTCGCATCCGCCGCACGACGTGGTCCGATGGTCGTGAGGTGACCGCCAAAGAGGTCGCGACCAGCCTGACCCGCGCGATCAAGGCACAGCGCGGATCAACCCGGCTGCTTGCCAGCGTTGGACAGATTATTGCGATGACCGGTCAAGTCATCGAAGTGCGGCTGTCTTCACCTCAACCTACTTTGCTACAATCGTTGGCGCAGCCTGAAATGGCCATTTTTCGGGGCCGACCAAGCCAAGGCACCGGGCCTTATCGGCTGCATTCGGTGCGCGCCGGCGTAACGCGCTTTCGTCTGGCCCCAATCATGGTCGAAGGCACCGCCGCCAAGGTCAATGAGCGCGATGATGTGCGCGTGCGCGGCGAAACCGCAAGCCTTGCGATTGCGCGCTTTGTTGCCGGGGATTCGGTGTTGGTGACGGGCGGTAATTTCGCGACCTTGCCTTATGCGAGCGCCGCGCGCGTCAATGCGAACGAATTTCGCGTTGATCCATCTTACGGCTTGTTTGGGTTGGCGGTGATCGCGAACGGGGCTGTGCCCGATAATCAACCGACGCGCCGGGCGCTGGCGATGGCGATTGATCGTGATCGCTTGGTGCAGCGCTTTGGTGTCAATCGGTGGCACGCCGTTGCCACCCTGCTGCCAGCACAGTTTGATGGTATGAATTTGCCTGCGGGGCTTGAGTGGGTAGCAAAGCCATTAGCAGAACGACGCGCGCTCGCCCGCGCGGCGCTCGCTAATCAATCAGCCTTGCCGCCACTGCGTGTGGCGCTGCCCGCTGGGCCGGGCGCACGGCTTTTGTTTGCGAGCCTTGCTGCCGACTGGGCGGCGGTTGGGGTTAGTGCGCGGGCGGTGCCGCTGCACGCGCCAGCCGATCTGGTGTTGATTGATGAAGTAGCGCCGCAAAGTGCTGCGCTATGGTATTTTGACCGCCTGTCATGCGCGCGCGGGGTGGTTTGTGATCCCACGGTAGAAGCGGCACTGGCAAAGGCCGTGGCCGCGACGACGATTGCTGACCGCAACACAGCATTGGCAGAGGTTGATACAGCGTTTGCGCTTCATCAAGGCTTCATTCCGCTGGCGCTTCCCCTGCGTTGGTCGATGGCAAAAGCGTCGCTGACCGGTTGGCAACCCAGTGGCTTTGCGATCCATCCGCTCACGCAACTGCGCGCGCCGCCGTCTTGACCTCAGTGGTAACGCGGCGATGAGTGCCTATATAGGGTCGGGTAAAGGAGGTGCAGCGATGGTGACTAAGCCCGAAGCCATGGATCCGATCAAGGCCGCGCTAGACAATATCGGTGGTAGCGATCCGGCGGCAGTGCGGAGACGGATCGAAGCGCTCGAACATCTGCTCGAAGGGTTGATCACGATCCCCGGCACGAATCAGCGGTTGGGGCTTGATGTGATCCTTGATATCATCCCGGTTGGCGGCACTGTGATTGCGGCGGCGATGGGCAGCTATTTGGCATGGGAAGCACGCAACCTTGGCATGTCACGCCTGACAATCATTCGCATGGCAGGCAATATCGGTATTGATGCGTTGCTGGGCGCGATTCCGCTGATTGGCGCCGTCCCCGATTTCTTCTTCCGGTCAAACACCCGCAACCTCACCATGATCAAGCGGCATTTGGACAAGC
Organism: Sphingomonadaceae bacterium; assembly: GCA_046153565.1. GTDB lineage: Bacteria > Pseudomonadota > Alphaproteobacteria > Sphingomonadales > Sphingomonadaceae > Aquisediminimonas. The sequence goes on from JBJXDU010000106.1 coordinate 13,497, forward strand.
ATCATCCCAAGACCGTAGTGATCGATCAGAAATAGTCGGCTTATTTCACATTCCGCCAGATTTTGAGCGCTGATCGCGGATTGGCCCCGCGCAGGTCACTGGGGCAGCGGCGGGGGTGATAGGTCTTGTCGAGGCATAGCCGCACTTCCTGCAACCAGCCGCCTTTCCCCGTATCAATGCTGAACATATCAGCGCGCAAGCCCGGATTCGCGGCGACCAATGCCGTCACAAACGCCCCGACGCTTGGCCGCGCCCGTGACAGGCCGTCCATGTCCGGGATTTTGACCGCATTGAACAGGCTGGTGCCAACGCGGAAATAAGTCGCCGCGTCGGTAGTGATGCAGCTGCCATGTTTGGCCCATTCATGCGATTGCAGATCAACCGACGGCGTAGCGCAGAAGCTTTGCCGCACGACTGTGGCGGGAATGGCACCAACTGGCTTGCAATATTGCGGGCTCGCCCGCCCCTGTCCGTCGGGCCACAGGCCGTGGAGGATGAAGCCGAATTTTTGCGCACCGCACTGCGTGTCAAAACGCTCCCCGCTATGCGTGCGGCAAAATTGCGGTGACCATGACAGAGCGAGAATATGCCCGGTAACCTCGCCAGTGCGCGATTGCCCAGCAGGGATGGCCTCGGGCTGCGCTGCAGGTAGCGACGGCGGAATCGCGCAGCTTTGCGCCAGCGCAGCCTGCCCCGTCAGCAGCGCCAGTGCCCACACCAGGATCATTCGCACCATCATCAACCGTCTCGTCATCAACCGTCTCGTCATTCCTCGTACCATCGCATTTGCTCCGATTCGCGCTTTGTTCGAATGGAACATATTACGAACTTATTGCGAAGTCGAGTCCGATATCGGCTGCCGGTGCCGATTGGGTGAGTCGCCCGACTGAAATATAGGTGACGCCGCTTTCTGCCTTGGCGCGGATCGTTTCGAGCGTGACGCCGCCCGACGCCTCGGTCGGCACGCGGCCCGCGACTAGCCCGACTGCCTCGCGCAAGGTTGCGGCTTCCATATTGTCGAGCAACAAATGCGTCGCCCCGGCCGCAATCGCCGGTTCGATCTGGGTGAGCGCGTCAACCTCACAAATGATCCGCTCGACGCCTGCCGCCTTGGCGCGCGCGACCGCCGGCCCGACGCCGCCGGCGACCGCGACATGATTATCCTTGATCATCGCGGCGTCCCACAACCCCATCCGGTGGTTGGTCGCCCCGCCCATTCGCGTTGCATATTTTTCAAGCACCCTTAAGCCCGGGATCGTTTTGCGCGTATCAAGCAGGATACAGCCCGTGCCCGCAATTGCCTCTACATAGGCCCGCGTCATCGTCGCAATGCCCGACAGATGCTGGACAGTGTTGAGCGCCGATCGTTCCGCCGTCAGCATCGCGCGAGCATTGCCTGATAACCGCATCAGATCGCTGCCCTTGGGGACAGACGCTCCTTCCTGTGCTAGCAACTCAATCTCCATCGCCGGATCAAGCCGCGCAAAAAAGGCCGCTGCAATCGGCAGCCCCGCCACGATGATCGCATCGCGGCTATCCATCACCCCGGAGAATCGCGCCTCGGCGGGGATGACCGATTCTGACGTTACATCTCGGCCCGTCGGGCCAAGGTCTTCGGAAAGCGTTGCAGCAATGAAGGCGGAGAGATCGAAATGAGTGAGGGAGAAAGTCATAGTGTGCTTTTGCCACTGGTGAGCGGGGATGTCACCAATTCAGTTCAATGCGTTATTTGTTCCCCGGCCCTTCGACGCCTTGCAGGCGCTCAGGCTAAACTCAAGCCGAAAGGCTTGAGGCCGGGGAACTTATTGGTGCCCCACTAACAACCCGCCCCGCACGCAATCACCGCGCGGGTGACCGCACCCATCAACGCCTGCCGCTCGGGCACGGGCCGCCGCGTCGAGCCAATCATCACGACAATCGCATAATCCTTGCCCACAGGCGAGGAGAGGATGCCAACATCATTATAAGCGGTCGCAAACGTGCCGAGCACTTGGCCGGTACCGGTCTTGTGCGCCATCGTCCATCCGTCGATGAGCCCGCCCTTGAGCCGATCAGGCCCGGTCTTTGACTGCGCCATCAGAGTAAGCAGATAGGCGGTGGACGCGGGCGAAAGCAGGCCGCCGCCCTTGATCCGCGCCAGCGCGCGTGCAATGCCAACAGGCGTAGCACCGTCAGGCGGGTCAATCACATAAGTGGTGAGCGCCCGGGCGCGAGTGCGCAGCGGAACGCTCTCACGCACTTGCCAGAAGGTGCGGCCATAGGAAAAACGATCATCCCACGTCAGCGCCGCCGTCTGCGCCTGCAACGCCTTTTCGCCGGGCCCCATTGCAATCTCGCCGAGATTTTTGTTGACGAGAAACGCCTGCAGCCCCGCCTGCCCGCCAACGCGGCGGAACAGCACATCATTGGCCGTATTGTCGCTCTGCGTCATCGCGAACGATAGAAGCTCGGCGATAGTCGTCGTGTAGCTGCCCGTGCCGATGCGTTTACGGATGGGCTGGTGAAAGATTGTGAGGTCTCTCTGCGTCAGCGTCACCGGATCGTTCAACGCCATTTTGCCCGCGTCAACCTGATCAAGCACTGCCGATGCCACCCACAATTTGCTAACACTTTGCTGGGGAAAAATGCCAGCGCCGCCGAAGGATGCGCTCCACCCATCCGAAATTGAGCGCACCACAATCCCGACGCGGCCATCGAAGGAGCGGCCCAAAGCCCTAATTTGCCTCACTAGCGCAGCCGGCGGCGGCGGCCCTTCAGTTGCGGCTTCAGCGACGGGGGGCGGTGAGGGTGGGATGGGGGTGTCGCTTCCGCGCCCCAGAATCTGAAAAGCCATCAGGCCAATGACGATCATGATCCCAAGCCCGCCTGCTATGGCGAGCCAGAGGTGGCGGGTTGTGCGTAGTGGTGTCATGCGTCGCCCCGGCGGTGTGATCGTCGGCCCCTTAGCACAAACATAGTTAACAAAGATCAATCTTCTGCGCTTGCGCCAACTATGTGAATCACATATACGCTAGTGATGGACATCGAATATGATGCAGCCAAGGATGAGATCAACCGGTTCAAACACCGATTGCCGCTCGCCTTTGGCGGGCGGGTGTTTGAGGATGATGATCATGTGACCGTATCTTCGTTTCGGCCAATCGATGGCGAAGATCGACACAAGGCGATCGGCATGATCGACGGCAAACTCTACACTGCCGTTCATGTCTGGCGCGATGACGTGTTGAGATTGATCTCAGTAAGACGGAGCAATGACAGTGAACGAAAATACTATGATAGCAATTCCAGCGGACCCGAATGATCCCGAGGATTTCGACGTCAGCGTCGCCGCGCTGAAACGCGGCCTGATGGGCCGCCGTGTCCGCAAGATGCGCAACAAATTGGGCATGAGCCAGGATGAATTTGGCAAGACCTTCGGTATCCCTGCGTCAAGCATCCGCCAATATGAAATCGGCCGCTACATGCCGCCGCCTGCGGTGCGCGCTTATTTGAAGGTGATCGAAGCCGAGCCGGAGATGTGTAAGCGAGTGATGGCGGGGTAGGGCTACTCGAAGAAATCCTCATCAATGCGCTTGATATGAAGAACTTCCTGGTCGCGGCAACCGACGTTGTGTCGGACCATCAATCGGCCAAGGTAATCCGCATCAATCAGGACAATCCGTGCGCCAATTTGCCTTGCCGTCTCAATCGCGCTTTTCGAGAAGCCGGAAGTCGTGACGAATATGCCCTTCTGTGCTTTTTTGAGACTTAGCGAGCCAAAGAAATCTCTTATGGCTGATGGGCCAACCGCATTTCCTTGAGCATATCTTTTAGCCTGAATGTAGATCTGGTCGACCCCAAGTGGGTCTTGGTCAATTACGCCATCGACCCCGTCATCACCAGATTGCCCGATTGCTCGACCGGCGTCTTCAGAGCTCCCGCCGTAGCCCATTGCTAACAAGAGCTGCACGATTGCGCGTTCAAAAAACGCAGGAGTTCCTGAACGTAACCGGTCCAAAAGGTCAGTTGCTATTGTAGTGTTTATCCGATCATATGCTTCCTGCAAGGCATCCTCAGGGGTCGCGTCGACAAATTCGACTTCAGCCTGCGAAGTTTGAATTCTATGCTTTCCTCTTGTCTGAAAAGCGACGAAACCGGGAATTGTTCTCAGCAACTTGTTATTAATTACAACTTTTGGATCAGCGAGCACCGCCTTCCCGCGTTCCGTTGTCCGAAAATAACCTCTCCTAGTATATTCGATGAGCCCTGCCTGCTTGAGGTAGGTCTTGGCCCAATGGATTCTATTGTAGAAGAGCGCCTGCCCGCCGCTTGGAATCTGTTCAGCCAGTTCGTCGGTCGTCAGTTTGAAGCGGTCCGCCAGCGAGTCAACGATATCGCCAGACTTAACCTCCCTATCGACAGCGCTCCGCAAGACAGGCTCCATGAGTGTCTGATAATCCGGAATCATGTCCGCGCTCGCAAATTCCCTAAACCCATCAACGCCCCGCCATCTCCAACATGGCATCCAGACTCTTCTTCGCCGCCAGCCGCAACCCTTCCTCAATCTCGATCCGTGGTTCCAAATCTCTAAGCGCCACGTAGAGTTTCTCCATCGTGTTGAGCGCCATATAGGGGCAGATATTGCAATTGCAGTTCCCATCCGCACCGGGCGCGCCGATGAAGTGTTTGCCGGGGATGGCGAGTTCCATTTGGTGGATGATGTGCGGCTCGGTCGCGACGATGAGCGTCTGGCCGGGCATATCCTTGGCATATTGCAGGATGCCTGACGTGCTCCCGACATAGTCCGCATGATCGATGATATGCGGCGGGCATTCGGGATGCGCGGCGACCGGAGCGCCGGGGTGTTGCGCCTTCAATTTGATCAGCTCAGTCTCGGAGAACGCCTCATGGACGATGCACACGCCGGGCCAGAGCAGCATGTCGCGCCCGGTCTTGCGCGCGATATAGCCGCCGAGATGCTTGTCCGGGCCAAAGATGATCTTCTGATCAAGCGGGATTTGCTCAAGGATCTTTTCGGCTGACGAACTTGTTACGATGATGTCGGAAAGCGCCTTCACCTCGGTCGAGCAGTTGATATAGGTGATCGCGATATGATCGGGGTGCGCATCGCGGAACGCCTTGAATTTGTCGGGCGGGCACGAATCCTCAAGGCTGCAACCGGCTTTCAGATCGGGCAGCACGACGATCTTCTGCGGGGAGAGGATCTTGGCGGTATCGGCCATGAACTTCACCCCGCAAAAGGCGATCACATCGGCATCAGTTGCGGCGGCCTTCTTTGACAGTTCAAGCGAATCGCCGACGAAATCGGCAATGTCCTGAAGCTCGGGCCGCTGATAATAATGGGCGAGGATGACGGCATTGCGCTCTTTCTTGAGCTTCAGGATTTCCTCGCGGATACCGGTGCCGGTGAATTTGCTCGTTGGTGCATTCATTGGGAAAACTCCGCTTTGATAGTCGCTTCTACCCCCGCTGCTTGAAGGGGCAAAGCAAAACTATGGCTGATCGCGCGGATGCTGGCATCCTGGGCGAGTTTGATCATCACGGGGGCCTTGGCCTGCGCGAT
>JBJXDU010000107.1:0-5918 GCA_046153565.1 Sphingomonadaceae bacterium
GACGGGGCGCCGTTGCTGCTCGCCGAAATCATCCAGCGCTTCCCCTGGCTCCGGCACCTGTTCGCCGATGGTGGTGTAGTTTATCCTGAGCGCCTGCCTTGGCAGGCAGCCGAAGGGCCGGCGACAAGCTGCGCGAAGCCCTGCGCCGTATCGGCAAATGGACCATCGAGATCATCAAGCGATCCGATGCCGCCCGGGGCTTTGAAGTCCTGCCCCGCCGCTGGGCCGTCGAACGAACCCTGGCTTGGCTCAGCCGCAACCGCCGTCTCGCCAAGGACTTCGAACAGACCATCGCGTCCGCAACCGCATGGCTCTTCGTCGCATCCGTCCAACTCCTCACCAGGCGCATCGCAAGACATTGCCAATGTTCAGAATAATTTCGAATCAGACTCTTACGTAAGTTGAGATACGTCGAGAAATGGTTCAATCAAAAAAATTGCATAATAGATATGCGCCCCATTCAAAATGCCCTACGCACCACGAGACACTAAAATTGCTCCGACCATGATAAGGAACGTACCAGAAACGCGCATAATGTTTGCTGTTTCGCCAAGGAATAGGGTTCCGATTAGAAACGTGAGCACAAAACCAAGGCCGACGAAGGGATAAGCAAGCGACAAATCTACGCGCGATAGCACTGCGATCCAGAACCCGGCCGAAATTGCATAAATCACCAGCCCGCCAATGAGCGGTGGTGTCGTCATCAACACGAACCCGCGCTCTAGCATCGGACCGTTCGCATCGGTGATCGCAGCGCGGACGGCAGGCGCACTGGCACCGAGCTTGAGGAGCAATTGAGCGGTTGCGCTAAGCACGACGCTTCCAAGAATTAGTAATAGATCACCCGTTTTCATCAAAAAATCTCTCATTCAGGATAAAATAATTTAAATTATAAATCTTAAATAATTATTAAGGCTTTATAATGATATGTTGACAATATAGTGCCATTTATTTAATAATATAAATGTTATAATTATAGTAATGGGGAGTTGATATTTATTTGTATATTGTGTCTTGTAAATACAGTGTATCGATTTCATCGCGTCGAGAGATAGTATAACCCGCCAAAGGGCGAACATCACGCGGAGCCAGCCCTGCCACCCAAATAGCGTTAAAGCGGTGCGCTTTCATCTCGTTCATGCGCAATCGAAGTTTTGCCAGATCGGGTGCTCCCTTAGGGCAGCGCGGCTGAATGTCCTGCGAGCCGTCAAACCATCGCACTCTATCCGAAGCATTGCGAAAGATCATCAAATCGGCACCGGGTATCTCAAAGAGCGTGTTCGTGAACGCATCGCGCCGCGTAACGGCATAGGCCCCCAGCTTCCTGTCTGCCGTCAGAGCCCATTTCCTGCAGCCAGTTTCAACCGAGATAAACCCAAGTCGGACCCCGCGTGGCACCGTGTCCAACAGAGTCAGGCGCGATTGCAGGACCAGATCGGCCTGCCGCCATTGTATGCTCGTCCAGCCAACCCGCAGGACGAACAGGCCAATGCCAAGGCCGAACAATTGTCGCTCTCGCTGGGGGCTGCTGGCGGGGCCGATCGCCATTAACGCGATCATCATCGCCACCGGCGCGAGGCGGAGGTCTGCGCCCCAACTTCCAAGCAACGTGGTCGGCATGCATAGGGTGCCAAGCAGCAACAGGACGCCACTGTATGCCAGACTTGGCTTCAGCTTGCGTCCGCCGGCAAAGACCAAGGCGATCACCGCAGCGACGCCGATGATAAGGGTCATTCCGAGGTCGAACGGGAGCGACAAACCTTTGAGCGCTGTGACAAAATTCATCGCTTTTGAGGTGATGAAATTCGGATCGTACCAGTAAGCGGGCCCCGAGCTGCTCGACCGCCACATCAAAAATGGAATTGCCGGAGCCAGCAAGGGCCCGGCGCGCACCATGCGGCTCAACAGATCGCGAAAACTTTGAGTCGCTGCGAATTCGGTACCCGCAATAAGAGTCAGTAATATCGCCCAGCCCATAATATGTGCAGTCCACACAATGAGTGCGGCCAGGCCGAAAGCGACAGCGCGAAAAATGTCACGTTTCTTATCGAAATTCCATATCGCGGCACAGATCAACGCCAGTGCTACTGACAGACAGTAGTTCAGGAAGCCGTAGAAAAATGGCTGGGCAAAAGCGAAAGGGAGCGCGAGCGCGGCACTTGCAGTAATGCGACCGTGCACCGATCGCGACAAAAGCAGAATCCCAAGGACGGTGAGCGGCGCAATCAAAGCGCTCGTCATCCGCGTAGCGGTTTCCACGCCGAGCAGCGGAGACAGCGCGAGCGCCGGAAGATCGACCCCCAGATTGCCAACCCAGCGCCACACGACCTTGAAGTGCTGATCTAGCGCGGTGCCGCGCCCGATGGCTGCAAACACATGATGGCGCGCTAGATGGTTAGGATAGTCCGACCCGCTGGGCACTGTCACGATCAGCATTGGGATAGCGGCAAAAGCGAGCAAGCAAGCGATATAACGCCAATCAAAATCGGTCTTTGAAACTTCTTTTCTATCGGTCGTCACGTAGCTTTGCACCGTAAAATCTCGCTCTAATATTTTAGCGCATTAGTTCTAGATTAGTGCTGGAGCTCATTAAGGCAATAAGTTCCATATTATTGTTTACGTGGAAAATAACAGACAAATTAATTGCAATAACCACAGTCGATACGCTGTGTTTATCACGATTTCGTGGCACGTAAGCAGCTCGGCCGCAAGATTGATACACAAATCCAACCACAATGCCCAAAATCACCGGGGTGTTTAAGCGGTTAGTAACGCTGTGTCGGCATAGCGGTACCATGGAAATGTCCCATTCACGATATTTTTTTTATCGCCCGTTGGCGCGTCGCGCAGATTTGGCGGCACTCGGGTGTGTGCTGTTGCTCGGACTCCTCGTGCGCTATGTGGCTCTGGTCGTACTTTCGGAGCCGCTCCCTCCTTTCAGCGACTCAGCCAATTATATCGAGATGGCCCGCACCCTTAGCGAAGGTCTGCCGATGCGGGATGCTGGCGGAAACGTTGCTTTTTTCAGCCCCGGCTACCCCATGGTCCTTGCGCTTGCGTTTGAAATTGCGGGAGCAGGGCTCAGCACGGCCAATGCGGTCAACCTTACGCTCGGCGCCGTAACGACCCTCGTGACGTACCTGCTGGCCAAGCGCGCTACGGGGGATCGCGTCGTCGCGTTGATAGCAGCGACGGTTTTTGCCGTACTTATTCCGGCCGTGGCGGGATCGGCCATGGTGCTGAAAGAGAATCTGTCAGTGCCACTCTTGGTGGGCTTTACGCTCGCGGTCGTGGCGCTTCTAGAGACGCGACGACCCCGATTGGTCGCCGGGGTTGCCGGGTTGCTGTACGGCGTCGGCGTGCTAGCGGGCGCCTCGGTGATCCTTACGGGTGGCGTGATCGTCGTCGCGTTGATCTGGCGTAAGCAAGCTTGGCGCGAGACTGCCGCTGCGGGATGCGTTTCCGTCATCGGTGCCGCCCTGATTGTCGCACCCTGGCTGTGGCACGTTGATCAGACGTTGGGGCGCCCTGTACTAACGACCAACGGTTCGTTTAATCTCTATGTCGGAAATAATCCCGTCGCCACGGGTCGCTTTGTCAGCATGCGCGATAGTCCGCTCGGTGCGCAGTGGCGCGTGATGCGCGCGCGCGACGGCGAACTCCGCGCGACTGATCATCTGGGCGAACTCGCGATTGCTTACATCCGCACGCATCCGACCGAGACCAGCGTCCTCGCGATGCGCAAGCTCGGACTCTTTTGGTTGCCGGATTTCCCTGATCAGGCCGACCGCTCAGATAGCAAAATCATCACTGCGTTGCGCTGGGCGGAAGCGCTCCAACACATCGTGATCGTGTTTCTGGGGGCGTTCGCGCTGATACGATGGCGGCAGCGTAGCAAAGCGGAGCGGTTGATCCTGATCACCGTCGGTTGCTTCTGGATCGTCCATGCAGCGGCTTATGTGATGCCGCGATATCGCCTGCCAGTGCTGCCCTTGTTGCTGGTGACGGCAACCAGCGTCGCCATGCCCTTGGTGCGACGCACCATCCGCACCGCAGCCGTGGCGGTTCCAGCATGAATGCCCGGGCCGCAAATTTGACCGCAGTGTCCTGCCGCCCGCTCTATGTCGATCTTGACCAGACGCTGATCGCCGCCGACGTGTCGCTGGAAAACTGGCTGACCTTTGCAAAGCAGGGCATTGGGCCAGTACTTCTCCTGTGTTGGTGGCTGCTGCGCGGGCGCGCCTTTGCCAAGGCAATGGTAGCCCGCCGCGTGCGGATCAACCCCGCCACCTTGCCATACCGTGAGGAAGTTGTTGAGATCGTGCGGAGTGCCCGTGCCGACGGGCGGCGCGTCATTCTCGCCAGCGGATCCCATCATCGCCACGTCGTCCATGTTGCGCGCCATCTCGGCCTGTTCGATCGAGCGGTCGGCACCAAGGGGCGTCAGAATCTGAAGGGTCGCGCCAAGCTCGCCTGGATCGCTCGCGATGCTGGCGGGCCGTTTGACTATATCGGCGATAGTCGGGCAGATCGCCCGATCTGGTCTTCGGCATGCGAAGGCCTCACCTTGGGGCATGATCCGCGACAAGCCCATGTCGCATCGGTCCACCGTCGGCGGGTGCCGCGCTGGCGCGCATTGTTAAAGGCAATGCGACCGCACCAATGGGCCAAAAATGCCTTGGTCTGCGTTCCCTTGGCGACATCAGGACTATGGTCCGAACCGCTGGCGATCCTGCAGTCGGGGTTGGCCGTGCTGCTCTTCTCGGTGACCGCATCGGGCGTTTATCTGATCAACGACATACTCGATATCGAAGCGGATCGAGCCCATCGCGTAAAGTGTCGCCGCCCGATCGCATCGGGCGCATTGCCTATCCCCATCGCGATCGGCACGGGCGGGGCGCTTTTAACGCTCCCGCTTGTGATTGCCGGGCTGACGCTGGGTGGTGCCTTTACGGCCGTATTAGGCACGTACCTTGTTCTTACGACCGCCTATTCGCTGCGATTGAAGCAGGTCATGAGCCTTGATGTAATCGTGCTAGCCTGCCTTTATACGATCCGAATTTTTGCCGGGAGTGTGGCAGTCTCGGCGCCGGTCAGTTCATGGTTGCTAACCTTTGCCATCTTTTTCTTTCTCAGCCTTGCCTATCTTAAGCGCTATACTGAGCTGGCCAGCAACAACCAGGCACCCGATCGGCTCGTGAAGGGCCGCGGCTATGTGGGGGGTGATATCGAAGTCGTCATGATGAGCGGTATCGCCAGCGGCATTGTTTCGATCCTGGTACTGGCGCTGTTCATCAAGAGCGCTTCGCCTGCGTTTCGGAGCGGCACTCCAGACCTACTGTGGGGACTGTGCCTGGTGCTATTGTACTGGCTCAACAGGATATGGATGATGGCGAGGCGCGGACAGGTGTCTGGCGACCCCATTGCGTTTGCAATAACCGATCGACGCAGCATTGTTCTGGGTGTAATATCGCTCTTACTTGTTTTGGCGGCACAAAGGCTTGTAATAGGCTTGCACAACTTCCTCATCTAGCCATTGATATTTAAAAGATGAGCATCGCGACCTGCGGTGCGTGGCCTGATTCGGCTGTCGGACACGCAGCTTGCGCCGGATCGAGCCCACTTCCATTTTGCGACGGTTTGCTTCGGGCCGACCAGCATCGGATCATCGGCCGCACCGCCTTCATGATCCGTAATGGTCCGGCGCGGCGCGCTGCGCCAGCGGTATATCGTCCGCCAGGTTCTGCGCCGTCCCGTCGCGACCGAACCCGGCAGTGCCGCCTGCATCGCGCTAGGTCGTGAACCCATAAATGGGATTCCCAAAGCGGCAATGATCTGATTCACCGTTGCGGCATGAGCCGCTATGATCTGACCGATTTCGAATGGCGCGTGATCGCGCCGCTGCTGCCGAACAAGCC
>JBJXDU010000108.1:0-15757 GCA_046153565.1 Sphingomonadaceae bacterium
GTCTGATGCGGTTGGTATTTTGGGTATGCTGGTTGATCACACCACCCCCCAAAGCCCGCTTCCGCGCCCACCCCCGGCCAAAACCGAGGCATCACCGGGCGTTAGCATCGCCCGGTTATGGGGTGCCAATAGTCTATCTGGTTCGCGATGTCAAGAACAAAGCATGACCATATGTCGATTTCTCCTACAGCGTTCTGAGCCTGTGGAACCATGGTTATTTGTTCCACATACGCTGGCGCTTGAAATTATCTCGCGCCAAGCCGCTAAGACGCCAAGGTGCGTGAGGAAGCACTGACCACCCCATGTCATAAGGGGTGAGGGAAAAGTTCATCATCGTGATAGTCTCCCACGGCATCTTTGCGTCTTGGCGCGAGGCAAATCCCACACGTCGGCTAATGCAGAGACTCAGGATTATCTCACACAAAGGTTATGTCGACAGTTGCAATAACCCCTAAACTCTGCTTCGTTCATCGCGTCAGGCTACCTTTATGATGCCGGTATCGCAAGGATAGTTTGGGGGTTGTTGCACGTGTCACCGTAACCTAAATTATCGGGTTCCACATCAAAGATGATAGAATCGTATTTGTAAGATGATCTAAGTTTTATTTGATTTATGTCGCTATATGTTTGTTCTTTTTCTATTTTTCTTTCAAAATAAAGGTCTATCATTTTTTTTGAAAGCTCTGTATAGGCGACCAACGTTGCCTTTTCTATCCTTGGGTCTGGCCCCCAAGAGCCAATTTCACCTTGCTTAGAGTTTAAAAACCGGATAAGGATATCTTTTGGCAGTTGATCTACGATTGTTCGTGGATAATTATCAATCCAAAATCGCCTATACTGATCCATTTCTTTATCGGTGTATACATCTGGGCCAGTCCAAGCAACTTTTCGTAATTTAAGAAGCTCATATTGATCTCTCATGATTTGTCGCCAACCATGAAAAAATATAACTTTCATGTAACAGGGCGACCAATCACTTTTCGCAACTCTCACCCATGGGCTTGACAATTTAATTCGACTAAATGAATCATCATAGCTGTTTCCGATGTTTATACGGCTTGCGGTATCAACAAACAAAATAGATAATCTAAAGGGTTCAGAATCGACGCCGGAATGCTGCACCAAGTCAGCAGTCAATATTTTTACTACGTGGGTTGCAACCGCGCTGCGATAACTAGAAACAAAATCGCCTGAGTCGATAGGGATAGGGTATGACAATTTTTCAAAGCTGTCTGAACGATTATCCCCTCGTTGTCGCACCCGTTGGACAATCGTCTCCAAAGGGCCACATCGCTTTTCAGAAACGAATAATGGTGCTATTACGTCGCCCCGAGCAATCACCAACCAAGCAACAGCAACCAAGCCGGCAACAAGGGCTCCGTATGTGACGGCTTGTTTTTTTCGCTACACGCCGCTCTCCCCACACACAAATGGAATGGCCGTTCCGGCCATGCGCCGTCGTTATCATTGGCCGCCGCGCCGCGGCGGCGTTGCTCGATCGCTACTGCGCGCGGGCGTCCCCCGGACGCCCGTGCTCGTACGCGCTGCAATGGCAGCGCGCGGTCGAGGTTGCGCGCCTCCGCACGGTCATTCACGAGATTCATGCCCTAACCTCAGTTTCATCACTGATCCGACGATAATCAATGACAATGAAATTTCGATGAAGCAGAATTCAGCTGTTCGTCAGCGCCCCCTTATGGTGGCGGATCACTTCATCGATGATGAAGCGCAGGAACTTCTCGGTAAAATCGGGATCAAGATTGGCATCGGTTGCCAGCCGCCGCAGCCGTTCGATCTGCTTTTTTTCGCGTGACGGGTCAGCGGGGGCGAGGCCGGCTTCGGCTTTGTAAAGCCCGACTGCCTTGGTCACTTTGAACCGTTCGGCCAGCATATACACAAGCGCAGCGTCGATATTATCAATGCTCTCGCGGAATTTCTGTAGCTTTACATCACTCATACCGTCGCTCCTTCGCGCAATCTGATAGCTTTGCAAGGCGGCCCCCCTTGCGTTTGCGACCAAGCGAGGCCAGAGGCTGACGACTATGACCGCTACGCTTCACCGCATCGGCGCAGACGCCGCTCCCTCGCTTGATCCGCTCGTTGGCCTCGTGGCGGGGGGGATGAACAAGGTCAATAGTGTGATCCTTGATCGGATGCAGTCGCAAATCCCTTTGATCCCTGAACTTGCGGGCCATTTGATTGCGGGCGGAGGCAAAAGGCTGCGGCCGATGCTGACGCTGGCTTGCGCGGCACTGCTCGATTATCCGGGTGACCGCCATTATAAGCTCGCGGCGTGCGTTGAGTTCATTCACACCGCGACCTTGCTGCATGATGATGTCGTTGACGGCTCTGACCTGCGGCGCGGACGGCGGACGGCGAACATCATCTGGGGCAATCCGGCGAGCGTGCTCGTTGGCGATTTCCTGTTCAGTCGTTCGTTTGAGCTGATGGTTGAGGATGGCAGCCTGAAGGTGCTCAAAATCCTTTCAAACGCCAGCGCGGTGATCGCCGAAGGTGAAGTCAATCAGCTGACCGCGCAGCGCCAGATTACGACGGGCGAGGATAAATATCTCGATATCATCGGTGCAAAGACCGCCGCGCTGTTTGCCGCCGCCTGCCGGATTGCGGCTGTGGTCGCAGAGCGCGATATCGCGACCGAAGAGGCGCTTGACACCTATGGCCGCAATCTGGGGATTGCGTTCCAGCTGGTTGACGATGCGATTGATTATGCCAGCGACGCCGAAACGATGGGCAAGGGCGTGGGCGACGATTTCCGCGATGGGAAGGTGACATTACCCGTCATCCTCGCACATGCGCGCGGGTCAGACGAAGATAAGGCTTTCTGGCGCGCGGCGATGGAGGGGCGGCGGGTTTCGGATGATGATCTCGCGCGCGGTATCGCCTTGCTCCGCGAAACGCGCGCGATTGACGACACAATGATGCGCGCGCGCCATTATGGCCAACGCGCGATTGATGCGCTGGGTGGCTTTGCCAGTGGTGCGGCGAAGGATGCGCTGACGCAAGCGGTGGAGTTTGCGATTGCCCGGGCCTATTGATGGCGGCGCGACGGTCATTTTGGACGAACGTGACAGTGGTAACAGCGGCTGTGGCCTTAGCCAGCACGCTAGTAACATCCTTCGTCGCGCTATTTGGCTCGACGACGCAAAATGAGAATCAATTTCGAGTTGAAATATGCAAACTGGCCTATCATGCGCTTGACGATGAAACGCTCACCCCCAATCTTACACCAGCCGAGGCACGACGCTTTATCACTTTGCAATTGCAGATCGTGGACAAGTGCGGTAAATTGACATTCTGATGTCTGAATATCCATCCTATCTATTGCTTATAGTCAATGCGGTTTCGGTAACGGCCAGTATCGTGACGCTTATTGGCGTGATGATGATGCAGCGCGAGCGCCAAGGCGACCACAATCCACAAGATTGATGCGCTGCCCGTTGCGGCGATTCTTCCCGATTTGTTAGCTGCTCTCCACACGAACCCTAACGCCGTCCTTATCGCACCCCCCGGCGCGGGCAAGACCACTGCCGTCGCGCCTGCTTTACTCAGTGAAGCGTGGTGCTCAGGGCAGATCCTGCTCTTATCCCCTCGCCGCCTTGCCGCGCGCGCGGCGGCTGAACGAATGGCACAATTGGCGGGGGAACCAGTGGGGCAAAGCATTGGTTATGCGACGCGGATGGATAGCAAACAATCGTCCGCGACGCGCATCCTCGTGCTGACCGAGGGGATATTCCGCAACCGGATTCAGGCTGATCCCGAACTAAGCGGCATATCCGCTGTGCTGTTTGATGAAGTCCATGAGCGCAGCCTTGATAGCGATTTCGGGCTGGCACTTGCGCTTGATGCGCAATCCGGGTTGCGCCCCGATTTGCGGTTGATCGCGATGTCGGCAACGCTTGATGGCAGCCGGTTTGGCGCGATGATGGACGCGCCAGTGATTGAAAGCGAAGGCCGCGCTTATCCGCTGACGTTGCGCCATATCGGCCGCCGAGCCGAAGCCCGGATCGAAGATGAAATGGCCGCCGCGATCCGGTTGGCGCTCGCTGAAGCCCGGGGTTGCGCGCTTGCCTTCCTTCCCGGTGTTGCCGAAATTGAGCGCGTGGCGGAGCGGTTAAGTGGGCTGCCCGCAGACATCATCATCCACAAGCTCCACGGCAGCCTTGACCCCGCAGAACAACGCGCGGCGATTGCTGAGGCGCCTCCGGGCACACGCAAGGTAATCCTCGCCACATCGATCGCCGAAACCAGCCTGACGCTAGACGGGGTGCGGATCGTGATCGACTCCGGGCTCGCGCGGCGTCCGCGATATGACCGCGCGGCGGGGATGACGCGGCTTGTCACCGAACGGGCGAGCCAAGCGGCGGTTACGCAGCGGGCGGGGCGAGCCGCGCGGCAAGCGCCGGGGGTCGCCTACCGTTTGTGGGAAGAAGCCGCGAGCGCAGGCCTGCCGCGCTTTGATCCGCCCGAAATTCTTGAGGCTGACCTTTCGGCGCTAACCCTAGACTGCGCGCTTTGGGGGGTGAGTGATCCAAGGGAGCTCCGCTGGATTGATCCACCGCCTGCCGCTGCGCTTAACGAAGCACGCGCGCGGCTGACGACGCTGGGCGCACTTGATGGTGATGGCCGACCGACCCGGCATGGCAAAGCAATCGCCGCCCTCCCGCTGCCACCGCGTCTTGCGCACATGTTGGTAAAGGGAGCCGCGCTTGGCATGGCTGAAAGTGCTGCCGAAGTGGCGGTGCTGCTGTCCGAACGCGGGCTGGGCGGGGGTGATGTTGACCTTGACGCGCGGCGGGGACGCTGGCGGAGTGAGCGGGGCAAGCGAGCGGAAGCTGCGCGGGCCCTTGCGCAGCGCTGGCTGCAGTTGCTCCGCTCCCCTTCGAGCGAGCGCCGGGGCGAGGGCAATGTTGCCGCCGCAGTCGCGCTCGCCTTCCCCGACCGTGTCGCGCGCCGCCGTGATGCCAGTGGTGAGACATGGGGCAGCGTCGGCGGACGCGGGTTCCGGCTTGATCCCGCCTCGCCCTTGGCGCGCAGCGAATGGCTTGCGGTCGCCGAGACGCAGGGGAGCGCTGCGGGCGCGCGCATCTTGTCAGCCGCCGCCATCTCCTTTGCCGATGTCGAGCTTTTGTTCGCGGAAAAGATCGCAGTCACGCGCAGCGTCAGCTTCGATCCCGCGACCGACCGGGTGAGCGCAATCCGCGCGCGGCGGCTCGGCGCGATAACGCTGGCGTCGGGCCATGACGGCGATGCTGATCCATCCGAAATTGCGAGCGCGATGATCGAGGCGGTGCGACGCCACGGTCTATCGATCCTGCCGTGGAGCGACGCCGCTGCAGCACTGCGCACCCGCGCCACCTTCGCTGGAGTTGAGGGCTTAAGCGACGAGGCGCTGATCGCCGCGCTTGATCTGTGGCTCGCACCGCTGCTCACTGGCAAGCGCCGTTTTGGCGATGTGACCGGGGTTACAGCCGCGCTTGAGGGGCTGATCGGGTGGGAGCGAATGCGAACGATTGACGCGCTTGCGCCCGCGCATTTCGTGTCACCAGCGGGCACGCGCCATCCGATCGATTACGGTGCCGAGGGTGGCCCGCGCGTCGAGCTTCGCGTGCAGGCGCTGTTTGGCGTCGCCGATCATCCGTGCATCGGCACCGCGCGGATCCCGCTAGTGCTCAGCCTCACCTCACCGCGTGGCACCCCGATCCAGACAACGCGCGACTTGCCCGGATTTTGGGCGGGCAGTTGGGCCGACGTCGCGAAGGAAATGCGCGGCGCTTATCCCAAACATGCCTGGCCCGATGATCCGCTGGGCGCGGTGGCGAGTCTCAAGACCAAAAAGGCGTTGGCACGCTCTTGATCCTGATGCCAAATTGCCCGAAAGGGACGCGCATGACCCAAGCTCGTATTTATCAAAAGCTCAAAAATGCCATGCAATCGGGGCGTGCGGGCACCGATAAGTGGATCTTGGAATTCGTGCCGAGCGAAGCGCAGCGCGCCGATCCGCTGATGGGCTGGACAGGGTCAGGCGACACGCAGCGGCAGTTGATCCTGACTTTCCCCACGCTCGACGCCGCGAAAGCCTATGCCGCGCACAAGGGCATCGACGCGCATCTCATCGCGCCACCGGCCAAAGTGCTTAAGCTTCAGGCCTATGCCGATAACTTTGTGAAATCTGTTTAGCACAGACTGCTAGAGTATCCGTGTTGGTCAAGCGAGAGATTTGGCCCAATACCGCTTATGCTGAGTAGGGATTGACTGCGAAGCACCCGAAAGATGATCAGATCGGATTGCTCCCCGCAATCCTGAAACGTGCCGGGGGCATGTTCCACCTGTTCATTATTGAAGCCGTATTGCGACGTTCGAAACCAGTCCTTCGATACGCCGTCTCGCACGCTCAACGCGTGTCCTGAGCGCTTGCAAGGCAGTCGAAGGGGCTACTCAGCATGAGCGGATCATTTTAAAGTCATCACGGTTGAGTGATCAGCGATGGTATTTTTTGATTGTCGCCCCGTTCCACCGCGTCCAAACACCAAAAACCGCTGGCACCTGTGGACGGTGACATTGAGCACTGAGAGACGCTGATCGGTTAATCCTATCGAATTTATCCTTCTGATGATATTGTTTCTATTAGGAGGTCCCCTTATTTCATCGATGTCGGTTCGATAATGTAAAGGTCTGCATAGTGGCTAAAGACAGGGATGCCGCGAATGTGCGGCTTCGCGATGTGGTGCGCTGGGCAGGGCCGATACTGGGTCCTGATCACGCATTTTTCACGCTGGCGATCGTATATGGCGTGGGCATCGGGCTATTGTCGCTGGCGACACCGATATCTGTGCAAATGTTGATCAACAGCGTCGCCAACATCGCCCTGCCAACACCATTGTTCACGCTTTCGGCCATCCTGTTCGTATTGCTGATGCTATCGGCGATACTGAGTGCCCTTCGCGCACAGCTGATGGAGGTTTTTCGGCAACGCTTCTTTGCACAACTGGTCGCCGAAATTACCATGCGTGCGGTGCATGCCCGCAACCCATTCTTCGCCGATGAGCGGTCAGGCGATCTGTTCAATCGCTATTTTGAAGTGATGAACATCCAGAAATCCGTCCCTTCGCTGCTCATCGGATTGTTCACGATTATCTTGCAATCGGTCGTGGGTTTTGCCGTGACATCGTTCTACCATCCGTTCTTTTTGGTTTTTAACTTACTGTTCATTGCACTTGTCTGGTTGATCTGGAGGGTCGGGTCGCGCGGGGCGATGACGTCGGCCGTTGCCCTTAGTCATGCAAAATACGATACTGCGCATTGGCTAGAAAGCGTCGGCGCATCGAACGGCTTTTACAAATCCAGTCGCCATATCGACTTTGCCATCGCAAAGTCCGAAGCGATGACTGCGCGGTATATCGAGGCTTATCGTCGGCATTTTCGCTACGCCTTTTCGCAGACTGTAGCTTTTCTGATGCTCTACGCTCTATCGAGCGCATCCTTGTTGGCGCTTGGCGGATGGCTTATCATCCAAGGCGAATTGTCGATCGGACAGCTCGTTGCCGCAGAGCTCATTCTGTCGAGTATTTTTTACGGCGTCGCGCAGTTTGGACCGTATCTCGATACTTTCTACGACCTTGTTGCGGCGCTTGAGGAGCTCGGCTTGCTTTACGCAATCCCTCAAGAGAACGTGGTGCAAGAAGCAGCACCAGTTTTCGGAGGTGACGTCGTCTTCTCTGACGTCAAGATCGGCAACGTCACGCTTGATTGCACCGTGCCCTCCGGGGCCAAAGTTGTCGCTGCCGCCGATCCCGATACCCAGCGGGCGTTCGCGTTGCTGTTGAAGCGGCACGAGCGGCCCAGCAGCGGATTCGTGGTGCTTGGCGGCACCGATATCGGCGCGCTGGATATGTATCAATTGCGCAGCGACGTGATCGTGCTTGATCGTCCGACGATCGTCGAAAGTTCGATCAACGAATATCTTCGGCTGTCTACCTCGGAGCAGGGTTCGTGTAGCATCATGGCCGTTCTCGAAATCGTCGGTCTTGATCGCCGCATCGGGCGGCTCCCTGATGGGCTGAATACGATATTGTCATCTACCGGCTGGCCACTTGCCCTGCATGAAGTGATGCGGCTCAAATTTGCCGGCGCGCTGCTCGCCAAGCCGAAAATTCTGGTACTCTCCCCCCTGTTCGAACTGATTCCGACTTTCGAACTTGACCGGATGTTCGGTGCCTTGCGAGCTACCGAGACGACAGCGATCTACTTTACCAATCGCAGCAGCTTTGCTGAACTCGACGGATATCTATGGCTGGGGCACGGCGATCAGCGGATTTTGAGTGATCGGGCGGAATTCGATGCGTTGCGGGCGTCGATAAAGGAGCGGGCCGATGCCAATGCACGCTAAACAGATGGCGCAATTCACGACGCTACACCAATTGCGGACACCCCGGGTTATCACGGCCATGGCCATCATGCTTGCTATCGGGATCAGTCTGTCGTTAGCCGCCTTGGCCTTCGTCCCCTGGGTGCAGACAGCGGCTGGTACAGGCGCGGTCACGGCGCTCGATCCGCGCGACCGGGTGCAGAATGTCAATGCACTCGTCGCGGGCCGGATCGACACCTGGCATGTCACAGATGGCAGCATCGTAAAGCGCGGTGATCCGATCGCGCGGATCGTCGACAACGACCCGCTGCTGCTCGACAGACTGCGGGCAGAGCGTGCGCAGAAACTTGCCGAAATCGAGGCAGCGCAGCTGGCCGCGCAGACCGCCGGGCTTGACGTTGAGCGCACCGGAACACTGTTTCGCGAAGGCCTGGCTGCACGCCGCGACTATGAAGCCGCGCAGATCAAAGTCGCCGACTACCGCGCCAAAATCGCCCAGAGCCGCGCGGCCCTTACCAAAGTCGATGTGGATTTGAGCCGGCAGTCGGCGCAGACCATTCTTGCGCCACGTGACGGACGCATTTTGCGGATCATGGCGGGTGACAGCGCGACTACGGTCAAGCAGGGCGACGTGCTGGCTACATTTGCTCCTGAAGAATCGCAGCGCGTTGTGGAGCTTTACGTCGATGGCCGCGACGTGCCGCTGATCCGCGCGGGCCGCCGTGTTCGGCTTGAGTTCGAGGGCTGGCCCGCCATCCAGTTCAGTGGCTGGCCATCCGTCGCGCAAGGCATGTTCGACGGGCGCGTTCGTGCGATCGACTTGTCAGCATCGGAAAGCGGGTTGTTCCGCATTCTCGTCGAACCCGCGCCTGATCGCGCCCCGTGGCCGCGCGAACCCTATGTCCGGCTCGGTGCCAAGGTGCGGGGCTGGGTGCTTATGGACACGGTGTCAGCCGGTTTCGAACTGTGGCGCCAGCTCAATGATTTCCCGCTCCAGTTCGAGCGGCCAGGGGATGCGAAGGAAACCCAGACGAAGGAAGACCAGTCTAATGCCAAATAGCATTGTCGGTGCCGCCTTTGCTCTCGTGACATTTGCCCTCGCCAGCGCGGCACCGGCACAGCGCCCGCTTACTTTGGCCGAGGTGCTCGACTCTTCGCGCCGCCATGCGCCGCAGGTGCTCGAGGCGATTGCCAAAATTCGTCAAGCCGAGGGTAAGGTGCTCTCCGCTGAAGGGGCCTTCGACACAGTCATCAAAGCCGAAGCCGAAACTCGGCTGTCAGGATTTTATGATGGCCGGATTGTTGAGGGCACTATCACGCGTCCGATCGAGAATTTCGGAGGCAGCCTTTATGGTGGCTACCGCGTCTCGCGCGGGCGCTTTCCGGTCTACGAAGACGTGCGGTTCACCAATCAGCTGGGCGAGCTCAAGGTCGGGGCGGTCTTGTCGCTCATGCGAGATCGGTTGATCGATGACCGCCGGTTTGCAAGAAGCAATGTGCAGATCGACATTGACATCGCCGATGCTGAGCGCCTGCTGGTGGCAATCGCGGTGCAACGTCGCGCCATCGGAGCGTATAACCTGTGGGTCGGGGCTGGCCTGCGGCTGTCGGTCTATCGTGAACTGCTCACAATCGCTAAAGACCGGCAAGCTGGATTGGCGCGGCAGGTCACGCTTGGCGCGCGGCCGAGCATCATCCTGACCGAAAATGAGCAAAACATTTTGCGCCGCGAAACGCTGGTGGTGCGCGCAGAACAGGATTTGGCGGCCGCAGCCAATGCCCTTTCGCTGTTTGTGCGCGATGCGAACGGAGCGCCCCTGCAGCCCGATAAGGCACGTTTGCCATCGGCCTTTCCGCACCTCGCCAAGACGATTCTCGATCCGCAAGCGACGCGCGACACGCGTCCCGATCTGCGTCAGCTCGACTTGCGCCTGAAGCAGGCGAGCGAGCGGCTTGCACTCGACCGCAACGGCCTGCGTCCGCGGCTCGACCTAAAGCTCGAAGCCTCACAAGATGTCGGCCCGCTGGGCGAAGGGGGGGCATCGCGGAGAGGTACCGAGACCAAAGTGGGCATCAGCTTCACGCTCCCGCTCGAACGCCGCGTTGCCAAAGGCCGGATCGAGCAATCGCTCGCCGAAATCGACGCTATCCAACGCAGGCGCCAGCAAACCGAAGAGCAGATCAGTGCGGCGATCAACGCACTCGTCATCGACGTGGGGGCGACCGCACAGCTGCGTGCGCTGGCCGAAGCCGAGTATGACAGAGCAACAACGATGGCACGCGGCGAAAACCGTCGATTCGTCTTAGGCGCCAGCGACTTCTTTCTGGTCAATATCCGTGAGGAGGCGGCCGCCGACTCCGCTGTCCGCAAGCTCGATGCTGCGTATCGCGAAATCGTTGCGCATGCCGAACTGGCATCCGCCGCCGCCGATCTGCCAACGCTTGGTCTGGAATAGCGTTTTCGATTAGAGGTCTGAGGCGCAACGGAACAGAAAACATGGGGTAATCGCGGGAGCGTCAGGCGCTGATGCGATTACCCCATGTTTTCTCTTACACGGCTTCAGACAGTCTTCGGTCTCAAGCGGTTATGGAGCGACTCCAGCGCAAGCGCGACGTAGCGCGGGACTTCATCGCCCGATAACCGAAGGGAGATTGGAGCGGTTTGGTTTGCGCATTGGTGACAATCGATACGTATCCCATTGCAATTTGCGTAGAATTGAGCAAAAATTCCTACGCATAGGAGAAAAGCAGATGTCAGACATTTTGATTCGCGGTGGCACGGTCGTTGATGGCACGGGCGCACCGGCTTTTGTAGCGGATGTTCGGGTAAAAGATGGCCTGATTGCTGAGGTTGGTTCCGGCCTTGACCCGCGCGGCGAACGCGTGGTGGATGCCAGTGGTTGCTATGTCACTCCCGGCTTTATCGAAAGCCATACGCATTATGACGCGAGCATGTGGTGGCAGCCTGATCTTGATCCGCTCCCCGGTTACGGCGCGACTACGATGATCCTTGGCAATTGCGGCTTCTCGATGGCGCCGCTGCACCCTTCCAAAGAAGCGCAGGATGAGGTGATGGGCATCTTCTCCTTCTTCGAAGATATTCCCATCGGGCCGTTCCAGCAGAATGTGCCGTGGGATTGGATCAAATGGTCCGAATATCGCAAATCCTTTGAGAGCAAGGTTTCGGTGCCGCTCAATTATGCCAGCTATGTCGGGCATATCCCGCTGCGTTTGGCGGCGATGGGCATGGACGCGTGGAACCGCGCGGCGACGACCGAGGAAATTGCCAAGATGGCCGATTTGCTCGACGATGCCCTTGCGGCGGGCGCGCTCGGGCTGTCGGATAATATGCATGATCATGATGGGACGGATCGGCCCGTGCCCTCGCTGCTCGCTGATGATGCGGAGTTTACAGCGCTGTTTGACGTGATGGATCGCTATCCCGCGACTTGCTATCAAATCATCGTCGATACCTTCATGCGGATGAATGGCCCGGCCAACCTCAAGCGGCTGGAAAAGCTGCTGACGGGGCGCAAGATCAGAGTGCAGATAGCGGGTGGCATCCCGACGCTCTACTTCCAGGCGGGCATATTGCCCGAAATGCAGAAAACGATTGATGAAATGCGCGCGGCGGGGATTGATGTCTGGCCGGGCTTTGCGCATGTCTCGCCAACGAGCGTGCTCAGCCTCACCAAGTCGCTGATCTTTGCCCAGTCGAATGACTATGTCTGGCATGAGGTTGTCCTTGCCGAAACCCACGAAGAGAAAGCGCGGCTGCTGGCCGATCCGGATTGGCGGGCGCGGGCGCGGGAGAGCTGGGATACGCAAGCCTGGGATCACTCCCCGCTCAAAAACCCGCAAGAGCTGCTGATGATCGACAGCGAGAATGGCAAAGGCCCGATTGGCGGGACGCTCAAGGAGCTGGCTGACGAACGGGGCCTGCACCGCAGCGACGCGATGGCCGACTGGATCCTTGAAAACGGCATCATGTCAACGGTGCATATGGCACCCTTCCCCAAGAATGAGGAGCTCACCGTCGCACTGATGAAGGACCCCAAGACGGTCGGGAATATCTCGGATGCGGGCGCGCATCTTCAGATGCTGTGCGGCGGCGGCGAGAATGCCTTGCTGCTGACGCGCTATGTTCGTGAGGACAAGGTGCTGACGATCGAGGAAGCCGTGCATGTCATGACCGGCAAGCTCGCCGACCATTTCTTCCTGCCCGATCGCGGTGTGATTGCGGTCGGCAAGCGCGCGGATATCACCGTGTTCAATCTCGACGAGGTGACCTATCATCCCTTCATCAAGGCGTGGGACGTGCCCGACGGCAAGGGCGGCATGGGCTGGCGCTTTACACGCGAAGCCGCGCCGATGCGGCTGACGCTTGTGAATGGCGAGCCGACCTTTGAAAATGGTGCTTATACGGGGGCGAAGCCGGGGCTGTTCCTCTCGCCCTCAAACGACAATGCCGATCTGGCCATCGCAGCGGAGTAAGGAAGATGACCGACATCAAGGTAGGCCAGGGCGAACGCGACTATTTCAACGGTGGGATCAAGACAATCACGACCGAAAGCTCGGTGCTGATCAGCTCGTCCAAATATCTCAATAATGGCGAGCTGCGGAACCTGATTTCGCAAGAGATGCTCCGGCGAAACGGGCCGGATATGCCCAACACCGCTTTCATCCCCGAAGTCGCGCAGATTCTGGTGACGATGGAGGATTTTGGGCGGGTGATGGCGCTGTTCGAGGAAGAGAAAACCCGGCTGCCCAAGTTCAAGGAGTGGTGTGACACGCGCGCGCTGTGCGATTTCAAAAAGGATCAGGTGAAGGATTGCAAGCCGGGCACGCTGGGCGCGGCGCTCCATGATTTCATGGTCAATTCGGGCTATGAACTCGACATTTTTTACCGCGAGATTCAGGTGGTGAATGATCTGACTTTCTATTTGCGCCAGACCGCGCTTACGCATGATATCGAACATATGATCTCGGGCTTTCTGCCCAATCACGGCGGCGAAGTGGCGCTGCTGACGGCGAATATGCATAGCAAGGTGCGCTATTTCCATCCTGAACTGGCGGCTTTTTTCAATCGGGTGCAAGTCTATCTCAAGGCCAAGACGCTGATGAAGGACGGCCTTTATTACCCGGAAGCGATGGCGATCAATCTAGAGGCCGAATATCGCGGGGCGGAGCAGGGCCGCAACTGGGCCTATCCGCTGATGCTCGCCGATTGGCGGGCGATGGTCGATTGGCAGATCGCAGATATTCGCGAAGAGCTGAACATTACGCCCGTGCCCGAAGACGGTCTGTGGGACGGCACCAACCGCCTGTGTAATGAAGATGATCCGCATTGGGGCGAGCCTATGCTAGAAGCGGCGGAATAGCGGGAGCTGAATTTGCGAGGGCTGGGAAACAAGATCGCGATTATCGCGGGGGGCGGGCGCGGCATTGGTGCAGCAACGGCGCGGCGGCTGGCGGCGGAAGGCGCGTGCGTCGTGATCGGCGATATTGCGGAGGATTGGGCCAAGGGCACAGCGGCGTCGATCCGGGATGCGGGTGGCAAAGCGCTTGGCGTGCATCTTGATGGCACCGATGAGGCATCGCAAGCCGCCATCGTGGCAACGGCGCTCTCGGAATTTGGCGGGCTCGATATCTACCATTCCAACCTTGCGGGCGGCACCGAAGGCGATGTTGATGCGCTCAACTGTTCGGTCGAAGTGCTGGAGAAGAGCTTTGCGCTCAACACCAAAAGCCATTTCATCGCGACGCAGGCGGCACTTCCGATGATGCTCGAACGTGGCGGCGGGGCGATGATCTATACCAGCTCTGGCGCGGCATCGGGCGGTGCGCCCTGGCAGGTTGCCTATCCGATGACCAAGAACGCGATCCACGCGCTTGCTCGGCATGTCGCGGCCAAATGGGGGCGCAAGGGCATCCGCGCCAACGTCATCTGCCCCGGCGTCGTGCTGACCGAAGCGGTGCAGCAGCATCTTGATGATGACTACCGCGCGCGGGCATTGAAGGCGATCCCGCACACGCGTTTGGGCGAGCCTGATGATATTGCCGCCGCAGTCGCATTTCTTGCCTCGGAAGATGGGGCGTGGGTGAACGGGCAAGTCTGGCACGTCAATGGCGGGGCGCAGATGCGTGATTGAGGCACGCGCCGCTCGACCGACCCCGGCATGGCTGGTCTTGGCGCTGCTCCTCGGCATCCACATTTTCAACTTCGCTGACCGTTTCCTGATCACGGGCCTGATCGGGCCGCTCAAAAGCGCATTTCATGTCGATGACGGCTTTATGGGCCTGTTGCTGGGCCCGGCCTTTGTCGTGCTCTATGTCGTCATGGGCATCCCGATGGCACGCCTGGCCGACAAAACTTCGCGCGTGAAGATCATTGCAGTCGGATGTCTGATGTGGAGCGCCTGCACCGCACTAACCGCCCTCACGACCCAGCCTTGGCAATTGGCGCTGGCGCGCGTTGGCGTCGGCGTGGGGGAAGCCTGCTTCGTAGCGCCCGCTTATTCGCTGATCGCCGATTATTTCCGACCGGAAAAGCGTGGTATGGCCTTCGCAATCCTTGGCCTCGCCACCTATTTCGGGCAGATCGCAGGCGTAGCGGGCGGCCCGGCGATTGAGCGCGTCTATGGCTGGCAAGCGTCTTTCCTCGCGCTTGGGATCCCCGGAGTTGTTCTCGGCTTGCTTTTCCTATGGCTCGTGCGCGAACCTGCGCGCGATCCAGCAGCCGGCCAATCCAAACAGATCCCGTTTAGCCTGATGATCAGCGAGTTGATCCGCGCGCCGGGCTATCTTTTGATGATGATGGCCTTTGCCTTGGGAACGCTCTCCGGCGTCTCGTTTGGTAATTGGGGGCCGGAGCTATTCGCGCGCAGCTACGGCGTTGATCCCGCTGCGGCCAAAGCCAGTTTCGCGCTCTACTTTGGCGGCGCGGGGCTTATTGGTATGCTGAGCTTTGGCTTGCTCTTAGACCGGCTTTCAAAGCGCTCGATGGAATGGCCGGTGCGCATGGCGGCGTTCGCCCTTTTCGCTGCGACCGCCTGTGTGTTGATCGCAACATGGTTTCCCACCTTTACAGGCGCGAAGCTGATGGCGATCCCGTCGGGGCTTATGGGCGGGGGCTGGTCGATTGGCTTTATCGCGGCGCTGCAATATTTGCTGCCTGATCGCTACCGCGCAGCCGCCACGGCCACTTTCATCGCGGCGACAACCTTGCTCGGCTTCCTCGTCGGGCCATGGGTGACGGGGCTGATCAGCCAGTCGCTCGGCAATGACGCGCAGTCGCTGCGGATCGGGCTGAGCGTGACGATCCCAATGGGCTTTGTCGGCGCGTTGCTCGGCTGGCTGGCGGTGAAGCGG
>JBJXDU010000109.1:0-4292 GCA_046153565.1 Sphingomonadaceae bacterium
GCGTGAGGCAGTGAGAGTTCGCACCCGGCGGTTCCGTTCGGGATAAATATGACCTTCCGTCGAAGCCCGGGGCGACTAGGAGAAATTGCTGGCATATCGGTTAGCAAAGTGCCAGACCCTGACAATCGGGGAGTGTGGATCGGGCGTTGCTTTGGTCCCGTAACAAAGGCGTCGATGTGTTAGCGTGTTAATTTTCGCCTTTGCCATGCTGGCAACGAGTGATGTGGAGTCAGTGTCGGCGGTGGTTCCGGGGCTTGGCGTCCCGGTTGTGCAAGTGGCCACCCCGGTTGATGCCCCCGCGCCGCCGGTCTTTGCTCCCGCCCCGGCTGATGCCCCCGCGCCGCCGGTTGACCCCGATGCCATCATTGTTACGGCACACAAAAAACCGCCCAAGGAAGATCCCTTGCAAGCGGTCAATGAAAAGACATTTGCGGTGGTTGATGCGGTTGACCATGCGGTGATCCGCCCGGTTTCAACTGTCTATGAACATGCCATTCCGCGGCCCGTGCGCACTGGGCTGCGCAATTTTCTCAACAACCTGCGTGAGCCGATCATTTTCCTCAATTTCATTCTTCAGGTCAAACCCGGCAGGGCGGCCGAAACGCTGGGCCGGTTCGTGATTAATTCAACGGTGGGCATTGGCGGGCTTGTTGATGTCGCGATCAAGCGGCCGTTCAACCTGAAACCGCGTGCCAATGGCTTTGCCTTCACGCTGGGATTTTACGGCGTCAAACCTGGCGCCTTCCTGTTCCTGCCGCTGATCGGGCCGACCACAGTTCGCGATCTCATTGGGCGTACCGTCGATATTGCCGTCCTTCCCTCGATTCTTGGCAAACCGTTCAACCGACCGGCCTATGCGCTGGCCACCAACGCATTCCGTGTGCTTGATGAGCGCGTTGAAAAGGATCAAAAGTTCAAAGACTATCGGTCAGGCCCCGTCACACCCTATGCCGCCGAGCGCGCCGACTATCTCGCAGCGCGCCAAAGCGAAATCGACGAGCTGCGACTGCATCGCTGGTGGGTGCATGAGCGCAAATCGCCGGTGACGGGGCAGGCAACGCCGCTGTGCAGTTCGCCCTAGGGCAGGTCTAAGAACCCCACGCGCCGCCGGGCCTCTCGCTGCAGGTCGTAATAGGGGGCCACTTCGTTCACGCAGTCGGGCCAGCGATTGGTTGAGAGCCAATAGTCGCACATACCAAGGCGCGCACAGATGTCCATGAAGCGCACGTCTTTGCGGATTTCGGTGTTGAGAATGCCAAATATCATGCTGAGCAGAAACACGCTGTCGGGCCGTTGTGAACGGCGATAGTCATAGTCGGAGCGCGCCCAAGCATCAAAAGTCTCATCGCGCAGGCCAATTCGGTACATGAAGAGCAGAGTGCGTATTTCGACCGAGCCGCGCGCGGCGATTTGTTGTTCGGCAGCAGTCAGGGTTTCGGCTTGCGTTTGCGGTATGGGTTGAGTCATTTGCTTGGCGGCGGCAACCGCCATATGCCATTCGCGGCTATGCCCCTGACGCTGCAACAATTCTTCTACAATATGCCTGTCACCCAGCTGTGCGGCAAATAATAGGGGCATCGCCAACGCCCAATCAAAATCGGGCCACCGATCAATCATGGCCATCGCCTCGCGGTAGACGGGATCGCGATTTTCCGGGCCGAGCCTGGCGAATACACAATGCCCATGCAATTGCGGATTGAGGGGGTCCAACGCGGACGCGCGCATCATATAGCGCTTCGCCTCATCAACCCTGCCGACCGAACCCGCAAAGTCAGACATTTGTTTGAGGATTTCAGGGTCATCAGGGGTTAGCGACATGGCCCGTTCAAGCAACGCCTCACGCGCTGCAAACCGGCCGTCGGGTTCAAGCAGGCTGAGCGCGACCAGCGGCAACCCCGCCGCCGGATCAAGCACCGAGGCGCGCGCTGCGGCGAGTGTTGCTTGTTCGCGCGCCACTGCAAAGTCTTCATTGGCGACCATCCAGCGCACATTGACGGCGCGCGCCATGGCGAGGCTGGCCCAAGCGGCGGCATAATCGGGATCATGGTCGACCGCGGCTTCGAGCGCGTGAACACAGTCAGCAACATGGGCTGGTGATGACGCCAGATGGCGGGCGCGCAGATATAAATCATGGGCTTCGGGGTCGATCCGGTCCCGCGCACCGCTCGGTATCATGATCAGGTTGAGCCCCTTGGCCACCGCCAGCGCAATTTCATCCTGAAGCGCAAAGATATCGGTGAGACTGCGGTCAAAGCTGCCCGACCAGATCGTCGTTTGATTGTGGCAATCAACGAGCGCCGCCGTGATCCGCACCTTGTCGCCCCCGCGCCGCACCGATCCGTCAAGCAAATGCGTTACACCAAGGTCAGCGGCGATTTTCGACGTCACCTTGTCACGACCCCGGAATTGAAAACTCGATGCGCGGGCAATCACCTTAAGCGCGGTCGTTTTGGACACTAGCTGAAGTATCTCCTCGGAGACACCCTCCGCGAAATAGTCCATCTCGGGGTCTGATGACAGATTATCAAAGGCCAACACAGCGAGGATGGGTTCGCTTGATACGGGCGCGGGGACCGAGATAGCCGACACAAGTGGTGGTGCCACGCCGCGCAGCGCGTCGCGGACAGTGTCACCGGGTGCAATACCAAGCTCTTGGCCGAGCAACTCAGCGAAGCTTTGAAAGCGCCGATGCGCCAAAGCGGGGGAGCCGCTGGCCATATCGGCGCGGATGGCCGCCGCGACAACATTGTCGTTGAGCGGATCGCACCGCACCCACGCATCGGCAAGCGCGCGAACTTGGCCCCATTCGGACCGCTGCTCAAGGCGATCAAGCAGCGTCACAACAGCGCTTGCGATTGCAGCATCGATCCGCGCCTTGGTCTGTTCCTGCCATTCAGCGAACAGCCCGCCAATGTCGAGATCGCTCAGCAAGGAGGCAGACCCCATAGCGTCAATCATCGTGATCGCTGTCGCGATATCACTGCGCGCCAACGCAGTTTCGAGCAAGGTGACATCGCAGGTGAGCGCGCCGGGGATCACGCTAACCCGGTCTCGCCCCGCCTCAAGGGCAGCGATGTTTGCGCTGCGCAGCGTTGCGCTGAGCTCAAACAAGCATTGACGCAGGCTGGCGCGGGCTTGCGGCTCTCCCCTGTCTCCCCACAAAAGGCCGCAGAGGCGCTCGCGCGTCGTCGTTTGACCCGGGATAAGGCAAAGATAGGCGAGCAGCGCGCGCGTGCGACGGCCATTGATCAGAATCGGATGGCCGTCCGCCCCCATCAGCCGAACGGCGCCAATGGTGCGCAGCATCGGTTGCGCCAGAAAAAGGTCGCCCTCCGCCATTATGGTCGGTCCTCGCTCGCGGGAAGGCGCTATCAATTGCCACCCCCATATTGCCCACATCGATACGCATCACCACAACCAACTCGTCAGACCGCTCAACCACGAAAGCGGTGACGGTCCAACTCAATTGTGACTTCCAATATCACGTTCAGCATTGAATTAACGCATAAATAACGCTGACATAACACGCGCTTGGCGCCGGGCATGACGGCATCACCTTAGTCAGGGTCATCACCGCAACGAACCCTCCGCGCGCTGATCCATCGACAGGAGACTATTATGAAGATCATCATCATTGCAACCGCGCTGGCTTTGTCCACTCTCTCGCCAACCGCCGGTCAAGCCGCCGACCCGGTTCAAGTGTCAACCACCGTCAAATCAAGCGATCTCAATCTCTCAACCGACCACGGCGTCAGAACACTCAAACTGCGGGTTAGCCGTGCCGCGACGGAACTTTGCGGTGGCGATACCAACAACAATTATAGTGAAGCTTACAAAGCCTACAAAAAATGCTACAAAAGCGCCGTTCAGCCTGCCTTTGCGGCGATTGAATCGAAAGCATCGGTGCTGCTGACATCACGCTGATGTTCGGCAGATGCGCGCCTGTCTCCGTGCGTCTTGATCGGTGATCGAGACGCACAGACGGTAGAATTGCAGGATAATTATCACCATAGTCTTATTTTGTTCTTGACATAACAAACCAAATGAGTGATACAGGCGACCTGAGTCGAGAGGCTCAGGCGATGCCCCGGTTGTGGCCGGGGGTGGGCGCGGTGCAGGTCTTGGGGGGTGGCGTCATGAACCACCAGACGCCATGATAACTGGCCGCATCAGATCGTTTTGGTCGGTGGGGAGTGGTAAAGTGCCCCCGCACAGCGCCGGTTAGCTTTGGCGGCGCTCGTGAAAACGACCAATCCCAGCAAAGCGGAGAGGGCAAAAAGTCCCTGCGCGGC
>JBJXDU010000110.1:0-4437 GCA_046153565.1 Sphingomonadaceae bacterium
ATAGTCTATCTGGTTCGCGATGTCAAGAACAAAGCATGATCATATGTCGATTTCTCCTATAGGCTGCTGAGCCTGTGGAACCATGGCTATTGGTTCGCGCAGAGGCGCGAAGTTATCTCGCGCCAAGCCGCAAAGACGCCAAGGTGTAGGGCGACGCTCTGATGCCTAAGCGGCGCAACGGGAGCGAAGAGGAGCGGACTTTCGTCATACTCGCCCTTGCCGCTTATAGTGATAGTTGCAATAACCCCTAAATTCTACTTCGTTCATCGCGTCAGGCTACCTTTGAGATGCCGGTATCGCAAGGATAGTTTGGGGGTTATTGCAACTGTCACCGTAACTCTTAAGTTCCTTGACCCATTCGAGGTCATGCCAATTCTCACTCACGCCACCCTCCCCACACCAAAATGGAATGGCCGTTCCGGCCATGCGCTCCATAAAATTGGGTGCATGGCCAGTGTCAACGTAATTCCGACCAACTCCTGTCCTTGGATCAGTCACCCTCCACGCCTCCGCGAGAACCAAATGCAATGCATCCACACCGGCGGAGGCGTGAAATCATCTCACACAAAGCCACGAAGCCACAAAAGGGGCGTGACAAGGCTCTGATCACTCCGTGTCATGAGGGGGTGGAGGATCAGCGCATGATTGTCGCACGCTCCCTCGGCGCCTTTGCGCCTTGGCGTGAGGCTGATCCGGTGCGGCCGCCAGTGGTGAGGCTTTGGATTGTCACCCGCCTAGCTATTGCCTTAATCACCCGATACAAGCATCGCATGGCATCCCCCCTGTTGCGCTGGTCGCGTTCCGCTCTCCTTTCTCTCGCCGCTTTTGGCTTCGCAATCACATCGCTATCCGGCCCGGCTTTCGCGGGCGCGCTTGGCGTTGATGCGAGCAAGCAAGAGGCGTGGCTTTACAAGGGCAGCGATATTCCGCCTGATCCGGCGTGGCGCTTCGGGGTGCTTAAAAATGGTGTGCGTTATGCCGTGCGGCGCAGCGGCGTGCCGCCGCGGCAGGTGTCGATTCGGGTTGGCATCGAGGCTGGTTCGCTGATGGAGCGCGAAACCGAGCGTGGCTTTGCCCATTATCTTGAACATTTGAGCTTTCGCGGATCACGCTATGTCGTTGACGGTGAGGCCAAGCGCGTGTGGCAGCGGCTCGGCGCGACCTTTGGCAGCGATACCAATGCGTCGACGACGTTCACGCAAACAATCTACAAGCTCGATTTGCCATCGGCATCGCGTGAGGGGCTTGATGAGAGCGTCAAAATCCTCTCAGGCATGATGGCCGGGCCAACGATCACCCAAGCTGAAGTCGATGCGGAGCGCCGCACCGTGCTTGCCGAAGCGCGCGAACAAAGCGGCGCGCAAGTGGCGCTCAACACGGCGACAACGGGTCTGTTTTTTGCCGGCCAGCTTGTCGCCAACCGGTCACCAATTGGCACGACCGAAAGCCTCAACGCGGCCACTCCGCAAACGCTGCGCGCCTTTCATGACCGCTGGTATCGCCCCGAACGGGCGATTGTGGTGATAGCGGGTGATGCCGACCCGGCGATTTTTGAAGAGATGATCGTGCGACATTTTTCGGACTGGAAGGGCATAGGGTCGTTCACCCCCGATCCCGATTTCGGAAAACCAACGCCGTCAGGGCCCGCGAGCAAAGTCGTGGTCGAACCCGGCACGCCGACTGCGCTCAGCCTCGCCACGCTGCGTCCGTGGCAGCAGAAGAATGATACGATTGCTTATAATCAGGGCAAGCTGGTTGACCTGGTCGCGCTGCGTCTCATCAACCGCCGCCTTGAACAACGCGCGCGCGCCGGGGGCAGTTTCCTGCAGGCGCAAATTGATCAGGATGATTTATCGCGATCGGTTGACGGCACCTTTGTGCAGATTGTACCGCTGGGCAATGATTGGCGCGCGGCGCTGCGCGATGTGCGCGGCGTGATTGCCGATGCGCTGGTCAATGCGCCGCCGCAGGATGACATCAACCGAGAGGCTGGCGAGTTTTTTGCAGCCCTTCAAATCGGCGTCGAAACCGAACGCACCGAAGCCGCCGCCAAGCAAGCCGATGACATATTACAAGCCGTCGACATCCGCGAAACGGTCGCCACAGCGCAAGTCGCTTATGATGTGTTTGCGGGCATCAAGGATCAGATCACGCCCGCTTCGATACTTGCTTCGACCAAGCGGCTATTTGCCGGTGTCGGTCCGCGGGCGTTGCTCGCCAGCCCCGTTGCGGTGCCGCGCGGCGATGCTGCCCTCGCTGAAGCGCTCGCCGCGCCCGTTATTGCGACGGCATCAAAACGCAGCACCAAGCCAGTCAGTTTTGAACAGCTGCCATCGCTTGGCAAACCGGGCGCCATCGTATCGCGCAAGCCTGCGGGCGACTTTGATATGGAACAAATCGAATTTGCCAATGGGGTCAAGCTACTGCTTGTCTCGAACCCCGCCGAAACCGGCAAAGTCTATGTTAACGCGCGCTTTGGCGCGGGGCTGCAGGCGCTTCCCACCAACCGCGCAACGCTTGCCTGGGCTGGCCCGGCAGCGCTTCTATCGGGCGGAGCGGGGCCGCTCGACGAAAACGCCATTGACCGGTTGACTAGCGCGCGAAAGATTGGCGTCGGTTTTGCGGTTGGCGACAATGCCTTTTCGTTGACGGGGGCTACCCGCGCCAGCGACCTAGCCGATCAGTTGCGGCTGATGGCAACCTATCTTGCCTATCCCCGCTGGGA
This sequence comes from Sphingomonadaceae bacterium, assembly GCA_046153565.1. Lineage (GTDB taxonomy): Bacteria > Pseudomonadota > Alphaproteobacteria > Sphingomonadales > Sphingomonadaceae > Aquisediminimonas. The sequence continues at coordinate 2,726 of JBJXDU010000110.1, forward strand.
CCCCGCGCCCGTCAATCGCGCACGCGCCTCCTATCTTACCGGCTATGATACGCTGGCGGCGTCGCCGCAGACGGTGTTGCAGCGTGACCTTGGTGGATTGTTGCGCGGTGGTGATAAGCGCTGGTCAACGCCGAGCCGTGCTGAAATTGCCGCACTTTCCCCGGCTGCCTTCCGTGCTTTTTGGACGCCACTACTCAAAAGCGGGCCTATCGAGCTGATGATTTTTGGCGATGTTGATGCCGATGCCGCGATCCGCGCGGCTGCCGCAAGTTTTGGTGCTTTGCCGCGGCGCGCAAGCGCTGTCATCGCGCCCGCCAGTGCCAAATCGCGCGGACCAAGCCCGACCAAGACGCCGATCATTCGCACCCACAAAGGCCCCGCTGACCAAGCCATCGCTGTGCTTGCCTGGCCGCTTGGTGGCGGGATCGGCGATATATTCGAAAGCCGCAAGCTTGATTTGCTCTCCGCCATCTTCAACGACCGGATGTTCGATCAACTGCGTGAGGCCGAAGGGCAAAGTTATAGCCCCAATGTGAACAGCGATTGGCCGACCGGCATTGAAGGCGGCGGGAATTTTTCGGTCACATCGCAAATTAAGCCAAGCGGCGTCGACCGCTTCTTTGCGCTGAGCAAATCGATCGCCGCCGATCTGGCAACCAAGCCCGTGACCGCCGATGAAATGACGCGCTCGGTCGGGCCGCTTGTCGAACTGATCCGGCGCGCATCAAGCGGCAATACTTTCTATATGCAGCGCCTCGCAGGCGCATCACGCGACCCGCGGCGGATCAGCGCGCTCAAAAATCTGATCGGTGATTATCAGCGTATCACCCCGGCCGATTTGCAGGCTGCAGCGAAGAAATGGCTGGTGCCTGAAAAAGCGTTTTCGCTGGTGGTATTGCCCGAAACGAAGTGAGCCTATTGAGGAAACCACGCGAACTGCGGCAATTCATGCGCGGTTACCATCCAGTCGATCGCGCGTTAATCTGAACAGGCGCACTTGCGGAACGGTATCGTAAAGCGCGGCTGACGGGATATCAACAATGCTCGGCAGAATGGCTTAGATTGCGATAGAATGCCCCCGCGTCGCAATGGCATCCGCGTTGGGTCAACACCTATCATAGCGCGACGTTCAGGCAAAAGCCCGCCACGTCACGTAGGCGAGCGCGGGCAACCCAATCGCATCGGCAATCGCAATTGACCGAAGCGCTGGCGGTGATCCGCCCGCGATGAACAGCCACAGAAATGAAATCATACTAATCGCCACTGCAACACTCGCCATCCGCCGCGAGGCTGGATCGAATATCGCCCAGATACAGATGACAAACACCGCCAAAAACAAAGCCGCGCGGTGATGGAGCAAAAGGAATGCCGGATCATCCGCCTCCACCCCGTAAAGCGATGTAATCAACGACGGCCTGACCAGCCCGACCGCCGGGGCGGTATGGATCAAGGCGAGAATGGCCCATGAGATAGGTAGTAACATGAAACTTAGTTTAGTGAATTGTGGGTGGCAAGGCAAGGGCGGGGATCGACAAGTTTCCGGTCGTTCGTTCACCTGCGCGTTCGCGTCAAAAGCGGCCGCTCGATCCTCCCCGGAACGGGGAGGTGGCGCGAAGCGACGGAGGGGTCCCAACTTCCCACCTGCACCGTCTGTCCCGAACTTGGGACCCCTCCGCCCCGTTGGGGCACCTCCCCGTTCCGGGGAGGATTTC
>JBJXDU010000111.1:0-5515 GCA_046153565.1 Sphingomonadaceae bacterium
CTTGCCGCTTATGGTGACAGTTGCAATAACCGCTAAACTTTGCTTCGTTCATCGCGTCAGGCTACCTTTGAGATGTCGGTATCGCGAGGATAGTTTAGGGGTTATTGCAACTGTCACCGTAACCCCACGCTTGTCGAGCAGAGATGAAAAATTCTTTATCGCTGATTAGACCTGTACCGCCATCCCCTACACTTTTTAGGATCGCATTGTATGCCGCACTCGCAACTTTTTGAGAGAGATTGTAAATGCCTTCATAGCCCGCACCCAGATGTTCCTGAAGGATACGATTGGAATAATAGGCTGCGGCACCAACCGGTTCGCTGAACGATGAAATCTTGGCCTGCAGGCTCGCCTCATCCTTGCCAACATCCGACGCTACCTGGAAATAACTCGTGTCTTCTGAAACAATCGAATAATAAGCGTAATAAAACCCTGGACGATCCCCGGCATTGAGGAATGATTTCAGATACTCCAGTTCTGCGGATGTCAGCCCGATTTTTTTATCGTTTGTAAGTTTTGGCATGGTCAATAATCCCCTTTGCGAGCGGGCGGTAAACGGTATTTGTCAAGCAATTGAATTACTTTCTGCGCCACCAGTTCAATATCTAAAAAATGCTGATTGTTCACATGAAACATAACAGTCCTACTGTGATAAACAAACGAGGCTTTACAATTGTTAGATATGCGATCACATTCTATTGATTGGACGATGTTCTTGCTCGGGTTCACCGGAAATGCCCCAATTTCATTATTTTCGATATCGAAATTTTCGACATATACCGGAGGATCAATGCGTAAATTGGTGTAGCCCTTATATTTTTCTGTATAGTTTATAATTTGCATACCATTAATGACACCCGCGTCTTTTGCTCCATCATCACCACGCTGAAGGCGTAATTTCGGCCACCTAATAAGGTCTGCGTTTGTTGGAAGGGCTCCGTGTCCGCCATATCCACCGCCATATAAGTTACTATTATTCACGACTTGAACAAAAATATAACGCTTGGCATAATCGGCGACTTCTTGCGACGTCCGCTTCCGATATTTTTCAGGTATAGAAGTTGCATCGACCAAGACTAAGCCCGGGAATGGGAAGACAATCGGTGCGAGCGTCGCGGGTTTCATAGTATCAAGGTCAAAGTGAATCCCGACCTCAGTTTGCGCACCTCCCTTATGGTTTGGATGAGCATGATAATAAGCGTCGGGAAATCGAAACGAGAGCGGTGGCTCGTCAATAATTTCAAATTCGTCATAAAGGAGACCGTCCAAGAAACCATTAGATTTTGCACCTTTATCCGCGTAGCGATACAGATCAACCTTTACGGGGCGCATGTTCTTTGACGACAAATAACCTGGTCGCGGATTGTAAGGCCGCGATTTAGGCCCATCGCACCCGTCGAGCGCAGGCAACAATCCTACCGCTAGCATACCAACCACCCGCAGCCCAAAATCCCATCGCTGTGTCACGCCATCAGTCCCCGCCCCAATCCGTCCCGCCTCGACATGCGCAAGCCACTCGGCAAAAGCGGCATCTGCATCGCCCGTGAGGATCATCGTCTCGCCGGGGGTGGCGGCGGTGCGTTCGGCTTGGCCTCGTCGCAGTGATTGGCCTGTATCGAGGTGAACCGGTGGGCGGGGCGAGAGGGGTGGGGGTTTGTGCGTCTGTTTCATGGCGATGTGGATAACCGATCAGGTTGTCTGTAGGACAGAGGTTTCTTGCGTTCGCTACCCAAAAAAATTCACCGCGCGCCGAATGGTCGCTTTTCCGCGACTTCGCCGCCAAATGCGTCACCCCTAACACGCTCACACGCGACTCCCCAAACCAGCAAATGCGATAATGCCAAGCCGCGCCGCGAATACAAGGCGGGTGGATGGCTCACCCATAAGGCAGGGTTCCCAAGCGCTCCGCTCAGCGATAAGGCCCGATGGATGGACGCCACTGCCACTATCCTCCTCTCCGCGCTCATCATGACGCTGATCGTCGGCGTGCGGTATCTGATCACGTCATGGGGGTTTGCGGTCCTTACGCAGCGCAAGCATCCCGGGATTTATGCTGGGCTTTCGCCGCAGATCGGGCGTGAAATTCGGTGGAGCCTTGCCAGTGCGGCGATTTACGGCGTGCCGACGGGCATCGTCGCGTGGGGGTGGGATCAGCGGGGCTGGACGCTCATTTACCGTAATGTCGGGGATTATCCGCTCTGGTGGTGGCCGGTTTCGATCCTGATTGCGCTCGCGCTGCATGATACGTGGTTTTACTGGACGCACCGGTGGATGCACACGCCGCGCTTGTTCAAAATTGCGCATGCCGTACACCATGCCAGCCGCCCGCCAACGGCCTGGGCCGCGATGGCTTTCCACCCGTGGGAGGCACTGACCGGCGCGATTGTGATCCCTGCCATCGTCTTCATCGTGCCGCTCCATGTCGGCGCGCTGGGCAGCGTGCTGGCGATTATGACGATCATGGGCGTGACCAATCATATGGGGTGGGAAATGTTTCCGCGCAGGCTGGTTAACGGCTTGTTAGGAAAGTGGGTGATAACCGCAACGCATCATCAATTGCATCACGCCGAATATCGAGGGAATTATGGGCTCTACTTCCGTTTCTGGGACAGGATTTGCGGCACGGATCGCGGCCTTGGCACTTTCGCTCACGCTGCTCAGTGCCGCGACGACGCCCAGCGCGACGCTTGAACTATCGGTCAGCGGCCTGCGATCAACCAAGGGCGTCGTCCTTGCCTGCCTGACCGCCAACGCCAAATTCTTCCCCGATTGCGGCAGGGACCCGCAGGCGCATAAGCTGAAGATTGCGGCGGGTGCGGCTGCGACGATGCAGTTCGATAATCTCGCGCCGGGCACTTATGCGCTGGCGATTATCCATGATGAGAATAGCAATGACAAGATGGATCTGGCGGCGTTCTTGCCGCGCGAAGGATTCGCCTTTTCCCGCAATCCAGTGATCATGTTCGGCCCGCCCCGATTTTCGTCGGCCAAATTCGCGCTTGGCGACGGGACGAGCCATCAGAGCGTCAAGATGAAATATTTCCTCTGATTTGCGCTGTGAATGGCGCGGCTGGTTAACCCGCTGTTAGGCGCGTTGCCCTAAAGCATGGGTCATCAAATCGTCAAATCAGGGGCCAAGCGGAACCATGCCACGCCGTCGCGACAAGAGTGTTAGAATCGTCATCCTCGCCAGCAGCTTGCTCGCGCTCACCGCTGCGTCGTTGCCCTCGGCCAATCTTGACGTTGCCATTGCCGGCCTGCGCTCACCAAAGGGCAATGTGCTTGCGTGTCTGACCGCCAATCCAAAATATTTTCCCAATTGCAGCCGTGACCCGCGCGCGTTGAAGCTTGCTGTGCCCGCCGCTGAGGCGCGGATGATCGAATTTCCCAACGTCGCACCGGGCACTTACGCCCTCGCGCTGATGCATGATGAAAATGCCAATCAAAAGCTTGATGTGCGGCTGTTTGTGCCCAAGGAAGGCTTTGCCTTTTCACGCAACCCCATCGTGCGGTTTGCACCACCCAAATTTGATGCGGTCGCCTTCACCGTGGGCACGGGCGAAAGCGTTCAGCGCGTGACGATGCGCTATATGTTATGATCATCGGCAGGGCATTAACACCCTGCCCAAGAAAGCCGTCTACACTATGACACGGTTATGATAGTGAGGCGTTGACATAGCTGACAAATGATCTTGATGATGAGAAACCGTGGCCGCACTTTATGACATGTTAGTGAGCCTGACAGCAGCCCTGCCGCGCGTTCAGCCAGCCGGAATCGCAGTTCTGGCGGCACTTCTGCTTGGATCAGCGCCTGCCCGCGCGCAGGATGCGCCGCAGCCGTTTCAGATCAAACTGAGCGGTTATGTCAACGCCACAGGCGGCGGTTCCGTCACTCAAGGTGCCCATGCGTCCCCGCTGATCGAAGCTGAAATTGAGGCCACGCCGCAATATAAATTGCCGTCGGGCACCGTGCTGGCGCTCCGCGCGGCGATTAATGTACAAGGCCCGTCGCCCACATCGCAACTTGCCATTCCTGAAATCAGTGCCTTTGCGATCGGATCATTCGGGCGCATCGAAATTGGAGCGCGCGCAGGCTTTCCGCAAAGTCTGGTTGGGTTCACGCCGTCTGAAATAGCGTTCACGGCGGCTGAATTCGGCCCTGAAGCGGGCACACGGCTCGATCCCGATGGCCGCTTGCCGACCGCTCAGCTGCGAACAGAGCTTGCCAGCGCGATCAATCGGCTGACCTATCTTGGCTATGCCGCGCGCTTTTATGATGATCGATCGCCCAAGATAATTTATCTGACGCCGCGATCGCGCGGCGGGCTTTATGCCGCCTTTTCTTATGCACCGCGCACGATCCGGCCTAGTGGTTTTCGCCTGGCGGGATCGGGCGCGGCCCCCATTCCCAATCGCTACCGTGATCTGATCCAGGCCGCCGCTGCATGGACACGCCGCAGCGAGGTTGTTGACCTCACCTTAGGCGCCACCTGGTCGCACGCAATTGCCGATGGGCCAAGCCTGGTGCCGCGCGCGACGCGTTCTGACTCGATCAGTGCTGGCGTTACGGCCACCTTCAAGGACAGCCTGACCCTCGGGCTGAGCGCAACCTATGATGGCTTTTCGACGCGGCGCAGCGACGATCGCACCCGGCGCGTGCCTTTTGGCGTCATCGGCGGGGTGAATTATGTCAGCGGCCCCTGGGTGATTGGCGGTTATTATCAGCACGCATCCGCGGCGAGTGACCGCGCACCTTTTATCTGGGATCGCGTCAATATCAGCGAAGTCGGTATGTCTTATCTTGCCGATAAAAATCATGATTTGCTTGGTGCAGGCGCCTATACCGATGTCAAATTGTTCGCCAGTGCCTATCGTTTTGCCCTGCGTCGTGCCGAGCAGTCTGGGCTTGTCAGCAATCAAAATGCTGTGGTATTTTTGGGTGGCATCCGATTTTCATTTTTTTAAGCCACAGGAGGTGAGTGTATGAGCATGACAATCCAGGAAAAAGCGTTGACAATGGCAGCACTTGCCGGGGCGATCGCAATCGCCACCGCCCAGGCCAACGCGCAAACCAATGTTCCCAAACCAAGCTATAAATTCGAAAAATGCTACGGCGTTGCCAAGGCAGGGATGAATGATTGCTTCACCAAATCAAATGCGTGCGGCAGCACCACCAAGCGAGATAACGAACCCCAGGCCTGGGTCTATGTGCCTGCTGGCACGTGCAAGAAATTAACGGGTGGCAGCACCGCGCCCAAAACCGCTTGATCTTTGGGCTGGCCCCCGCGCCGATGGCACCTGCATTGGCTTGTGCCGCACTACGAGCCGCGTGAAAGGCGCAGAGCGTGACGCGGAATTTGTTCGTATTTTTCTTTGCCGCAGTGATCTCAGGGCAATCGGGTGAACGGGTTTTCACGTGCAATGCGGCTCAAAAATCCTCCCCGAGCTTGTCTCGGGGAGGGGGACCGCTCGCGGAGCGAGTGGTGGTGGGGCGATTGTGAAAGAATACACCCCT
>JBJXDU010000112.1:0-47914 GCA_046153565.1 Sphingomonadaceae bacterium
ACAATGAAGCGCGGATCAGTGCTCGTTGACATTGCGATTGATCAGGGGGGCTGCTTCGAAACCAGCCACGCAACAACGCATGACGATCCCGTCTATGTCGAAGAAGGCATCATCCACTACTGCGTAGCAAACATGCCCGGCGCGGTCGCGCGGACGTCTGCCTTTGCCTTGAACAACGCAACCCTGCCCTTTGCGATGCGGCTAGCCAATCTGGGGGCTGAACGTGCGATGGCGATTGATCCGCATCTCGCCGCCGGCCTCAATGTCGCGGGCGGCGCGATCCGGCATAAGGCAGTGGCCGACGCGCTTGATCTGCCCTTTACGGCTTAGCGAGCGCGGTGGGCGGAACCATCTGACCAATCTCGTTCAACCGTCGCTCAAGATCAGCACGCCAGGGTGCGCCTTCGGGTGCGCGCGCGAGCAATGCCCGCCATATCTCGCCTGCTTCTTCGACCTTGCCGCTTTGCATCATGGCAAGCCCCAGGAAAAACGGCGGGCCGGGATGGTTGGGTGACAGTTTCGCCGCGCGTTCAAACGCAAATTGCGACGCCGGATTAATCTGCCCACCACCGTGGACAACAAGCGCATTGCCCAGTGCGACCCACAGATCGGGATTGTTCGGGCTTTTCTTAACGCCGGCCCCAAGGATCGACACCGCCGTTTGCGACCGTCCGGCCTTGATCAGTGCATCTGACAAGTCGATCCATTGCCCCTCTGCCCCAAATTTGCTCGACATCACCTTGCGGATCGATAGCTCAGCAAGCTCAGGAGGCAATGGCGCTTCGTCGGCCGCCGCAACAGGATTGCCCGGCGTCAAGGGACTGCCTTGCCACGCATAACCAGCGACACCGAGCAAAAGAGCGGCGGCGGCAAATTCAAACGCGCTGCGCGTCAGTCTTCCGAAAAAGCGAAGCCCCGCCAGCCCTGCCCCCGCGAAGGTAAAAATCAACAGCCAGCCCATTAGCGTCGCTTAAACCGGCCACGGGCTACCCACATACCGAACGCCAAAAACAACAGGGGGGCAATCCACAAGGGTGCGCCAATAGCTGACACTGGCGGCTGATAAGTGATCCAATTGCCATAACGCTCAATTAGCCAGCTTCGAATCGTCTCCGGCGATTCGCCACCGTCGATCCGCTTACGAATGAGCGCGCGCATATCGCCCGCTAAGTCAGCGTTCGAATCGGCGATCGATTGTCCCTGACACACAATGCAGCGAATGGTCAGCATCAAATCCTTAGCTTGCGCTTCCTTTGCGGGGTCGCTCAGTTGCACATTTGCGTAATGGGCATCGGGCAATAGCGAATCCGCCGCCGCCATTACCGGCCCAATCAGCAAAAGCAGGGCGGCTAACCGCTTCACTGAGCGGCTTTCAGTGCCAGCATGATTTCGGGCACATCCTCGGGCCGAATATCGCCAATATGCTGGTGGCGAATGATACCGCGGCCATCGATCACAAAGGTTTCAGGAACCCCTGACGAGCCTAGCGCCAGTTGAACGCTGCTTTCAGTATCAGAGCCAATCCGATCATAGGGATTGCCATTGCGCGCTAAAAATCGCGCGACATCCTGTGGTCGGTCACGAATCGCAATCGCGTCGATAGGGACGCCAGCCTCTTTCATTTGCAGCAAGACCGGCGCTTCGGCGATGCAGGGAATGCACCAACTCGCAAAGATGTTGAGCAAGCGCGGCTGCCCTTGCTTGAAGCTCGCCGAACCAAGGCCGGGCTGGCCATCATGCGCGGCGGGCAAAGAGAATTGCGGCAGCGGTTTGCCGATCATTTTTGACGTTATTGTGGCGCTACCCGGCTTTAGGAGACCGCTCGCCACCACCAGGAAGAAGAGGACAAACAGCCCCAATGGAACCCAGATTGCCAGCCGCTTCATTGCGCCGCTCTCCGCTGCCGCAGCAGTCGCCCGATCAACGACAGCGCGCCGCCCATCGCGATCATGATGCCGCCCAACCAGATGAAGGTGACCCAGGGTTTCCACCACATCCGCAGCTGCCAGCGACCATCGGGCTCCTGCTTGCCGAGAACGAGATATAATTGCCCGTCGAGCACAGTCGCAATCGCCGCCTCGTTGGTTTCGGTGGCGGGCGCTGAAAACATGCGTGATTGCGGGCGCATGATGCTTGCCGCGCCGCCGCCGCGTGTCACCGCGAGCGCGGCCTCAAGTGCCGTCCAATTCTGACCAGCAACAGGCTCAATGCTGTCAAGCTTTACGCTATACGGCCCAACCGTCTTGGTCTCGCCAATCTTGACGGCAGCGAGCGTTTCCTGCGTGAAGGCCGTTTCGCTTGCCATACCGGTCAGCGATACCGCAATCCCGAGATGCGCGAGCACCATGCCATAGGTGAATAGTGGCGTGCGGCGCAGGTTGCGCTTCCACAGCGGCGCGATACTCGCCGCCGCCACACCGCCCGCGAGCAGCAAGCCCATCCATGATAGCCAATTGATTGGTTTCACAAACAGCACCAGCGCCAGCAAGGTCAGGGCCAGAATGAGGATTGGGAGGGCAAGGCGCGTCATCACCGCCGAAAAGCTATCGCGGCGCCACCGCATCAGCGGCCCGGCACTCATGAACACGACCAATGCGAAGGCGAGCGGTGCCGATGCTAGGTTGAAATAAGGCGGCCCGACCGACAGCTTCTCACCTGTCGCCGCCTCAACCCCAAGCGGATAGAGCGTGCCGACCAGCACGATCCCAAGGATCGCCGTCAGCAGAAGATTGTTGAGCACGAGGGCGCCTTCGCGGCTGACAAAATCAAACTGCGATCCTTCGCGTACGCTGCTGATCCGCAGGGCAAATAATGCCATCGCGCCGCCAATGTAGAGGACGAGCAAAGCAAGGATGAAACCACCGCGCGTGGGATCAACCGCGAAACTGTGCACGCTCGTCAGGATTCCAGACCGAACAAGGAATGTCCCAATCATCGACATCGAAAAGGCGACGACGGCCAGCATGATTGTCCACGCGCGCAGCCCATCGCGAGTTGCCAGCACGGTGACCGAATGAAGCAACGCTGTTGTCGCCAGCCACGGCATCAGTGACGCATTTTCAACGGGGTCCCAGAACCACCAGCCGCCCCAGCCCAATTCATAATAGGCCCAGAAGCTGCCCGCAGTGATCCCGAGCGTCAGGAATATCCAAGCGCCCAATACCCAAGGCCGCATGGCGACGGCAAACTCGCGATCAACCTTGCGGGTCAGCAAGGCTCCGACCGCGAAGCTGAAGGCAATCGACATGCCGACATAACCAAAATAGAGCGTTGGGGGATGAAAGGCGAGACCAGGGTCTTGCAACAGCGGGTTGAGCCCCTGCCCTTCGCTAGCGGCAGGCGTCAGCCGCTCAAACGGGTTCGAAGAGAAGAGCAGAAAGGCATAGAAACCGAGCGCAATCGCTGCCTGTGCGCCGAGCGTCGCAATCAGTGTGCGGTTATCAAGCTTGCGCTCTAGGACCGCGACCGCGGCACCCGCAAAGCCAAGCACAGCGACCCAGAGCAGCATTGATCCCTCATGATTGCCCCATGTCCCCGCAAATTTGTAAAGCCATGGCTTGAGCGAATGACTGTTGGCGGCAACCAGTTTGACCGACATATCCGATTGCAAAAATAGCGTCACCAGCACCCAAAATGCGGCGGCGACGAATATCCCCTGCGCAATCGCCACAGGACGAACCGCAGGCAGCAAGTCTTCACGCGCGCCAGCGAGCCCCATTGTCGCCAGCAAAATCTGCAGCAACGATAAGGCTGCAGCCAACCACAATAGCGCAAGACCCGCTTCAGCGATCATTCGACACGACCCGTCTTGTGCTGCGCGCCCGCCATTTGCGGTGGCATGTAGCGTTCGTCATGCTTGGCGAGGATATTATTGGCGACAAAGGTATTTCCTTGAAACGACCCTTCCGCAATCACGCCTGATTTTTCCTTAAACAGATCAGGGGCAATGCCGCGAAAGCTCACCGACACTTGGTGTGGACCATCTTCAACAATGAAGGAGATGCTGACGCCATCGGCCTGGCGGACAATCGATTTGTCGGCGACCATACCACCGAGCCTTATCGGTTGTCCGTCGGGCACCTGTTTTTTGGCAATATCGGCGGGCGAATAGAAATAGGCGGCTTGATCCTTAAGCGCCGCTACCGCCAGCAACCCCGACCCTAAAATGGCAACGAGAGCGAGGCTTGCCAGCACCAATCGCTGATGCTTGGGTTTCACAAATCATCCACTTTCTTTTCCGCGCGCCTCATCGAAACAAGGCTCGCAACGACGACGCCGATTGTGCCGACCGATGTCACCAGATACGCAGCAATAACATATGACCAATGGTTCATTCGGTAGCGAGCCTACGCATCCGTGCCTCAACCTTAGCATTTGCCAACACCGCGCGCATCCGCATGAGCACAGTAGCGGCAAACAGCAATGTGAACCCTGCCAACATCACAAACAGCGGCCACAAAAGTTCGGGCGCTATTTTAGAACCCGATGTGGTAATGCTGGCCCCTTGATGAAGGGTTTTCCACCAGACAACCGATTGATGGATGATCGGAATATTGACCGCGCCAACAATGCCGAAAATGGCGGTCGCCCGGCTGACCGAGGTCCGTTCATCACTGGCATCGGCGAGCGCGATATAGCCAAAATATAAAAACAGCAGCACCAGCATTGATGTCATGCGACCGTCCCATTCCCACCACGTTCCCCAGGTCGGTCGGCCCCAGATCGATCCGGTTGCAAGGCAAATCGCGGTAAACAGAGCACCGGGCAAAGCAATAGCGCGCGCCGCCACGCCAGCGAGCGGGTGGCGCCACACAAGCTGTACGATGCTCGACACCGCAATCCCCATCCAGCCCGCCATACCAAGCCAAGCCGCAGGTACATGGACGTAAAGGATGCGCACCGTTTCGCCTTGCAAATAGTCTGCCGGTGTTACGAACAAGCCTGAATAACCGCCAAAAAGAACCAGGCCGCCGCCAATGATCCCGCACCACAAAGTCAATGGACGCGCCATCTTTAAAAACCGGGTTGGATTGGCTAACCGATGCATGATCAGCGCTTTAGCGTAACAATGCGGTAACGAAAAGCCTAATCATGTCGACCAATAAGCGCGCGGGCCTGCGCATCGGCAATGCGTGCGGGCGCGATGTTGCTTGCCTTGCTTTGTGCCCAAATAGCGCGCAGCCGGTCAGGGATCTGCGCCACGCGAACGTTCACCTCTTTGGCATCGCCCAACTGCAAATGATCGACCATGACATTGATGATACCACCCGCATTGATCACATAATCAGGGGCGTATAGGATCCCACGAGCATGCAAGTCATCGCCGTCGGCTGGTGACGCCAATTGATTATTGGCGCCGCCCGCTACTGCCTTCACCCGCAACTGGGCAATCGTGGAGGGTGTCAGGATCGCGCCCAGCGCACAGGGGCTAAGAATATCCGCCTCAACCGATACTATGTCGTCGGGTGGCACGATGGTCGCGCCGAGCGCACTGCCTGTTGCCTGCGCGCGCGCGGCATCAACATCGGCAACCGTCAATCGCGCACCCGCCGCCGCCAATTGCCGCGCCAATCCGCCACCAACACTACCCAGCCCCTGTATCGCCACGTGGACACCCTTTAGGTCATCGACGCCGAGCGCCTCTCGTGCTGCCGCGAGGACGCCGAGATAAACGCCAGTTGCGGTCGTTGGCCCAGGGTCGCCACCAGCCGCTGAACCAGTCGCTGGCAACCCTGCTACATGCGCCGTCGTTTGTCCGATGGCGACCATGTCTGCCTGCGACATGCCGACATCCTGCGCGGTCACATAGCGTCCGGCCAAGCTATCAACCGCGCGTGCAAATGCCGCAATCATCGCCGGCGACTTCTGGCGATCCGCCGCTGCCAGAATGACTGCCTTACCGCCCCCGGATGGCAATCCAGCCATGGCATTTTTATAGCTCATTCCGCGCGACAGCCGCAGTGCATCGGTCACTGCGTCGGCATGTTCGGCATAGTGCCAGTATCGCGTCCCCCCCGAGGCCGGGCCGCGCACGGTAGAATGGATGGCGATGATCGCGGTCAAGCCGTGTTCGGCATCGCGAAAGAAGTGAAGAGCTTCGTGATCGTCAAAATCTGCGCTATCCCAAATCGTCGACACACTAATTCCTTCGGCAATTAATTTCACGTTTGCGCAATAAAATTGCAAACGCAAAAAGCCAACCAAAATTTCGCTGATTGCGAGATCAAGCCAGAAATGGGGCGACCGACGGGACTTGAACCCGCAACATCCGGCATCACAAGCCGACGCTCTAACCAATTGAACTACGGCCGCCACGGCTCGTCTTAAGACTTGGGCCTTTAGAGATACGGCATGGCGGGCGTCAAGCCGGTTCAACCACCAGCAATGGGGATTTGGTAAGGCGTCGCGACGCGCTATTAGTTGCCGGACGATTTTGGAGACGTGAACATGCGCCGCTTACTGATAATCGGATTGTGTGGGCTAACGGGTGGATGTTTGGCACGCACTGCCCTTGATGTGGTGACCCTGCCCGTTAAAGTCGCGAGCAAAGCCGCCGATCTTGCGACCACCAGCCAATCCGAAGCTGATCGAAACCGCGGTCGCGCCATCCGCAAGGAAGAAGCCCGCGCAGCCAAGGAGCAACGCAAGCGCGAAAAAGAAGAGCGCAAGCGCAGCGAATCCGAAGAGGAGCGTTAGCGCAATGCCAACCCCGGGCGGCGTCCGGCGACAGGTGAGATAAACGCCGGTGCACTTTTGGCGACACCAACCGAAAGCCGGGCCAACTTCGGATCAATGTCGTGATCAAACGAAATGCCCATTCGCGTATCCGTTGACCACGCGACATGGCCGGTCACCTCGCCAATATTTTTGAGTTCAGCCACAATCACATGACCTTTTTCGCGAACGACTGTCGAATCGATCATCATGCCGCCGACAGATAAATTGCGAACGCGCGCCGTTACAGGGTCACTCACGCCTTCGAACCGGACTGTGACAAGCAAAAACATGCTCTCACGGTTCTTCTCGCGCTTTACCGCTGTGGCCGATTCTGTGGCACCGGGGTTTGTGGGTACATCCATATTGATGGTAATAGCCACCAAGTCTTTGAAAAAGTGTAAACGTTTCGCAGCGCGCCTACCTCACCGCATCATTCGTCGCGCGATATTTTTTCGTTACGCTCATGGCGTTCTTGGGCTTCGATGGTCATTGTTGCAATTGGCCGTGCCTCTAAACGTCCAAGCGAAATTGGTTCGCCGGTGACTTCGCAATAGCCATATTCTCCTTCTTCAATCCGGCGGAGCGCGGCATCAATCTTTGATATCAGTTTTCGCTGGCGATCGCGTGTTCTCAATTCGAGCGACCAATCGGTTTCGCTTGAGGCGCGGTCGGTCACGTCGGGTTCGCGCAGTGGTTCGTTTTGAAGTGTCACCAGCGTATCGTGCGATTCGCGGAGCAGCGATTCTTTCCACGCTAACAGCTTGGCCCGAAAATAATCGAGCTGAGCTGGATTCATAAATGGTTCGTCATCGCCTGGTCGGTAGGTTGCTGAGGCTTGGGCATGATCGCCCGCCCCTTGTGAGGTTTCGGTTAGCGCAGTTGCCATTGTTCACTTTTCCTCAACAACAGGCTCACAACAACGTTATGCTGTTTGAGCGCCTAATGCCGCGGGCCTATAATCATGACCGACAAGCCGCACAAGCCCGTCAATTGGGTTCGGTTTGCGCAGATATTGTGCGGGTACGTCGACCATGAGCCGGTTTCGAATCATTACCACTTGCGCTAGGGCGCTGCCCCCGTGGCGAGCCGTCGCACACCGGCAGCGCTTTACCTGTGGCTTTCAAATAGCCCCCAAATGAGACATTAACCATAATGATTGTCGGGATGGGTTGGTTAATGCGTCATAAAAGACGATAATGACAGTTAATCGGCTTGCGAGCGCGGAAAAGTTCTGCCCTTGTGACGCTTACAAATAATGATCAGCGCATCGGCAGGCGGTCTGCCGACGTGAGACGGGATCAAAGACGGGAAAACGACTATGTCCGTTCGGATGGCACTTGCTAAACTCTGCGCCTGCGCTTGTGGGGGCGCTGTAATCGGCGGCGGCGCAATGCATGCGACCAGCAGCCCTGCACCGCGAGCTATTCATTCCCAAGCGCACATGGCCAAGGCGAAAAAGGTGATCCGCAAGCGTTATGCGCATCGGGCCGGACCGCGCAGAATCGTCAAGCGGATCAAGCGGACGGTGACAACTACGACCCAGGTCGCTTGCGCACCGCAGCGCACCATTGTCACAACACGCCCAGTCGGTGGCCCCGCCCCGTTGCCTTACCCTGAAGTTCCGTTCCCCAACGACGGCCCCGTTTATGAAGGTGGCGGCAGCAGCGTTCCCGTCGTCATCGGCGGCGGCGCATTTGGGGGCGGCTTTGGTGGCGGCTTCATCGGCGGCTTTGCCGGCGGCGGCGGCGGTGGCGGCAATGTTGTCATCTCGTCAACCAGCAGCGGCGGCTCCACATCTGGCGGGTCAACATCCACATCAGGCGGGTCAACATCCACATCTTCGGGTGGCTCTGGCGGATCGGGCGGTTCATCGACGTCAACGGGCGGCGTTACCAGCACGTCAGGGGGGTCTAGCACATCGACATCATCTGGCGGATCAAGCGGAAACGTTAGTTCGGGCGGATCAAGCACGTCGACAGGCGGCGTCACCAGCACATCGTCCACCGGCGGATCCAGCACGTCAACGGGTGGTGTAACCAGCACGTCGTCGTCGGGCGGGTCAAGTTCGAGCTCCAGCTCTTCGGGCAACGTTTCTTCGGGTGGGTCAAGCGGCAACGTCACGTCGAGCTCTTCGGGCAATGTAACCTCAAGTTCGTCGGGGAACGTCACCAGTTCCGCAAGCTCGTCGGGGAATGTGACCAGTTCAGCAAGCTCGTCAGGAAACGTGACAAGCAGCACGTCGTCTAGCTTTGGCGCGAGCACCACGACGACGACGACATCGACTAGCGGAAACACAACAAGCGGAAACACAACAAGCGGAAATACAACAAGCGGAAACACAACCACTGGTGACCCCGGCAGCACAGGCGGAACGCCGGTTCCTGCGCCACCAATGGTATTGCTCTTTGGTGCCGGAGCAGCGGCGCTTATCGCGCGTCGTCGATTGGCGAAGTCCAAAGCCCTCTAACGCCAGTTCGCTTAGCGACCCGAGGGGCGTTTTCAGCAGTGCTGGAGACGCCCTTCTTGCATCTGGCGAGCGCGCAAGCCATAGCCCGCGCCCATGCATGACATTAAAACGATCCGCGAAAATGCTATCCAGTTCGACGCAGGCTTGGCCCGTCGCAATGCCCAACCGCAAGCTGCGGAGCTGCTCGCGGCTGACGAACAATGGCGGTCATTGGCGACGGAATTGCAAAGCGCGCTTTCCCGACGCAATGACGCATCGAAAGCAATTGGGGCAGCCAAAGCGCAAAAGCGCGATGACGAGGCGGCGGCGCTGATGGCCGAAGTCTCGCAACTGAAAGAGCAAATCCCTGCGCTCGAAACCGCCGAACGTGCGGCACACCGCGCGCTGAACGAGGCGCTCGCCGCCATCCCCAACTTGCCCGCCGATGATGTGCCATCTGGCACTAGCGAGGACGACAATATCATTGTCTCAACTCGCGGTGCGATCCGCAATTTCGCATTTACGCCGCAAGAACATGACGCAATTGGGCCGCGACTGGGCCTTGATTTTGAAACGGCGCAACGCGTTGCGGGCGCGCGCTTTGTCTATTTGCGCGGAGAGGCCGCGCGCCTTGCCCGTGCACTCGGCCATTTCATGCTTGATCTTCATACGACCGAATTTGGCTATCAGGAAGTCGCGCCCCCTTTACTGGTGCGCGATGAGGCAATGTTTGGCACAGGGCAACTGCCAAAATTTGCTGATGATTCGTTCAAGACCGAAGATGGTCGCTGGCTGATCCCGACCGCCGAAGTCAGCCTTACCAACATCGTTGGCGATTCGATTATCGACGATATCTCGCAACCGATACGCTTCACTGCCCTCACGCCCTGTTTCAGGCTGGAGGCCGGATCGGCGGGCCGCGACACGCGCGGCATGGTGCGTCAGCATCAGTTCGATAAGGTAGAGCTTGTGTCGATCACGCGCCCGGAAGATTCGGATGCCGAACATGAACGAATGACGGCCTGCGCCGAGACTGTGCTTGATCGGCTTGAATTGCCATTCCGCCGCATGCTTTTATGTGCCGGGGATATGGGGTTTGGGGCGCGCAAAACCTATGATCTTGAGGTCTGGTTACCGGGGCAAGGGCGCTACCGTGAAATCTCAAGCTGTTCAAATTGCGGGGATTTTCAGGCGCGCCGGATGAATGCACGGTACCGGCCAGAGGGCGAGAAGGCCACTCGGTTCGTACACACCCTCAACGGATCGGCGTTGGCGGTAGGACGGACTTTGGTTGCCGTCATCGAAACATATCAGAACGGAGATGGCAGCGTCACAATCCCACCGGTATTGCGGCCCTATATGGGCGGCGTAGCGACGATGGGAGCAATGTAATGCGGATTTTGCTGACGAATGACGATGGCATCAACGCACCGGGTCTAAAAATACTCGAATCGATTGCGCGGGCGATTAGCGACGATATCTGGATCGTTGCGCCCGCCGAAGAACAATCAGGCGCAGGTCATTCGCTGACGCTGACGCGCCCGCTGCGGATTCGGAGAATCGATGATCGCCGATTCGCTGTGACGGGCACACCCACTGACGCCGTCTTGCTCGCCCTTGGTAAGATCATGGTTGACGCCAAGCCCGACCTCATCCTCTCGGGCGTCAATCGCGGTGCCAATCTGGGCGACGATGTTACGTATTCGGGCACCGTTGCGGCCGCGATGGAAGGTACGCTGGCGGGGATACCGTCAATCGCAATGAGCCAAGTCTATGCGCAAGAGGGACTGGGCGACGACGTCTCATTTGCAACCGCCACGATGTGGGGTGAACGCGTGCTGCGCCCGCTCATTAGCTTTGCGATGCCCGAAAACACTTTGTTAAATATAAACTTTCCCAGTGGCAGCGCAAAAGGCGTGCGCGTGGTCGCGCAAGGATTTCATGACTATAGCCGCGCGCAGATCGTGACGGGTAGAGATCCGCGCGGTTATGATTATCATTGGTTTGCCCTTGGCGGCGCGCGCCAGACCCCCGCTCACTCAACGGATCTTGAAGCGGTCAATGATGGCTATATTGCTGTCACACCACTCACGCTTGACCTGACCGCGCATGCAACGCTGGGCGCGCTCAAAACCTGCTTTGACGACGATGCCGCGATGTCATAAACAATAAGAATGGGGCATCGGTTTTTGGTCTTGGCGGCGGTGGCACTTGTGGGTGGCTGCATTCCAGCGGCTCCACCACAACAAAGCACCGTCGTGGCGGATATTCCCCCAAAACTCGATGCTGAACTCGACACGCTCTATGACGAACGTCCCGTTTGGGAAATGCGCCCTGTGGCCGCCAATGCCACCGATGTTCGCGAAACGACCTACACAGTAGCGCCCGGTGACACGCTTCGCGCGATTGGCGAGAAGACCGGTGCCGGTTCGGAAACAATTGCGCGAGTCAACGGCCTCACCGCACCTTTCATAATCCGACCGGGACAACGTCTGGCCATCCCTGGTGGACGCTTTCACAAGGTTGGTGCGGGTGAAACAGGCATCGCGATCGCCAAAGCCTATAGCACAAGCTGGGCCAAGCTGATTGAACTCAATGCGTTGCAGGAACCATTCATCCTGCGCTTGGGGCAGCGCCTTCTCCTGCCCGCAGAGGCGGTTCCGGGCGATCAGGCAATCGAAGCGCGCGCGGCCGCATTCCGCCTAGAAATCGATGACATTCTGACCGGTGGTGAACCCGCCACTGACTTGCTCCCCGTTGCCACGGTTGCCCCCGACAAACCGCTTGGCCCTGAAGTATCGGTAGCCGTGCCTTCGGGGTTTTCAGGCACTTTCATTTGGCCCGCAAATGGCACGCTGGCATCGCGCTTTGGGGCGGTTGGTGAAGGGAACGACAATCAAGGGATCGACATTGCGGTCACGCAGCAAGCCCCGATTCGCGCGTCGGGTGACGGAGTGGTCGCCTTCGTTGGCAATAATGTCGCCAATTATGGCGGCCTCATTTTGATCCGTCACGGCGATGGGTGGATAACGGCCTATGGTCGCGCAAGCCAAGCCAGCGTAACCCGCGGACAGAAGGTTAGTCGCGGGCAAATCATCGGGCGCGCGGGAACGGGCGGCGCACCTTTGCTTTTTTTCCAGATGCGAAAGAACCGCATACCTGTTGATCCGGTCAAGCAATTGCCCCGGCGCTAGGGTGACAGGCGGGGAATTACCCCCTATGCGCCGGACAAATGGCAACCACCCTCCCCTCTCCGCCAAAAATCGGCATGGTTTCGCTCGGCTGTCCCAAAGCCTTGGTCGATAGCGAACGGATTCTCACCAAATTGCGCAGCGATGGCTATGGGCTATCTGCCGATTATGCGGGCGCCGATGTCGTTCTTGTCAACACATGCGGATTTCTTGATTCAGCCAAAGAGGAATCGCTCGAGGCAATCGGCGAAGCCATCGCTGAAAATGGTCGGGTCATTGTTACCGGCTGTTTGGGGCAAGAGGCCGAAATGATCCGCGCGCGCTTCCCACAGGTGCTCGCGATCAGCGGAGCGCACCAATATGAAGCCGTGGTCAGCGCAGTACATGACGCAGCGCCGATTCCACCCAACGCCTTTCTGAACTTGGTACCCGACGGCGGATTGAAATTGACGCCGCGTCATTATTCCTATCTCAAAATCTCGGAAGGCTGCAATCACCGCTGCGCCTTTTGCATCATCCCTAGCATTCGCGGCGATCTTGTTAGTCGCAGACCCGATGCGATTTTGCGCGAAGCCGAAAAGCTGGTCGCGGCGGGCACGCGCGAACTTTTGGTGATCAGTCAGGATACGTCGGCCTACGGCGTTGATATCAAACATGCTCCGCGCGAATGGAAGGGTGCACCGGTGCGGGCGCATATGACCGACCTTGCACGCGAACTTGGCAAGCTCGGCGCGTGGGTTCGGCTGCATTATGTTTATCCCTACCCCCATGTCGATCAGGTCATTCCGCTGATGGCAGAGGGGCTTGTGTTGCCTTATCTCGATATACCGTTTCAGCATGCTGCGCCTTCAGTGCTCAAGGCGATGAAGCGCCCTGCCAACGACGCCAAAGTGCTTGAACGCATTCGCGGCTGGCGCGAAATTTGTCCTGATATCACCATACGATCCACATTCGTCGTTGGTTTTCCGGGCGAAACCGAGGCGGATTTTGCCTATTTGCTCGATTGGCTTGACGAAGCTCAGCTTGACCGCGTGGGCGCGTTTCGCTTTGAACCCGTCGAAGGCGCAAGCGCGAACGCGTTGCCAGATCCCGTTCCTGAAGCGCTCAAAGAACAGCGTTACGCCCGGATTATGGAAAAAACGGCCGCCATTTCCGCCGCTAAACTCGCCACGAAAGTGGGCAAGACCATCGACGTGATTATCGATGAAGTCGATGGCGACGGAGGAGCCACGGGTCGGTCGAAGGCCGATGCCCCTGAAATTGATGGCGCCGTATTCTTGCGCGATGCTGTGGGTTGCGAAATGGGCGCGATTGTCAGCGTGCTTATCGAAGATGCCGATGAACATGATTTGTTTGGGGTTCCGGCTTAATGCACAACGCCAATTCATAAGACAGTGAGTTAGCTTGTGACGATAGCGACGGCGCAGACCATAGTTTCGAACAGCGGTAATGGAGAAGGCCGCGCGCACCGCACCTTGTTTTGGATGATTTTGATTGTCGCGGCGGTGTTGCGCTTCATCGCCGCCTTGCCCGAATCAATGCATCACACCGATGAGATTGGACAATATACCGACCAGGCGTTTCGTCTCGTATTCGGCTATAGCGCAGTGCCGTGGGAATATCGATTTGGCATGCGGAGCTGGTTGCTCCCTTTGCTCTTGAGCGGCCCGATGGCGCTGGGGCACTGGATTGCGCCATCGACTAGCCTCTATTTGCTATTGCCCAAATTGTGCGTCGGCGCGGCATCACTGTCGATTCCCTGTTCGGCTTATTATCTGGGTCGCCGGCTGTCACCGACGCACGCCCTCATCGCGATGGCGGTCAGCGGCATTTGGTTTGAGAGCATTTTTTTCGGCACCCATATCCTGTCAGAACCACTCGCAGTGGCTGCAATTCTGCCGGCGATCGCCATCTTGTCCCATCCGCAAGCTTCGCAAAAACATCTGGTTATCGCAGGCGCGCTCCTTGGAATCGGCCTCGTTTTACGGTTTCAATATGGCCCTGCGATCGCCATTTTGACGATTGGTTATTGCTGGCAATCACTAAGGCTGCGCTGCCTCCCGGTCATTTTCGGGGGACTTTTGGCGGCTATGGCCAGTGCACTGATTGACATGATGATGGGGGCAACCCCGTTTTCCTGGCTGATGATCAACATTTATCAGAACATCATTGTCAATCGCTCTGCCCAATACGGCGTCTCACCGCCGGCTGCTTATCTGGGCGAGATGGGGGCGTGGTGGGGTGTTGGCATGGTGCTGATTGCTGGCCTTATGGTGAGTTCAATTCAACATCACCGAACATTAATCTGGGCAGCGATTATCAATGTGGGGCTGCACAGCGCGATCGGTCACAAGGAATATCGCTTCATCGTCTTGAGCATCACGATTTTTGTCATTGTAGCGGCGATTAGTTCCGTCACATTTATGCAATGGCTCAAACCACGATTGCCCGCCAATATCGCACGCGGATTGCCAATGCTCCTCATCGCCACCTGGGCTGGCCTATCGGCTTCGCTTGCGTTCAGTCGCGACATGTCGCTTCGTTGGACTGCTTACGGCGCGGCACAGCGCAGCATGCATAATGTTGGAAAAGACGCGTCTGTGTGCGCAGTTGGCATCGATGCTCAACTTTACTGGGAATATGGATCCTACGGTCTGCTAAAGCGAAACATTCCCATTTATCCGATACATCCAAAGCCCGAGCGCGACGGCATGTATCAATTGCCCGGCAAAGGCTATGCTGGCTATAACATCTTCATCGGAAACCAAGCGTTTCGCAGCCGATTGCCACGCAGCTACATAATGTCCGACTGTCAGTTACTGATGCCAAAGAACAGGACACTGGGCGACGCGAACCAGGATATCCGAATCTGTGTGTTTCGCCGCAGTGGCGGATGCGATGGTCGCGGCCTTGAAAAGTTCCGCATCAACGAAATTTTGCGGGCTAGCGGTAATTGATAGCAGCACCACAATGAAAAGGCGATTTGACCAGCATGACTGATCCTTCGAACCTCGTGCAAATCGACCGCGGGCAAGCCGCACAGCTTATCCATATGGTCGATACGCAGGGGTTTCCCGATTGGCTAACCGCACAGTCAGCGCGCACGCGCACGGCAATTGCGGCGCAACGCTTCACCCCGAAAATCAATAACTTCGCGATCATCCCTGGCGAACTGGCTGATGACTGGTCGGTGGTTGCAGCGGTTGGCGATACCCAGAAGCTCACAGTGTGGAGCCTTGCCCGGTTAGCCGACGGCCTTCCTGAAGGCACTTATCGCCTCGACTCTGGCGACCCGGCTATGGCTGCGATCGGCTGGATATTGGGTCAATATCGCTTTGATCGTTATACCAAGTCCCGCTCGGAATTTGGCCCACGGATATTGCTCAGCCCAACGCCTGCCGCCTTGCCCGATGCTATCCGGATCGCAGAAGCGACAGCATTGGTGCGTGATCTGGTCAATACGCCAGCGGCTGATATGGGGCCAGCTGCGCTAGAGCAAGTCGCAGACGATCTCGCCAAATCTCACAGCGCCACGTTCCGCGTTACCCGCGGCGCTGAGCTTGAGGCGGGCTTTCCGATGATTTTCGCGGTGGGCCAAGCGGCTGACCGCGCGCATGCCCCGCGCTTGATTGAACTGGAATGGGGCCATCCCGCCAACCCTCGTGTTGCGATTATCGGCAAAGGGATAACCTTTGATAGCGGCGGCCTCAACATCAAGCCGGGCACATCTATGCGCCTGATGAAGAAAGATATGGGGGGCGCTGCCCATGCCATCGCGCTAGCGTCGCTCATTATGCAAGCGCGCTTGCCAGTCCGCCTCCACCTGCTGATCGCCGCCGCCGAAAATGCCATTGCTGGCAATGCCTTCCGCCCGGGAGACATATTGCAAAGTCGCGCCGGGCTGACGGTCGAAATCGACAATACTGATGCTGAGGGCCGCCTTGTTCTGGCTGACGCGATTACCCGTGCGGGTGAAGATGATCCCGTGCTCATGATCGATTTTGCCACACTCACTGGTGCCGCGCGGGTCGCGCTTGGGCCCGATTTGCCTGCTTTATTTTGCAATAATGATGATTTGGCACGTGAGTTTGATGCATCTTCGAAAGCCGTGGACGATCCGTGCTGGCGCATGCCGCTTTGGGCTGGCTATGATGATATGCTGTCATCAGACATTGCCGATTGCGCCAATTCCGCCGAAGGTGGCTTTGCAGGCGCGATTACAGCCGCTCTCTTTTTACAAAAGTTCGTGAACGATGCCGTCAGCTGGGCGCATTTCGATACATTTGCGTGGCGGCCAGCGGCAAAGCCTGGTCGCCCAAAAGGCGGCGACGCGCTGGGATTGCGCGCCGCTTACCATATGCTCAAAACGAAGTTTCCGCCAATTTAACGGTTGCCCATCAACCCACCAAGGATTGAATCAAGTGGGTTGGGTGCTGCAGCTTGCCCGCCTTGCCCGCCAAACGCGCCCGCGAGACCGCCAAGCATATCGGCGAGGCCACCGCCGCCGGTTTGCGCCGGCGCTGCACTCGCGGCGCTACCCCCCAGCATCGATGCGAGCAGCGTGCCCGCGAGCCCGCCCATCACACCGCCACCCATTTTCTTGGCGACTTGCTGCGCAACCAAGCCAGCAACGACGGGCAACATCGCTTTCAAAATCGTGTCGCTAATGCCCGTTTGCGCCGACGCATGGCTCGCGACCTGGCGGCTGACATCTTTTGACCCAAAGATATGGCCCAGGATATTGTTGCCGCTGTTAACATCTTGCTCGGGCGCGCCCATCCCGCTGACGATCGACGATAGCTGATCAAGCCCGCCGCCTTGTTCCGATTTATGGATACCACCCAACACGGCAGGAAGCAGCGCCCCCACCGCAGCATTCGCCTGATCCGGCGACAGGCCAAACTGGCTGGCAAGCCCACCTACATCTATCTGCGGATTCCCGCCCGTTCCTTGGCCACCCATGGCTCCCTGCAAAAGTTGACCCAGAACGTCCATCACATATCTCCTAAGTTGGGCATCATTGCCAAAGCCACATGCTTGGCATCAAATGTCAAAGCGGTGTAGCATTAGTCGTCGATATAATGCCATCGCGATTCGACGCGACAATGAACGTCAGGAGACACCAATGAGTATTTTTAGTGCAATCAAAAATGCGATTTTCGGCACACCCGCCGCCGCCGCTGCCCCTTCGCCGGTGGCAACACAGTCAGCAAAGGTTGTCGCTGCCGCCCCGGCTGCTCCTGTTGATATCGAAGCCATCATGACCGCTGCGGCAGCTTCGGTTGATTATGACACCAATTGGCGCACGTCGATTGTTGATTTGATGAAGCTATGTGGTCTCGATTCGAGCCTCCATAATCGCAAAGAATTGGCGACCGAGCTCGGCTTTAGCGGCGACATGAACGATTCTGCGTCGATGAATATCTGGCTTCACCGCCAAGTGATGAATCAGCTTGCGGCCAATGGCGGCCATGTTCCGGCTGGGCTTAAGGACTAATCGTCTGCGATTACGATGATGGTGGTGGCATGATAAATGCCGCCACCATTGCCTTTTCGCGGCACACTCGGCTATCGCCGCGATCAATGAATGCAAAACGTTCCTCTTTCGGGCTAACTAGCCCATCGCGCATGTTTGATCGACGAATCAACGCCGTCCGCGGAGACCTTGCTGACATAGATTTAGTCGGCAAAATGTTTGCCCCGCACTATGCCGTTCCGATTGAACATATGTGCGTTGTTGACCATGCCATGGTGTATCACAAACCGCATAGCGAACCCGCGTCGGAACTTTTGCGCGGGGAGCGGTTTTGGCTGCTTGATGTCTCGGGTGGCATGGCATGGGGCTATTGCGGTCACGATCATTATGTAGGCTATATCGCCGCTGATGCGCTTGGGAACGCGACGGAGCCTGTTCCGATAGCAGCCACAGCCGATCCGGTGACGATTGCGGAGGGGTTTCTTGGTATGCCCTACGTCTGGGGCGGGCGCGGCGGCGCCGGCATTGATTGTTCGGGTCTGGTGCAAAGGGCACTTGCAGGACGCGGTATTGCCGCACCCCGTGACAGTGACATGCAAGAGCAAGCGCTTGGCATAGCGATTTTGGAAACATCGCCCTTAATGCGCGGCGATTTGATCTTCTTGCCCGGGCATGTTGGCATTATGGTCGATCAGACGAACCTGATCCATGCGAACCAATTTCACGTCAAAACGGTGATCGAACCGCTCGATATCGTCGCGTCGCGTTACGCCGAAGCGCATGACGGCGTTGGTATCACGTCAAGACGGCGGATCGCACCGTGAGCATATCCGTCTTCATCGACGGTGCTGTGGGAACAACTGGCTTGGAAATTGGTGACCGGCTAAGCGGACGGGCTGACATCTCGCTCATCACGCTTGATGATCAGCAACGAAAAACGCTGGTCGCGCGGCGCGATGCCATCAATGCGGCTGATTTTGTGATCCTCTGTTTGCCCGATGATGCGGCACGCGAAGCCGTTGCCCTGATCGATAATGATCATACGCGCGTCATCGATGCCTCCACCGCCCACCGTGTCGCGCCAGGATGGGTATACGGCTTTCCCGAAATAAGCGGACGCAGCGTCGTTGCGGATGCGCTGCGCGTGTCAAACCCAGGATGCTATTCAACCGGCTTCATCGCGCTCGTTGCGCCGCTCGTCGCCGCGGGGCTGATCCCTGTTGACTGGCCGCTCGCGGTCAACGCGGTGTCAGGCTATTCTGGCGGCGGCAAAACGATGATCGCAGAGTTTGAGGGATATGAGACTAAAACGGCATGGCGCACTTACGCTTTGTCACTAGCGCACAAACATGTGCCCGAAATGCAGCGCCACTGCGGCTTAACCCATGCGCCGTTGTTCGCGCCCTCGGTAGCGCGCACCTATCGCGGCATGATTGTTGACGTGCCGCTGCCTATAGCCGTGTTGCCCGCACGGCCTACCGTCAGCATGATACGCGAAACGTTGGCGCAGCATTATGAAGGATCGCCTTTCGTAAGTGTCATCACAGACTTTGATGCACCCAATCTGACAATTGAGCAGGCCGCGCAATGCGACCGGATGGATTTGTTCGTGTTCGCAAATGCAGATGAAAGCCAAATCCGGTTAGTGGCTGCGCTCGATAATTTGGGCAAAGGAGCCGCAGGTGCCGCCGTCCAGTCACTTAACCTGATGGCAGGATTTGACGAGACGACTGGCCTAAAGCTGTAGGCGATCATCCTTCGGTCATCGCTTTACACGCACAGCCGGAAGCGTAAACTGGTGCCGATAGGAGAGACATAATGAAATGCTTAGCGCTTTCGCTGATGCTGGTGAGCAGCAGTGCCGTGGCCCAATCGCCTGACCTAAGCCCCAAGGCGGCCAGTCCCGCGACTATATCCGCGCAGGCCAAACAGGCCACCACACTGCCCGGTGAGACTGGCCAAGACGCTGATTTTTCAGACCGTGGCTTCATCGCAACGCGCGCCGACCCGCTGATCAAGGCGGCCAATGGCAAATTGGTGTGGGATCTGAATGCCTATGCGTGGATGAAGTCAGATGCCCCCGCCACGGTGAACCCAAGTTTGTGGCGCCATATGGCGTTGCTGCGCAAGCACGGCTTGTTCAAACTCTCCGAAGGCGTCTGGCAAGTACGCGGCTTTGATGTTTCGAACATGACGGTGATAGCGGGTGATAGCGGCTGGATACTGATCGATCCCCTTACCACGCAGGAAACCGCCGCCGCCGCACTCGCGCTCGTTAACGACAAGCTGGGCACACGTCCGGTCAAAGCGATAATTTACACGCATAGCCACGGCGATCATTTTGGCGGGGTCAAAGGCGTTACGACCACAGATGCAGTCAAATCAGGTACCGTCGCGATCATTGCCCCCGAACATTTCCTCGCCGAAGCGACATCCGAAAATGTGATTGCGGGCACCGCGATGAACCGACGCGCCAATTATCAATTTGGAAGTTCACTCATACCTGGTCCGCAGGGGCAGATGGGGTCTGGCATTGGCGCGGCCATTTCGGCAGGCGCGATAACGCTAATTGCGCCAACTGATACGGTCCGCACGACAGGCGAAACGCGCGTGATTGACGGCGTCACGCTCAGCTTTCAAATGGTTCCCGAAACCGAAGCTCCCGCCGAACTCAACGTCATGATCACGCAGCGTAAAACGTTTTTGATTGGTGAGCTTGCCACTTGTTCGTTGCACAATATCCTCACCCCGCGCGGGGCACTCGTCCGCAACGCACTCAAATGGGCGGGCTATCTGACCGAAGCAATCCGGCTATACGGCGATCAAACCGAAACCGTAGCCGCCAGCCATTGCTGGCCGCATTTTGGCAAGGATGAAGCCCGCCGATACCTGACGCTTCAGCGTGACAATTACAAATATCTCCATGATCAAACCGTGCGCATGATGAACAAGGGGATGACTGCGCCCGAAATCGCCGAGGCGCTGACGCCACCGGCGGCGCTTGCCGGCGAATGGTTCACGCGCGGCTATTACGGCACCTATAGCCATAACAGCAAAGCCGTCTATCAGCGCTATCTGGGCTGGTATGATGCCGTCCCCGCCAACCTTAACCCCCACATCCCGACCAAACGCGCAGCGCTTTATGTTGAGGCAATGGGCGGTGCTGCCAAGGTGATAAAACGCGCAAAAGCCGCGATGACGGCAGGCGATTATCGCTGGTCATCCGATTTGCTCAATCAGTTGGTCTTTGCTGACCCTGCCAATAAACCCGCGCGCGCGCTGCTCGCTGACAGTTATGAACAGCAGGGATATCAGGCCGAAGCCTCAACATGGCGGAATATGTATTTATCCGCCGCGCGCGATTTGCGCGAAGGGGTGAAGCCCGCAGGTACCACAGCAAGCCTTGACGTCGTGTCAGCCATTCCCAGCGACATGCTGCTCGATTCAATTGCGACGCGGCTTGATCCAGCGATCATTGGTGACCGCAAAATGAGCCTCAATCTGGCCTTTACTGACCGCAGCGAACGCGCATCGGTAACGGTGGGTAACGCCGTCATGGTCAGCGAAATGGGGATGGCATCGCCCGCGCCCACGGCGTCTTTGTCAGGCCCGAGGCAATTATTTTTGGGTTTGTTCTTCCTGAAACTGCCGCTGGCGCAGATGGAAAGCGCAGGGCTTAAGGTTGAGGGGGACAAGAGCGCCATCGCCGCGCTGCAAACCGCCATCGAAACGCCGCCGCCTGCCTTCAATATCGCCGAGCCCTAAGGTCAGCCGTACGTGATCACGCCATCAAGGTCTGCAAATTAGCAACAGCCGCCATCGCATTGCCCCGAAGCCGGTTCAGTATCGCCATTTTGGTTTCATCGCCTTTGTCGATCGCTGCAATGACTTTGCCAAAGCCATCGAGCCGACTTTGGTTGATCCATTTGCTCACGCGCGGGTCTTGCATCCACGCCATTTGATTCATCATATTCGCGAGGTTGCAGGCCGGATAATGCGCAAGGCTGTGCGGGAAAGGAACCGTGCGACATAGCTGGTTCTTGGCCTGGTCATCCGGATAATGCACCTCGACAAAGGCCACTAGCGCTGCGCTGAAGGCGGGTTGCGGCACACGGACGAGTTGCGGGGTGATAAGGTTCCCGTTGAAAATGGGAATGGCAGGACGCGGATCGACAGCTGATGCGGTACAATCGATATAGAGCGTGCCTTCCCCCATCGGTGCATGGCCCTCGTCCAGCGTCAAGCCACTGGCATCGATAGACTTCACGCGGCCCATGCGAATGACATTGGTGATGCAACGCAGCGTTTCGATTTCGCCCTTCGAGATCGTCGCATAGTGGAACATGCTTGGCTTCACATCGGGATAAATGCGCAGCATTACGTCGGCGGCTTCAAGCCGGGAGAACAGATCATCTAGCGACTCGGCCTGCGCAAAACTCTCCATCAGCGCCGCTTGGCCGCCGATGGTCTCTTCGAAAAACTCAAGGCCCGGCTGCGTGCGGAGCCGATTGAGCAACCACGAATCGCGCGGCATCACCCACGAAATAGCCTGCGGATCAGCGCCTGAGGATAGCAACCACACGGCGGCATCCATCGCCGTTTTTCCCGCGCCAATGATAACAAAGTGGCGCGGGCATTCGCCGGATTTCTTGATCGTTTGATCCATCCACAGCTGCGGCAGCGCGTTTGGCGTCACGAGGCGGACATCGTCGCTGACGCTGTACCGGGGGCTGTGCGTTGATGGTACCGTGGTGCCATAATAAGTCGCATCAACCGTCTTCCGCCGCGCGGTGACCTGCGTTTCCTGCCCTGAAAGGAGCGAGACAAAGCGGCCATCACCGCGATAATCCGACATGGGAAAATAGCGCACGCGCCCGCTAGGCAGCAGCTTTTGTCGCATGACGCTGTCGAAATAGCCGCTGACTTCGGGCCCCGAGGCAAGCTCATAAAGGCCGGTGTTGACGCCGATAGCATCCTTGCGGTTGGTGCCGAGCGGGGTGGAGTTAACCCCGTAAAAGGCCGAAGGTTGATGCAGCGCCACAAACGAATAAGCGTCGTTCCAGTGCCCCCCCGGTTTGCCGTGACGATCAACGATGATCACATCGGCATCAGATTCGTCAATCAATGTATCCGCAAAAGCAAGGCCAACGGCACCGCTACCGACGATCAGATAGTCGGTTTCAAGCGCCGTCATGTTACATCTCTCCTTTGGATCTGCGCAGCGCGAACCATTTTTCGACATTGGCATTATGCTGGGCAAGCGTATCGGCAAAGACATGGCCGCCGCTGCCATCGGCGACAAAGTAAAGCGCGCTGGTCGGTTCTGGATCGAGGACGGCGGCGATGCTTGCCTTACCAGGGTTTGCAATCGGTCCTGCGGGCAATCCGACTTTTACGTAAGTGTTGTAGCCATTTTCAGCCGCTAGTTCAGATTTCAAGATCCGCCGCCCGAGCGGACGTCCCTTGGTGATCGGATAGATAGTCGTGGGATCAGCTTGCAGCTTGATCCCCATCCGTAACCGGTTGCTATAGACGCCCGCAACCTTGCGCCGTTCTGCGGCAATGCCGGTTTCCTTCTCGACAATGGCTGCCAGCGTCACCGCTTCTTCGGGTGATTTGACCACAGTCGTCGGCTTGCGCTGCGCCCATAATTCGGCAAGCGTTTTGGTCATGGCCGCTTGCATCCGCTTTAGCACAGCGCTGCGTTTTTCACCGCGTTCATAGCTATAGCTATCGGGCAGGATCGAGCCTTCAGCAGGCACATCGACCGCACCTTCCAGAAACGGCGCCGCCATCAATCGGTCATGCACCATCACACTCGGCAATCCTTCGGGGACTGCGACAAAGCGCAGCATTGTCTTTCCCGACTGGAGCAACGCCAATATGTCGGCATCGGTCATGCCCTTTTTGATCTTATACTCACCCGGCTTGATCGGTTCGCCTGAACCAAAAATCTTGGCATTGCGCACAAAGCCGTCAGCCGACGCTATCGCGCCTTTTTGTTCGAGCATTTTGGCAGCCCCCGTCAGGCTTGATCCCACGCCAACGGTCACCACCATATCCTGCTTGGCAGCCCTGCCGCCGCAAGCAGCGAGACATAGCGCCAGTATCACGGCCAGCCATAAGCGCATTGCCTAAAGCGCCCGCATCACGAGGCTGGCATTGGTACCGCCAAAACCGAAGCTGTTATTCAGCACCGCCTTCACCGACCGCTTCTTCGCCACATGCGGCACAAGGTCAACGCCCTCACAGCCGTCATCAGGATTGTCGAGGTTGAGCGTCGGCGGCACGATTTGATCACGAATGGCAAGGATGCAGAAAATCGCTTCGATCGCACCCGCCCCGCCGAGCAAATGGCCCGTTGCAGACTTTGTCGAGCTCATCGACATTGTACTGATCGCGTCACCGAACAACCGCCGCACGGCCGCCAGTTCGATTGTATCGGCCATTGTCGACGTGCCGTGGGCGTTGACATAGTCAATATCTGTCGGGCTTAGGCCTGACCGTTTTAACGCCATCTCCATTGCGCGGTAAGCACCACTCCCGTCGGGGTGGGGTGCTGTCACGTGATAGGCATCGCCCGACAATCCGTATCCCACTACCTCAGCATAGATTTTCGCGCCGCGCGCCTTGGCCCGTTCATATTCTTCCAAAACGACGACGCCAGCGCCTTCGCCCATCACAAAGCCATCACGGTCGCGGTCATAGGGGCGCGACGCTTGTTCGGGCCGGTCATTGAAACTCGTATTGAGCGCACGCGCTTGCGAGAAGCCCGCAATACCAATCGGGCACACCGTACTTTCAGCGCCACCGGCAAGCATCACATCGGCATCATCCAGCGCAATCATGCGCGCGGCATCACCAATCGAATGCGCGCCGGTTGAACATGCCGTCACAACCGCATGGTTGGGGCCCATCAGGCCATATTTGATGCTCACTTGCCCCGAAATCAGATTGATCAAGCGGCCATGCACGAAATGGGGCGACACACGGCGCGGGCCCTTTTCATGTAGCACCAGCGATTCGCTCTCAATTCCAGGCAGGCCGCCAATACCGGCCCCGATCGAACATCCCGCGCGAAACCGTTCGGCCTCGCTCATGTCGGTTAGGCCAGCATCCTCGATCGCTTGCCCGGCGGCATCAATGCCGTAGATGATGAAGGGATCCACCTGACGCTGCACCTTATGGTCAACGCGCTTGCCCGGATCAAAGCCCCAAGGATGATCGGCAGGTTTGACTTCGCAGGCAATCGTGCAGGCATAATCGGTTGCGTCAAATCGGGTGATCTGCCCTGCCCCCGATTTCCCGGCGATCAGATTGGCCCAGACAGTCTCAACGTCGGCACCCAGCGGGGTGACGAGCCCCAATCCTGTGACAACAACACGACGCATATCTTTCTCCGGTCATTTATAAGCAAAAGCGGCCCCTCAGTCTCCGAGATAACCCGGGCTGAGGAGCCGCCTTATAATGTTACGACTCAATCAGGATTGCCCTATTCAGGGTGTCCCTATCAGCCTTGGTTGGCGTCAATATAAGCGATCGCATCGTTGACGGTAGCGATTTTTTCCGCTGCATCGTCAGGAATTTCAACGCCAAATTCTTCTTCGAACGCCATAACGAGTTCGACAATATCAAGGCTGTCTGCGCCCAGATCGTCGATGAAACTCGCTTCTTCGGTCACCTTTTCGGCTTCAACGCCAAGATGTTCAACAACGATTTTCTTTACGCGATCAGCTGTCTCGCTCATGGATAGTCCTTCTCGTTAATGTGTGAGCAATCTTCGTGATTAGCCCTAGAGCGCGCCGAATATGCTGGCAAGCCCCCTGCGCGTCAATCGGTGTATTAGCTCCCTAAATCATCGCCATTCCGCCATTTACATGGATCGTTTGACCAGTGACATAGGCTGCCTCACGGCTCGCCAGATAGGTAACCGCCGCCCCGATGTCCGCCCCGTCGCCCAACCGTCCGGCGGGAATCCTCAGTGTCAGCGCGTCCTTTTGCGCATCGGGCAAGGCATCAGTCATCGGTGAGGTAATGAAACCGGGGGCGACACAATTGACAGTGATGTTCCGGCTCGCCAACTCCTGCGCGAGCGCCTTGGACATAGCAGTTAGTCCGCCTTTTGATGCCGCATAATTGGCTTGGCCCGGATTACCCGTGGTGCCGACGACGCTGGTGATCGTGATGATCCGCCCGAACCGCGCTTTCATCATCGGTTTGGCGGCGGCCCGGATGAGGCGGAATGCGGCTTCAAGATTGACGCGAATGACCGTATCCCATTCCTCATCCTTCATCCGCATCACCAGATTGTCACGCGTCACGCCCGCATTGTTGACAAGGATATCAAGCTGACCAAGCCCCGCAACGGCGCCCGGCACCAGCGCATCAACGGCGTCGGCGTCGGAGAGGTTGCAGGGCAGAATGATCGCATCCCCCCCAATTTCGTGCGCCACTGCCGCGAGCGCATCCTCGCGCGTCCCCGAAAGCGCCACCCGCGCCCCCTGCGATGCCAAGGCTTTGGCAACAGCCGAACCAATGCCGCCCGAAGCACCGGTTACGAGGGCAGTCATTCCTGTAAGATCGAACATGGTCATTCCTTAATTTAGTTCACGCAGAGGCACGGAAGGGGTAAAGTCATTGACGAGGCGGCGCAGACCTTCAAATTCGATATCAACCGGTGTCTGGCGCTCGACAAAATAGCCCATTTGCTGAAGTCGTCCAGCTAGGACAGTTTCATAGACGCTCCCCAAGCGGTCTGGCCCAAGATCGCGGTGCAATTGCAAGGCAACAGCACCACCGTCGCCCGACATAGTTTCACTGTCTTTCACAAGCTCCCCCCAGCGCCTCTGCGCGAACCCTAAATGACTTTCAACAAAGCTTCGATATCGTCCATTGAGATCACACTCGTCGCCACAGCATCGGGCGTTATGCGTTTGACCATTGGCGCCAGCACTTTGCCCCCGCATTCGACATAATGCGCAACCCCAGTTTCGCTCATTGCCGCGACCGATTCGCGCCACCGCACCCGGCCGGTGACTTGCTGCACGAGGAGCGTGCGGATCATGTCGGGGTCGGAAACCGCAGCGGCGGTTACATTGGCGAAGATGGGCACCAAAGGCGCCTGCAACGCTGCCTCTCCCAAGGCATGCGCCATGACGTCAGCAGCTGGCTGCATCAGCGGGCAATGAAAAGGCGCCGAGACAGGGAGCAAAATGCCGCGCTTGATCCCAAATTCCTTAGCCAAGCCAATCGCCCGGTCAATCGCGCCGACATGGCCCGAAATAACGACCTGCGATGGATCATTATCATTGGCCACCGTGCACATTTCGCCCTCAGCAGCGGCATCCGCCAAGGTCTGCGCTTTTTCAATATCAGCCCCAAGCAACACCGCCATTGCGCCAAAGCCAACGGGTACTGCCGCTTGCATTGCCTGACCGCGCACCTTGAGCAACCGCGCCGCCGTCGCGAGATCAAGCGCACCTGCGGCACACAGCGCGCTATATTCGCCAAGCGAATGGCCTGCGACATAGTCCGCCTTATCCGCCAGCCGCACGCCGCCTTCGCGTTCGAGCACCCGCAGCGTCGCCATCGCATTAGCCATGATCGCGGGCTGCGCATTTTCGGTAAGCTGCAAATCAGCCTCGGGGCCGTCCGACATCAATGCAAAGAGATGCTGCCCCAGCGCATCATCAACTTCTTGAAATACCTCACGAGCTATAGGACTTGCGGCGGCAAGCGCCCTGCCCATGCCAACAAACTGGCTCCCCTGCCCCGGAAAAACAAATGCGCGCATCGCGGCTCCCTAACTTGCCATTGAGCCGCCCCGCCTAGAAAGCGATTGGGATGAACGCAAGTGTTTGGGTTTTTTAGGTCGGGTGCGCGGGTCGACGCCGCTCAGATGTTTGCGACCGCGCACGCAATGCGATTGAGCATCACCCTTTGCTTAACCAAAATCCACCAACCCAATGCCACCTAACGCAAGCGATCCCCACAGATTTTTACAAAAGGATCCCCCTCGCTGGTGCCTCAAAAGGCCGTCGTCGATGTGGTCGCGATTCGCCGTCGCAACCGGCTCTTTGTACTAACTATGTTCTCTTTTGTCAATGCCGAACTGACAAATTTTTTTGACGCTCCCTACCCGCGCTTGAGCCGAACCAATGATTGATCAAGCGCTTGCAGGAATTGCGCGCGGTCCGCCTTCCCAAACGGCGCTGGGCCGCCGATGCCTTCCCCCAATCCGGCGCGAAGGTCAGCCATTATAGCCCGGGTGGCGATGGCGCTGCCGATTGAGGCGGTTGAAAAGGGCTTGCCATTGTTCGCGATGACGGTCGCGCCTGCTTTCAGGCAGCGGTCGGCGAGCAATATGTCCGACGTGATCACCACGCTCTGTGCGTCTGCCGCCTCGGCTATCCAATCGTCGGCGGCGTCGAAGCTGTCGCTCACCACTTGCTTGGTAATGAGGGGGTGATCGGGCACGCGGAAATAGCTGTTCGCGACGATCACTACGGGCACATCGTGGCGATAGGCAACCTTGTAGATTTCATCCTTTACCGGACAGGCGTCGGCATCGACGAGGATTTTCAGGGCCATTTCGCAAATCCATTATTCTCGTGCAGGCAGGATTCCATGAAGAGGCACTTTATCCGGACATGGTCTGGAAAATGGAACCCGCTTGCGCGGGGAGGATAGTGGGGATCATGGCCTCGGCTTGGGTTTACCCTTGAACGGCTTCCCGCCGGGTTTGCCAGCATAGGGTTTTGCGCTGGCTGGCCGGTCACCGCGCGGTGCCGATGGACGATCTCCCCAAGGGGCTGCCGCTGGACGATCACCACGCGGGCCCGATGGGGCACGACCGCGCGGCGGGCCGTCGCTCGTTGGACGTGCGCCATATTTGGGGGCAAGCTTGCTTCGTTCAGGCGCATTTGCTTCGCGCCGGTTCTGCCGCGCGGCCTCACGTGGTTTGCCGTCGACCGCGACAATACGGATACTGTCTTCGCTATCGGGATCATTGCCCTGCGTTCGTTTGAGCGCATCGGCGAATTTGGCGGCGGCGGCGCGCGTGACTTCGAACAAAGTCTCATCGCCGGTAATCCGGATCGCGCCAATCTCGCTCTTGGTGATATGACCGCGGCGACACAGCAGCGGCATCAGCCAGCGCGGATCAGCATTTTGCGATCGTCCCACATCCATGCGGAACCAGACGGTATCTTCAAAGCCCGGACGAGGCCCTTCGGGACGCGCAGGCCGCGCATCGGCATCAAGCATTTCTTCCAAAGCGGGCATTTTTGAACGGTGCGACTGCACCAGCGCAATCGCGATATCTTCGGCACTGCGCTCGGCGAGCAACCGCTGGGCGAGCGCGCGATCTTCATCATCAGCCTCAACCGGCGCGAGCAATGCGGTCAGCAAGCGTTCACGGTCATTGCGGCGGATATCATCGGGCGTCGGCGCGCTGATCCATTCGGCGTTGATCTTGGCACCGCGCAGCATCATCTCAACGCGCTTCTTGCGTTGATAGGGGACGATCAGGACAGCAGTGCCCTTTTTGCCTGCGCGCCCCGTTCGGCCTGACCTATGCTGAAGTGCTTCGGCATCGCGCGGCAATTCAACATGGACGACAAGGCTGAGCGTCGGCAAATCGATCCCGCGCGCCGCAACATCGGTTGCCACGCACACCCGCGCGCGCCGGTCACGCAGCGCTTGCAGCGCATGGTTGCGTTCTTGCTGGCTGTGTTCGCCCGACAGCGCCACCGCAGAAAAACCACGCTCGACAAGGCTGGCATGGAGATGCCGAACATTGTCACGCGTCGCGCAGAATAACATTGCTGACTCGGCCTCATGGAAGCGCAGCAGGTTGACCACAGCATTTTCAATTTCAGAAGGGGCGACCGTGACAGCTTGATAGCTGATATCGCCGTGGCCGCGATCTTCGCCAACGGTCGAGATACGCAGCGCGTCGCGTTGATACCGTTTGGCGAGGGCGACAATCGGCTTGGGTATCGTTGCTGAAAAGAGCAACGTCCGCCGCGTATCGGGGGTGCCGTCAAGGATTTGCTCAAGATCCTCGCGAAAACCCATGTCGAGCATCTCATCGGCTTCATCAAGCACGGCGACTTTGAGGGCGGAGAGGTCAAGCGCACCGCGTTCAAGATGGTCGCGCAAACGCCCCGGCGTGCCGACGACGATATGCGCGCCCGCGCCCAGATTGCGGCGCTCCTTCGATGCGTCCATACCGCCAACGCACGTCGCAATCCGCGCGCCTGCTTTGCCATAGAGCCAGATCAGCTCGCGGCTGACCTGCAACGCCAATTCGCGGGTGGGTGCGATGCACAGCGCGAGCGGCTTCAACCCGAACGGGCAGCGGCCATTGTCGTCAAGCAAGTCCCCCGCCATAGCGAGGCCGAACGCAACGGTCTTGCCCGATCCGGTTTGTGCCGAAACGATCAGGTCGCGTCCCAAAGCATCAGGCTCAAGGACGGCAGCTTGTACTGGCGTAGGCGCGGCATAGCCACGGGCGGAAAGCGCTTCGGAAAGAAGCGGTGGCAATGTAGTGAAAGGCATTTCGCTCCCCATAGGCGCTATCGTGATTTGGGCAAGGGAAAGTTCACCCCTGCCCGCTATTTCCCTTGCAATCAGGGGCAACTTCCGCCAATGGCCCGCATCCGCTTTGGCGGAGAGAAGAAAGCCGGAGGGGTGTTGCTATGGTAGCAGCGTCAGCGATCGGTAGGACAAGGACGAATGACTATGGCTCTATACGAGCATGTGTTTCTCGCGCGTCAAGACTTGGCACAGGCCCAGGTTGATGCGCTGGCGGCGACCGCCACCGAAATCATTGAAACCAACGGCGGCACCGTCGCCAAGACCGAAACCTGGGGTTTGCGCAGTCTTGCTTACAAGATCGCGAAGAACCGCAAGGCCCATTATGTGATGCTCGAATTCGATGCACCGGGTCCGGTTGTCGCGGAACTTGAGCGCCAGACGCAGATCAACGAAGACATCATCCGCTATATGACGGTGAAGGTCGACGCGCATGAAGCGGGGCCATCAGTGATGATGCGCAAGGCCGATCGCGCTGAGCGCAGTGATCGCGGCGACCGTGGTGATCGCGGTGATCGTCCGCGCCGTGACCGCGATGATCGCCCCCGTCGCGATTTTGACGATAACAACTTTGGCGGGAGAGACTAATCATGGCACGCCCCTTTTTCCGTCGCCGCAAAAGCTGCCCCTTCGCCGCCAAAGATGCGCCGAAGATTGATTTCAAGGATGTCCGCTTGCTTCAGGGCTTCGTGTCCGAGCGTGGCAAGATCGTCCCCAGCCGCATCACGGCGGTATCCGCAAAGAAGCAGCGCGAACTGGCCCAAGCCATCAAGCGCGCACGCCATATCGGCTTGCTTCCCTACATCGTTAAGTAAGAAGGAGTAGACAAATGGAAGTTATCCTTCTCGAACGCGTTGAAAAGCTTGGCAAGATTGGTGACGTTGTCACGGTCAAAAACGGCTTTGCACGCAATTACCTTTTGCCACGCAACAAGGCGCTTCGCTCAAACGCCGCCAACCTCAAAGTCTTTGAGGCCAATAAGGCGCAGATCGTTGCCGACAATGATGCCAAGCGCGCCATTGCCGAGGAAGATGCCAAGACAATCGACGGCGCCAGCGTTACGCTGATCCGTCAGGCATCCAACACTGGTCAGCTGTACGGCTCGGTTGCGGTGCGTGACATTGTTGATGCGCTTGACGCCGATGGCAAGAAAGTTGGCAAGAACCAGATCGTCCTCGACAAACCTATCAAGGCGATTGGCGTTTATGACATCAAGGTCACGCTGCACGCCGAAGTGATCGTCATGGTCAAGATCAACGTCGCGCGTTCGCCTGAAGAAGCTGAAATGCAGGCTTCGGGCGTTGATGTCATGGCGTCGATGTTTGAAAAAGACACGGCAGGCTTCACCGAGGATTATGATCCCAATGCTGAGCCCGGCGAAATTGCTGTCACCCTGACCGAAGAAGCGGCGGCGGCACCCGTCTCCGAATAGGCTGTTGACGCTGAAATCAAAGGGGGGTCGGTTCTTGCAAGGGCGGGAACCGGCCCCTTTTTTATGCCGCGCGTTTCTGGCCGTGCGATATTGACGTATAATGGGCGAACAGCGTCTCAAAATGGCTGTCAATCGTCATGACGTCGGTCGCCGCGCGCGCCGCCGCGGTGCTGAGCGCTGATCGGTCGCGGTCAAGCAAGCGGTTAATGGCGTCACACAGCGCAACCGGATCACCGGCGGCATATTGCTCGCCCGTTTCCGCGCTTACCAAAAAAGCAGCCCCGCCTTCGTCTGGCACGATCAATGGCAGGCCAGAGGCAGCGGCCTCGGCGACGACCAGCCCATACGTCTCCGAACTACTGCCGTGAACAAGCGCATCGGCGCTCGCCATCACTTTTGCGAGCAGGGCGCGATCGCGGATTGGCGCGAGCAAGTGAATATGCGGATTGCCGCCGATGTGGCGAACGATTTTGTCGCGGTCACGCCCATCGCCGACAATCACTAACCCCAGCGAACGGTGATGACTGGCGGCCAAACAGGCATCGACAATCATCGGCCAGCGCTTTTCGGCCATCATCCGCCCGACACCTAACAGTAACGTCGCTTCGGGAGGCAACGCACAGCGCGCCAGCAATTCAGCCCGCACAGCTTCGTCGCGCAGCGAGGGCGAAAATATGCCTGGATCAACCCCCATCGGGATCGTCTCAACATTGGCGACGCCACCTTCGGTCAACCGCCCGGTAAAACTGGGGTTGGCGCATATGATAGAATCATAGCGTTGCCCCAGACGCCGCAGGTGGCGCCAGAACATCGCGAAATTTCGGTCAATCGTCTCGCGGCTGTGAACCCGGTCAAACCAGCGATAGGCATAGATGGCGAGCGGGTCAGCATGCATGAACAAGGCGCGCGGCGCGCTGCCATTCCATTCCGCGACAATGGTTGATGTTCGCCACGGCGACGATCCTTCAACAAAGTCTGGCTTTTCGGCGTCCAAAATGCGGTGGACCGCGGCAGGGTTATCAAAATATCGGTAGCGCCGATCAAAAATTAGCGGTGGTGAGGCGGTATAGATGATGCGCCCACCGCCCTCACGCACCTCAACACTATCGTCAGTACCCGGCGCAATGACGACAATTTCGTGCCCCATGGCGGCGCCGATTGCCAATTTTCGATTGATGTAAGTCCGGACGCCGCCGCCCTGAGGCGCATAGAAAGCACAAACATCAACAATTTTCATGCACGTCTCACCGCAAACAATTCGACCACCGCCAACAGGGCACCCACGAATATGTGCGTGGCCAGAATAGCGGTGGCGATCATTGCGATCAAGGCGGCAATCTGCGCATCGCTTCCGACGAGGAACACCGCAAGGCTGGCAAACACGATTTCCTTATTGGTCACAAACGGCAATCGCGTGACGAGCAGTTGCAACGTCACGAGCATGACAAGCCAGATCACTGGCAAATGGGGCAGCCCCAGATGCCACAGCGCCACCGTTAGCGACGTTGTTACAAACAACCGCGCCATATGCATCCCAAATATGAACCAGAGCCGGTGCCGGGGGAGTGAGAAAATTTGTCGCCGGAAGAAAAAGAATAGCATCGACAGCGTGATGATGAAGGCCGCCGACAGGAAGACCGCGCGGGCGTTAAACTGTGGCTTGATGATTTCGATCATCGGATAGGCGACGACCAACATGGTGAGCGTTACCAAATTGCCAGCGAGCGCCGACATGATACTCACATCCTTGATCGCCCCAAAGGGCGCCGTCACGAGTTGCGCACGACGCCGTGCCCATGTGTAAAAATAAACTTCGCCGCTATACCCCAGCAGGATTTCATTGCTGACAAGCTTCCGCAAGAGCGCGGCAAACCCATCGAAAGGGATGCCCCATAGCCTTCGGTAAATAAGCCATTCCGAAAATGGCAACGCAAGATAATAGCCCGCAAAGGCGGTCCAGAAATAGGGCGATGTCGGCAAAACGCTCCATGCGCGCGCAAATCCAAATCGCTCTAAATGGAGACCGATGGAAATCAGCAGCGCGACCGAAATGGCGGCTGACAACCAGCTTGTCCACGTTCGCTTCGGCACGTCGAGCGGCGGCAATAATGTAGAAACGGAGCCGTCAGTAGCCATTGATGCCGCCACAAAAAATATCTGATCGATGGTCAAGCCTCAACATTTGATGGGCATCTAATCGTGATCAGATGAAATGCCCAGCAAAATCAGGCCTGCCCATCGCTCGATTCGTCAGCCTTAGCCACCAGCCCGTCAAACCAATCAAGGTAAGCGGTGGCGGAAGCACCCATCCGGTTACGCGCAGTAGCGGCCTCGATACGTTGTGCATCGGCGCGTGGTGTCGCGATAGCTGCCGCGAGTGCTGAGGCAATTGCCGCGGGATCGGGATGCTTGACCACCTGACCGAGCACGCCATCAGAGACAATTTCATAGATTGCCGGCGAGCAATCGGTTGTCACAATCGGCACGCCCGCCGCCATCGCCTCTATCAGGACGGCGGGATATCCTTCATAATGCGATGTCATCAAAAACGCTGACGCTTGCGCAAGCAATGGTTTTACGTCGGCGACATAGCCTTTGAAATCGACGCGATCAGCAATCTCCAAGCGATGCGCCTCTGCCACCAATTCGGCGCGGAGTGGCCCCTCACCCAAAATCACCAGCCGCGCGCCCGTCTTCGGATCAAGCCGGGCAAATGCCGCTAAGCTCAGCGCAAAATTCTTTTGCGGTGCTAATCGTCCGATCCCGATAATGACCGGCGTTTGGTGGTCACCTAGCGGCTGGCCAGAGAAAGCGATGTCATCATCGAGCACCGGCTCATCAATATGATGGATATCATGGGTTACAAACAAGGTCAGCGCCTGCGCCCGCAGCGCGGGTGACATGGCCACAAACGCGTCGATGGGGGCAGCCGCGATCCGCATCACCCACTCACCAACCCGCCCCAGCCCCTGGGGCGCAGCGCCTGCACGCACCGGATTGCTGAGCTTGCATGTCATCACAGGTCGCTTGGTAAATCGCAACCGCCCCAGCAAGGCAAACACCACAAGGTGAAAATTGCCCGGCGAAAACAGCACATCGGGGGCGAGTTGATCGATAGATTTCCGCAGGCGACGCGCGAGTAGAATCCGGGAAATCGGGCTGCGCGCGGTGATTGGGTTGCAACAACAAACGGTCACGCCTGGCGATACCAAGGCACGCAGCGCCCCCGCCTCGGTTCCACAAAAAATTGTTACGCGCCGCCCCATACGGGTCCACGCATTGCACAAGCGGATCGCAATCCGCTCACTGCCCCCGGTTGAAAAATCGTGGAGAACAACCCCGATATGTGCCGCTACCACGATCCGCCCTACCTTGTTTGCCAAATCCCCCTATCGCGTGACCGGCGACCGGGTCTGCCCCATAGTTTATGCGTTTGGCAGTCTCGGCTGGCGGCCTGCAACGATGGCGGCACCTTCGATCATGCCTTCGAGACGGGTAACACGCATATCGATGGATGTTGTATAATCGCGCAACCCTCGCAAATCGGCGGCTGTTTGGGTGATTTCGCGCTGCAATCGTTCGACATCAGATTGCATAAGCATCACGTTGCGAATGCCTGCCAAAGCGTCGCCAAGCACGCTCATGTGCGAAAGCCCTTTTCACGCAAAAATGCATCCATATCATCATGCAATGCGGCCAATGTCGCGATTGAGCTATCGAGTGATTCCCGCATCTTCGGGATCGCCGCATTCACTTCCTTCACTAGAATCGCCAGTTCGGCTTCTTCGCTGTCAGAAATGCGTTCAAAGCTGTCGAGCGCATTGCGAACATGCTCGCTCGTCGACACGCCCCGCACGGCGGCCTGCCGCGCGATGGCGGCCTTGTAAGAAGGTTCAACCAAGATTGTCAGTCGGTCAGTTTGCATTTGTCCGCCACTCCTTCACATTACAATGTCATGATAATGTTTGAATCAGACGGATGCAAGCGGTGCGATGCAGATGTGGTTGAGGCGGCCTAGTTTCATGTCTCGACACCTCTGCAACTTTGAATAAACTCAATACCCATGCGTGTTGCCATCACACCAGCCAGCTCGATTTGAAATCCGGCGACAAAATCAAACTTGAAAAATTCCAGCATTCTCAACCGCAGGAGATTATCGTAGAGAGAAATGTCACTTGTAATTCCAACGCTGGTACTGCTTGGAAGTCTTGAATTAAACGGCGCATCCGCAGGCAGAGCTAGCTGATATGGAACATCCGTTCCTAGGAAACGCACCGGCCATTGAAACTTGAGCAACTCTATTTGATTATTAAAATGCATTGCTGCATCTTGATCAAAATGAACAAGGCATTGATCAGAAAGAATTGTTTCGGCAATTGAATAGCAGCGGCTTCGCATCCAATGCAGCGGCCATTGATGATGGACTAAATCAACTATATCCGAGTCTCGTGAAATCAAGCCGTCGAGTATTTCAACGTCACGATTGGTCATCTCACTCAAGATTGTTGGAAAAATTTTCATTTGAGAATCATATCCCCGAGAGGCAGATGCAAGCATCCCTTCCCAAGAAGAGCCCAAAACGCCTTCACCTTCATCCTGACTTGTTTTCTCAATCCAAGGCAGCAAGAAGCTGTCCGGGACAGAATGGATGGGCAATGCCGAACGTTCCAATTGTGCTC
This sequence comes from Sphingomonadaceae bacterium, assembly GCA_046153565.1. Lineage (GTDB taxonomy): Bacteria > Pseudomonadota > Alphaproteobacteria > Sphingomonadales > Sphingomonadaceae > Aquisediminimonas. The sequence continues at coordinate 36,539 of JBJXDU010000112.1, forward strand.
GAACATTGCGTAATCTTTCGACGACTCTGCTCTCTCGCACAGCTCGTATTTTGTCTCCAGCCAGCCCAAGCAATTCCGTAAACGGACTAATTGCATCGATAAGCGCATTTACCGCTCTGCCTGACGCTTCGGACGGAATTTCGGTGGTCGCTTCGAACTTGACCGAGGCGTCAATACCAATCTTTACAGGTAGTTCATCTGCCATTTGAAACCTCACAACGGAATATTATCATGCTTCTTCCAAGGATTCTCCAACGCCTTCCCCCGCAGTTTCCGTAACCCCAAAGCAATCCGCCGCCGCGTGGAGTGCGGATAGATTACCTCATCAATGAAACCCTTGCTCGCCGCCACAAACGGGTTTGCGAAGCGTTCCTCATATTCCGCCGTCTTCACCGCTTGCTCCGCGCTCGATAAACCCCGGAAGATGATCTCCACCGCGCCCTTCGCGCCCATCACCGCGATTTCTGCCGTCGGCCAGGCATAGTTCAAATCGCCGCGTAGATGCTTTGACGCCATAACGTCATAGGCCCCGCCGTACGCTTTGCGCGTGATGACGGTGATCTTGGGCACGGTTGCTTCGGCATAGGCAAAGAGCAATTTGGCGCCGTGTTTGATGATCCCGCTATGCTCTTGCCCCACGCCGGGGAGGAAGCCGGGCACGTCGACAAAGGTAATGATCGGAATTTCGAACGCATCGCAGAAGCGCACGAAGCGCGCGGCCTTTTTCGATGAATTGATGTCGAGGCAGCCCGCAAGCACCATCGGCTGGTTCGCAACGACGCCCACGGTGCGCCCCTCAATCCGGCCGAAGCCAATCAGGATATTGCCAGCATGTGTCGGCTGCACTTCGAAAAAATCACCTTCATCGAGCGTTTTACGGATCACCTCATGCATATCATAAGGTTGGTTCGCATTGGCGGGGATGAGCATATCAAGGCTCGGTTCGGCGCGATCCCAATCATCACTGGTTGGCCGTTCGGGCACCGGCGCGCGATTATTTTCTGGCAGGAAATCGAAGAAATCGCGACAAGCGAGCAACGCCTCAATATCATTCTCAAACGCATTGTCAGCGACGCCCGATTTTGTCGTGTGCGTGACGGCCCCGCCGAGCACTTCCTGCGTCACAACTTCATTGGTGACGGTTTTGACCACATCGGGGCCGGTGACGAACATATAGCTCGAATCCTTCACCATGAAGATGAAGTCGGTCATCGCGGGTGAATAGACTGCGCCGCCCGCACAGGGCCCCATGATCAGGCTGATCTGCGGCACCACCCCCGACGCCAGCACATTGCGCTGGAACACTTCGGCATAGCCGCCAAGCGACGCCACGCCCTCCTGAATCCGCGCGCCGCCCGAATCGTTTATGCCGATCACAGGCGCGCCGACCTTCATCGCATTGTCCATCACCTTGCAAATCTTCTTGGCATGCGCCTCGGATAGTGATCCGCCGAACACGGTAAAATCCTGGCTGAACACGTAAACAAGGCGGCCGTTGATCGTGCCACTGCCCGTCACCACGCCGTCGCCGAGGATTTTGGTTTCGTCCATGCCGAAGTCGACACAATTATGTTCGACATACATATCAAGCTCTTCGAAGCTACCTTCATCAAGCAGAACGTCCAAACGCTCACGGGCAGTCAGACGACCTTTGGCATGTTGGGCGTCAATCCGCTTCTGCCCGCCACCCTGCAGGGCAGCTTCGCGGCGGCGTTCGAGTTCGGCGATGTTTGCTGACATAGGCTTGTCTCACTCCCTAGTTTCCCGCATTACCCCTTTTCAAGATTTGTGACGCTTGGCAAATCAAGAATGCAAGAGCGAGGGGATGCGCGTGGCTGAGGGTGAATTGTTTCCGGTGCCTGCTGAATGGGCCAAGCGGGCCAGGGTGAGCAAAGCGAAATATGATCAGCTTTATGGTCGCGCACTTGCCGATCCGGGCACATTCTGGCTTGAACAAGCGCGGCGGCTCGACTGGATCAAACGCCCCGAAATTGCGGGCGATTGGTCATTCACCGAAGCTGATTTCCATATTCAGTGGTTTGCCGATGGCAAGATTAACGCCAGCACCAACTGCCTTGATCGCCACCTCAAGACGCGCGGCGATGCAATCGCCATCATTTGGGAGCCCGATGATCCCCAGGATGAGCCCAAGCGGTTTACTTACCAGCAATTGCATGCCGAAGTCTGCCGCTTTGCCAACGTGTTGAAGGCGCAAGGCGTCACCAAGGGTGACCGGGTGACCATCTACATGCCAATGATCCCGGAAGCGGCGTTCGCCTTGCTTGCCTGCGCGCGGATTGGTGCGATCCACTCAGTTATTTTTGGCGGCTTTTCGCCCGAATCGATTGCCGGACGGATTCAGGATTGCACCTCGACATGCGTGATTACGGCCGATGAGGGGCGACGCGGGGGCAAGACCATACCGCTCAAGATCAATGTGGATTTAGCCGTTGAGCAATGCCCCAGCGTTTCCAAGGTCATCACGGTTCGCGCCACCGGCGGCGGGGTCAATATGCAAGCGGGCCGCGATGTCTGGTATCATGAGGCCGCGGCGCAGGTTGATGCCGCCTGCCCACCCGAACCGATGGGCGCCGAGGATCCGCTGTTCATTCTCTACACGAGCGGCAGTACCGGTAAGCCCAAGGGCGTGCTCCACACTACCGGCGGTTATTTGCTGTGGGCAAGCCTGACACATGAGCTTTGCTTTGATTATCGGCAGGGTGATGTCTTTTGGTGCGCTGCCGATATCGGCTGGGTGACCGGGCATAGCTATATTCTTTACGGGCCACTGGCGAACGGCGCTACGACGCTCATGTATGAAGGCGTGCCCAATTGGCCAAGCCCGTCGCGGATTTGGGAAGTCTGTGACCGGCATAAGGTTCACACGGTTTTCACCGCCCCCACGGTGCTGCGCGCGCTGATGCGCGAAGGCGATGATTATGTTCAAAAGACATCGCGCAAATCGCTCAAATTGCTGGGTACAGTCGGCGAACCAATCAACCCCGAGGCGTGGCGCTGGTATCACAGTGTTGTTGGCGAAGGCCGGTGCCCGATCATCGACACATGGTGGCAAACCGAAACGGGCGCCGCGATGATTGCGCCTTTGCCCGGTGCCACTGACCTCAAGCCCGGTAGCGCGACTAAGCCGATGCCCGGTATCGACCCCCAGATTGTCGACAGCGAAGGGGTCGTGCAGTTTGGCGCAGCGGAAGGCAATCTGGTCATCGCGCGCAGCTGGCCAGGGCAAATGCGGAGCGTCTGGGGCGATCCGACACGGTTTTTCCAAACCTATTTCACCACCTTTCCCGGCAAATATACGACGGGCGATGGCGCGCGGCGCGACGAGGACGGCTATTATTGGATCACTGGGCGCGTTGACGATGTGATCAATGTCAGCGGTCACCGGATGGGGACTGCAGAAGTCGAGTCAGCACTCGTTCTCCATACCGACGTTGCCGAGGCCGCCGTGGTTGGCATGCCACACGACATTAAGGGTCAGGGCATCTACGCCTTTGTGACGCTCAATGCCGATGCCGCGCCAAGCGATGATCTGCGCACCACGCTTATAAAGTGGGTGCGGACCGAAATTGGCCCCATCGCCACCCCCGACGCCATCCAATTCACACCTGCCCTTCCCAAAACGCGCAGCGGCAAAATCATGCGCCGGATTTTGCGCAAAATTGCGGAGGGCGACGTTTCCAATCTGGGCGATACCAGCACGCTTGCCGATCCGGCGGTAGTCGACGATCTGGTTGCCAACCGGGTGAGCTGACACCGTAGCGCGCCGAGAAAAATCATTTCCGCCACATGTTTGTCACCATAACATCATGATGAGTTGAGATACTCGGGACCGAAGTTGCCTCAAAGACTCGGAAATTTTAACAGTCAGGAGTGGTCGCATAACAGCGACTGCGAGGGCGGTTTCGCATAACCTTTTTTGGAGAGTCGCAATGATGAATGAAGAGCAAGGCGAAGTCGCCGAGATTACCGAAGGTGCTGACGTGGCCGAAGTGGTCGCCGCAGAAATGGCCGAGGATGCAGACGTCGAAACCAGCGACGAAGATCACTCTGGCGAGGACGAAGACGCCGACGAGCACGACGATGATGATGACGATGACGCATCGGATGACGATGACGACTGACCAGTTTCCCGATTCGGCGTCTACCCGGCGCTGAACACTCGTCCCCTCTCGCCCGCGCGTTCTCCCCCCGACGTGCCGCGAGAGGGGACTATTTTAAAAGAACCAGCTCTTCGGCCATGCTGGGATGAAGCGCGATTGTGTCGTCAAATGCTGCCTTGGTCAGACCTGCTTTCACCGCAATCGCGGCGGCCTGCAAAATCTCGGACGAATCGGGGCCGATCAAGTGGAGGCCAACCACGCGCTCATCCGCGCCCGCTGTCACCATCTTGTAAAGTCCGCGTTCCTGACGCCCAGAAACGACGTTCTTCATCGGGCGGAAATCGCTTTTATACACTGTGACAGCATCACCAAATTCGGCGCGTGCCTCGTCTTCGGTCAAGCCAACCGAAGCGATTGGGGGACTCGCAAAAACCGCGGTCGGGATCGCGCGATAGTCGACGGTGCGTGGCTTTCCGCCAAACACGCTGTCGGCAAAGGCTTGCCCTTCGCGAATCGCAACCGGGGTCAGCTGCACGCGATTGGTAACGTCGCCGACTGCGTAGATGCTGGGGACTGACGAGCCATTATCATCGCCAACCACCACCGCCCCGCTCTTATCAAGCGCAACACCAACCTCGGCGAGCCCTAAGCCCTTGGTATTGGGGCTGCGACCGATCGCAAACATTGCGAGATCGGTCTCGATGTTCCCCGCCTCACCACCGTCAACCAGCAAGCTGCCATCCGCTTGATGGGTTATGCCTTTGAATGGGAAATTGAGGCGGATATCGATGCCCTTTGCGCGGCTCATCGCCATGAGACGCTCGACCAGCTCCTGGTCATAGCTGCGCAGCATCTTGTCCCCGCGCGTAACGAGCGTGACCGCGACGCCAAAGCTGTGCAAAATGCCAGCAAATTCGTTGGCAATATACCCCGCCCCCGCAATCACCGCGCGTTTGGGAAGCGAGTCGAGATGGAAAATTTCGTTCGAGGTTATGCCGAGTTCAGCACCCGGGATAGACGGCACAGCGGGCCATCCCCCCGTCGCGATCAGGATAATCTTGGCGCTCAGCTGCTGCCCGCTGGCGAGCCGCACTTGATTGTGGCCAATAACGGTCGCGCGCTCGGGAAATAGGCTTACGTGATTGGTTTCGAGTGTTTGGGTGTAGAGCCCTTCCAATCGTGACACATCGGTCTGAACGATGTCGCGCAGCCGCTGCCAATTGAACGTTGCGCCTTCGATGTCCCAGCCAAAACGCGCCGCCTCGTGCAAATCTTCGGCAAAATGCGCACCGTAAACGAGCATTTTCTTAGGCACACAGCCACGAATGACGCAGGTGCCGCCAACGCGATATTCCTCGGCAATCGCAACTCTCGCGCCGTGCTGGGCCGCGACCCGCGCCGCACGCACGCCGCCAGAACCGGCACCAATGACAAAGAGATCATAATCAAACGGTGACATGCTCTGGCCTCCTCAAAAAAAAGTCACAATCCCGCGCGCGTCAACAAGGCTTTGGTTGACGCATCAAATTCAATGCCGCCGCCATCAATCGCCTTGGCCATTTCCTTGCCAAGTTCAACGCCGAATTGATCAAAAGGATTGATCCCAAGCAGTACCGCATTCACAAATGTGCGCTGCTCATAGAAAGCAAGCAGCGCGCCCAAAGTGCGCGGATCAAGTGTGTCGAGCAGGATCGTTGTCGAGGGCCGATCACCGCCATAGGCACGCGCCGGGTCTTGATGCGATTTGCCCGCCATCAGGGCCGCACCTTGCGCAAAACAATTGCCGAGCAACTGGCGGTGATGCCCTTCATCTAGGTCATGGCCAGGCTCAATGCTCGCGATAAATTCGACCGGGATGAGGTGCGTGCCTTGGTGGAGCAACTGGAAAACCGCATGTTGCGCGTCGGTGCCAATCCCGCCCCACGTAATCGGCGCTGAATGGCGGTCAAGCGGCGCACCGTCCGCCGTTACCGATTTACCGTTGGATTCCATTTCGAGCTGCTGAAGATACGAAGGCAAGAGCCGCAGACGCTCATCATAAGCAAAGGCAGCCCGTGTCTGACACCCGCGCACCTGTGCATAATAGAGATCAACGAGGGCAGCGATGAAGGGCGCATTGCGATCTAGCGGTGCCAACCGAAAATGACGATCCATTTGGGCCGCGCCCTCAAGCAATTCTTCAAACCCCGCCCAGCCGAGCGCAAGCGCTGCCGGGAAGCCGATACTTGACCATAAAGAATAGCGCCCGCCCACCGCTTCATTAAACGGCAGGATGCGCGTTTCATCAACGCCCCATTCAATCGCCTTTTCGGGTGCAGCCGTGAGCGCGATGATGCGGCCCATCGGATCTTCAACACCCGCATCAGTAAGCCACTCAATCGCACTCGCCGCGTTGAGCATTGTCTCGCTAGTCGTGAAGGTTTTTGACGCGATCGCGATCAAGGTATGTTCGGGATCAAAGCTCGCAAACACCTCGGCAAGCGCCGCGCCGTCAACGTTTGAAACAACCGCCACGTCAAACCGGTCGCTATCGCGCGACAAAGCATCCACGAGCAAATCGGGGCCGAGCGCCGATCCGCCGATACCAATATGGAGCAAATGATGGATTTCGCCGAACGCTTCAGCCTCAATCGCTTCGATCAAGCCGCGCATCCGCTCATGCAATGCTTTCGCACGCGCGACGCTCGGTGGAGCCCCCTCGCCGCGCTCTGCGCTATGTTCGGCGGCCCGCCCTTCGGTCGGATTGATGATGCCGCCGCTAAATAGCAAATCGCGCTTGGCGGCAAATCCCGTCGCATCAGCCATCTGATGGAAATGACCAATCAATTCGGCGGTCAAATGCGTTTTGGCAAAATCGAAATGGATACCCGCCTCTGTGATACTCATGTTAGCCGCGCGGCTGGCATCCTGCGCAAACAATTCGAGCAAAGTCGGGCGCGGTGCTGCCAAAAGTGCACTCCAATTGTCCATCATGTCTTCACCCTTTGCTTGACGTTGCCCTGTCACCGCCGCAGAGCGTTGGCATGACAGAGATTACGCCTTCCCCGCTGCCAGAAACTCCCGTGCCCGAAACGGGGCCAAAAGCGAAGCCGCAAAAATCCGAAACCAAGGATTTTTTGTCTTTCCTTCTGCGCCTTGGACTAATCGTGCTGATTGTGCGGAGCTTCATCTTCTCTCCGTTCAACATACCTTCGGAATCGATGCTCCCGCGTTTGATGATTGGTGACTATCTCATCGTATCGAAATGGTCTTATGGCTATTCGAAATATAGCCTGCCCTTCTCGCTTCCGCTCATTCCGGGCCGCCTGTTTGCAAGTCAACCGGAACGCGGCGACGTCGTGGTCTTCAAAGCGCCGCCGACGATGGCACAGGATTATATCAAGCGCGTGATCGGTCTGCCGGGCGATTTGATCGAGGTTCATGACGGCATCGTCAGCATCAACGGCAAGCCGATCCTGCGCAGACGAATTGCTGACTTCATCGAGCCCCTGACGCCAAACAGCGCCTGTGCCAAGCTTGATAGCGTGAGGTTTCGTGAACGCGGATCGGATGGTAAGGAGCGGTGCCGCTACCCGCGCTTTGTTGAAACGCTGCCCGAAGGCAAAAGCTATGACGTCCTTGATCTCGAAACCGTCGGCGCGGACAATACAGTGATCTATGCGGTTCCCGAAGGCCATGTGTTCCTGATGGGTGACAATCGTGACCGCAGCGCAGACAGCCGGTTTCCCGCGGTTGAAGGTCAAGGCATCGGCATCGTGCCGCAGGAAAATCTGGTTGGCAGGGCTTGGTTCGGCTTTTTCTCCACTGACGGATCGGCAAGCTGGCTGCTCCCGTGGACTTGGTTCAGCGCGGCACGGTGGCACCGGATTGGCGTTGGCTTTTGAGCGAGCTTGCCCAGTGGGTGACGACAGCCCTGGGCATCGCGCCAGGCGATATCGACCTTTATCAGCGCGCGTTGACACATGGCAGCCACGGCCCCGACACATATGAGAGGCTCGAATTTTTGGGCGACCGCGTGCTCGGATTGGTGATGGCACGGTGGCTCTACACTGATTTTCCGGCAGAACCCGAAGGCCGATTGTCGTTCCGATTCAACAGTCTCGTCACGGGGGTCGCTTGCGCTGGCGTAGGCCGCGTCATTGGTGTCACCCCGCATTTGCGCCTTGGCAAACAGGCGCGCGACGATGGGGCTTTTGATAGCGACAATGTGCTCGGTGATGTGGTCGAAGCGTTGATCGGCGCACTCTACCTTGATCAGGGCATGGAAGCCGCCGAAGCCTTCATCCGCGCCCACTGGGCCGCGATGGTGACGGGACAAGTGGCCCCGCCCCGCCATCCCAAATCAGCGCTTCAGGAATGGGCCGCCGCGCATAATCGCAAGCCGCCGACATATAGCGTGATCGATCGGTCTGGCCCGCATCACAGCCCGCGTTTTACCGTGCAAGTCTCGCTCGGCAGTGCAGGCGAAGCAAGCGCGGAAGGACGGTCAAAGCAAGAGGCCGAGTCTGCCGCCGCCGCCGCCCTTTTGGAGCGATTATCATGAACCAAAGATGCGGCCTCGTCGCTGTCGTGGGCGCCCCCAATGCGGGCAAATCAACGCTGGTCAATGCGCTGGTTGGTCAGAAGGTCGCAATCGTCTCGCCCAAAGCGCAAACGACGCGCGCCAAGCTGCTCGGCATTGCGATGGAGGGTGAAACACAAATCATGCTGGTCGATACGCCGGGCATATTCGAACCCAAGCGGCGGCTCGATCGCGCGATGGTGCAAGCCGCATGGGGCGGCGCTAGCGATGCTGACCTCATCGCCTTCGTTGTTGACGCCAAAGGCGGGCTTGGCACTAAGGTCGAACCCATTGCCCGCGCGCTCAAGGATCGGAGCGAGCCCAAAATCCTGATCCTCAACAAGGTCGATATTGCTGATAAGGGCCGCTTGCTCAAACATGTCGAAACGCTCCACAGCTGGGCCAGCTTCGACGAAACCTGGTTTGTCAGCGCGGCGACAGGTGACGGCCTCCCCGAACTTAAAGCAGCGCTCGCCAAAGCAATGCCCGCAGGGCCTTGGCATTTCCCCGAAGATCAGGTCAGCGACGCGACCGACCGGATGACCGCCGCTGAAATCACCCGCGAGCAGCTTTATCTGCAACTTCACGCCGAACTGCCTTATGCCGCCGCTGTCGAAACCGAAAAATATAGCGAGCGCGACGATGGCTCGATTGAAATCCACCAGCAAATCCTCATCGAACGCCCCACTCAGCGCGCAATCATCCTTGGCAAAGGCGGCGCGCGCCTTAAGGAAATTGGTTCCCGCGCCCGCACCGAAATCGCCACCTCGCTCGGCAAGCGCGTGCACCTGTATCTCCATGTGAAGGTCAACCCCAAATGGCAGGATGATCGCACGGTGTACGGCGACATGGGGTTGGACTGGGTGGAGTGAGCCGCGCGCAGTGGGCTGCGCCCTTTGCGTGATCCGACCAAAGCGGGGATCGACGATGTGTAAATAGGAAAGCTTCCGGTCTCGACAAGATTGCGGTCGTTGGTTCAGCTTATTCTCGACCTTGAAAGCGGACATCCTTTTGGGAGTTGTTGCACATGTCACCTTCCTATAATCTGGTCTCACAATTCAAAGGCTCTTGACATTCGATCAACTTGCTGCGTTAATACCAATGCAGCATCTTCGCTGTATTCGTTCGGCGTATCCGGCTTACTCTGGAATAGAGTGCGGCCATCAAGATATCCGGCACAGTAGAAAAGGAGCCTGCCAATGAGCAAGCTAACAACGCGTCCAGCTGACCGCATCAATTTCAGCTATCATTCACTCCGTACAATCAGTAGCCCCGATGACACTAAAAATGGTCGAAGCGTCCATTGCGGTCACGCGCCTGCTCGTTCATTTTTGACGTTGCCCGACAATGAAAATGTCCGCACATACTTGGTCGATGCGGAAGGTAAAAAGCGCAAGAGGCTCACTGATGTTCATCGCGAAATTCGCGATACTCTAGTAAATCGTCCTGAAGACTTCCCAATTCTGAATAGCGGAATAGTGATTGTTGCTCGTAGTGCGGAAGTTGATGATAAAAATAGAATAATTGGACTCGTCGGTGCGAGTATAATAAATGGATCTCAGACTAGGGGAGAGTTGGATCATTATATCAAATATTGCAAAGAAATCGATATAATCCCACACGACGTCCATGCGAAATTTGAGATTATAGTAACTGACAACGATGATCTAATTGCGGAAGTGTCAATTGCAAGGAACTTTCAAAATGATGTGGCCCGCATTTCCATAGCAGGCCGTCGTCAACAACTTGAAGAGCTTGAACAAGCCATTCAGTCTGAAATTGATGACGTTAAGCTCAGAAAATCTGAAACCGACCGGGCAGACGATTTTTATGATACTGAAAAACTGATTCAGGTCATAACTGCATTGGTTCCGAGTGAGTTGTGGTTTAACTCGAAGGAGGCAGGAGACCCGCGTAAGAGCTACACCTACTCTGGAAAATCCAAATGCCTAAAAGAGTTCCAAGACTTGCATACTGCAGCAAAAAAGCCGGATGCCAATAACGCTGACCATCAGGCGCGATATCAGTTTTTTATCGACATGGCTCCAACAGCGTATAAGCTATATGAGAAATGGACTGCTCATCAGGGATTTAACGGTTCGAGGCTTCGTTCACTTGAACGCGACAAAGCTGGCAACGTGGTTCGCGTTCCAGACGGAATTATTTTTCCAATTTTGGCGGCACTTTCGGCATTTGTTAGGAAGATCGATGAGAAATGGACTTATGCTCCGCCAACTAGCTTTACCGACACTGACATAATTCAAGCCGCGATCGGGCAGTACATGGAAACTGCAGGGAGCAATCCGGGCACGATGGGAAAAACACACTCTGTGTATTATTCACTCTTTCAGCTAACTTCGATTTTCCGACGGCTCGATCAATCATGATTCGTGCAGGGGCGGCGGAAGCCGCCCCAGGTTACTGCAATTCCGTATTCCAGGGACATGATTGGATTGGAAACCTCTACTGCCTAAGGGCGGAAGCAGCGGCCCATGTGTTGCTTGCTTGGACTACTCACAGAGTGGCAGCTATGTTTGTTCAAAGTCGAAATCCGGACAGTCAGCTCACCCCAACAATCAAGCCACTCAGGCTAACCCACGACCCACTGGATAGAAGGCTTGCCACACCGACTCCCCGCGCCCTATAGCGTTCTTACTATGTCCGATTTGTTCGCCAACGCCTCCGCCACGCCTG
>JBJXDU010000113.1:0-15243 GCA_046153565.1 Sphingomonadaceae bacterium
GAATTGAACGGCGGATCAATATAGCAAAGGTCAACGCTTTCGCTCGCAATCTTGTTACGCAGCACATCGAGGTTGTCGCCATAATAAAGCCGGTTCTTATCGCTCATCTTGATCCCCGCTGCGTTGCTCATGGGCTAGCAGTGGTTGGGGCGCAATTCAATTGGTGATCGCCACACCATCAGGGCAATCGGGTGGACGGGCTTTCACGTGCAATGCGGCTCAAAAATCCTCCCCGAGACAAGCTCGGGGAGGATCGTTTTATCCCGTTCACCCGATTGCTCTGGCCACGCCATCACCCCACCAACCGCGCAATCTCATCCTCCAGCGCCGCCGACGTGCCGTTAAAACTCGCAATCATCGCCGACAGCATTTCCACCGGCCTGATCTTCGTCATGTCGAGCGCAATTTCGGCACGCACACCCAGCAGAAACAGGAAGGTCAGCTGCGTCCGGCCATTGCCTTCGCGGAACGGGTGGATAGCGTTGAGATCAGCGAGGAATGCGGCAGCTGCCGTGATGAAATTCTCGCGCGCTCCCCCACCCGCGAAGGGCCCGCCGCGCAGTGAAAAGAAGAGTAATTCCATCTGCTCTGCAATATGCTCGGGAAAGCAAAACATTGCATTCCCTTTGGCAATCCGGATCGTGCGATATTCACCCGCCCACTCATAAACATCTTGAAACAAATGTCGGTGGACGGCGCGGTAATGGGCTGGATTAAACTTACCACTCGGCAAAGTTTCGTTTGCTCTAAGCATAGTGGATTGAACTTCATATCTTTGAAGCGATTCCACCGACCGAATGTCTGCCCGATTTTTCAGTGTTCGGCTATTTGGGTAACAATAGGGGTCAGTAAACAATTCGTAGGAAGACAAATATCAAGCCGCCTTGCGCGCGCTAAACTCTGCCAATAAAGCTGACCGGATCTCATCATTCGACAGACCTTTGCGCTTAAGTTCCGCAATCTGTTTTTGGTCTGCTTCCGACAGAAAAAGTCCTTCTACTGCGGAAATCGCAGCAAAAGACTTTTCTCCCAGAGTGACATCTTTTTTCACAAGGCAATGATGCCACAAAATTTTCAAAAAGCAAAGCCCTACGTCTCCGCCTTCTTCGCCTTCATCACCGCATGAAACCGTGCCGCCCAGCCTGCCTTCTCAACCTGTGGCGGGCGGATGAGCGCCAAAGCATCGTCGGTGACATCTGCCGTCACCGTGCTGCCCGCGCCGACAATCGCATTGCGGCCAATCGTCACAGGCGCGACCAGCGCCGAGTTACTCCCGATAAACGCGCCCTCGCCAATCACCGTTTGATATTTGAAATAACCATCATAATTGCAGGTGATCGTGCCCGCGCCGATATTGGCCCCCGCGCCCACATCGGCGTCGCCGATATAGCTTAGGTGGTTGGCTTTCGCGCCTTTGCCCATCCGTGATTTCTTGACCTCGACAAAATTGCCGACCTTGGCCTTTTCCTCAAGCACCGCGCCGGGGCGAAGGCGGGCATAGGGGCCGACTTCGCAGCCGCTAGCGATGGTGGCACCCTCGATATGGCTGAACGCGCGGATCGTTGCCCTGTCAGCAATGCGCACGCCGGGGCCGAAAAAGACGTTGGGCTCGATAAGGACATCGCGGCCCACCACCGTATCATAAGCAAACCAGACCGTTTTGGGCGCGATCAAAGTGGCGCCGTCATCCATTGCTTGTTTGCGGCGGCGCTGTTGCCATTTGCCCTCAACCACGGCGAGTTCGGCGCGGCTGTTGATGCCGGTCACGTCGAACGGGTCGGTTTTGACGCTGACGCAGAGGCGACCATCGGCATTGGCGATGTTGACGATATCGACAAGGTAATATTCCTTCGCCGCATTATCATCGGTCACGCGCGCAAGCAGGCCGAACAGATCCGCCGCTTTCACCGCCATCAGGCCCGAATTGCAGAGTGTGACCGCCTTTTCCGCACCGCTGGCATCCTTATGCTCGACCATCTTGGTAATGCGGTCGCCCCCCGGTTCATTGGCTGTGATGACGCGGCCATAGCTTTGTGTATCATCGGGTTCGAAGGTCAGAACGACTACCGCAGGCGCATCGGGTGCGTTCAATCGGTTGATCATTGCCTGCATGGTCGCGGTCGGCACAAAGGGGACGTCGCCGTAAAGGATCAGGACATCACCCTCGAAATCGCCGAGCGCATCCTCCGCCATTTGCACCGCATGGCCGGTGCCCAATTGGGGTTCCTGAACGGCCAAATCAGCGGCCCCGCCAAGCGCCGCGCCGAGCTGCTCCTTGCCGCTGCCCACAACGACAACGGTCTTTGCAGGCGCAAGCGCATCCACCGCGTCAATCAGATGCATCAGCATCGGCCGGCCAGCAATCGGGTGGAGCACCTTATGTAAATCGGATTTCATCCGCGTGCCTTTGCCCGCGGCAAGGATGATGGCGGCGATTGGTGTCTTGGTCATAGTCTGGCCCCTGATTTGATGCGCCCATGCCAGCAAATCCTTGCCAATTCCATAGCCAAGCGGCCATGATAGGAGGATGAGCGATTTTCCCTTCGACATAATCGGATTCGACCTTGATGGCACTTTGCTTGATACGTCGGGTGATCTGACCGCTGCCGTCAACCACACGCTGGCTATGGCGGGCAAACCGCCGCTCATGCTCGATGAGGTTAAGCCGATGATCGGTGGGGGCGCGAAGATGATGCTTGAGCACGGCCTTAAGGCAGCAGGCGGCATTGCGGAGGAAGAATTCCGCCCGCTCTACCGCGCGATGATGGCTTATTATACCGAGAATGTGTCGGTGCATACGCGGCCCTTCCCCGGTGCCATTGCCTTGCTCGACGCGCTGGATGCGATGGGGGTCAAATACGGCGTCGTCACCAACAAGTTCGAAAGTCTGGCGGTGCGCGCGCTCACCGATCTGGGGATGTTCGACCGGATGGTGAGCGTGATCGGCGTCGATACTTTGGGCAAAGAGCGCGCCAAGCCCAAGGGCGATCCCATCATCGAACTGATCGCCCGCGCGCAGGCGCAGGGAGCACGAGGCCCGCGCGCTGTGTTCGTGGGCGATTCAATCTATGACACAATGTCCGCCAAAGCCGCCGGCGTGCCCAGCGTTGCCTGTTCGTTCGGCTTTCTGATGCATAGCCTTGAAGAGATGGATGCCGACGCGGTGATCGATCATTTTGATGAGTTGATTCCTGTATTACATGCCCTTCAATCAACACAAGCACGTTGACTAATCCTTCAACTTCGCGGATTATAAGGATTCTTGGACTCTTGAGGTGCTGATTGTGACAGTGAACTCTATGGATCAGATTGATGCTGCGATGTCGGCAGCTCGTGAAGCGACCAAGCGCGAAATCGACGCTAAATTGAAAGACGGTCTTTCGATCGCCACGATGGAAAATGGGCAGTTGGTCTCTTGCCAGCTGATCGAAACTGTCGTGAGCGCGGCGGTCAAACCTCGACGCCGGCGGTCTCTTTCGCTTGGCGCGCGAACTGTTTTAGTCAATACGCAAAAAGAGTCGGTTCAGGCCGCTCTATAGTGCCTGTCGTATCGATGATCGCGGGGCCGAACGGCTCCGGCAAATCAACGCTTTATCGAAATCTACGCGCGCAAGGCATAGCGTTTGGCACTTATCTTAATGCCGATGATCTCGCGCTGAGTGAAGGGGTGCCCGCAGGAGTGGCCCAGGCCATGGTTCGGGAAGCGCGCGACACTGCGCTGCGCAATCGTGAGGATTATTGTTGGGAGACGGTGATGTCGCATCACTCGCATATCGATCATTTAATTGACGCCCGCGCGCTCGGATATGAGGTACACCTCATCTACGTGGCGCTTGAAGATCCCGAAATCAATATGCGCCGCGTTCAAGAACGAGTTGCCAGTGGCGGACATGATGTCCCCGCCGATCGAATCAAGAAGCGTTATTATCGAAGCATCAACAATCTTTCAGCCGCTATATCGGTTTGTGATTTTGGCCGCATTTTCGATAACAGCTCAAAAGATGACCCATTCCAACGGATTGCGCGCATTGATCAAAGGGTGATTGAAATTGATCGGGATTGGTTTGCCATGCCGCGCTGGTTCATTCCTGCGCTCGTTGACCTAAACGCCACCTAACCCCGCCGCCATTTCACCCATAAATGCCGCGCCAGCATCAGCGGCGGCATGCGCAGCCAGTGCGAGCGGATGTAGAAGGCTTGGCGCAATATCCAGCGGCTTTCCTGGCCCCAACCATTCCTTGCGAGCAGGCGGCTCATATAGGCGATGTCAGTGAGTGCGGGATTGCCAGCAAGCGTCGCATCGACTGGGGTTTCATAAAGGTGCCGCGCCATCCGCAGCGCGCAAGCGAGATGGGGGCGGAGGCCGTGAAGCTTCGCGCGCGTATCAAGCGCCTCCCAATAACCCGGCGCATCGGCTTGTTCGCGGATCAAGCGGTCAATATCCCATAGATTGCGCAATCCCCCCGCCAAATCACCATCAGCAAAAAGATGTGCAACCGCGTGGAGCAGCATGTCCGCTGGGCCGAATATATGAAGCCCGTTCCCAAGCGGCATCGCATCCTTGATCAAGGCGTCAGCATCAGGCGTCACACGTGCGGTGAGCGGCAGGATTGTATGGTGGACATCGATCATCCGGTCGCGCTCGCGGTGGATCAGCGGGGGCAGCTCGTGCATATGCTGGCGGTAATAGGCATCATCATAAGGATCGGGCTTGACCCATTCCCACCCTGCCCCGAGTAAGGCGGCCTCGACCGCGTCAAGCGACGCACGCGGGACGAGGATATCGAGATCACCGATAAACCGCCCTCGCCCTGCATCGAGCCCGGCGGCAACGAAGGCAGTCCCTTTGAGGAGGATGATTGGCACTGCCAGTTCGGCCAGCGCGCGGCGCGCCATTTCGGCCTCCCACAGCGCCTGAGTCCGTCCGGTTTCGGCAGTGACAGTCGCCGCTGCCAGCGCTTCAGCCGCTTTGGCAGGCACCGCCAAACCAGCCAGACGGTGCGCCAGACTGCCGCTCAACCGCTCGGCATGTGCAATCGTCAGCAGCGCCGTCCAGCCCGCATCGTCAAGCGTCAACGCATAGGCTGGATCGGCGAGCGTCCTCGTGAGCAGCCGCGCATCCATCAGGTGAGTGTGCGCCATAAATTGTCAACCAAAGCCAAAGCCGTGTCGGTATCAGGATAGTCAATCGCGCGCGCGGGCACGCTGGTGACAAGCCGGGTGAGCGCGCTATGCCCCGCTTGTGCGAGCGACACATAATTGGTTGACGCTTGCGTCAGCCGCACGAAGACCTCGCTTTGACCCATCATCCGCACGTCGCGCTCAGCCCCAAAGCGCGGGAACAGGATGAGTGCAGGCGGCGCCGCCACCGTCATCGCGGCAATAGCCTCGTTGGCGGGCACGAGATGGCGAATATCGCCTTTGGGTGTGCCCATGAGCAAAGGACCAAAGCGCGCTGTCGGCAACCGGGCCTGCATCACTGCGACCGATTGGTTCTTGAGGCTTACGGGACGGGGAAAGGGATGCGCGAGCCCGGTCTCGGGATCGATCAGCGCAAATTCATCGCCCATGAAGCGCCAGCCTTGACTGCCCAGCAAGGCCGACAGGGTAGATTTGCCCGAGCCTGATTCACCGGTCATGATCAGCACTTTCCCGTTTTTCTCAACGCTTGACGCATGGAGCAAGAGAAAGCGACGCTCGCCCAGCGCCATTTGGAGGTTCATCGCCATTTCAGCCGCTAGCAAGGCATGGGGAAGCGCAACGGGCAAAGCTTCGGGTACGACATAATCGCCACTGATCGCTACTGCTGGGCGAAGCCAGCGCCGCAGCAGTGCAGGCGCTTCAAGGCGAACCGTATAGTCCGGAATGGATTCCCTTGGCTGCGGATAAGGCGCGTAGAGTGATGACAGTGTCGCAATCGGTGCGCGCCAATCGCTGCCTATCCGGAACCGGCGCGGCCCAACGTCGACGGTCAGCTGATGCTTCATACCGTGTATATCAGCCCCGTCGCGAGCAATTCATCAAGCCGGGCTTGCAGCGCTGCGGTTGTATCTTCGTCAACAATCAAACCATGATCGCTGGCGAGCGCAGCCAATAGCGCCGTCACTGACATCGCTTGCCCGTGCAAAGCCGCGACAATTTGCGGTACAGGATCGCCAACGATATGCGTCATCCCCGATACCCGGTGATAAATAGCGGTCAGCGCATCAAGCGGCGTTACCTGATAGGCCTCGGCTGCACCCGACGAATAGAGCGGGTCGCTCATCGCCGCCTTAGCGGCCAGGCATCTGCAATGAAGCGTAGCAGGTAAAGCCACTTTGGCCATATTGCAGGCGCCGGATGTAATTCATATAGGCTTGGTTTTGCGCATAAGTCGTGCCCGGTAGTGGCGCCCCGCCAAGTGATGCTTTTACTTGTTGGCCTGTAAACGGGCGTCCAGCCGCTGCAAATGAACCAGCAGTGCCCGGCGCAACAACGCTACCATCGGCGGCAATCGCTTGACCAGCCTGTGCGGGCACCGGGATGGTGCAATTGATGACCGAGGTTGTGGTCTGCGCCAGCGCCGGACGGATCGTCAGGACAGCCGACGTGCCAATGGCCCCGAGCATCAGCGCGCGGCGACCGGTTACGATCTTTTCGTCCTGATGTTGACTGGTCATACTATAATCCAAACTGTAATTCGTTCACAACGCGCTAAGCACGCGACGCGGTAATTGTCGAGGGCGTTAACGCTCTTTCCACCGTAACATTGGCCGATTATGGCACGATGATGTTCTTTGACCGTCCGACTAGAATCGCTGCTGCGCTTGCTATCCTTTTGGGGGTAGGCGTTGTCGTCATCGTTTCGCATAACAACCCGTGGGCTGCGATTGGTGCAATGATGGCTGGGGCAATTGCATCGGCGGTGGCGTTTTTTCCTGACAAACCGCCGCCCCCCGCTGCACCAGCACCACCGCTTCTTGATGTCGGGCCGCAAAAATTCCTTGATGCGCTTGCTGATCCAGCGCTTCATTTGCGTGATGGCCGAGTCGCGCATGCCAACGTGGCGGCCGTGACCTTGCTTGGCCGCCATATTGTCGGGGCAGATGCACGGCTGGCGATTCGCCATCCCGCTGCATCGCCGTTTTTGGCGGTGCCGGGCGAAGACGGTGCGGTCGAGATTACTGGCCTTGGCCAGCACCAACAAATCTGGGAACTGCGCAGCGCAGCCCTTGGATCGTCCGAGCGCGTCGTCCAACTGATCGACCGCACGGCGCGCTATGCAGCGGAGCGGGCACGCGTGGATTTTGTGGCAAATGCCAGCCACGAATTGCGCACACCGCTATCGACCATCCTTGGCTTTGTTGAGACATTGGGTGACGAGAAAGCGGGCGGCGACCCTGCTACGCGGGCGCGCTTCTTAGGCGTGATGGAAGGCGAGGCGCGGCGGATGCAGGGATTGATTGATGACTTGATCTCGCTGTCGCGCATTGAAGCGGAAAAATATGAGCTACCGACGTCAACGATAAATTTGGGCGCGCTTGTCAAAAGCGTAGCGGGCGAATTTTTGAACGACCAAGGCCGAAAGCGCGACGATATCAATGTGTCAATTGAGCCTGATTTACCACTGATTGCGGGCGACCGCAGCCAATTGCGCCAACTTGTCCACAATTTGCTAGAAAATGCAGTAAAATATGGCGGCACCGCTGCCCCGGTTGAAGTCGCGCTGAAGCTAAAGCCGCGCGGCCAGATTGAACTAAGCGTTGCGGATCGCGGCGAAGGGATTGCGCCTGAACATATTCCCCGTTTGACCGAACGATTCTACCGCGTTGATCCCGGACGCAGCCGCGCCGGCGGCGGGACGGGTCTTGGTTTGTCAATCGTCAAACATATCGTCGAGCGCCACCGAGGTCGGCTCAGTATTTCAAGCGTCGTCGGCTTTGGAACGACCGTATCGGTGACCATTGCTCATGCGCCGACGCCCAGTGAGTCGCCGTCGGTTGCTCTTGTCACGTAAATGAAACATAATTGAAACATCAAATCATCGAATCAGCTCTAAGCTAATCACAAGGCCAATTCAGGGGATCATCTTCATGCGTCGCACTATCTCGTTGCTTGCTTTCGTCTCGGTCGCGCTCGCGGCATGCTCCCCGAGTGAAGGCGTTCGCGATCAGATTCGCGTCGTCGGATCGTCAACCGTATTTCCTTTTGCAACCTCGGTTTCGGAATTGTTCGTCAGCAATAATAGCAAGTTTAAGGCGCCCACGATTGAATCGACCGGCACAGGGGCAGGTATCAAATTATTCTGCGCCGGTGTCGGCGTCGCGCACCCGGATATCGTCAACGCGTCACGCCAGCTGAAACGCTCCGAATATGATGCGTGTCGTAAAAATGGCGTCGACAAAATCGTCGAGATTCAAATTGGCCTTGATGGCATTGCCTTTGCGGCGAGCAAGGCTGGCATTACGCTCACATTGTCAGCGGTTGATGTTTACAAGGCGCTTGCCGCCAACCCGTTTGGCAAGCCAAACACCGCCAAGACGTGGAAGGATGTTAACCCAGCGCTGCCTGCAGTGCCCATCCTTGTTTACGGGCCGCCATCAACATCGGGCACGCGTGATGCGCTGGGCGAGCTGATCCTTACCAAGGGCTGCGACAGCAATCCTGACATGGTCAAGCTAAAACTCTCTAATGAAGACGAGCATAAGGCAATTTGCACGCGCATCCGCGAAGACGGCGTTTATGTCGATGCCGGTGAGAATGATAATCTGATCGTGACCAAAATTGCGGGCAACCCCAATGCGGTTGGCATTTTCGGATTCAGCACGCTTGAAGCCAATGTCGATAAGCTGAAGGACGTGCCCCTCGGTGGCGTTCCGGCAACCTACAAGACAATTTCGGATTTCAGCTATCCCGGTGCCCGGCCGCTCTATATCTATGTCAAGGAAGCCCATCTCAAGGCAATTCCGGGACTGCGCGAATATGTGGCCGAATTCGCCAAGGCGTGGGGCCCTGACGGCGTTCTCCAAAAACGCGGTATGGTCATCGCCCCCGAAGCGGTGCGGTTGATCAACGAGAAACAAGCGCAGACTCTAACCCCGCTTGAGCCCGAGAATCTCTCCTGATCCGGTTTCGGTAAGATCGGTCAGGCTATGTCCCCTATCGCGCTCACTTTACTCATTTTGGGGATTGGTCTGATCGGCTGGGCCAGTGCGCGCGTCAAAGCAGCGCGTTTTGTGACGACCAGCGTGGCAACGCGCCCGCACAGCCTGCCAGGCTATCACGCTGCCTATGTGTTTTTGTGGGCCGTGGCACCGGCGCTGATCTTTGCCACGGTGTGGAGCAGTCTATCCCCGCAATTGGTGATGAGCGATGTGCTCACAAATCCTGCGGCAAAAGCACTGCCCGCATGGGGCATGGAGCGGTCGGCCATTCTTGCCGAAGCGCGCGCCGTGGCAACCGGCGTGCTCGCCGCGCCGATTAACGATGCCGCCGGGGGTCTTGTTAAGCCCTTCGGCGCCGCCATGTCCAAATACGGCCTGATTGGCACCATCACCGCGCTTATTCTGGTCTTTGCGGGCGGTGCCTTTGCTTTCTCGCGCGTCAGCCCCCGGTTCCGCGCGCGAACGCATGTTGAGCGCGTGGTGATGTTCGCATTGCTGATAGCCTCACTCATTGCCATTCTGACGACGATTGGCATTGTCGCGTCGCTGGTTTTTGAATCGGGACGCTTCTTCGCGGTCATCTCACCGACTGATTTCTTGCTCGGCACGCATTGGAGCCCGGGCAATGCAGTCGGCGCCGATCAAGGCGATAGTTTTGGCGCGGTGCCCTTATTTTGGGGAACAATCTTCATTGGCGCGATCATCGCCATGATCGTCGCCATCCCGATGGGACTGATGTGCGCAATTTACCTGACGCAATATGCAGCGCCCAGCGTGCGCAAATGGATGAAACCGCTGCTCGAAATCCTCGCGGGCGTGCCAACAGTTGTTTACGGCTATTTTGCAGCACTTACTGTGGCACCAGCGGTCCGCGATTTTGCGGCGCTTGTTGGCATGTCCAACCCGTCATCGGAAAGCGCGCTGGCCGCCGGGTTGGTGATGGGGGTGATGATCATCCCGCTCATATCGTCAATGGCCGACGATTCGATCGCTGCTGTGCCGCAATCAATGCGTGACGGCTCGCTCGCGATGGGTGCGACCACGTCTGAAACGATACGCAATGTGATTGTCCCCGCAGCACTTCCGGGCGTCGTCGGCGGCGTCCTGCTCGCGGTCAGTCGCGCGATTGGTGAAACGATGATCGTGGTGATGGCGGCAGGGCTTGCTGCGAACCTGACCGCAAATCCCTTTGGCAGCGTCACGACGGTCACGACCCAGATTGTTCAGCTGCTGACGGGTGATCAGGAATTTGACAGCCCAAAAACGCTCGCGGCCTTCGCGCTTGGGCTGGTGCTCTTCGTTGTGACCTTCCTGCTCAACATCGTCGCGCTGCAGATCGTCAAAAAATATCGGGAAGCTTATGACTGACGCCGCCGCCCGCCAGCCCACCGATTGGAAAGCCGATGCGATGCGTAAGCGGATCGCACGCCGCTATGCTGCCGAACGCCGTTTCCGCTGGACGGGCCTGTTCGCGATCCTGTTGTCGGGTGGCTTTCTTGCCTTTCTTCTGGCTTCGATGCTGATGAGCGGGATTGGCGGCTTCATGCGCACGCAGGTTAACCTGCCCATCGATTTCCCCTCGGTTGGTCTCCAAGTCGATCAGGCGACCATAGCTGGTCCGTCGGGCAGATCGGTGCTGGCGAGTGCCGATATTGAAGGCGCAACGATGCGCGCAGCGACCGCAGCCTTTGGCGAACAAGGCCCGGCGATCATCAGCGACACCGCCTGGCGCACCGTTCGCGAAGCGATGCTTGCCAATCCGGCGATCATCAAAAACAAGACGGTGATTGCCGTGCCAATTGAACAAAAGCTCGGCGCAGCTGCTCGGGACAAAAGCGATCCCGCCCTCGCCGCGCAGTACCGTGATTTGGTGAACAAGGGCATCGTCACACGCGGTTTCAGTACGCACTTCTTCACCGCGAGCAACGCAACCGATTCGGCTGAGGTCGGCATCTGGGCAGCGCTCAAGGGTTCGTTTTTGACAATGCTTATCACGCTTGGCCTGTCGTTCGTCGTTGGCGTGTGTGCGGCATTCTATCTGGAAGAATATGCGTCGCGCAATCGCTGGACTGACTTGATTGAAGTGTCGATCAACAATCTGGCGGCGGTGCCTTCAATCATATTTGGCCTGTTGGGGCTGGCGGTGTTTATCAATTTCATAGGGTTGCCGCGCTCGGCACCCCTGGTCGGCGGGATGACGCTCGCGCTGATGGTGATGCCGACTATCGTGATCGCAACGCGTAACGCGATCAAGGCGGTGCCGCCCTCAATCCGCGATGCTGCGCTCGGCATTGGCGCAAGCCCGATTCAAGTCGTGTTCCACCACGTCTTCCCCCTCGCTTTGCCCGGGATCATGACCGGAACGATCATCGCCATGTCACGCGCGCTCGGCGAAACCGCGCCGGGCCTTCTGATTGGCATGCGCATTTTCAGCGCAACGCCGCCTGAAAATTTCACATCGCCTGCGACGCTTTTGCCTGTGCAGATATTCCTCTGGTCCGATGAAATCGGACGCGGCTTTGTCGAAAAAACCTCGGCGGCGATCATCGTGCTGCTCATTTTTCTGCTCGCGATGAACGGCATCGCCATCTACCTTCGCAACCGCTTTGAACAACGCTGGTAAGGCTATTCATGACTGACCCCACTCTGCTCAAAATGACGGCACGCAATGTGTCGGTCTTCTACGGCGCCAAACAAGCGATCAATAGCGTGTCGATTGACATTGCGACTGATAATGTGACCGCGTTCATCGGCCCGTCGGGCTGCGGCAAATCAACCTTCCTGCGCACGCTTAACCGGATGAACGACACAATTCCGATCTGCCGCGTGGAAGGCGATATCGCGCTGGACGGCCATAATATCTACGCTGCCGATATGGACGTGGTGCAGCTGCGCGCGCGGGTTGGCATGGTGTTTCAAAAACCCAACCCGTTCCCCAAATCAATCTATGAAAATGTGGCTTATGGCCCGCGCATTCACGGCCTCGCCCCTTCCAAAAGCGTGCTTGACGGCATTGTCGAGGAATCGCTCAAACGTGCTGGCCTGTGGGATGAAGTCAAAGACCGGCTGAACGAAAGCGGCACCGCCATGTCGGGTGGTCAGCAGCAGCGTTTGTGCATCGCGCGCGCCATTGCGGTTGATCCCGAGGTAATCCTGATGGACGAGCCCTGTTCAGCGCTTGACCCGATTGCGACCGCTAAGATTGAGGAACTGATCCATGAGCTGCGGGGCCGCTATGCGATCGTCATCGTCACGCACAATATGCAGCAAGCCGCGCGCGTGTCGCAGCGGACGGCCTTCTTCCACCTCGGCACGATGGTCGAATATGGCCAGACGTCGGATATCTTCACCAATCCGCGTCAGGAAAAGACCAAGGATTATATTACCGGGCGGTACGGCTAATGCTGGTGCGTAGCGAACATACGATTAAGGCGTTTGACGAGGAAATCGGTCGCCTCCGTACAATGATTTCCGAAATGGGAGGGCACGCCGAAACCGCCATCGCAGGCGCGATGAACGTGCTCGTCCAACATAATCTCGCGGGTGCCGCTAAAATCGTCGAAGATGACCGCAAGATCGATGCGCTTGAAACCGAAGTTGAGCGGCTCGCGGTGCAGATCATCGCGCTGCGGGCGCCGATGGCCGACGATTTGCGCGAAGTTGTTGCCGCGCTCAAAATCGCAGGCGTCGTGGAACGGATTGGCGATTATGCCAAAAATATCGCCAAGCGCGTGGCGGTGCTGGATGGCAACCGCAAGATTGAGGCCGTCACCGTACTGATCGCCATGTCGCAAATTGCGGGTGAAATGGTGCATGATGTGCTCGATGCTTTTGCCGCGCGCGATATCGATAAGGCAATTGCCGTGATTGAGCGTGATCAATCAGTCGATGATTTTTACAACAGCGTTTTCCGCTTGCTCGTCACTTTCATGATGGAAAATCCGCAGAGCATCAGCAATGCCGCGCATTTGCTGTTTATCGCCAAGAATCTTGAACGGATTGGCGATCATGCCACCAATGTTGCCGAGATGGTCTATTTCGCGGCGACCGGGGATCATCTCGCCGACCGCGAGCGCGCCGACGATATGATCGGTGAAAACAGGAGCTGAACGATGGCACGCGCCAAAATGTTGCTGGTTGAAGATGATGCGGCACTCGCCGAATTGCTGAGCTGGCATTTCTACCGCGAAGACTTTGAAGTCGTCCAAACCGCTGACGGCGAAGAAGCGCTGTTGCTCGCGCAGGAAAGCCCGCCTGACATCGTATTGCTCGATTGGATGATCGAGGGCCTGTCGGGTATCGAAGTCTGCCGTCGCCTGCGCCGCGCGCCCGAAACCGCCAATGTGCCGATCATCATGCTGACCGCGCGTGGTGAAGAGGAAGACCGGGTGCGCGGGCTTGAAACCGGTGCTGATGATTATGTCACCAAGCCTTTCTCCCCGCGCGAACTCGTCGCGCGCGTGGGCGCGGTGCTCCGCCGCGTGCGGCCTGCACTCGCCGGGGCAACGCTTTCTTATGCCGATGTCGAGCTCGACACGGTACGCCACAAAGTCACCCGCGCGGGGCAGATCGTTGCGCTTGGGCCCACCGAATTCCGCTTGCTCAAACATTTTCTCGAACATCCCGCGCGCGTTTTTTCGCGCGAACGGCTGCTCGATTCGGTCTGGGGCATGGACAGCGACATCGAACCCCGCACCGTCGACGTCCACATCCGCCGCCTGCGCAAGGCAATCAACCTTGAAGGCCTGCCTGATATCGTCCGCACTGTGCGGTCGGCAGGCTATGCGCTTGATGCCGAGGGCCGGTTATAGTTAGGGTCAGGACCTATTAGCTGCGGTAGCCTGATCAGCGCTTCAAAGCCGCCGTCAGGATGGTTGCGGAGCGTGACGCTACCATAGTGCCTCGCTACGATGCGGCGGACGATGGCGAGGCCAAGGCCCGTGCTGCCATTGTTCAAACGCGCACCGTCCGCGCGGAAGAAGGGTTCATCAAGCCGCTCAAGCATTGCTTCAGGCGCGCCAGCGCCATGGTCACGAACAGCAATCGTCACCGCATCACCCTGCGGCGCCACGCTAACACTCACCGGTGGCGCGCCGTACGTCAGTGCATTGCGCAGCAAGTTGATGATCGCGCGTTCAAGAGCGATGGGCCGCATCATCGCGACCTGATCGGTGTCAGAGGCGATGATGTCTATTGGCGTGTCGGCTTCAACAAGCGCAACTGCAGCGGTTACAATTGACCGGATTGATCTTGGTTCGGCTGGTTCATCGTCAACCCCGCGTGCAAAATCGAGAAACTGCGCGAGCATTACGTCGACCCGATCAAGCTGCCGGGCAAGCGTCGCTTCAATCTCTTTGTCACCAGCGGGGAGCATCGCGAGCGCCAACCGGATCTTGGCGAGCGGTGTCCGCAAATCATGGCTGATCCCCGCGAGCATGAAGGTGCGATCCTGATCTTGGGCGGCCAGTCGCTTGCCCATGAGGTTAAACGAACGGGCCACCGCTGCAATCTCAGCCGGCCCATCTTCGGCGAGCGGCTTCGACGACCCGCTCTGGCCAATCGCATCGGCCGCGCCCGCAAGCTGCTGGAGCGGGCGGCCCAACCGGCGCTGGAGCAACACTCCCGCAATCACTGATATCATCAGCGCAATAGCAATTGAGATCAGGATACCACGCGTTGGAGTGAGGCCTGTTGGCCGCTCATAGGATATCCAATAGGGCTTGCCGCCCAAATTCAAGCGAACCCACAACTGCCCGGTAAGACCGCCCCGCCAAACGACGACACCATAATCGCGCATTTGCTCAGCAAAGCTATAAACGAACAACCGCTCAAGCGCAGTCGGCACGCCGCGATCTTCGGGTGGTGTGATCGATCCGGGCAGCACGCGGATGGCTTCGCCCGCATTGAGTTGTTTGATCAGGCGCTCGCGCTCAGCGTCAGGCACATGATCAAGCGTAACCGAAATCGCCGCGACGTTGCGCGCCATCATCGAACTCAGCCGCTCTGTCTGTGGCAGGACGAGAAAGGCCGCGAGCAGGCCAAGCGTCAAAATCTGGGCAAACAGCAATGTCAGCACGAGCAGCGCAATGTTGCGGGCGAG
>JBJXDU010000114.1:0-30426 GCA_046153565.1 Sphingomonadaceae bacterium
CCGGGCGCTGCATCCGCAGCACCAACTCAACCAACTCCGGCTTCGTAAGCCCTTCGAGTTCCTCGCGATTCATGGACAGGATGAATCACAACCCGCCCGCCTTTGCAAGGGGGTGAGTAATTACGAAAGAACTGCTCAATTTTCGCAAGGCGGGCGGGAAAGTATCTTTAAAAGCGGGAATGTCCTCCGGCTTTTGGCCAAGATGACGGGCCGGGCCGTCAGCTTGCGGTATGGGCGACCTTGGCTTGCTCTATGTCTCATTGCCGCAATCGGATTTGGCCACAGGCTCGTTTGCAAACATGAGGGCTCGGTTGGAAGCTTAAATTTGCTGAAGGGTTGTAGGAGACTGCCTTTGGCGTCTGCTTTTTGGCCTATCAGCCTTAAAACCCTCTACCCCCGCGCCGCGCGAATATCGGCGCCATTGGCCCATACCGCATGCGTGCCGCTGCAAATCCGTTCGGGCAGGATGATGCGGCACACCGGGCCTTCCTCAATCTTCTGCGCGTCGATCAGGATGCATTCGGATCGATCCGCGACCATATCGGTGATGAAGGTGACCAGATAGCCATCATCCTCTGCGCACGCGTCGATGCGCGGCACGAAGGGGGCTTCGCTGCCAAAGCGGCCTTCGCCAAATTCAAATTCGCGGCTCGTGCGCGTATCCAGATCATGTTTGACGAGGCCGCGAAACAGGAACCAGCCGGGCTCTGGAATCGCGCTATAGCCATAGCGATAGGGTCGCCCGGCATGGCGGCCATTGATTGTGCCAAATTCAAGGATGCGCTCATCAAGCCGTTCCTCGCGCGTTTCCTCTGTGCGCAAATTGAACCGCCAGCGGTGCAGCCGCGATTTGAAATTATGCTGATCGAGATAAGCCATCATCCGCGCATAAGCCTCGCCCGCGCGCGCGTCAGACTTGGGCTGCGGCTCATCCTGATAATAGCCGTCGAGGATGATCTCATCGCCCTCCTGATAGGCATTGAGCCAGTGCAACGTATAAGTCGGCGCGGCTTCGAACCAGCGAATATCCTCAGCGGCCCCTTTACGCGGGATGATCGCGAACCGCGTCTTCATCTCGGGATGAAATTGCACCGCATGGACATTCTTCTCAAGCAGTTCGGGCGACCAGAACAAAGGCATATCGTTGAGGATCGTATAGTTAGTGGTGAACGCCATATCATGCGGCAGGCGCGGCCCCGGCAGCGGGATCGGCACATAATGGCTGAGCTTATTATCCGCGCCGACGACGCCGTAATGCATATAAGGCGCATGTTTGGAATAGTTGAAGAACAGCAGCTCGCCGCTATGTTCATCAACCTTGGCGTGCGCCGAAATCCCGTCGAGCGGCACCCAGCCTTCGGTGCCAAATTGTTCAAGCGTATAGGGATCAAGCCGGTATCCCTCGCCGCATTGATAGAAGGTCGAAAGGATGCGCCCGGCGTGCACGACAACATCGGTTGATGAGGCATCTTTCAAAGACCCCTGCGCGCCCCAGCCCTTGCGCAAAGATTTATGCGGCGGCTCCATCAGCCCCGCCCACAGCGCGCCGCCCGCCTCGGCCTCCGCGGCAAAGGCCTTGGTGCGCACGAAGCGGTTGCGATACTCAGCCTTGCCGTCGGTGAATGACATGATGTGGATCATCCCATCACCGTCAAAGGGGTGATAACGGCCAATCGGTTCATGCACCGGATTTTCGGTGGTGCGCACATAAACCCCGTCAATATCGCGCGGGATGGTGCCGATCACCTCAAGGTCAGTCGCATTATATTCGGTATAATTGGGCGTCCACGCGCCCGTCATATAAGGGTGATCGGTGGGGGCGATCGTCGGGCTGATCGTGGCAACGCGCTCTATGGCCATGGCGAGGGTCCTCTTAGCAGATCAGCCGATTAGAGACTAAGACGCCGTGTAGGTAAAGGGGCTGTGCGTCCCAAGGCGTTTCGATTTCCGGACATGCTCCCGGCATGGCTATGCGTATTGTAGCGTTTCGATTTCAGGACATGCCCCCGGCATGTCCAAATCGAAACGCGTGCCGCTTAGGTGACTCGAACACCTGACCCCATCATTACGAATGATGTGCTCTACCGGCTGAGCTAAAGCGGCGCGCGGGGTGCGCATAACAGTGTGGGGGTTGCGATACAAGTCACCTCTTTTTGCCGTTGTGATCAAGCTTTTGCGGGCGATCTTAACACTTCATCAACCATCTCTGGTGCAAAAGGGCATCAGTTAACCGAGATTTACACCTTCAGGGGCTTACGCAATGGATGCTACCGGCACTTTTGATCATGGGGATGCGGCGCTTGATCGCACCGATGGGGCCATTGAGGCACCCGCCAATGTCGGTACCGACGAGCGGCGGATGCATGTCAGGGCCTATAATTACTGGGTTTCGCTATTGTCGGGCCGGGCTTATCCTTCGATCGAAGATCTTGATCCAGAAAATATCGACGATTTCGGGCCGCACAGCCTGTTGCTTGACTTCACCAGTGGCATTGAGAATCCGACGATTGTTTTCTTAGGCAACGCGCTGCGTCACGAATGTGATTTGCCTGTTGGCATTGCGTCAGTCCTCGATATTCCGCGCAGCTCATTGCTATCACGCCTGACCGACCATTACCTCCAAATCATCGCCAACCGCGCGCCGATTGGCTTTGAAGCCGAATTCGTCAATGATCGCGGCAATAACACGATGTATCGCGGCATTCTGATGCCTTTCTCGTCCGATGATGACACGATTGATTTCATCTACGGCGTGATCAACTGGAAAGAAGTTGCCGACGACGATACGACGGCGGCGATTGTTGATGAGGTTGAGCGCGCGTTGCTCGCCGCGCCAAAACGGACGGCCGTTACCAGCCCGATCTGGGCCGATGGGCCAAGCTCATCCGAGCCTGAGCCGATTGCCGCATGTGATGATGAAGACGAAGCGCCTGCGTTTGAACCAGATGGCACCGAAGCACTTGGCGACTGGCTCGCCGCCGCGCGCGTTTCCGCCGAAGCCGCCGTGCAAAGCGATCAGCGCAGCCGGGCGGCACTCTACCGAGCATTGTCGCTTGCTTATGATTTTGCGCTGGCGGCCGATGCGCAGCCGCAGGATTATCAGGAACTCCTCGCCGATAGCGGCATTGTGGCGCAAGACCGCGCGCCGATGACGCCCATCGTCAAACTGGTCTTCGGCATTGGGTATGACAAGACCCGACTTGCCGAATATGGCCTGGTGCTCATGCACGGGCGACGGCTGCATTTGGGTCGCGGTGAACTCAGCGGCTTTCTTGAGCGCCATGTAGGCGGGCTAAAGGGCGTTGTTCAGGCCGAACGCGTCGAGCGTCGCCCGGCTGCCAAAGCCGCTCCGGCCAAGGATTACCGTGAGCGGGCGCGCAAGATTGAACCCATGATGATCGTTCCGCACGAAGGCGACGATGAATTCGTGGTGATGGTCGCGCGGCGGCTTGATGCAGGGCATGTCGCCGTGCTCGGCGCGGCGGAGCATGACGATGCGATGCTGCAAAAGGCTTTGCGCGGCCTCGCCCGCTAATTCAGCGCGCGGGGTTGAGCGTGTAACATTGCCGCAGCATAAGACGCGTGAAAGAGTGCGCGTCACCTGAGTCGCGCGGCCATTGGCGGAGCGCAGTGACTATGAGCCCAAGCGAACAAGCGCAGGCCTTGCCTATTGATGCGATTGCCGAGGCGCTCGTGACGGGCAGCTTGCCTGGGGAGCTTGACGGCTTTGGTCCCAGCGAACGGCGCGATGCGGCACTTTTTGTCGCCGGAGCGCTGGCGGTGCGGGCAGGCACCGAACCCGCAATTGCCATTGACACATTTCAGAGCGCATCTGGCCACAGCGCCACCGGTAAGCGCCATATGCGGCTTGCGGTCGTCCATCCCGATATGCCCTTTCTCGTCGATTCGGTCGCGGCCATCATCGCGTCACGCGGCCTGATAATTGATCGGCTGCTCCACCCGGTTATTTCGGTGGCGCGCACAGCAGATGGCACCTTCACGGCGATTAGTAGCGATGCCGTGCGAGGAGAGGGCGCGCGCGAATCACTGCTTTACCTTGAAGTTGAACGCGCCGACGCGAAAACGCGCGGTGATATAGCTGAGGCCATCAAAACCAACCTTGCCGACGTTCGCGCCGCCGTGGGCGACTGGGGTGATTTGCAGGCCGCTATGCGCGCTGATGCCGCGCTGATTGGCAGTGGTGAGGCCGCTGCGCTGTTGACGTGGCTTGTGGAGGGAAAGTTCACGCTGCTGGGGCACTGCCTGTTTGCGCGCGACGGCGGCATCGAAGCACCCCTTGGGATTGCCCGTGCGCGCGGCGAAGCCCTGTTATCTGAGGGTGCACGAGCGCGGGCCTTTGCCCATTTCGAAGGCGGTCAGGCTGATCCGCTGATCGTCAAATCAAACTTGCTATCGACTGTGCATCGCCGCGTGCCCGTTGACTTGCTGATTGTGCCGCGCGGCCCCGATAGGCTGTCGATCCATGCCGGATTGTGGACAAGTGCGGCGCTGGGCACCCCGCCTGAAGATATCCCTGTACTACGCGCTAGGCTGGCGGCGCTTCAGGCCAAATATAAGTTCGATCCCGTCGGCCATGCGGGCAAAGCGCTCGGCCACGCGCTTGCGAGCTTGCCGCATGATTTGATGATCAGCATCGCCCCCGACGCGCTCGAAAGCGTGGCGCTGAGCGCCATGTCAATCGCCGACAGGCCTCGCACGCGCCTTGAGATCGTCGGCGCGCCGCTTGACCGTCACTTGTTCGCGTTCGTGTGGCTGCCGCGTGACGAGCTGACGACCGCACGGCGCGTTGCGATTGGTGACATGATCGTAAGCGCGGCGCGCGCGCGGCTGCTGAGCTGGGGGCTTGAACTGGGCGACGGCGAAGTTGCTTTGCTGCGCTATACGCTCGACATGCGCGAAGGCGGCGCGACACCTGATGTCAGCATACTCAATGCCGAGATCGAACAGATGGTGCGCGGCTGGCAGCCAGCGGTAGAGGCGGGCTTGCTTGCGCATAATGACGCTGGGGCGGCAACGCGACTTGCGCTGCGCTTTGCAGGGGCGTTCCCCCCGGCCTACCGAACCGGTGCTGGCCCGGTTGAGGCGGCGATTGACATCGGCGAAATTGATGCGCTTCAAAGTGCGAGCGCGCGGGGCGTGCGGTTCTACCGCAACGCTGAAGACGCACCCGCGTCGCTGCGGCTAAAGGTCTACAGCCAGGTGTCGGTGGCATTGTCCGATGTAGTGCCGGCGCTTGAGAATTTCGGCTTTCGCGTGATTGAGGAATTGTCGACGCAGCTTGATGGCGGGCGGCTTGGCTATATTCAAAAATTCGTGGCCGAGGCACCCGGCGAAGATGCGGCGGCCATTGTGGCGCGCGCCGATATCGTCGGGCGGGCGCTATCCGATGTGCTTGAAGGCAAAGCCGAAAATGATCGGTTTAATCAGTTGATAGTCGAAATTGGGCTTGATCAAGGGGCGGTAATCCTGCTGCGCGCCTGGTTTCGCTATTTGCGGCAGACCGGCATTGCATACGGCCTTGTGACCGTCGTCGATGCGCTGCGCCGCGCGCCTGATGTAGCCCGTGCGATCATTGCGCTTTTTGCCGCGCGGCACGATCCTGCACGCCGTGCGCCCGGAAAGGAAGCCGCTGCAATCCAGGCAATCAATGACGGTCTGACCAAGGTGAGCGGCATTGATGATGACCGGATATTGCGCTTGCTGCGCGCTGTTGTCCTCGCGACGCTGCGCACCAATGCCTTCGCGCCCGCAGGCGACGAGGCGCTTGCCTTCAAAATTGATAGCGCCAAAGTACCTAACTTGCCCGACCCCAAACCATGGCGCGAGATTTTCGTCTATAGCCCGCGCGTAGAGGGCATTCATTTGCGCGCCGGGCCAGTGGCACGCGGCGGCCTGCGCTGGTCTGATCGGCGTGACGATTTCCGTACTGAAGTGCTTGGCCTGATGAAGGCGCAGCGCGTCAAAAATGCTGTGATCGTCCCTACGGGTGCCAAGGGTGGCTTCTATCCAAAGCTTCTGCCTGATGCCGCCAACCGCGAGGCGTGGCTTGCCGAAGGGACAGACTGTTACCGCATCTTCATCCGCTCGCTGCTATCGGTCACCGACAATATCGTAAAGGGTCAGGTAGTTCATCCCGACGCTGTTGTGATCCACGATGGCGATGACCCATATTTCGTGGTCGCGGCTGACAAAGGCACCGCGACTTTCTCTGATGTCGCCAACGCCATCGCACTTGAGCGCGGTTTCTGGCTGGGCGATGCCTTCGCCAGCGGGGGAAGCGTTGGTTATGACCATAAGGCGATGGGCATCACCGCCAAAGGGGCTTGGATATCGGTACAGCGGCACTTTGCCGAGGCAGGGATAGACGTCCAGTCTGATCCGGTGCGCGTTGTTGGTTGTGGTGATATGTCGGGCGATGTGTTTGGCAATGGCATGCTGCTGTCAAAATCGATCAAGCTGGTCGCCGCATTTGACCACCGCCATGTCTTTTTCGATCCCGATCCCGATCCCGCCGCCAGCTGGGATGAGCGCGCGCGGATGTTTGCTCTGCCACGGTCATCATGGGATGATTATGATCGCGGCCTGATATCCGATGGCGGCGGCGTTTTTGCGCGCAGTGCCAAATCGATCCCGCTAACGCCGCAGGTTCAGGCGTTGCTCGGCATCAGTCAGGCCGATATCGAACCTTCAGCCCTCATTTCCGCCATTCTAAAAGCGCAGGCTGACTTGATCTGGTTTGGTGGCATCGGGACTTACATCAAGGCGCGCGCCGAAAGCCACGGACAAGCCGGTGACCGTGCCAATGATGCGCACCGCGTTGACGCCGAAGACGTCCGCGCGAAAGTGATTGGCGAAGGGGCTAATCTAGGCGTTACGCAAGCCGCGCGGATTGTGTTTGGCGCGCGCGGCGGCCGGATCAACACTGACTTTATCGACAATTCGGCAGGCGTCGATTGTTCGGACAATGAGGTCAATATCAAAATCGCGCTTCGTACTGAGGTAACGCGCGGTGCGCTCAGCGAAGATCAGCGTGTGGCCTTGCTCGCATCGATGACTGATGACGTGTCGGCGATCGTGCTTGAGGATAACCGCTTACAAACGCTGGCGCTGTCGATTGCCCAGCGCGGTGGGGCAGCGGGCCTGCCAAGTCTTGTGCGGTTGATCGAGATATTTGAAAGCGAAGGGCGGCTTGACCGCGCTGTCGAGGGCCTTGCCAGCAATGATGAGCTGCTCCGCCGTGCACAAATGGGTCAGGGGCTGACGCGTCCCGAGCTAGCGGTGTTGCTTGCGACCGCCAAGCTAGCGCTTCAATCCGACATAGAAGTGATTGATTTGCGCGATGACGCGGTGATCGATGCCGAATTGAGCGCTGCATTTCCGGCTTTGATGCAAGCACACCATGCGTCGGCGATTGCAAGCCACCAACTGCGTGATCAAATCGTCGCGACTAAGGTTGCCAATCGCCTGATCAACCGGATGGGCCTCGTTCACCCGTTCGAACTTGCCGAAGAAGAAAGCGCGACGCTGGGCGAAGTGGCGCTGGCCTTTTTGTGCGTCGAACAGCTTTATGACGCGCGCGCGCTGTGGGATGCCATTGATGCCGCCGCGGTTGACGAAGATGCGCGGTTGATGCTCTTTGAACAATTGGCGATAGAGCTGCGCGTGCAGATGGCCGATTTGCTCCGCAGCGGCTGGGCAGGGCATAAGCCCGAGGCGGTGATCACCACGCTACGCCCTGGCATAGTCACGCTCGCAGGTGAGGTTGACGCGTTGCTGAGTGGCGAAGCGCGATCGCTAGCCGATGCATTTGCCGACCGGCTATCAGAGGTTGGCGTGCCGACACCGCTCACTGACCCGATTGTCCGCCTCGCGAAGCTTGACGGAGCGATCGGACTGGCGACATTGGCCACGCAGACCAAGACCGATCAGATCGCGCTTGCCCGCGCCTTCACTACACTCGGCGCCGAACTTGGGCTTGATTGGGCGCAGGGCACAGCGATGCGTTTGAACCCAAGCGATCCGTGGGAACGCTTGCTTGCCTCAGGGCTAGCGCGCGATTTCCAGACAATGCGGCTTGATTTCCTCGCGCGGATTGGTGGCAAATCTCCCGACAAGATTGTTGACATCTGGCTGACCGACGAAGCGCAGCGCGTCGCGCGCTTCCGCGAGATGACGGTCCGCGCGCATAACGGCGCAACGCCATCAACCGCCATGCTCGCCCAAATCGCCGGGCAAGCGCGGAGCTTGCTCGGGCGCTGAAGACTCAGCATAAAGCCAAATTCTGATTGCGCTTGCCAAATTGGGGGGATCATTAGCGCTGATCCGCGCAAGATCGATCTGCGCGATCAGAGCATTCAATGGCAGCGTCCGCGCTTCAGCCGCGCGGCGCAGGCCGTCCCAGAAAATCGGCTCAAGACTGATCGAGGTTTCATGTCCCGCAATCGTGACCGATCGTTTGCGCGGGCCTTTATACATCAATACATGTGCTGCCCGCCGTTGATCGATAGTGTCGATCCCGTAACGAAGCCCCCTTCTTCCGAACAAAGGAACGCCACACCGCGCGCTATTTCGCTCGCTTGACCAAGGCGGCCGACAGGAATTTTGGCTACGATCTTGGCGAGCACTTCGGGCGGCACCGCGGCGACCATATCGGTATCAATATAGCCCGGTGCGATGGCATTGACGGTGATGCCAAACTTCGCCCCTTCCTGTGCCAATGCCTTGGTAAAGCCGTGAATGCCCGATTTGGCCGCCGCATAATTAACCTGACCATATTGGCCTGCCTGCCCGTTGATCGATCCGATATTAACAAAACGACCCCAGCTGCGATCTTTCATCCCCGCAAAGGTTGCCTTGGCCATGTTGAAACAGCCGCCCAAATTGGTATCGATCACGGCTTTCCATGCGTCATAGCTCATTTTCATCAGCGTACCGTCGCGCGTGATACCCGCATTGTTGATCACAATGTCAACCGGGCCAAGCGCGGCTTCAACCGCCGCGCAGCCATCAAGGCAAGCTTGGTGATCGGATACATCCCACTGAAACGCCGCAATGCCCGTCCGATCAGAAAAGGCGTCGGCACGCTCAGCATTGCCCGCATAATTTGCAGCGACGATGATACCAGCCCCTTTAAGGCTAAGGCTAATCGCTTCACCGATGCCCCGCGTTCCCCCGGTTACGATTGCTACGCGCGCCATGATCTACCTCCCCAATTCTATTGCCTATTTGCTATGTTATGCTTTTGGTATCCATCCTTCAAGTTCACGTGCCAGTAAGCCGTGCAACATTTGTGTGCCCGCAGGACTATCATTGAGGCAAGGCAAATAGGCAAAATGTGTGCCCCCGCCTTCGACAAAGCTCTCACGACCGCGGATCGCGATTTCCTCAAGTGTCTCAAGATTATCCGCCGAAAAGCCAGGCGCGATGACGGCGACTTTCTTGATGCCGGTTTCGGCCATCCCTTCAAGCGTCTTGTCAGTGGCTGGCTCGAGCCATTTCGCGCGGCCTAGGCGCGACTGGAATGAGACGGTGAGCGGACGACCGAGCCGTTCGCTGAGCAGCCGCGCCGTCTTGCGGCAATGGCAATGATAGGGATCGCCTAGTTCTAATGTGCGCAGCGGCATCGAATGAAAACTCGCCAGCAACACGTCGGGTTCAAAATCAAGACTGCCCAGCGATGTCACAATCGAGTGAGCGAGCGCGTCAATATAAAGCGGATCATCATGATAGGGCGGCATCGTGCGAAGTGCTGGCTGCCAGCGCATTTTGGTAAGCGTCGCAAAAACGGCGTCGTTGACTGTCGCGGTGGTTGCCCCGCTATATTGCGGGTAAAGCGGCGCGATCAGGATCCGGTCGCAGCCGGCATCCTTCAGTGCCGCGACCCGGTCTTCAATCGCAGGTGTGCCGTAGCGCATTGCCCAGTCAACAGTGACATTATCGCCGAACGCCGCCTGCATTGCCGCCGCTTGGCGCTGCGTAAAGACTGCAAGCGGTGCGCCTTCGGGCATCCAGACTTGCGCATAGGCTTCGGCAGACCGGCTGGGACGGGTATTAAGGATGATACCGCGCAGAATCGGTTGCCACAAGATTGATGGGATTTCCACCACGCGCCGGTCCGACAGAAACTGTTTCAGATAAGGCCGCACCGCCGCCGTCGTCGGCGCGGCGGGCGACCCCAAATTCACCAGCAAGAGGCCAATCCTGCCTACCGGGGCGGACGGATGATCGGCGGGCCTTTCCATTACCGGTTGTTCGGGGCGAGTGGAAGCGAACGGAACCGCTTGCCTGTGCTCGCAAACAAGGCATTGGCAATGGCGGGCGCCACCGCTGGCACGCCAATTTCACCAATGCCCGCAGGGGCTTCGTTGCTCACAATCAATTCCACACTCATTTGGGGCATGTCGGCAAGCCTTGGCAGTCCTAAATCGCGGAAACGCAGCGGCCCCGCGATTCCGTTCTTGATCTTCACGTCATTGCCCGTCGCCGCACCTAAGGCAAAAAGCAAGCCACCTTCTAGTTGCTGGCGCGCAATATCGGGGTTGATCACACGGCCAACGTCAGCAACGCAGAATAATTTGGTCACGCGCACACGCTGATCGTCGTCCAGATGCGCTTCGGCGAGCACCGCGATATGCCCGCCCAGCAGTGAATGGCAGGCCAGCCCTTGACCTGTGTTCGCGCCGCCCCCCTGCCACCCGCCCTTGGCGACGAGCTTGGTGAGGCAGCGCGCCAGCCGGGGATTGTCTTTGAGCGCCGCCATGCGAAACGAAAATGCCTCAACCCCGCTTGCCTTGGCGAGTTCATCAATCAGGCTTTCGGTGAAGAACGCAGTATAAACGTGCGCGCCGGATCGCCATTTTCCTGTCGCAACACCGATATCAACCGGATGATGATCAATCGCAATCGCGCTTACGCCATAGGGCGGAATGGCACCGTCGACCGCCAACTTGTGCGACGTGCCACGCCTCACCGCATGTGCTGGTTGCCCGTCAATCAGGCGTGCGCGCAGTTCAGCGGTCACATCGGGCACCGCAATGTTGGCTTGCCAGCCCAGCAACTGCCCCGCCGGGCCAATACTCGCGACCAACCGCGCGCGCGCTGCTGGCCGAAACCGGTCATGCATGAAATCTTCGGCGCGTGACCAAATCAGCTGCACCGGGCGTTTGAGCTTTTGCGCGAGGATCGCCGCTTGCCCGGCAATCTCAACCTCATATTTGCGTCCGAAGGATCCGCCGACAATCATGGCGTGGACGTCAACATTCGATTCGCTAATGCCAATCGCCGCCGCTGCCGCCGCGCGCGCAAAGCCGGGTACTTGCGTCGCAATCCATAATTGGAGCCGCCCTTTGTCAAGCGATGCTGTTGCCGTCATCGGCTCAAGCGCAGCGTGCGCGGCAAGGCCAACGCGATATTCAGCGGTAATCGCGCGGCCCGCTTTAATCGCTGCGGGCAAATCGCCAGCTTTGGCAACGTTAATGCCGTCGCCGTCAAGCGCAAGGCCAAGCGCGCGATCAATCGACTCGCTGCTCACCAAACCTCCCTGCGTCGCAAAGCGTGGATGAAGCAGGTCAAGCGCGCGGTTGGCCGCCCACCAATTGGTGGCGATCGCCGCAACCCAGCGCTCATCCTCAATCACATCAAGCACGCCGCTGATCTGGGTTGCGGCCTGCTTATCGATTTTGACGAGGCGACTATCGCCCATCGGCCCCTGACGGATGGCGGCAAACACCATATCGGGCAACCGGATATCGCCCGTGAAATTGGCTGATCCATCAAGTTTGGCGGGAATATCAAGGCGGTTGAGGCCGCGCCCGGTTAGCTTACCACGACGCAACGCAATGTCGCCCGGAATTGTATAGGTCGCCGCTTTTGCCGCCAGCGCACCAAATCGAAGCCGGTCATCGCCGCGCGTAACGAAACCATTGTCGGTGTCGCAGGCTTCCCAGCTGGCATCCCACTGCGCGGCAGCCGCCTGACACAGCAAAGCACGTGCGGCGGCGGCGGCACGGCGCAGCGGCAGTTCAAACTGGCGCACCGTCGATGATCCGCCGGTCACCTGCACCCTGGTTTCGGGCCACCAGCCTTGATGCCATTCGGTGGCGAATATCTCGTTGGCATAAAGCGGGTTGAGTGGCGCGGGTTCGATTGCGATTGTCCGCCAATCGGCCCCCAGTTCGTCCGCAATAATTTGCGCAATCAGCGTATAGCTGCCTTGCCCCAACTCAACTTGCGGGCAGACGATCGTTACATGGCCGTCGCTGCCAATCTTAATATAGCCGCCAAGGATGGTTTCGCCCTCGGCCGCGACAAGATTGTGTGGATAGCTGCGCGGCCACAATTGCCACCCCACTGCCAGTGCCCCGACCCCTGCTGCACCGATCAAAAGTGAACGGCGGCTGATCCGTGGGTGACCGTCTTGGTTGTCGAGAAGTGCCATTGCCGCCGTGATAGGGATGCGAGCGAGTACGCGCTAGCCCCGCATTTGGCTAAGCGCAAAACAAGCGAGAAACGGGGACTATCCCTACCCCAAGAAGAGGCAGCCCCCGCCGACGCGCTTACGCCTATGGAATGGTCGCTTCCGCGAGTGGGTCGCTAAAACCCGCGAAAGCAGTCATGCCTTGCCGCAAAGTCATTCAATTCGCTTGGTCCTTTTTTGGAGGAATAGGCGATTCTCCGGTCCTTTTTTGGATTGATCCTGATAAGCCTGTGTGATGGGAGAAAAAAATGTGACTTTTGATGCGTACTATTGTCAAGATTGATCAGCATGACGACGACTTTGCCAGCCGGGCCGGCGATGACTGGGATCGCATCGTCGCGTTTCGTAATCTGCCGCATCTTCTGGACGGAGCGCGGCGTCACGAAGGGGTCATGTCGCCCTTCTTTTCCAACAATCTAATCCTCAACAAAGTCGTGCTCGAGGCGTGGCGGTTTCAAATGATTGTCTTCACGCTTTACCTTCACACCACACGCGACCCAGCTGACCCGCGCACAGGCCTGACCGTTGGCAATTTGTCGCGAATTTGTAAACAGCTCGATTTGGCGAGCAGCGGGCGCGTCTTTGCGTTTCTCAACCTCATGAAGCTCGGTGGCTTTCTCAAAAGTGTTCGTTCACAAATCGATGCTCGCGTCGTGCATCTTGAACCAACGCCACAGTTTATGGCGACCGTCGAGGAATGGAATGACGGCATCTTTGCCGCGATTGATGCGGCGGCGCCGGACGCGAATCTGGTTGGGCTTAGCACGCGCTATCCAGCCCTTGGGGAAGGTATGCGCACCAGCGGCGCCGAAGGCCTGATTGCGGGGTGGAAGCCGCTTGATCCGTTCCCCGAAGTCGCCCATTTCGCCAATGCCGATGGCGGCCGGATGCTGATGGAACGTTCCGTTGCGGCGGCACTGCGCGATCCGGCGGGACTTGTTATAGCGCCGCTCAGCATCAATCTGCGCCATCATGGCCGCGACTTTGCTGGTTCACGTTCCAATTTGCTTCGCTTGCTTGAAGGTGCCTATGATCTGGGCTTGCTCGATGCCCCGCCCCAGGGCGGCGCACATATCATCCTATCGTCGCGGATGCTGTGCGCCTTTCTATCATTTATCGCTTCCTACTTGGGCTATTTTCACCATCACGCCAAAACCGCGCTTGCCGACATCAGGGCGCGGGCCTGATATCACCCCTTAGCCGCCCATTCGCTGCGGAATTTGGCGCGCAGTGAAACTTTGTCGATTTTTTCAGTGCCAAGCCGCGGCAATGGCTCTGGCGCAAACCAGATTTTCAACGGAATCTTGAAAGCGGCCAGTTCCGCCTCAAGAAACGCCCGCAAAGCGCTTTCATCGATCGTCCCGGGATAAACGACAGCGCCAACAACTTCGCCCAGCCGTTCATCGGCCAAGCCAAACACGGCGCATTCGGCCACGCCCGCATAAGCATAGAGCGCCGCTTCAACCTCCTGACAGCTGATATTTTCGCCGCCGCGGATGATGATATCCTTTTTGCGGTCAACGATGAACAGATAGCCATCTTCATCAAGATAACCGATATCACCGGTGCGGAAATAGCCATCGGGCATGATTGCCTCCGCCGTCGCATCGGGCCGGTTCCAATAGCCCGTAAAATTGGCGACGCTGCGGATCGCCACTTCGCCGCGTTCACCCTGCGGCATCTTGTTGCCCACGCCGTCGAGGATGGCCAGATCAACCAGCGGGCGCGACGCGGCCCCCGTGCTGCTTGGCTTGGCAACATAATTTTCTGCGAAATTGCCACAGCCAATCGCGTTGGTTTCAGTGAGGCCGTAGCCAAGTGCTGGCGGGCTGCCGACCATTTCGTCGTGCATCCGCCGGACATGGTCTGCCGGGCGCGGGGCACCGCCGGCGGCAAAACTCTGCACAGTCGACAAATCATATTTGTGGCGATCCGGGTGAGTGAGGATTTCAAAACTCATCAGCGGAACGCCCGTGAAATTGGTGATCTTTTCCTTTTCAATTAGCTGCATCGCCCGAAGCGCATCCCATTTGGGCATCATCACAATCTTGCGACCAATCGCAAAGCTGACGAGCAGCATCGGGATTTCCCCGGTCACATGGAAAAGCGGCACTGTCATCAAAGTTGCATGCTGTGGCGGGTTGGGCTTTATGCGGCCGTCCTGCACGGCAAGCTCAAGCATCATCAGTGCTTGGACGATATAGTTGAACGTGCCTTGCACGACGGCACGGTGCGTTGAAAAAGCCCCTTTTGAACGACCTGTCGATCCCGATGTGAACAGGATTGTCGCCAGATCATCGCCGGTCAGTTCAGGGAGCGGATCTTCGGTCAGTTCAGGTGCGGCGATCACGGGAGCGAGTGCTTCCATCAGCGGCAACGCGACATCGAGTGTGACCACTCGTGCCGTCATGTCACCGCCAGTATCCGCCAGTCGCGCGGCGCGCGGCGCATCGACAAAGACGAGCGAAGCCTCAACATCGTGGATTCCGTCGGCAAGCTCACCGCCCTGCCACCAGCCATTGAGCAACGTCGCACAGCCACCCGCCATGAGCGTACCCATATAGAGAATGATCCAACTCGGCGCATTACGCATCGCAATCCCGACACGGTCACCGCGTTTCACGCCGTGCGCGCGCACCAAGGCGGTGGCGACTTGGCTTGCCGCTGCATAGGCCTGCGCAAAGCTGATCCGCTCCTCACCATCGACAATGAAGGTCGCATCGCCGTGTTGCCCGCAGAAATAGGCGAAATAATGCGTTAGCGTGGGCGGCGCTGTGGCGATCATTGGCAGCTCAACGCCAAAGGCCGCATATGTCGTTAGAGGCATAGCCCCCCCCGGCGCGATGATCGCGTCGATGGCATTTCCTACACGTATATCAAGCGCCGATGGCATCGCGACTCTCTCCCTATTGGTCTTCTGCTTTCTCCGCTCTATGGAGGGGAAAATTGCTGGGGAAAAGCCTTGATCCTGCTTCTAATCGCCGACGCTACGGCGGCCATACGTTACGACCAACTGGGGATCGGCCCAGTTGCC
This sequence comes from Sphingomonadaceae bacterium, assembly GCA_046153565.1. GTDB lineage: Bacteria > Pseudomonadota > Alphaproteobacteria > Sphingomonadales > Sphingomonadaceae > Aquisediminimonas. The sequence continues at coordinate 15,531 of JBJXDU010000114.1, forward strand.
TATGATTTCGGCTTTTTCAAGCTGCGCTGGTATTCGCTGAGCTATATTGCGGGAATCATTCTTGCCTGGTGGTATCTGCTCAAATTGATCGCAGCCCCCGGTGCCCCGATGGCGCGGCGGCATGTGGATGATTTCATTTTTTATGCTACGCTTGGTATCATTCTTGGCGGGCGACTTGGTTATTGCCTCTTCTACAAACCTTCGATTTTTGCGACTCCGCTTGACATAATTCGCGTGTGGGAGGGCGGCATGTCACTCCACGGCGGGCTGCTGGGCGTTATCATTGCGCTATGGCTGTTCACCCGCGCCCACAAATTGTCGATGCTGCGCGTCGCAGACTATGTTGCCTGCGCGACGCCCTTCGGGCTGCTGCTGGGGCGGGTCGCCAACTTTGTGAACGGTGAGCTATGGGGTCGGCCAACTGACATGCCATGGGGCATTATCTTCCCCGGCACCAGCGACAACGTGCCGCGTCACCCGAGCCAACTTTATGAAGCGGGACTGGAAGGTGTTTTGCTCTTCGCCATCCTGTGGTGGATGTTCTGGAAAAGTGCGGCACGGTATCAGCCCGGCAAGCTCGTTGGCACGGCCTTGGTGATCTATTCGGTCAGCCGCTCAGCTGTTGAACTGGTGCGCCAGCCCGACGCCGGATTAGAAGATTTGCCCTGGGGGCTTACCATGGGCCAGACACTGAGCCTGCCAATGTTCATCATTGGAATTTATCTGTTTGTCTCTGCAAAGGCGCGGCGCACGCGTGTTGAGGCCGTGGCCGGTGAGCGCAGCGTTGCGTGAGCAAAGTTTAGCCGACCGCTTGGCGCGCGCGATTTCGCTTGGCGGGCCGATACCTGTTGCGCACTTCATGGCCACTGCCAATACGCATTATTATGCGACGCGTGATCCGCTGGGTCGTGCGGGCGATTTCATCACGGCACCTGAAATCAGCCAGATGTTTGGTGAGCTGATTGGGCTATGGCTCGCCGATCTGTGGTTTCGAATGGAAACGCCCGCCGCGCATTATGTCGAACTTGGACCGGGACGCGGCACGCTGGCGCGCGATGCGTTGCGCGCCATGGCGATGGTGGGGCTCACGCCGCCGGTTCACTTTGTTGAGACAAGCCCCGTGTTAAGCGGATTACAGCGCGAGGCGGTAAGCGATGCATTGTTCCATACTGATATGTCAACGCTCCCAGATGATGTTCCGTTGTTCGTCGTTGCCAATGAATTTTTTGATGCGCTGCCCGTCCACCAATTGATTAAACATGAAGGCATGTGGCACCAGCGCCTGATCGGATGCCAAGACGATGCGTTTGTCCCGATGATTGGCAATCCTGTACCCGTCGATATCATTCCCGATACGCTGCGCGACTCACCAGATGCGAGCGTGATTGAGAGTTCGCCTGCTTGCGTTGCAATCATGCGCGCGCTGACGGAGCGAATTGTGCGCCAAGGCGGGGTCATGCTGATCATCGACTATGGCTATAAAGGGCCAGCGATCGGCGACACGCTTCAGGCGGTGAAGACCCACCAAGTCGCAAATCCCTTCACGAACCCCGGAGAGCAAGACCTGACAGCGCATGTTGATTTTGAGACGCTCGCGGCTGCGTGCGAATTGGGCGGTGCCCGTGTTTTGGGGCCAGTGGGACAAGGGCAATGGTTGACGCGTTTGGGCCTTGCCGAGCGCACGGTCGCGCTGATCGCGGTTAGCCCTGACCGCGCCGACGATTTTGCCGGGCAACGCGACCGGTTGGCGAGCGGCAACGGCATGGGTGATTTGTTCAAAGTGATGGCGGTAACGGCCCCAAGCTGGCCCGAACCCGATGGCTTTGGCTGATGACAGGGACGATCAACGCCATTCGGTCGCACATGATCGAACCCTTTCCGCATGCCTTTTTGGGCCGCACTGGAGGCATATCGGCTGGGTTATACCACAGCCTCAACGTCGGCTTGGGGTCGGGCGATGACCGTCGCGCGGTTGAGCACAATCGCGCGCAAGTTGAAACCGCGGTGTTGCCGGGGGCGTCACTGGTGACCGCTTACCAAATTCACTCGGCAGACGTGATTACCGTGACCGGGCCGTTTTCAGGTGAACGGCCGCAGGCCGATGCGCTCGTTACTGATCGTCCGGGACTGCTGTTGGGTATCTTGACGGCTGATTGCGTGCCCGTCCTGTTTGCCGATAGTGCTGCTGGCATCGTCGGCGTAGCGCATGCGGGCTGGAAGGGCGCGCTAGGCGGCGTAACCGATGCCACCATCGCCGCGATGGAAGCGCTTGGCGCCGCACGCGATCACATTGTCGCGGCCATTGGTCCGTGCATTGGCCGCGCCTCCTACGAAGTAGGCGATGATTTTGCGCAGCGCTTTGAACAAGCAGACCGCGACAATGAACGGTTTTTTACCGCCGGTCGCACTGGTCATCAGTTTTTCGACATTGAGGCCTATGTCACCAATCGTCTCGCCACCGCTGGCGTGACGCGCATTGATGCCAAAGGGATCGACACCGTTACGAGGCCGGATCATTATTTCAGCTATCGTCGCGCAACACTGGCTGGCGAGAGTGACTATGGGCGGCAAATATCAGTGATCGGGATTAGCGCTTAGCCCAATCGAGCACTGTCCACCCTTTTGCTGTCGCCAATCGGCGCAACGGGCGGTGAGGATTGACGGCGAAGGCTTCATCGGCCCAGTCTAGGCACGGCGCATCCGAAACATGGTCGGAATAAAAGCGGATATGGGCATCAGCGCGGTCGATATGCTGCGCGGCCATCCATGCTTCGATCATGCGGAGCTTCGCGGCGCCGTAGCAATTTTCGCCAACTATCCGCGCGCCGTCATTCATCGTCGCAATAATATCATCAAAGCCCAGCACCCGCCCGATTTCGGCTGCGTAAAAATCATAAGAGGCCGTCGCCATCACCAGCCGCGCCCCGGCGGCACGGTCGGCTTCAATTTGGCTAAGCGCCTGAGGCAACACATTGCGCGCGACGGTGCGCTGGGCAAAGCTGCGCGCGCGCGTGTCATAGTCACCTCGGCCCGCAAGAAGGCGCAGATTAGTAGATTTCAATCGCCCGCGACTTATCATCCGCAAGCCGTAAGCCGCCGTAACGGGAACCACCGCTGGTAAAAGGAGCGCACGCCAGCGATTGTGGCGCGCGAGTGAGTGGCGCAAAAAGCTGCCGAAAGTGGCCCGGCGCGTGATTGTTTTGTCCATATCAAATATCGACAAATGATACATAATATCTCCACACTCGCATTGACTATTGCCGATAGCCCGCGAATCGATCAGTGAAGAACCACATGAACGCAAATGCCGATTTTGTCGAAGAGCAGACGAACACCGCGCAAGTGTTGCGGTTCACGGGTCGGTTGACGCTGGCCCGGGTTGGTGATTTGCCCAAGCGGCTGGCGGCACTGGGCACGCCGCCGACGGTTATTGACCTTGGTGCGCTTGAGCGGATTGACACGGTCGGCGCATGGATAGTCCACAAATTGGCGGTGACCCACGGCGCGCGCATCATTGGCGCAAATGCGGATACAGCCCATTTGCTCGCTCAGGTTGGCGCGGCGGGGCATGATGTGCCAATGCAGCCGCCGCCGATCAACCCGCTTACCCGGATTGTCGGTGAAGTCGGCGAAGGCACGATCTTTGCTTTCCAAACCGCGCTTGGCATGTTGTCTTTCTTTGGTGCGACAATGATTGCCATTGGCACGATCCTCCGCCACCCGTCACGCTTTCGCCTAAACGCGGTCATTCAGCGGTTTGAGCTGGTCGGCGTCAAAGCGCTCGCCATCATCGGCCTGATGAGCTTTCTGATCGGGATCGTTATTGCGCAGCAAGGTGCGGTTCAGCTCGCCCAATTTGGCGCCGAAGTGTTCACCGTCAACCTTGTCGGGCGCTTATCAACCCGTGAACTCGGCGTGTTGATGACAGCAATCATGGTCGCCGGGCGTTCTGGATCGGCGTTTGCTGCGCAGATTGGCACCATGAAACTGACCGAAGAGATTGATGCGATGCGCACCATCGGCGTATCACCAATTGAAGCGCTGGTCCTGCCGCGCGTGATTGCGGTGGTGGCAATGATGCCACTGCTTGCCTTCTTTGCGATCATGATGTCACTCATCGGTGGTGGTTTCTTTAGTTGGGTGTCGCTTGACATTCCGCCGATCACGTTCGTTCAGCGCCTACGCGAAGTCATTCCGATGACTGACCTTTATGTGGCGATGATCAAGGCGGTTGTGTTCGGCGCGATTGTGGCGATGACGGGCTGCTTTCAAGGGCTGCAAGTCGAAAATAATTCCGAAGAAGTCGGCACGCGGACAACCGCTGCGGTCGTTCAAGCGATTTTCATGGTGATCGTGCTTGATGCCTTCTTTGCGGTCTTCTTTACGGCAATCGGATGGCGATGAACCTCGACGATCCAATCGCCATCCGCGTGCGCGGCATCGTCAATCATTTTGGCGATCAGATCGTTCATGACGGCGTTGATCTTGATGTGCGCAACGGTGAGATTATTGGCGTCGTCGGGGGGTCAGGCACTGGCAAGTCGGTTCTGATGCGCTCGATCATCGGCCTCAAGCGGCCCGATGCCGGTGAAGTAGATATCTTTGGTGAGGCGATGCTCAACAAAGATGAAGGCGAAGCACAAGAAATTCGTCGCCGCTGGGGCGTGTTGTTTCAGGGCGGCGCGTTGTTCTCAACGCTTACTGTCGCTGAAAATGTGCAGGTACCCTTGCGTGAATATTATCCCAACCTGGATCAGACTCTGCTGGATGAGATCGCCGCCTACAAGATTGTGATGGCGGGCTTACCGCCCGAAGCAGGGGCCAAATATCCATCCGAACTATCAGGTGGCATGAAGAAGCGGGCCGGGCTAGCGCGCGCGCTGGCGCTTGATCCAGCGGTGCTGTTTCTCGATGAACCAACCGCGGGGCTTGATCCAATTGGTGCGGCCGCGTTCGATGCGCTGACGCTTGATCTCAAACGAACGCTGGGCCTGACCGTCTTTTTGATTACGCATGACCTCGATTCGCTCCACGCTATTTGCGACCGGATTGCGGTGCTTGCTGACGGAAAAATGGTCGCCGTCGGCACGATTCCAGAGCTGTTGGCGCTCGATCACCCGTGGATCCAAATGTATTTCAAAGGACCTAGGGGGCGCGCTGCCATGCTAACAGTTGATCCGGGCGGCAAAAGCGGGGCATGAAGCACTGATGGAAACAAGATCGAACCATATTTTGGTCGGAACCGTGGTGCTTGCGCTGCTTGCTGGATTGGCAGCGTTTACGGTCTGGCTCGCCGGGCTCAATAATGGCGCGCAGAAGGAATTTGATATTTTCTTTCGCAGCTCAGTCGAAGGGCTCGCCAAAGGATCGGGAATTACGTTTTCGGGTGTGCCTTCGGGCCAGATTACGTTGATCGAATTGTGGAAGCCCAACCCAGAATTTGTGCGCGTTCGGATTGCGGTGGACAAGGACTTGCCCGTGCTGATCGGAACAACCGCATCAATCCGCGCCGGGTTTACCGGCACCTCGCAAATTCAGCTCGATGGTGCGGTTAAGGGCGCGCCGCCAATCACCGACATTGGTCCAGCGGGTGTGCCCATTATCCCGACCCGCAATTCAGGGCTTGGCGCGCTCTTAAACAATGCGCCACAATTGCTTGAGCGGCTAACGACGCTCACCGAGCGGCTGACCGAACTTGTCAATGACAAGAACCAGCGCGCATTCGGCAATATCCTTGCCAATACCGAAAGGGTGAGTGCCGAACTCGCGCGCACCAGCCCCGAGCTAAAGGCCACGCTCATCGAAACACGGTCAACAATCAAAGCAGCAGGCGCGGCGGTGAGTGAGTTTGGCACGCTGGCGAACAGCACAACCCTGCTGATCAACGAAAATGGCAAGCCAGCGATTGATGATCTCCGCCGGACAATTGCCCAAGCCCAAAAAAGCATGGAAAGCCTTGACGCGGCAATCTCTGACACGCGGCCGGCCCTCAAGACGTTGTCGGCGCAGACCGTTCCCGAAATTGGGCAGCTTGTTCGTGATCTGCGGACAATGTCAGACGCCGTCACCTCGGTCGCGACCAAATTGGATCAGGGTGGTGCGGCCGCGCTGATCGGATCGCCAACGCTGCCTGATTATAAACCAAGAAAGCAGGGCAAATGAAAAAGTTCACCGTCCTTATGCTCGCCCTCACGTCGTTGACGGCTTGTGTCAGCCTTGGGGGCAAACCGGCACGCTCGCTGCTGACGATCAGTCCAGTCGCGAGCCTGCCAGCAGGTGAGGTTCGCACGGCGCGCGCGGGCGACGGCATTGCGGTTGCCATTCCAACTGTACCGCAATCGCTCGCCACGGTGCGCGTGGCCGTTACGTCGAACGCTACCGAAATCGCCTATTTGAAGGATACGGCATGGGTCGAGGCACCTGCGCGGCTGTTCCAGCGCATCCTTGCTGAAACGGTTGCGGTCAAAACGGGCAAAATAGTTTTTGATATTCGTCGGATCAACCCCGAGCCCGGTGTGACGCTGACAGGCGCGTTGACGCATTTTGGGATCGATGCCACCGCTCGTGAAGCCATAGTGACCTATGACGCGGTACAGACGCGGGCGAAAAGCACCGAGCTGGTCACGCGCCGCTTTGAAGCGCATGTGCCCATTGCAACAATCGACAGCGCATCAGCAGGCGTTGCGCTCAACAAGGCGGCAAACCAGGTAGCGGCCGATGTAGCTGCGTGGGTGGCGGGGTAGCGCGAACTGCGTAAAATCTGACTCGTCCTTGCGAGCAAAGCGCGGCAATCCAAACCATGGTGCCGATGCACAGCGATTTGCCCTACGGATCCTTGGTCAGCAGGAATTTCACTTTTCGCGACGAAAAATCGATCGACACCCGCCGGAATATCCGCAGCGTTTCAACGCCAAGCAGCATTGAGGGCTTTTTCGACAAGCCAAAGAGGCTGAATGTATGGACATCGGCAAAGGCAATCGGGGCATTGCCCAACGCAACGCCGCCGATACGCAAGCGATTGACGAGCACATAATCAGCCGGGGTGATTTTACCCAGCACATCAACCATGCTGATCTGCTTAATATCAAGCTTAGGCGCGCGGCGCGTTAGCAACGTGCGCAACCGTGTATTGGCGACACTATTTTGTGAACCAGTATCAACGACGACCCAGATTTTTTGCGCATTGGCATCGGCATCGACCATCACCAATTGTCCGAGGCGAGTCCGTGCGGTCACGACGATCAGGCTCGCATCATCAGGCACAGCGTCTTCGGCTTCGGAGGATGGAACAACTTTCATACTGCTAGCGGCAAAATCGATCACCACGCGTTGCCCTTTCAGCGAGTCAATGCCCAGCAGCCCGTCAGCCCCCAAATTTTCGGCGGGCAGTGCCGCTGCGTTCACATTCTTGACGATATTGGTTGAGACCTGAACCGTATCAACTTTTACGATCCGCACATCGCGCGCGCCGCCAAGCGAATGGAGCCGCGCTTTGCCCGCACTTGGCAACCCAAGCCGGTCGGCCACTTCGGTTGAAACAACGGTTCGGTCGGCACCCGTATCAATCACGAATTGAAACGGCCCTTGCCCGTTGATCATAACCGGCACCGTAAGCCGAAGCGCCTGATCAACGCCCGTTGCCACATCGGTGGCCGCGTCTGCGGGGGAAGCGGGCGCAGGCGCAGTTTGCGCACGCACTGGCACTGATACGCCGGCAAGGCACAAAAACATCAATGCGGGAAGCCACGATCTATTCATCAACGCCTCCTATCCGTGCCACTGCGAAGGCACTGTTTATAGTCAGACACCTCAACACGCTATTGCAGCGTGACACGGCTCTCTCCGTCATGGCGGCCAAAGAATTGCATCAATTGCACAATCAAATCAGCGCGCGTCGATAAGTCCACCGCTTCAAGCAAGGCTTGCTTGGCCGCCGCATCAAAGGGGGCGATTTGAGCAATACCGTTGACGAGTGCTTCATCATCAAGTCGCGCGACCGAATCCCAGTCAACAGCATAGCCCTGCGCATCGGCAAATGCGCGCGATTCCTGTTCAAGCGACGCGCGTGCGGCAATGCTCAGTGATTGATCGGCTTCACTTTCGACCTCAAGCTCTGCCTCAATCTGACGGAACGGCGTGGTGACATCAAGCTCACGCAGCATTCGAAACCGCGCCTTACCCTCAAGGATTAGATTATAGCGACCATCATCAAGCGCCTCGACTTGCGCAATATGGCCGACGCAACCGACGGTGAACAAAGCGGGCCGATCACCGGCCTGCCGCGGCTGGATCATTGCAATCCGCCGGTCACGCGCCATCGCATCGCTCACCAACGCACGGTAACGCGGTTCAAAGATATGGAGCGGCAATTGCATCCTGGGGAACAAGATTGCGCCCGAAAGCGGGAAAACCGACAAGCGCACGGCTGTAGCGGTGGCGCTCATGTGAACAAGACAGCTGATAGCCGCCGCCGCTGCGCGCTGACCCACGGGTCGGCAATCCCCACTACATCAAAATATTGCAGCAGCTGAGTGCGCGCCGCGCCATCATTCCAGTCACGCTCTGCCGCAATGATCGCGAGCAAGGCATCCGCCGCGCCGTCACGGTCACCTGCCGCCATCAAGCCACCAGCGAGTTCAAACCGCAGCGCGTGGTCATCCGGATTGGCAGCGACGTGAGCCTTAAGGCCGCTCAGATCATCAACCGGTTTGGCATCGGCAACCAGCGCCACTGCCGACGCCGCGCGGACAATAACGGGGTCGCTTGCCACATCGGCCGGAACCTCAGCGAGCAATTCCTTCGCCGCATCAATCTCACCAGCCGCCGCAAGTGACCTGATTAGCCCGGACAGTGCCGGCAAATTGTCAGGTGCCATATCGGCAATCTGCGAAAATATGCTCACTGCACGCGCCGCATCACCGCTCGCCAGCACATCTTCCCCCATCGTCAACAATGGCTCAATCTCAGCCTCAAGGCTCTGCGCCTCGCCCTGTACGGGTAATTGCTTGAGTATCTGATCAAGCGCCTTGGACAGCTGACCCTCGCTGCGCATCGGCGTCAGGTCGGCGACAAGCTGCCCCTGAAATACCGCATAGACTGTCGGGATTGATTGCACGCGGAACTGCGCGGCAATCGCCTTATTCTCGTCGACATTGACCTTGGCAAGGATCACGCCTTTGTTCGCGTAATCGGCCGTAACCTTTTCAAGCAGCGGCGTCAGCGCCTTGCACGGGCCACACCATTCGGCCCAGAAATCAAGGATGACGAGGCTCGCCATCGACGGCTCGATTACATCGCGCTTGAATGTTTCAATGGCCTCGCGCTCGGCCGCACTTAATCCCAGAGTCGCCACATCATGCTCCTGTCTTTTCCCTATGTGGCGTTAAGCGCTTCGAATGCCAAGCCCCCAAAAATTTGCTTATTCGCTGCTTGCCCTTTGCAAATGCCAATGCTAACAGCGCGCTCTTCCCAGCCAGTCGTCGCCGACCGGCAAAGCCCGAGCGGGCGTAGCTCAGGGGTAGAGCACAACCTTGCCAAGGTTGGGGTCGAGGGTTCGAATCCCTTCGCCCGCTCCACGCTGCCTCTGGCATTGGAACTTACGGTGAAGCAAAGCGCGCCAATGCCATCCGCCATCCGGTTCGTGCTGGCGACGATGCTGATCAATTCGATGGGTTTTGGATTGTTCATTCCTGTATTCCCGCAGTTGGTGATGGAATTGGGGCAGGTGTCGCTATCGCGCGCAGTTGCGATTGGCGGTATGCTGTCAGTTACCTTCGCCGGGTTTCAGTTCATGTGCGGGCCGGTGATGGGCAACCTTTCCGACCGGTTTGGCCGCCGCCCCATTTTGCTAGGTTCACTGCTTGGCTTTTCGATTGATTTCCTGATCCTCGCCTTTGCGCCGAGCCTTGTCTGGTTGTTCGTGGCGCGCGCCTTTACCGGCATTTTCGGGGCGACCAACGGCCCGGCGCAATCAGTCATTGCGGACGTCACCGCACCCGAAGACCGGGCGCGGTGGTTTGGCTATATCAGCGCGGCGTTCGGGCTGGGCTTTGTTGTTGGGCCAGCAATGGGGGGATTGCTGGGGTCGATTGACCACCGCTTGCCCTTTTACGCCGCGTCCGCGCTGGCGGTTGGCAATTTGCTTTACGGTGTGATCGCACTGCCTGAAACGCTAAGGCCTGAAAATAGGCGACCGTTTGATTGGAAGCGCGCCAATCCCATCGGCGCGCTGATGCAAGCGCGAAAGCTTAAGGGCATCATTCCGCTTGCCATTGTCTATTTCCTCTGGAACCTCGCAAGCCTCATTTATCCAATGACATGGAGCTATTTTGCGATTGGGCGATACGGCTGGTCGAGCCTGATGGTGGGCTTTTCGCTTGCCATCATGGGCGTCGCGATGGCGGTCACGCAGACAATGATCGCGCCGCGCATCGTCAAGCGCTTTGGCGAACGGCGCAGCGCGATGATCGGTCTCGTCGGCGGCGCATCGAACATGCTCGCGCTCGCGGTGATTAGCTCCGGATCGGTGTCGCTGTTCCTAATGCCGCTCATCGCGGTCCAGTCGCTCGTCCATCCCTGCCTCACCGCGATGCTGTCGCGCCGCGCTGACGCAACGACGCAAGGTGAGGTTCAGGGTTTTGCCTCAAGCGTGATGGCGGTGGGGTCAATCATTGCGCCTTTGCTTTTCAACCCTTTGCTCGCCTGGTTCACTGGGCCGCAGGCGCCGTTCATTTTCTACGGCGCGGCCTTTGTTGTTTCTGGGTCGATCACTTTGCTCGCGCTCGTGATGATCACACGCATTCCCCCGGCCGAGCGGCGCGATCCCAACCTCGTTTAACGTACTGCCTTAGCCACATTGCGCGCGGTGGCGCAGTTTTTGATCCGCCAGCACCAGCGCCATCATCGCCTCAACCACCGGCGCACCACGAATGCCGACGCAGGGGTCGTGGCGGCCCTTGGTCATAATCTCGGTCGCTTCGCCGTCGCTGGTGATGGTTTCAACGGGCGTCAGGATTGATGAGGTCGGCTTGAACGCAACGCGGACGATGACGGGTTGTCCAGTTGATATCCCCCCCGCAATCCCGCCGGCATGATTGGCGAGGAATTCGGGCGCATTGCTGCCGGGGCGCATCGCATCGGCATTTTGTTCGCCGCGCAGCCGCGCTGCTGCAAAACCGTCACCAATCTCGACGGCCTTCACTGCATTGATCGACATGCAGGCAGCCGCAAGTTCGGCATCCAGCTTGGCATAAAGCGGCGCCCCCCAGCCTGCGGGCACGCCAGTTGCGACACATTCGATCACTGCCCCAAGCGAGCTGCCCGCCTTACGCGCTTCATCCACAAGAATTTCCCAGCGCGCGGCGGCGGCTTCATCGGGGCAAAAGAAGGGGTTTTTATCAATTTCGCTCCGCTCAAAATTATCGCGGTTGATCGCATCGCCGCCGATTTCGACGACATAGGCGATGATGCTGACTTCGGGCATCGCCAGCCGCGCGACCGCGCCTGCGGCAACGCGTGCCGCCGTCTCACGCGCCGAACTGCGCCCGCCGCCGCGGTAATCGCGAAGGCCATATTTGGCATCATAAGCATAATCGGCGTGGCCGGGCCGGTAAGCTTTGGCGACGTCGCTATAATCTTTTGAGCGCTGATCGACATTTTCGATCATCAAGCTGATCGGCGTGCCCGTTGTCCGCCCTTCGAACACGCCCGAGAGGATCCGCACCACGTCAGGTTCCTGCCGCTGCGTCGTAAAGCGCGACGTGCCGGGGCGGCGCTTGTCAAGGAATGGCTGGATATCGGCCTCTGACAGCGGCAAGCCGGGCGGGCAGCCATCAACCACGGTGCCCAGCGCCGGGCCATGCGACTCGCCCCATGTGGTGAAACGAAACAGGTGGCCGAAGCTGTTATGGCTCATACCAAAGCAATATCGGGCGCGTCTTCGGCCTTCATGCCGACAACATGATAGCCGCTATCGACATGGTGCGTCTCGCCGGTCACGCCGTTCGACAAATCGGAAAGGAGATAAAGCCCCGCGCCGCCGACATCCTCGATCGTCGTATTGCGCTTGAGCGGTGAATTATATTCGTTCCATTTCATGATATGGCGGAAATCGCCAATGCCCGAGGCGGCGAGTGTCTTGATCGGCCCGGCTGATATGGCGTTCACGCGAATGTTGTCACGCCCGAGATCGACGGCCAGATATTTCACGCTCGTTTCAAGCGCCGCCTTTGCCACGCCCATCACGTTATAATGGGGAATGACCTTTTCTGCCCCGTAATAACTCAAAGTCAGCAAAGCACCACCATCCGGCATCATCGCTGAAGCTCGTTTGGCCACCGCGACGAAGGAATAGACGCTGATGTTCATTGTCATCAGGAAATTATCGAGGCTGGTATCAACATAGCCACCGCGCAGCTCATTCTTGTCCGAAAAACCAATGGCATGAACGACAAAATCAATCGTCGACCAGCGGGCGGCAAGCGTCGCAAACGTCTTATCGAGGTTGGCCATGTCGGCCACGTCGCAATCGATCAAGAAGTCGCTCTCAAGCTGCTCAGCCAGCGGTTTCACGCGCTTTTCCATGGCCTCGCCTTGAAAGGAGAAGGCGAGCTCGGCCCCTTCAGCCTTCAGTTTCTGGGCGATGCCCCAGGCGAGGCTGCGATCATTGGCAAGCCCCATGATGAGCCCGCGCTTTCCGTTCATGTATCCAGCCACTTGGCCTCCGATAGTTCGTCAAAAGTGCTGCTGCCCCCCGCCCCCGAAAGCGCAGGGTTGGCCAACGCCGCGTTGATATGCGCGCCGATCACAAAGCCATAGCCGACTAACCAGAAGAACAGCAAGGCGACGATCACCCCGGCAAGGCCGCCATAAGTGAGCGTATAGCCATTGAACGCCGCCAGCGCGCGGGGCAGCAGGGTGACGGCGGCATACCACCACAGCGTTGTGAACAAGGCGCCGGGCCATTTGGGAAAGCGCCGCCCGCGATAACCCGACGGTGCCAGCGTCCAGAACATCATGAAGAGCGAGGCATAGATAACGAGCAACGGCGCAAACCGGGTATTGGTAATCCAGTCAGCATAATCGCGCGCACCAGGGAAGAAGCGCATCATCACTTGTTCAATCGCAATCAGCGCTATTTGGGCCGACAAGCCAATCATCATGAGGGCAACCGAGATGAACACAATCGCAATGCCGATCAGGCGATATTGCCAGAAGGGCCGCAGATAGGCGGTGCCATAAGCCCGCCTAAGGATATCGCGCATCGTTTCGATAAAGCTCGTGACCGTCCACAGCCCCACCGCCGCGCCGAACCAGAGCAAGGGCCCCGTCCGCGCCACAAGCGCTTGCTGCACCGCGCTGTCGATCATTGGCGCGATTGTGGGTGGCAGTGCCGCCAGCACTGACCCCACCACCGCCTGAATATCGGACGTCCGCCCCACCAATCGGGCAATGGCGGCGATGATGATGATGAAGGGAAATAGCGTGAGTAGCGTCAGATAGGCCAGATTGCCCGCATGGATGAAGCCATCATTAAAAATACCAACGATGATACGGCGCAGTATTTCAAAACCTTCCGACCCCGACCCGATCCGCCCGCGCCAGCCTGGTTTGCGAGGGTGCACCGCGGGATGTTTGCGCCGCTGTTCGGGCGATTCGGGCGATATGCCCCGCACCTAAACGCCCATCCCTCCGCGCGGGTTGCGATCATCGCGCCACCCTTCCGCAAAGGCCGTGAGCGCCGCGTCATCGGCGGGCAAGTCAATCATCACGCTCACCAGCTGATCGCCGCGTTTGCCGCCTTTGCCGGTAAAGCCGCGTTCTTTCAGCCGCAACACCTTGCCCGACGACGTGCCCTTGGGGATATTCACCATCACTGGCCCGTCGACAGTTGGCACTTTGACTGGCCCGCCACGCACCGCCTCGACCAGCGTCACGGGCAGATCAAGCCGGACATGATCGCCGTCGCGCGTGTAAAAGGCATGTTTGCCAATCTCGATCGTGATGATCGCATCGCCGCTGCCCCCTGGCCCAGCCTCGCCCTTGCCGCTGAGCCGCATTTGGGTGCCGCTCTCAACACCCGCGGGCAGGCGCAAGTCAATCGTCTTGCCATCGGACAAGGTGATACGCTGCGGACGGCTGGCGGCGGCATCTTCGAATGGCACTGCCAACCGGTAAGTGACATTGGCGCCCTTGGCCCGCGCCGCACCGCGACCGCCAAAGCCGCCGGCCCCGCCAAATATGCCTTCAAAAATATCCCCCAAATCCGCCGCCGCCGCGCCGCCAAAGCCGCCTGCTCCCGGATTAAATCCTCCGCCACCGCGCCCGGCGAAGGGATTGGCCGGATTGCCATCGCCGTCAATCTCGCCGCGATCAAAGCGCGCGCGTTTATCCTTGTCGCTCAACAAATCATAAGCCGCGGTCACCCGGCTGAAGCGTTCGGTGGCTTTGGGATTATCCTTATTCTTGTCGGGATGCAGCTCTTTGGCGAGCGTGCGATATGCTTTCTTGATCTCTGCCTCGCCCGCCCCGCGCGCGATACCAAGTGTTGTGTAAGGATCTGCCATGGCGGCTAAGTAGGGGGTGAGCAAGCTGGCCGCAACCGCCTATCGCAGCGAGGCAAACCAATCCACGCAATCGCGCGATTATCGGTACGGCGTTAGGACTGTGATACCAAGTTGTACTGATCAGAACCTATTCCATCTTTGCGCCTTCGCGTGAGATAGAATTGCCCCCACCCGCAAAAAAGCGGGGAGGTTCAAGCGCAGTAAATCAACACTGTTCAATTAAACAGCGCAACTGTGCGCTGAGTGAAGTGGGGGTGGGCAGCGGAAGGGACTTCCGCTGGGGAATGTTTGCCCTGCGCCTTCCTTTTTGCAGGATGGTGGCCACGCAGGGT